>NZ_RYFG02000120.1 GCF_003994235.2 Candidatus Methylobacter oryzae
ACTTACATACCGTTGCGGGGGCAGCGTCGGCTTTGGATACCGACTTCCCGTTTAACCATTGGGTTTGAATAACCCTCCGGAACCTGAAAGCTAGGGTGATTATAAGGGGTAGGGGGGATAAAGCAAATTTGCTGGATTGGGTATTGTGAATTAGTTTTTTATCTAGTCCTGTAGGTGGGCAGGAATAAGTCAGTTAAATTTAGGATAAAACCCATGTTATATAAAAGCTCTTTGTTATAGTTTTTTGCATTTAAAGCTGAGTTGAGCGGCTTGCCCGCTCAAACGAAACTTATGCCCTCTGGGTATAAAGCTGAGTTGAGCGGCTTGTCCGCTCAAACCCTACTTATGCCCTGTGGGTATAAGTACGTAATATCCGTACGAATAGGTATCTGGAAGTTTTGAGAAATAGTGCTTTTATACTGTTGCGGGGGGCAGTGTCGGCTTTGGTCTAAACCTTATGATTCGCATTAAATTCAAAAATACAAAACCGGAACAGGCACTTCACATTCCAGCCGCAAAAAACTAGACTACCCGTTTAACTTGCGGCGGCGCATTTATCGCCATAAAACAGGAGTCACTAAATCAATGAACCAATTAATTGCCATCGCAATGGGCGGGTCGGCGGGCGCAGTTGTGCGCTTTTTAGTGGCCAATGCAATTTACGGCTGGTTGGGGCGAACTTTCCCTCACGGCACCTTGTTTATCAACGTATCAGGATCGTTTTTGATGGGTTTCCTATCAGTTATGATGATGCAGCGCTTTCCGTTGGCAGTCGAATACAGGGCCGCTATTTTGGTGGGTTTTCTGGGCGCTTATACAACTTTTTCGACCTTTGCGTTAGAAACGCTCAATTTATTCGAGGAAGGCAATTTACTGAAAGCGGCATTGAATATCTTTCTTAGCACCGTGTTGTGTTTGGCTGCGGTATGGGTAGGCTTGGTGTTGGCACGACAGCTATTCGAGTCTGACCTTTATCCCTGGATGGGACACAATTTCCCTTACCGTGACTTGGCATTAGGCTTCTTGATGATTTTTCTGGCAGCCATTTTGACCGAATTTTTGTTCATGCGGCAAAGTTTAGCGCCCGAACTACGCGCCATCGGTTTAATTACGCTACTCGGTTTGTTGGCCATCGTATCGACGCTGTGGCTGAGCTTCAAGCTTGCCGATTGGCATCTGGAATTCAATAGCTTATTAAGTATATTTATCGTCAATGCCCTGTTTGGCGTGGTCGCGGTCTGGCTAGGCATGGCTGTCGGTCATTGGCTTTGGCAATTCAATTCCTCGGCGCAGTAGTCGGTCATGATGAAATACAAGGATAAAGCCGAGCCGGTTTTCGTTGCGCACTCTTAACAGGTTTCACGCTGGTGTTGCTGTTATGCCCAAGTATAAAAAACGCGTCATCCATGCCGGTATGACGTGCTATTTGAACAAAGTGATAGGTGCTAAGTTAACGTAATATCAGAATAGAGCGCGTGACGTGGACCAACGCCTGTTGACAACCGAACCGATCGGCCAAGCACTAAACATCCCCTCGCCGCGATGTCCCATCACGATCAATTCCATCTTTATTTATTATTCTCCGCGTGATAAAGAATTTGCTTGGCGGGATGGCCTACGGCCATTCTTTTTATTCCGCCATTGTGCTTCTATGAGTTCAATCAATTTGCCAAGCGGTTGCGGTAAATCTTAAATACCCTGCTTTGTTTTTCTAATTATTGCGCTGTATCAATCAGGCTTTAAAGGCTACATACCCACATGGAGGAACTCACGATATGCGGAAGATGAAATTCGTTAAGTAACTCAGTAATAATAACTTCCGCCTTGTTCGGCTCTTCGTAGAATTCGATGATCAATGGCAAGTCCAGCGATAAATCCACTAAAAAGCTGGTCCGCAATTTGCCGTTTTCGCTGAATCCCTCGACAGCCCTTAGCACGGTCATGCCGCGGACTTTCGCCTTGTCATGCAAATAATCGACGATCTTGCCCAGGATATGTTCGCTTTCCCGCAGATAAATACGAACTAATGTCACTTCGTGTTTGACCATAGATTGACTCCAAAATATATTTTTTAATGATTGCTGGGGCGTAAATTTTTTGAATTTACTTTGTTATAAAGACCTTGCAATTAGCAGGATGCCCGACATTGCAAGAAACACGGAAAACAAGCGCTGATATTTGTTCTGGCCAATATTCAAATAAAACGTCTCGTCAGCCAAAACAAAAAACAGCGAGGCGACTACGGCATAACTCGCTTGCTCGTAAAAGCCGATCCGGATTTGCTGCCCGCTAAACGCAAACAAGGTCAGCAACTGCACAAGCGCAAAGGTGGCATAGGACGCAGCCACCGTGACTCGTGCGGTGTCCTTCGGGTAAGCTTTTGGTGGACCAGTGCCGTCAACAGCGAGCCGCCAAGACTGCTTAAGCCGTGGATGACGCCCATCAACACGAAATACGGCTTTTCGTACTTCATCAGCGCATCTATCGTGCGTGTCGCGCCAGCCGAAAAATCCTTCAGCGCGATAAACAGCAAAAATACCCCGATGAACAGGCCGATATTGATTCGGGCATGCGTCACGATGAACAGAAACAACGCGATCGGCGGCAGGCTTAGCCAGAGGATACGGCGATAGAAACCTAAATCGACGTTGGCATGGTGTTTCGTAATTTGAAAGCTATTGATGACCAAGGAAATCGGCAGCAAGATCACCAAGACATCGATAAAATCGTAGCCGAGCAACAGCAAAATCGGCGCGCCGAACAACAAAACCCCGGCGCCGAAAATGGATTGTACGATGGTTGCTGCCACCACTGTGAGTAAAATGTCCGCAGACATTGAATAATCTCCCTTAATATTCAAATAGTTTCTAACTATAAAGAAAGCGGAGAGCAAACGTCAAAACTTCTCGCCAATATATTGGCTTGCATGACCCAAGTTTGCTTAAACCCTTTAATGCCGCCGGTCGGTCTCAAAATGCAGCGTGACCAGGGTTCCTCGACCCAACTCGCTGGTAATCGCGATCCGCCCGCCGTGCAACGCCATAATCGATTTAACAATCGCGAGCCCTAAACCACAGCCGCCCCCGGAGCGGGCCGAATTCACCCGGTAAAAGCGGTCGAATAACTTGGGTAAGTGCTCGGCGGCAATCCCGCAACCGTTGTCTTGTACCCGAATATCGACGCCGTCGTCATCGCCGGCCTGAATGGAGATGCGGATTTCGCCGTTGACCGGCGTGTGTTGAATGGCGTTGAGCAACAGGTTGCTGAGGACCCGTTTAAATAACTGGGCATCGGCATAAAGCTCGCCTTCGCCTTGGTAGACCAAGCGAATTTGCTTTTCTTTCGCCAACGCGTCGAGATAACTGCAAACCGCTTCGATCTCGGCGCGTACGTCCAGAGCGATTTTATGCAACGCAATTTCGGTGTTGTCGGCTCTGGCCAAAAACAGCAGGGTTTCGATAATTTGCGCCAAGCGGCGGTATTCTTCCAGATTGGATTCGAGGATGTTGCGATATTGGTCAGCACTTCTCGGTTGGCCCAGTATCACCTCGCATTCGCCGGTCAGGTTATTGACCGGCGTGCGCAACTCATGAGCCAAATCGGCGGAAAATTGCTGCAATTGCGCGAACGACTGGTCCAAGCGCCTCAGCATCGCGTTAAAGGCCACAGCCAGGTCGGACAGCTCACGGGGATAATCGGTCGATACCAATTGCTCATGGAGCTGCGTCGCGGTCACGCCTTCCATGTGGCGGGCCATGATCGCCAATGGCTTCAGTCCACGTCGTGCAACCGCCAACGCGGACAAGCCGGAAAACAGCAAGCCGATCAGCAGGGTCGCCGCCAGATTGCGCCGGTATTCGGCCAGCAAGGCGGCCTGATGGGAAATGTCCAGGCCAATCTGGATGGTATGCTTTGGCTTTGCATTGCTGATTGCCGTCATCAGCATAAAGTACCGGCCGTCGGGCAGCGCTTGGATTGTTTTGTTGCCTGGTTGCGATCCGGAATGCCGAGGAAATTGCAGCATCGCAGCCAATGCCGACATCCCCGGCGTTTCGCTCAGGTTATGTCCTTGCTCATCCAGAATACGCGAGTAATATTCGCCGGTCGGCAAATCCAGTCCTTCCCGTTGTTCGTCGGCCAAACGCTCCAAATTCAGCGGCTGCTCCGCCAATACGTTTTGCAGTAACTGGATTTCCTTCAATAAAAACTGCCGATTGTCTTGCGCAAAAGTCTCAGTCAACGACCGGTACAAATAAAAGCCGATGCCCAGAAAAATCAGCAACGCCGCCAACGAGAACAGCCCCGTCAATCGGGCGGTCATCGACCAGGGGCGAGCAGGATCAACGCTGTTCAAGGACATAGCCGATCCCGCGCACGGTATGCAACAGTTTTTGCGGAAACGGATCGTCGATCTTCTGCCGCAGGCGGCGTATCGCGACATCGATGATATTGCTGTCGCAGTCGAAACGGACATCCCACACTTGTTCGGCAATCAGCGTCCGCGACAGGACTTCACCGGGCCGGTTCATGAATAAGGCCAGCAGCGTAAATTCCTTCGGCGTTAAATCCAGCGCTTGCCCGCCGCGATAGGCTTTATGCCGGATCGGGTCCAGGGACAAATCGGCCAATTGCAAGTGCTCCGCCTGACGCACCGGCCCACGTCTTAAAATCGAGCGAATCCGCGCCAGCAATTCGACGAACGCAAACGGCTTGACCAAATAATCGTCGGCGCCCAGTTCCAGGCCTTTGACCCGATCGTCCAGCGTATCGCGCGCGCTCAGGTACAACACCGGCGTTTTCCGGCCCCGCCGTCTTAATTCCGCTAGCACCGACCAGCCGTCGCGTAACGGCACCATGACGTCGAGAATGATCAGGTCGTATTCCACGGTCGCGGCCAGCAATAAGCCTTCTTCGCCGTCGTGGCAACTATCGACCACAAAACCGTGTTCGCTCAGCCCCTTTTGCAAATAGGCGGCGGTTTTCTTTTCGTCTTCGACAATCAAAATGCGCATAGTAAAGTCGCCGTCCGCTTAACAATCACTTGAGCAAAAACCATAAACCAAAACCGGCTATGGCGGCTTCGATCATGTTCATAAACATTTGTGCCGAGAGTTTTTCGAGCAGATTTTTGCCGGTGTAAGTACCCAAGATCATCACCGAGCCTACGACCACCCCGTTCATCCACGCCGCAGGGGATATAGCCCCTAACTCCTGATAAGAAGCCAGTTTGGCGATGTGCATGATCGCGGTACCTAAGGCTTCACTGCCGATAAATGCGCCTTTGACCAAGCCGTAGGACAGGTAAAATGGCGCCAGGAAAGGGCCGGCACTGCCCCCAATCGCCGACACCAATGAAAAAACGGCGCCAATCGGCGCAAACCAACGCACGCTAAAGCTCGTATTCGAGCGGCTACACCAGCGCCGCCAAATGACGGAGCCGATCAAAAATCCGCCTAAAAATTTAAACAGTTCGGTGTCCGGCATTCGGGTGAACAGCCAGGCGCCCAAGATGGAACAAGGTATCGCCCCCAAAGCAAACCAGAACACCACCGGAAATCGTATCAGCGGCCAATTGAAGCCAACCCGGCTCAGATTGCCGATCAATTGAGCAACTGCGTACAACGGCACTGCATCGCGTATCCCGAACGACGCGACTAAAACCGGCAACAAAATGATGCCGCCGCCCGTGCCGGCAATCCCCGCGACAATCGAGGCGGCGAGAGCCGTCGATAAAATAATAAGCCATTGATCCATAAGAGATTGAAGATTCCTTGTGTCGATTTAGACATCAACGTTTAAAGGCTAACGTTAAAACACCGGCAGCAACGCCTCGCCGATTTGCAGGGCGCGAAAATAGCACAGCCACGAAGCGCCTGTCGCCAGGGCGGACAGCGCCAGGAACTGCCAGGTTCTGGCCGGCCAATGCAAGGGATTGCTCCATTTTCCGGCAAAGCCTACAAATGCCGCCAAAATCACAACGATCATCGCCGTGCGAATCAGTGTCGCCAAGTCGGAATCGATACTTTGAATGCCGATTTTGGCAAAAATGGCGGTCAGCGCCGCAAAGACGGCCGATAACAGCGCCCAAAAAAACCAGTGTGAAGTCATCGTCATCATCGATTAATGTCATCCTTCCGTGTTGATTGATGCGGTACTGCCCGGCGTTGCAGCACAAAATAACAGCTCGGCGTCGCAATCAACGACAGCAACACCGACAAAACCAAGGCCCCGATCACCGCAATCGCCAACGGTTTCAGCATATCCGAGCCGGCGCCTATACCGTAGGCCAACGGCAACAAGCCCAACGCGGCGGCCAACGAGGTCATCAATACCGGGCGTAAGCGCCGCCGTCCCGACTCCAGCAACGCCTGTTCCAAGTTCTTGTTTTGCCCTTTTAGCTTATGCACCGAATCCAGCATCAGAATACCGTTTTTCGCGACCACGCCAATCCCGATAATGGCTCCGAGTAACGACACGATATTAACCGAAGTCCCGGTCAAGAACCACGCCATCAGCGTACCGCACATCGCCAATAGCGAACCGAACAAGATCGCGACCGGTTCGCGGAACGAGCGGAACTCGATCAACAGCACGGTAAACACCAGGAAAATAGCCGCCAGCAATACCATGAGCAGATTTTGGAACGATTCCTGTTGCTGTTGAAACAGGCCGCCGAACTCCAGTACGCCGGCCGGCAGGCTGGGGTCTTGCGCCAGTTTGGCTTTGATGTCGGTCATGGCGCTGCCCAAATCGCGATTTTCCAGGCGCGCTGAAACCGCCACCAATTGCCGCAGGTCTTCCCGATGCAACTCCAACTGGCCGGGATCGATCACCCTATCGGCCACTTGCGATAGCTTGACGGTACGGCCATCCATTGAACGCAATGGCAGTTCCTTGAGATCGGCGATTTGCCGGCTGGCTTCGGACTTTATACGCACCCGGATATTAACGATTCGGTCGCCTTCCAATACGTACGAGGCTTTTTGGCCCAGCATGGCGGTGGAGACGGCGACGGCCACATCGTTGGCGGTCAGCCCGAAGCGCATCGCGTCGCTATAGCGCACGCGCAAATTTAACGAGGGACCGGTGGTTTCCAGGCCGTCGAAGCTATCGACCACGCCGGGAACGGTGTCCAGCGCCGCTCGCACTTGCGGGGCTTTTTGTTTCAGCCATTGCACGTCGGTCGAGAACAGTTTGATTTCGATTGGGCGCGGCGACCAGGTCAGATCGCCGATCAGATCGCCCAGGATGCCGGCGAACTCCCATTCCAGGCCCGGAACCGCCGCGTGCAGCCGTTGCCGCAGGTCGGCAACCACTTCGTCGGTTTTGCGTTGCCGATCCGGTTTCAGTTTCACCAGAAAATCGCCCTTGTGCGCCTGCGAAAGCCCCAATGCCAAGCGCGCGCCGGTCCGCCGGGAATAACCGTCCAGCTCCGGCATCGAGCGCAGTAGGGTTTCGGCTTGCCGCAATTGCCGGTCCGTTTCGGCAAGACTGGTGCCCCACGGCGCATGATAGTCCAGTACGAAGCCGCCTTCGTCCATGAACGGTAAAAACTCGCTGTCCAACTGCTGATATAGCCAAACTCCCGATAGCAAGATCAAGCCGCAAACGGCGAGAACGGGCTTGGCCTGTTGCAGCGCCCAATGCAGGCTTTTTTCATAGGCCTTACTCAGTTTGCCGAACCAGCCGCTTGTCGCGGGTTGTTCAATCGCTACGGATGGCATCGCCGCGAGTTTTTCCGGATGTGCGGCCTGTTCGGACGAAGCAAGCCACCAACTGGCCAAGGCCGGGATCAGCGTCACCGCCAACAGCAATGAGGCCAGCAGCGACACCACCATGGTCAGCGCCAATGCCTTGAAAAAACTGCCGGCGACGCCGTCCAGAAACGCCAGCGGAATAAACACCACGACCGGCGTCAAGGTCGAGGCGAGCAACGGCCGGAAGATTTCCGCCAGACCCTCGGTAACTGCGTTCAGATGCTCCAGCCCTTGCTGCAACTTGGCATGAATCGCTTCCACTACGACGATGGCGTCGTCGATAATCAAACCGATGGCGGCGGCAATGCCGCCCAAGGTCATCAAATTAAAGCCCAGACCGCTGATGCGCAGGACCAGAAACGCCGCCAATACCGTGACCGGGATGACCACCGCCGCGATCAGCGTAGTACCCCAGTTTTTCAGGAACACATACAAAATCGCGACCGACAATATCAGCCCCAACACGATGGCTTCCCAGACGCTCCGGATCGAGTCGTCTACCAATAGCGACTGGTCGTAAAACACCTGAATCCGCATGCCGGGCGGCAGGCTTTGTTTCAAGCTCTCCAGCTCCTGCTTGAGTTGCCGTGCTATATCCAGGGTGCTGCCGTTCGGCTGGCTGTAGATGTTCAGCAACACCGCATTGACGCCATCCGCCGTCACGATATTAAACGCCGGTTCCTGGCTGCGTTCGACGCGGGCAAAATCCTTGATGCGGATCGGATGCGCGGTTGCCGTCGCGGTTTGCGGCGGCGTTGACGGAACCGGCGCCGCTGCCGGCATCGACACCGTCAGATTTTCCAGTTCCTCGATCGAATGAATACGGCCGTCGGCCACGGTCAGATATAACTTATAGTCTTCTTCCAGCATCCCGGTGGGGACGATGAGATTGTTTTTGAGCAATGCATCGGCGACTTGGTTGAGACTCAGATTGACGGCTTGCAGCCGCAACGGATCGACGACGACGTGATATTCCGGCACACGCCCGCCGACGATGCCGGTCCGGGCGACGCCGGGGATGCGCAGCAAACGCGGTTGCAGCGTGTAACGGGCGGTTTCCCATAATTCAGTCAGCGAGTGGCCGGGACCGGTCAGACTTAAACCGATCACCGGAAACGCGGCAAAGGTCAGCCGCCATACGGCGGATGTTGCTGTCGGCGGCAGGGATTTTTGCACGTTGGCCAGCCGGCCTTGCACGAACAGCTCCGCTTCCACCATATCGGTCTGCCAATCGAAAAACACGTTGACTTCCGCCGAACCGCGCCCGGTTTTCGAACGTATCGTGGTAACGCCGGGAATGTCCTTCATGGCTTCCTCGACCGGCCGGGTGATGGTCGCCATCATTTCGTTGGCGGGCATGACGCCGTTATCGATCAAAATCACCACGCGGGGAAAATCGGTGCGCGGAAAAATCGACGACGGCATGTTCAACGCGGCGTAGGCGCCGGCCAGACAAAGTACAACGCACAAGAACACGATGGCCAGGCGATGGCGGAGCGGAAAGGCAAAGGACGACAGCATTATTCGATAACCCGGATGCGCGTTTCGTCGGGCAGCCCATAAGCGCCCTCAGTCACCACGGTCATGCCTTCGTGCAACTGATCGCCGGCTATTTCCACCCGGTTGCCGTCGCGCAGTCCCGTTTCGACCGGCACCCGTTTCGCACGGTTGCCGTCGACTAAAACCAGCGTGCTGCCGCTATCGCCATGCACCACGCTCTCGACGGGCACGGTCAGCCGGTCGGTCAATGCTTCTACCCGAATACGCATCCGAGCGAATTGCCCGGCGCGGACCCCGGCACCGCCGGGCAAGGTCGCCCGGACCAAAACCGTATCGGTCAAGGGATCGATTTGCGGGCTGATGAATACGACTTGTCCTGCCACGGGTTGATCGGCTGGCGAACCCGGCTCGAACTCGACCGGCTGGCCCAAGCGAACGGCGCCGATTTCCTGGCTGGGAATTTTGACGGCGACATCCAGCCGTTTCAGGTCGATCAGATCGGCCAAAATATTATTGAGGCCGACGGCCTCGCTGGCTTTGACATGAATTGCGGCAACGGTGCCGTCCAGCGGGGCTTTGATCGTGAGCAGATCGCGTTGCGTTTCGGCATTCGCCAGATCCTTGCGCGCCGTTTGCAGCAGTTGTTCGGCCTCGTCGTAGAGCTTGCGCGATACATTGTCCGCCGCATTCAATTGCTGTTTGCGAGCAAAATTCTTCTGCGCGAATTCGACGGCGACCTTGGCTCTGGCGGTCAGGGCATCGGCGGCGCGGCTGTCGAGTTCGAACAAGACGGCGCCTTTTTTAACGAATTGGCCTTCTTCGCAAAATACTCGCGCTATAACGCCGGCCGCCGTCGCCGCGAGTTTGGAACTGGCCGCCGGTTTGCCGGCCATCGCGGGTTCCGGCTCGACCATGCCATAAGCCACGACGTAGCGGTAGAGCGTGGTTTTTGCGATCCGGGCGATTTTAACGGCCACTTCGGTTTCGACTGCGGTCTCGTTTTCGGCGTTTGCTGCCGGCCGTAATGCCATGAGGCCAAAGACCGCGGCGGCGATCAGGGTTAACCACGCGATGGGTTTCATGGCTTGGGTTCCATCGCGGCTAATTCGGCAATCGAAGTGGACGTAAGTACCGAATGCAGCGGTCGGCGGAGCGTATCTTCCAATCCGTTCAGCGCCTGTTGAGTTTCGACCCGTACATCCAACCGGGCACGTTCCGCCAAGATTTGTTCGAGTTCGGTACTCAGCAACGCCACGCGGTCCGTTTCGCCGGCTTGATACTGGGCTTGCATCGCCATCGAGTTGCGTTTCTGGGTTTGGACTTGGTTTTCGCTATCCCGCCATTTATCCATCAGCGCCGCGACGCCGGCATGCGCATGATCGATGTCGCCGATGATTTTCATTTGCAAGGCTTCGAAGCGCGCGGCCATCTCAGTCCGCTTGGCTTCGGCTTCCGCGATCGGACCTTGGTTTTGATGGAACAGCGGCAACGGTAACGTCGAACCCAGCGTCCAGCGGTGTTCGCCCATTTCCCAGGAATAACCGGGATTGGCTTGCAGATTCGGGTATTGGTTGGCGATTTCAAGCTGCAACGCCGCCTGGGAAGCTTCGTAATCGGCCAACGCCGCCAATATATCGGGGCGGGTGTGCAAAGCTTGTGTTTTTAGCACGCCGACGGGAACGTCCTGCAAAGCCGGATTGACGGCAAAATCATTGAAGTCGAAGACCGCGTTTGCCAAACCATCGACTGGTATGCCGATGGCCGTTGCTAACGTCACCTTGCTTTCCGCTACGCGTTTTTGTGCCGCATCGGCATTGAGTTTGGCTTGATTGAGCGCCAAATGCGAGCGGCTGATTTCCAGCGGCCCGATTTCGCCGACGGCCAATTGTTGTTCCAGGCGTTGATTGATGGCTTGTTGAACGGCGAGTTGTTGGTCGGCAAATCGCGCCGCTTGCTCGGCGGCGAACGTCTCCAACAACGCCGCCCGCAATCGCCCGCGTACCAGCCAGGCGGTGTCGGCAATCCGTAAGCGGGCCGCGCCGGCCAGTTGGCTGGCCTTCTCAATCCTATAATCGCGTTTGCCGGCGGTTTCAATGGGAATGCCGATGGAACTTGCTGCAATCCACGGCACGGCGGCGGTTGCCAAATTGCGCACCCAGGTAGGCGAAATCGTGATGAATGGGTTGGGACGTTGCCCGGCGGTCTTAATGCCGGCCGCCGCCCATTGCGTTTGCGCACGGGCAACCGCTAGGTCCGGGTGGTAGAAAATCGCCGCCAGGGTTAATCGATCCAGGTTCCAGGATTGGGTGGCATTGATCGATTTTTCCCTTGTTGCCAACCGAATAAAATTCATCAACTCGTGGTTTGAAAGAGTCCGTTGTTCCAGTTGAGACGCCGACTCACTGGGTTCGAGCCCACGCGCCTGGAATTCCGTGCAGCCGGCGAGCGCCAGATTAAGTAGGAATAAAATGAAAAAAATAATAAACGGTCGATGCATGGTTAGATGATAATAACTTGTTCCTGACTCAACCATGACGGAAAGATTACATTTTTGTCAGAATCGCCGGTTGTTAATGCCAGGCTAAAGCTCGAATCCGCCGGAAACGTCGCTTCGCGCTATGCATTCGGATGGCCTTATTCCTGCCTACGCCTTGCCATAGCTGGGACAACATTTTTTCGGCGGGCAATAATCCAGTTGACGTGCATCACCCCGGCATTCAGCTAGCAAACTCAACGGGGCAAAGCGAAAGGAAAAGATCATGAATTGGTATCTGGAAGTTTTGAGAAAATATGCAGAGTTCGATGGCCGGGCCTGCCGGCAAGAGTATTGGTTCTTTTGGTTGTTTAATATTCTTATCAGCGCCTTTCTGGCGACCATTGACTTTTTTACCGGTACTTTTAATTTTGCAACCGGCGTCGGCCTGTTAAGCGGCCTTTATTCATTGGGTGTTTTGATTCCCGGCGTAGCGGTAACGATTCGAAGATTGCACGACACTGACCGCAGCGGCTGGTGGGTATTGATTCCGCTGATTCCAATCATCGGCGGAATCGTGCTTTTTGTTTTTATGGTTATGGACAGCACGCCCGGCGATAATGAATATGGTCCGAACCCAAAGCAGACCGGCATACTTGAGGTTTAACAACTGAATAGAGATAGCTTCCCCAAATTTGGGCGCGCACGGCGCGCCCTACGCTATCTCTAGATTAGGTGCCGTTATTGGCGAATAAAAAATGAGGTCTTCAATCCTCAATATTCTCAGGCGTCACTCTTAACATTTCATCGACACTGGTTATTCCGGCCGCGACTTTTTCAGCCGCGCTCAAACGCAATGGCCTCATGCCTTCTAGCATGGCCTGCTTTTGCAGTACGCCGCTGTCGCAACCGCTGACCATCATTTTCCTCAGCGCCGCCGAGTTGCTGAATATTTCATAAATTCCGATTCTGCCCGAATAGCCGGTGTGCCTGCATTCCTTGCAGCCGACCGCTTCGTAGATATGGCGAGGAGTGGGCGCTGTGTAAGGCGTAATCAGTTGCGACCATTGCTGATCGTCTATGCCGACCTGTTTTTTACAGTTCCGGCATAAAACCCGCACCAGGCGTTGCGCCATTACGCCGAGCAACGTGAGTTGAATCAGGTAAGCAGGCACGCCAATATCCAGCAACCTTACTACCGCTGACGGCGCATTATTGGTATGCAACGTGGAAAATACCAAATGCCCGGTAAGGGACGCTTGGATAGCCATTTCCGCCGTCTCCAGGTCGCGTATTTCGCCGACCATAATAATATCGGGGTCCTGGCGCATTAGCGTGCGAATGCCGCTGGCGAAAGTCAGTCCGATATTGGCTTTAACCTGTAATTGGTTAAAGCTGGGTTCGATTTGTTCAATCGGGTCTTCGACAGTGCAGAGATTGACTTCGGGCGTCGCGAGATGTTTCAGCGTTGAGTACAGCGTGGTGGTTTTTCCCGAGCCGGTAGGGCCGGTGACCAGGATAATGCCGTGCGAGTGCTGAATTAATCTATTCCAGACGGCTTTTTCATGATTGTTAAAGCCGAGTTGCTTGTAATCGCGCGTCAGCACTTCGGGATCGAAGATACGCATGACCATTTTTTCGCCGAACGCGCTGGGCATCGTCGAAAGCCGCAATTCAATCTCTTTTTTTCCTGAGATGTGCGTTTTAATGCGACCGTCTTGCGGCAAGCGTTTTTCGGCAATATCCATCCGGCCGAGAATTTTTAAGCGGCTAAGGACCGGATTCATAACGGCGGCCGGCAGTTGATAAACGTCGTGCAAAATGCCGTCGATCCGGAAGCGTACATTGCCTTGATTACGGCGGGGTTCGATATGAATATCGCTGGCACGTTGGTCGAACGCATACTGCATCAACCAGTTAACCAAGTTAACGATATGCTGGTTTTCCGCATCCAGGTTATTGATCTGGCCCAGCTCCACCAGCTGTTCAAAGTTATAAAGGCTGTTGACAGATTGGTTAGCGGAATTGTCCGTGGCGCCTTTTAAAGATTTTGCAAACGCATAGAATTCGCCTAAATAGCGTTTGATTTCATCAGGATTAGCCAATACACGGGATATTTGTCCCGGTTGAATTTTTCTAAGATCCGCCTCCCATGCTCGAATATAAGGTTCCGCGGTAGCAATGACGGCTTCATCTTTATTCACCTTAATTGGTAGGATATTGTAATTTACCGCATAGGCGTGACTGTAAATTGAAGTCACGGAAGGAATGTCGATTTTTAGCGGATCGATGTAGTAATAGGGCAGGTTGACTTTCTTTGCCAACCACTGCGTTAAATTCTCAAGCGTCAGCGGTTTTCCGAACTGAGTTTGGTCGGTTACGACGCATTCGGTAAGGATGTTAAGCGGGTGCTTAAGTTTGTTGGCAGACGATTTTCCGTATATCCGGCATTTTTCCAGGTCCGCGTTCGAGATTACCCCGTCTTCTTGCAACCAGAATAATACTTGCTCAAGCGTTAGCTTTCCTTCGCTTGGGTTGGCTAATGATGGGGATTGTTTCAGCAACTGTGTAGACATTAAATTATGGTTTAGCGATGGCCGGTAAGTAATTGTAATCGGTAGTCAAAGGCGCTTGTTCCGTTCGGAGCGTTTCAACACATCCCAGACCGAACGCAGATTGGATTCGGGTTCGGGCAACAGCAACGTGATGATTATCTCTTCAATGGCGGCGAGCAGGCATATTACCGCAGCGATTCGGAACGGCCATGCCGGGCCATGCAGAAACAGTACGTATAAAGTCGAGCCCATCGACGCGGCGGCGATTTTGACGCCCCAAGTATGGTAACTGGTAAAACATCCGAACTTCAGGATGCCGGCTAGTGCAGGTAATAAGCAACTGGCTACTATTAAAGCGACATAAAGCGCTTCTCTTAGGACTACCTCGGGCCATAGCCACCAACAACTTAATGCGATGGTCAGGTAAGTGATTACGTCCGCCCAACTGTCAAGGGACGCTCCAAACGGGGTCACTTGGCCGGTTAAGCGGGCTACCATGCCGTCTAGCATATCGGTAACAAATGCAATCGCCAGCAGTACCATAAAGGCAACGCCATGGCCGTTCCAGGCTAACGATAACAAAACCGGGGCGGCGACAAAGCGGAACCCGGTCAGCAGGTTAGGCAAGGTTAGTTTGGACTGCGTGGTGTTCATAACGTAAACGAGGCCGTTAACGGCGCATGGTCTGAAAGCGTATGCCACGGTGCATGGGCCAGCCGCTCGCACGATACCGGGATAAAGCCGCGATAATAGATGCGATCCATCGGTAAGAAAGGCAGCCAGACAGGAAAGCTTCGCGCATAGCGGCCATGGGTTTCACGAAAAATCTCTTGCAAGCCCAGATGGTCGTGGAAAAAACGGTCGGCCTGGCCGAGCCAGTCGTTAAAATCGCCGGCTATGATCAGCGGTGCATCCGGCGGTACATGGCTATCGATACGCGCGGATAATTTGTTGATTTGCAGGCGGCGTTCTTTTCCTATTAGGCCGAAATGTATGCAGATAATATGAATATCCAGAGTAGTTCCAGACACTCGGTCGCATCGGTTCTCTCGGCAACTGCTCCTGCGTTGCTCTACCTGCTGCGCCCCTGGCAGTCGAATAACACCGTGCAACAGGCTGCGGCTGGCCCAGGGAAAAGGCGATACGTTAATGTTTTCCCAGCTTTGGAACGGGTGCTTGCTCAGTATGGCGTTGCCGTGATGGCCGGCATTGTAAATCGCATTTTTGCCGTAGGCGTGGAAAGGCCAGACGTTTTCAGCAAGAAATTCCAGTTGCGATAAAACCGGCCAGTCAGGGATCTTTTTTTGGTGGCCCAGATGCTCGCCTTGCATTTCCTGCAAGAACACCAAATCGGCATCGGTGGCTATTAGCGCGTCGCGAATCTGGTGCAGCACAAAGCGCCGATTGCCCGCATTAAAGCCTTTATGGATGTTGTAGGTTAATATTCGTAATCCTTTTTTACTCATGCCGGTCACGTTAATCTAATAAGGCCGTTTTCGAATATGCAATCGGTAAAGTATCGGCGAGACCCACTCTTCAATCAGAAAAAAAAGCGCGACAATCAGGACGATGTCGGTTGGGCTCAAGGCTAACGCTTCTTTTAACAGCAATGTCGGCAACAAGGATTCGGGCACCGTATCAAGGCCTCGCGCGCGACTGCTTTCACTGTATCCCATTCGGCGTTTGATAAAGCTGGCCAGCAAATCCCCGACCATTGCCAATGCGCCGAATAATACACCGGTTAACGGTTCTATTCCGCTTAAAAATGCTACCAGCGATGAACAAAAAATAGCCGAACATAAGCCGCGCCAGGTTTTACTGTTACCGAACAATCGGTAGCCGTCGCGCAGTTTTATCCGATTATCGACCGGCCATGCCCAACGCGCGCCTAATGCTTTGTTGGTCAGCACCGGCGCGCCGTTTGCGGCCACGAGCAAGGCGATAGTCTGGAAACACAACGATAGTGCGCTCATTCAAATACCCGATTGCTTATAAAGCTCAGCTTTCAGTCAATATTATTTGACCATAGATTAACAATTGCTGTCGATTCAGCTTATATGCGAGTTGGAGCGACTCCGATCTGCATAAAACAGGCTGCTTAAAAATGCTGTAAAATACTGTAAAATGCCCAAATGGCAATTACCCTTTACCATGAATTTAAGAGAAAACCATGATAGATAAAAAACTGCTTGATATTCTGGCTTGTCCTTTATGCAAGAGTCCGTTGATTTACGACAAGTCCCAGCAGGAACTTATCTGCAAAGCCGACCGTATCGCATTCCCTATCCGTGACGATATTCCCGTCATGCTTGAAGATGAAGCTCGTGAACTGACTCATGACGAAATCGACGCCTTATCCAAATGAGCGTGCGTTTTAAAGTCGTCATTCCGGCAAGATACGGTTCGACAAGATTACCGGGTAAACCGCTGCTGAACATCGCAGGCAAACCGATGATTGCGCATGTTTGCGAACGCGCCCAAGAAGCCGATGCCGACGAAATCATTGTCGCCACCGACGATGAGCGAATCTTTCAGGCAGTCGGCAATTTAGGATTTAAAGCAGTGATGACACGCGCCGACCATCAAAGCGGCACGGAAAGAATCGCCGAAGTTGCAAGACTTTGCGGCTGGGCCGGCGATGATATTATCGTTAATCTGCAAGGCGATGAGCCGCTTATCCCTCCGGCTTATATTCGCGAAACCGCTGAAATATTAGCCAATCAGCAGCAAGCGGGTATCGCGACGCTCGCTGCAAAAATCATTGATCCTGAAGAGATTTTTAATCCCAACGCGGTCAAAGTGGTTTTAAACCACGCCGGTTATGCGCTTTATTTTAGCCGTGCGCCGATTCCGTGGGAGCGGGATGCGTTTGGCCGGACTGGCGGGGCGCCTTCCGGGAAATTGCCTTATCTGAGGCATATCGGCATGTATGCTTATACGGTTGATTTTTTAAATCGCTATTGCCTTTGGGACGCTTCATTGCTTGAATCGGTTGAGTCCCTGGAGCAGCTAAGAATACTCTGGCATGGCGAAGCCATTAAGGTCAGCATCGTGGACGAAACACCGGCCGCCGGTGTCGATACCGAAGAAGATTTAATACGCGTGGAGCAAGTATTGCGCTTGCACCGCTAGCCGTCCCGGAACTGTTTCGATTTGACATAACGTTTTAATAACAGTAATTTGGGCAACATTTTTTAACTTTTACTTAAACACCGGTTTTTCAAGAGCAGTCAATGGAAGAATTTCATAGAATAAGTCGTTTACCTCCTTACGTTTTTAACATTGTTACTGATCTGAAAGCTAAGGCGCGTGCAGCGGGCGAAGATATTATCGATTTCGGCATGGGCAATCCCGATCAAGCCACGCCTGAGCATATCGTCACTAAATTGATTGAATCTGCCCAACGTCCTGATACGCACCGTTATTCCGTTTCCAAGGGTATACCTCGGTTAAGAAAGGCCATTTGCACTTGGTATAAAAACCGCTTTGACGTTGATTTGAATCCGGAAACGGAAGCCATCGTCACGATCGGTTCAAAAGAAGGTTTGGCGCATCTGGCTTTGGCGACCTTGGGGCCCGGCGATGTGGTGCTGGTGCCGAATCCCGCTTATCCGATTCATCCTTATGGTGTCGTAATTGCCGGAGCCGATTTAAGGCATGTGCCGATGGTGCCGGGCGGCGATTTTTTCGATGAGTTGCATAAAGCGATTATCGATTCATGGCCGAAACCGAAAATGCTGATTCTTAATTTTCCGGGCAATCCGACCAGTCAGTGTGTGGAACTGGATTTCTTCGAAAAAATCATCGCTGTGGCCAAAGAGCATAATATCTGGGTCGTACAGGATATTGCCTATGCGGACATCGTTTTTGACGGTTACAAAGCGCCGTCGATTCTGCAAGTCGAAGGCGCGAAAGACATTGCCGTTGAGTTCTTTTCATTATCAAAAAGCTACAACATGCCGGGCTGGCGTGTCGGTTTTATGTGCGGCAATAAAGAATTGGTCGCTGCTTTGGCACGTATTAAATCCTATCTGGATTACGGTACGTTTACGCCGATTCAGATTGCCGCGATTGCAGCGCTGGAAGGTCCTCAGGATTGCGTTGCCGAAATTGCCGAAATGTACCGGAAAAGACGCGACGTATTGTGCGACGGCTTAACCGCAGCGGGATGGCCGGTTGAAAAACCGAAAGCGACGATGTTTGTTTGGGCGCGTATTCCCGAAGCGTATCAGCATATGGGTTCGCTTGAGTTTTCCAAAAAACTGCTGGCGGAAGCCAAAGTGGCGGTCTCGCCGGGTATCGGTTTCGGCCAGCATGGCGACGATCATGTCCGCTTCGGCCTGATCGAGAATGAACACCGCACCCGTCAGGCGGTGCGCGGCATACGCAATATGATGAAGAAAGACAAGGTTATATAAGCGGGTTAAATGATAGAGCAGGGATTAGACGGATAAGACGGATTTACACGGATTTTTTAGCCGAAGCTAAGTTTGATTACGCTTTAAAATCAGTGATTATCCGTTTAATCCGTGCCATCCGTGTTCCATTTCTCTTTGAGCAAAATAGTTTTTAACTGGAGTTTGATTTGAAACCGGTAAAAGTAGGTGTATTAGGATTAGGTACTGTCGGTGGCGGCACCGTCAATGTGTTGAAGCGCAATGCGGCGGAAATTGCGCGCAGGGCAGGTCGTGAAATTATCATCACTCGCGCCTCGGCAAAGGATTTAAACAAGCAACGCATTTGCGATACGCAAGGCATCGCTTTAACGACCGATCCTTTTGAAATTATCAACGATCCGGAAATTGAAATCGTTCTGGAATTGATTGGCGGGGCAGGGCCGGTTAAAGACATGGCGTTAAAAGCCATAGAAAACGGCAAGCATGTCGTTACCGCCAACAAGTCGTTGATTGCGTTGCACGGTAATGAGATTTTCGCCAAAGCCAGCGAGAAAGGAGTGATCGTTGCTTTTGAAGCCGCTGTTGCCGGCGGCATCCCGATTATCAAGGCAATACGCGAAGGGCTAAGCGGTAACCAAATCGAATGGCTGGCCGGCATCATTAACGGCACAGGCAATTTCATTCTGACCGAAATGCGCGACAAAGGCCGCGATTTTTCCGACGTATTGGCCGAAGCGCAAGCCTTGGGTTACGCGGAAGCCGATCCTACTTTCGATGTGGAAGGCATTGATGCCGGCCACAAGCTCACCATTCTGGCTTCGATTGCTTTCGGCATTCCGTTGCAGTTCGACAAGGTGTTTACCGAAGGTATCACCAAGATTACCCGTACCGACGTCGAGTACGCCGAACAACTGGGTTACCGGATTAAACATTTGGGAATCGCCCGCAAAACATCGGAAGGTATCGAGTTAAGAGTGCATCCGACACTGATTCCCGAGCGCCGCCTTATCGCCAATGTCAACGGCGTGATGAACGCGGTCTTGGTTAAAGGCGATGCGGTCGGTCCTACGCTTTATTACGGAGCCGGCGCCGGAGCAGAGCCTACCGCGTCTTCTGTCGTTGCCGATGTGATCGATGTGGTCAGGGCTTTAACCAGCGATCCTGAAAACCGGGTGCCGCATTTGGCGTTTCAGGCCGATGCGTTGGCCGACATACCGGTATTGCCTGCCGATATGTTCCGTACGGCTTACTATTTGCGCCTTCATGCGGAAGACAAGCCGGGCGTTTTGGCTGAAGTAACCCGCATTCTGGCCGAGCATCAAATAAGCATCGAAGCCATCAGCCAGAAAGTGCCGCAGGACAATGAAACATCGGTGCCGATTATCATATTGACTCAGGTCACGCTGGAAAAAGAAATGAATGCAGCTATTGCTGAAATTGAAGCATTACAAACCGTTACCGGTAAAGTTAATCGCATCCGTCTGGAAACTTTGGGATAAATAAAAACATGTCTAAACATAAACACCACATCGGCTTGATCGAACGCTATAGAGACCGCCTGCCGGTTAGCGCAAGCACTCGCATTATCAGCTTGAACGAAGGCAATACGCCGCTGATTCAATTGCAAAATATCCCCCGATTGATCGGCAAGGACGTCGATATTTATGTCAAATTCGAAGGCCTGAATCCAACCGGTTCGTTTAAAGATCGCGGTATGACGATGGCTGTTACCAAAGCGGTGGAAGAGGGCAGCCAAGCTATCATCTGCGCGTCAACCGGCAACACGTCGGCTGCCGCGGCTGCCTACGCGGCAAGAGCAGGCATTAAAGCTTTCGTGCTGATTCCCGACGGCAAAATCGCCTTGGGCAAGTTGGCGCAAACGTTGATGTACGGTGCTGAAATCATCCAGATTAACGGCAACTTTGATAAAGGCATGTCGCTGGTAAAAGAAGTGGCCGATCATGCGCCGGTTACTATCGTTAACTCGATTAATCCGTACAGGATCGACGGACAGAAAACCGCCGCTTTTGAAATTGTCGACGATCTCGGTTTTGCGCCTGACTATCACTGCCTGCCGGTCGGCAATGCAGGGAATATTACCGCTTATTGGAAAGGTTATACCGAGTACGCCACCAGCCGCGTATGCAGTTCACGCCCGGTCATGTGCGGTTATCAAGCGGCTGGAGCCGCGCCATTCCTAGCCGGACACCCTATCGACGATCCGGAAACCATAGCCACGGCAATACGCATAGGCAATCCGCAATCCTGGGATTTTGCCTGGGCTGCGCAAAAAGAATCCGGCGGCTGGTTCGACAAGTTCACCGACGAGCAGATTTTAGCCGCTCATAAAATGCTGTCCCAGTTTGAAGGCATCTTTTGCGAGCCTGCTTCAGCGACTTCATTAGCCGGGGCTTTGCATGATATTGGCTCAGGTAAGATTCCTGAAGGTAGCAAGATTGTCTGTACTTTGACCGGCAACGGCTTAAAAGACCCCGATACGGCTATTTCGCAATGCGCTGCTGCGCATCCTGTCACTATCGATGCCAGTTTGGATGCGGTTAAGCGGGCTATTTTGGATTGTTTGTAAATAATAGAATACGGATGACGCGGATTTAACGGATTCGCACTGATTAAGCCGATTTTCGATTCGACAGCGTGGACAGGGCATGTTACCTCGTCCAGCCTTGAACACTCCGCATTAAGTAATCAATCAATAAAGTAGTAATGTAAAGCCGACTTTTGTCGGCTTTCTTATTGAGAAATCTATGTATTATCAAGGTGTAAAGAAAACCATCGTTAGGCGCACTGTCCCCAAAAAACGCTCTACTTTGGGCGAAATGCATCCTGTACTGGAACGTATTTTTCTATCTCGAGGTTTAAGCTCGCAAGCGGACCTGGACAGGACGCTGGCAAAACTGCCGTCGCCGTGGTTGTTATCGGGCATGGAAGAGATGGTCGGGCATTTAATTGCCGCGATCAACGACCGCCAAAAAATCTGTATTGTCGGCGATTTCGATGCCGACGGTGCAACCAGTTGTGCGGTGGCTATCAGGGGCTTGCAATTACTGGGCGCGGAAAATGTAACCTTTGTCGTACCGAACCGCTTCGAATACGGCTACGGTTTGACGCCTGAAATTGTCGAGCTGGTTAAACAGCAAAATCCCGATCTGATTATTACCGTTGATAACGGCATATCGAGCATAGACGGGGTCAGGGTTGCCAAAGAGCTGGGCATGAAAGTCCTGATTACCGATCATCATTTGCCGGGCCATGAACTGCCTGCTGCCGACGCTATTGTTAATCCCAATCTGGTCGACGACAAGTTTCCCAGTGGTACGCTTGCCGGTGTTGGGGTTATTTTTTATGTGCTAATGGCTTTAAGAAGCCGGTTAAGGGAACAGAACTGGTTTGAGCAACATCAAGTTGAAGAGCCTAACCTTGCCCAGCTGCTTGATTATGTCGCGTTGGGCACGGTTGCCGACGTGGTGGCGTTGGATAAAATCAACCGGGCCTTGGTGTATCAAGGCTTATTGAGAATACGCACGAGGCGCGCCCATCCGGGTATAAATGCGCTTATTGAAGTGTCGGGCAGAAGGCCTGAGGCTATCTTGGCTTCCGATTTGGGCTTTGCATTGGGACCACGGCTTAACGCGGCGGGCCGCATGGACGATATGTCGCTGGGGATTCAATGCTTGTTAACCGATGATGTTGAACTGGCAAAAACAATCGCGCAGCAGCTTGACGAGCTGAATAACGATCGCAAGGAAGTCGAAGGGCAAATGAAAAACGAAGCGATAGCTTTGTTGGGCGAGATGAAACAGCTCGATGAACACCATTTACCGGCGGGCGTCTGCTTATTCGATGCGAGCTGGCACCAAGGCGTTATCGGTATTTTGGCGTCGCGAATTAAAGATCAATTGCATCGTCCGGTCATTGCTTTTGCGCCTGCCGGAAAAGATCAGATAAAAGGCTCTGCGCGCTCAATTCCCGGTGTCCATATTCGTGATGTACTGAGCGATATTGCCGCGTTGCATCCTAAATTGCTGAGCAAGTTCGGCGGTCATGCGATGGCTGCGGGCATGAGTTTGAGAATGCGCGACTATCCGCCGTTTGCATTGGCTTTTGATGAGATGGTTAGGAAGCGTTTGGTTGCTATCGATCTGGAACAAAAAATCTATTCCGATGGGGAATTGAGTGAACAGGAAATGACTATTGAGTTTGCGGATCTATTGCAAAACGCCGGCACTTGGGGGCAGGAGTTTCCCGAGCCTGCTTTTGACGGGGTTTTTGATGTAATTCAATCGCGCATCGTCGGACAGCGGCATCTTAAGTTGGTATTGAGAAAACCGTTTGGCGAGTTATTAATCGACGCAATTGCTTTTTATGTCGACAAGCCGGAAAGTTGGTTAGGCTTGCGTCATATTAAGGCGGTTTATAAGCTGGACGTTAATGAGTTCAGGGGGAATCGCAACGTGCAGTTTATAGTGCAATACCTGGAAAAAATTGCATAAAAAAGGGCGGAGTGTCCGCCCTTTTTGTTTATCGTAATATTATTTTTTTGTTTCTGCCGGTGCTGCTGGAGCAGGTTCGGCTGCTTTAGCGGGTTCTTCGGTTTTGGCCGGTTCTGCCGCAGCAGGAGCGGCCGGTTTTTCTTCAGCTGTCGCCGGAGCTTTTTCAGTTGCGGCGCCTTCAGCTGCTTTAGCAGGCTCAGCCGCAGCGGGGGCTTGAGTTGTTGGCGCAGCTTCTGTCGCCGGAGCTGCGGGTTCCGCGGCCGGAGCGGCTTTTGGCGGTTCTTCGGTTAGCGGCACCAATACTTCTACTTTTGCTTGTTTACGCAGTGTTTCGATCATTTCTTGAACTTTTTTGCGTTGCAAGAAAGGCGTCAGCTGTTCTTTAACCGCTTCCAATGGTGGAGGCGTTACCGGACGAGACTCTTCTCTTAAAATAACATGGTAACCGAATTGGGTCTTAACAGGTTCTTTGGTGTATTTACCATTTTCCAGTGCAGCAACTGCTTCGGAGAATGGGGCAACCATTTGCGCGGGAGAAAACCAGCCTAAGTCGCCGCCGTTTTGAGATTCTTTAGCATCCAATGAGTTTTTATTGGCCAATTTGGCAAAATCCGCGCCCTTATCCAACTCGGCGATCAGCTTTTTAGCTTCAGCTTCGGTTTTAACCAGGATATGACGCGCTTTAAATTCGGTGCCTTTTTCAGCGGCTACTTTGCTGTCGTATTCGGCTTTGACTTCTGCGTCGGTTACCGGGTTGGCTTTGATGAAGTTTTGCAGATCGGCTTGAGTTAACAGCGCTTTTTTAGCAGCTTCAAGTTGGGCAATGAATTCAGGTGATTTATCCAGTTGTTTTTGTTTCGCGTCTTGAATCAGTAATTCACGTTGAACGAGTTCTTCAACCAATTTTTCCTTAGGAAATGTTTGTCCGTGGCTACGCTCGGCGATTTCCTTTTCCAGCGTTTCCAATGCTGATTTAGGGATATACTGGCCGTTGACTTCCGCAACAGCATCGGCTTTATCAACGGTAGGCGTAGCCGTTGCAGCTGGAGAGCTGCTGGTAGTGTCAGTAGCTTTTTCTTGATTACAACCGGCAATCAATGCCGTGCCGACAACAAGTAAGGGGATGAATTTTTTCATTTAGAATCTTCCTTTATTTTCTTCAGAGGGTGAGAGAGCATTAATGCCTAAGGCATGAATTTGTTGTTTCATCATGTCGCCCAGCGCATTATAAATAAGCTGGTGCCGCTGAACTAAAGATCTTCCTTCAAAAGCTTCAGCAACAATAGTGACATGATAATGACCGCCGCCGCTACGTGCACCGGCATGTCCGGCATGAGCCGCACTGTTATCGATGATTTCCAGGAGTTCGGGTTTAAAAGCATCGTTTAACAGCTGTCTAATTAATTCGGATGTCATTGTGGAAAGACCTTTTTAAATGGTTTAACGGTAACCTTGGCGTAAACCCCGGCGCCAACGTAAGGATCAACGTCCGCCCATTGCTGAGCATCTGTCAGGCTATCGAATTCGGCAACCACCAAGCTGCCGGTAAAGCCGGCCTCTCCGGGGTTGTCGCTATCGATTGCGGGATGGGGGCCTGCGAGAACCAATCGCCCTGCATCCTGTAGTTCCTGCAGCCGTTTAAGATGCGCTGGACGCACGGAAAGTCTCTTCTCCAGACTATTTGCTATATCTTCACTGATAATCGCGTATAACACGTTTTATTCCTCTGTATCGGGGATATATTTATATAAGAAAATCACTTGCAGCAAAATAAAAACGACCATTAAGGCCGGTACGCCAAATGTCTTAAACGTAACCCAATCATCGGTATCGTAATTGTACATTACGTAGATATTAATGAAGCCTACGCTGAGAAAAAAGCAGCCCCATAAGGTATTTAACCGTCTCCACACTAAGGAAGGCAGGGTCAAATTGGCGGACAGCATTTTTTCAATGAACGGTTTTTTACCGATGAACTGGCTACCCAGAAAGGCTACGCCAAACAGCCATTCAATGATGGATAGTTTCCATTTAATGAATTGCTCGTTTTGTAAATAAAGGGTTGCGCCGCCCATTACTAAAATCAACCCCAGGGTAATCCATTGCATGGTCTCAACCTTTCGGTATTTAAACCAGGCATAGGCTACTTGAACAATGGTTGCCGCAATGACAACGGCGGTGGCGACGTAAATATCGTAAAGCTTAAACGCAATAAAAAATAAGAGTATAGGAAAAAACTCGAAAAGTTGTTTCATAGTAGCAGAGAGTAGGGGTGACTAGGCGTAAGCATCTATTCCTGTAATCAATTGAGCACGTTGCTCCTGTTGCAGTGCATTGAATTCCTGGGTATAGGCGGAAAGTGCTCTTAAAGTTCGTGAATCGGTCGGTTTAATAAGGTTATCTTGGCCTGATAAATCAACGGCCGCAACAGTATCCAACGCTTTTTTAATCTCTTCGGGCGAAGAGGGTTTATTGGTGTTTTTGTTTTGGGTATCGGTTAGTTCGTTCGGGTCTTTATTTTGCGCGCTATCGTTCCTGCCAGTTTTCTGGTTAAGGCCTATAGGCGAAAAAGTTAACGATGAACTATGAATTTTCATATTTAGAAACGAGTTGTTACACAAATCTAACTATCAGTCCATTGTAAAATCTTTATCAAGGAATGTACATGCTTGAATAACTGTTTCTGCTAGAATAGCGGTTATTTTTGGAGGAATCAGTGAGTAAACACGCACAAACCGAATTAGAAGCAGCCGCCTTCAGACGATTAGTGAGCCATTTACAACAGCATACCGAAGTTCAAAATATCGACTTAATGATATTGGCCGATTTTTGCAGAAACTGTCTGGCTAAATGGTACGCGGCCGCGGCAGTAGAGCAGGGTGTCGATATCGATTATGAACAGGCCAGGGAGATTGTTTATGGCATGCCGTATAATGAATGGAAAGATAAATTCCAAACGGACGCGACGCCGGAACAATTGGCCGCTTTCGAACGTAAACAACAAGCCAAATTAAAATGACAGACAAAACGCAATATGACGCCATGTTTTCAGGCGTGATCGGACAAGATTACGAACTGCTTAACCTCATTTGTCCTTTAGCAACGCAAATGAGCCGCTTAGTTGGTGAGGCAGCCGCCGGATACTCCGTAAAAACAACCGGTAATCTAAATGTTGTTGAGTTAGGCGGAGGGACCGGCATTACCTCCTTGTCGCTATTAACCGCATCGGATAAATTTAATATCTTGAGCATTGATAACGAACCGGTTATGCAGGAGCAGGCCAAAAAGCATCTGCATAAATGGGTCGTAGAAGGGAATCTGGCTTTTTGCGGCGATGACGCGTTGACGGCGTTAAAGAATATCGCAACCGACAGTGTTGATATTGTGGCTTCGGCTTATACCTTGCATAACTTTCTCGATACGTATCGTGAGCAGGTTATTCAGGAAATTTTCAGGGTGTTAAAGCCAGGCGGCCAATTTATTAACGGCGACCGTTACGGCTTGGATGATATTTCCAAGCATACGCGAATCATTCAGCAGGAAGTCGCTGGTTATTTCAAGGTGCTAACACGGATTAACAAATTAGAAGTTCTGGAACATTGGATAGTGCATTTGTTTGGCGATGAATCGGAAAACCATGTTATGCGTGAGTCGGTAGCACTCACTCAGCTACGGAATGCAGGATTCTCGGATATTAATCTTAGCCATAGACTTGAAGTCAATGCCTTGGTTACAGCTACGAAGCCCGGTTTATAAAGCTGAGTTGAGCAGCTTGTCTGCTCAAACGAAACTTATGCCCTTTGGGTATAAAATTATTTAAATACTAGACAAGCGTAAAGCCGAATATCGAGGTGCTTTTACGGAAAAATAATTAATGAGCCCGTATCAAGGAAGCTATATAAATTAATTTTCTTGTTGGGTTCCTTTTATAAAGCTTAACTCGCCTATTTTATGTTCGTTTTCATCCCACATAATAAGCGGACCGTCTTTTTTTCCATCTTTATAGTTAGTTTCAATATATTTTTTTTTATTTGGGTGATATTCCCGATGCTTTCCGGTGAAAGGCTGATCTTTATTGGGCAAATAGGCTAAATTATTCCTAATCTCCAGTTCTTCCGAAGTCACTATTTCCTGCGGTTTGATTTCTTTTAAAACTTTATTTTTAGCTATTTGCTTCAGCTTTAATTGTTTTAACCTGCTTTTTCTTGCTGCAATTTTTTTCTTTAACTTTTCTTGCTTTAAAGCAATATTTCTAGCTTTTGCCGCTTTGGTTTTCGAGAGTATTTCCGCTAGAACTCTAGCGTCAGCACTACAGTCCGAAATAAAAAAGACCATAAACAATATAACTATTATATTTTTCATGAGATTAGTTATACCTGTTTCAGATTTACCCAAAAGATATCTATTTTTTGAAAAACAATAGATTTCAACTCATACCGTTAGCAAGTCTATCACAGCCTTATCGCCTTGATACACCATAATAAGCGCTTAATAAAAGTTAGCTTGGCTAAAGCAGATAAGACCGGCTACCGGTGACTATGCAATTATACGTATTGAACAATACTGTTCTTTTAAGATAATAAATTGTTCTGTCCAAGCTGATCTAAATAAAGTCTTTCGGATGTTAGGCAGTGGGGCGTTAATAAGAACTAACTAATAATTTTTTTTTAAAATCGTTTTAAAGCTGTTGTCTAGTTACCATAATCTATTTTTATGTTATAAGCTTATTTTTGAAGGAGATTCTATATACATCGGTTCTTTATAAGTCATTATGTTGATTTTTCAATGGCTTATGTTGTTATATATGGGGAAAACAGATATTGGCAAGGTCCTTAATTCAGGCATATATAGAAGGAACACTTATGAATATAAAAAGCGCGTTAACTATACTATTCCTTTTCTTTATCACAGATCAGGCTTTTGCCGCTATTGATCCGGTCTATGAAGGTGCAAACGGCATTCGAGCAAAGGTATTCGCAACGAATTGCCTGGATTGCCATTCATCTACTTTGACCGGCTCAGCGCGTAACGGCGCCCCGCCTTCCGTTAATTGGGATACTTACGAGGCAGCGCTGCCTAATGCGCCTCGCGCTATCGTAAGAGCGGTGGAGCAGATGACGATGCCGCCTGCCTTTAGCGGCGTCCCGGCGCTTAACGATGAACAAAAAGCCGCAATGCTCGCGTGGCAAAGTGCAGGCTTCCCAAGAGCTGCGGCCACTACCTCGACTGCAGCCGACTTTTCTTACGATAGTTCTATTTTGACGCTTCCGGTTGTTAACGTCGGCAGTCAAATGTACAACGCAACTCTTAGATTAAGCTCCAATAATAGTAGCCCAACCGGTATTGCTTTTGTTCTGGAAAGCGCTCAGCCAGCTACGGCGGCTTCTTCGGTAAATGCAGCGAATTTTTTTCCTACCACAGGGCAATTGACTGTTCCTCTTGTCCAGCTAATGCGAAATGGCGCCAGCCAGGGTCAAGTCAGTGCCGAGTTGGCACTGGTACCAAACTCCAGTCCCTTTTTGTTTCTCTTAAGCAGCTATACCTCCGTACCCGGAGCACAATAATCCGTTCTAAACCAGCAATGAGGTTTGAGCATTGCTGGTTTCTTATCGTTTAGAAAAAGGCGGCAATGAATGTCGAATTCCTCGTCAAGCGCATGAAACTGGTTTATTTAAGTTTAGTTGCCGGTATGGTTTTGATAATCAGCTGCTCGCCATTATCACCGTTATCTTTAAAACCGGAATTGAATTCAGCACAAAGCCGGGCTCAATATGTTGGAGAGAGTGTTTGTTCCAGTTGTCATGAACTTGAAACCAACCATTGGAGCCATACGATTCATGCACGCATTCCTAATCTGGCCGCGCCGGATAATGCTCGGGCCCAAGGCTGCGAGACCTGTCACGGTCCCGGTTCTGAACACCTGGCCGATACGGCTAATAAATCGAAAATCATGGTGTTTACGCATCAATCAGGTTCTACAATCAGCCAGCAAAACTCCATGTGCCTTCAATGCCATAAAGGCAAAGAGCGTATCGCTTGGCCGGGTTCGGTTCATCAAATCAACGATTTAAGTTGCAGTGACTGCCATAATCCTATGGCGCAGTTCTCGGAAAAAGGACTGCTGCGCAAAGATGGAGTCAACCAGACCTGCTATAGCTGCCATCAGCAACAGCGCGCCGAATTCAGGAAACGCTCTCATATGCCTTTACCCGAAGGTAAAATCACCTGCACCGACTGCCATAACCCGCATGGTTCGAGTACAGCGCCTCTGCTGAAAGCCGATACGGTCAATCAGGTGTGTTATCAATGCCACCAGGAGAAACGCGGCCCTTTTATTTGGGAGCATGCGCCGGTTCGGGAAAGCTGCCTTAATTGCCATCAGCCGCACGGTTCCAATCACGAGTCCTTACTGGTTAGCGCTAGGCCGTTTTTATGTCAGTCCTGCCATACCAATCGAGGACATCCTAATGATTTGATGACGACTTCGAACTTGGCGGCGGCATCTAATCCCGATGCCCGGCTGATGAACCGAAGCTGTCAAAACTGCCATGCCCAGATTCATGGGTCTAACCAACCGTCCGGCCCGCTTTTTCATCGATAGCCCGGCCTCGATAGGGTCCGCTATCGGCAAGGATAGGACAGGCAGCTACCAAGCCGCGATCCTTACAAGTTTGCTGACTTTTAGCTCATTAGCGGCCGGAGCCGGCTCCCCTCCTGGTAACAATCTCAATCCGGCCGGCACAGATATAACCCAAACCAAGTCCCTAAAAGGACTTTCAGAAACCAAACGGCAGCCTTCCAGAACACCGAGCGGTTTGCTGTACGATATCCCTCCTGAAGCTTTAAGCGATAAAAAATTGAATGAAAACTGGCATTACCGCGGCAGCCTGGATTTTGGCTATTTATTCGGTACCGGCAGCAGACAACGCTCGTCAAAGCTTAACGATTACAGCGACTGGAGCAATGGACCTTTGCTAAATTATTTCTCGTTATCGGGTTGGCAGGAACATAAAGGATACTTTCTGGACGCGCAAGGCGGCGGTGTCGGACGCAACGATCAATATTACCAGTTATCGGCAGGACAGCTCGGCAGCTTCAAGGTTAACGGCTTTTTCAACCAAACACCGCATACTTACACGGCTAATGCGCTGACGCTGTATCAAGGCGTGGGCAGCGAGAATCTGACCTTACCGTTAGGGCTCGTTCCCGGCAACAATAGCCGCGATCAGCTCCGGCAAGCTTTGGCGTCGGTTTATAATCCCGATCTGGGCATCAACAGGGAGGAGGGGCGTATCGGCTTCGACTATACGCTAACGCCTAGTCTTAAACTGTTCAGCAATTTTTCTCATGAAACGCGCCAGGGCCGGCGAGCTTTCGGCGGATCGTTTTTACCGCCGTTCTACGCCGGCGAGAACTCGGGCGGCATGGTCGAAACCATCGAGCCGATCGATTATACGACCAACGAGATACGCTCCGGTTTTAACTATGCCGGTACCGGCTTGGATCTCAATTTAAACTATACCGGCTCTTTTTTTACCAATAACAAAGGCCAATTGACTTTTGATAATCCTTTTACCAATCTGCCCGGCACCGATTTTGCCGTTGAACAAGGCCGCTTTGATTTATATCCCGATAATACCTTCCATCAAGTTAAAACCGATCTGGCTTACAGGTTGCCGTTGAATGGGCAGCTAACTTCAACCTTGTCGTGGTCGCGCATGTATCAGAACGATAATTTGCTCCCGCCGACGATCAATTCGGGCCAGACTTTTACCGGCATCAATATGGATCAATGGAATTCCACCGCATCGCTATCGCAAAAAACAGCTAATGCGGAAATCACTAACTGGCTGTTTCAATCAGGGTTGCAATTTTCCCCTTGGGACCCTTTAACGCTGAAAGCAAAATTCCGTTATTACAACGAGGATAACAATACCGACTATACGGCGTTTAATCCGCTGACTAATCAATACGGTTATATCCTCGTGGACGGTGCGCAGGGCGGAGAGGTTTTTAGGCCGGCATCGCCGCAAAACCCTTTTCAATATCGCAGCATTCCTTTTTCGCAAAAAGTCACGGAAGGATTCTTCGATAGCGATTATCGGCTCAGCTACAAGACCACGGCCGGCTTTAGCTATCATTTTGAGCAACATGAACCAACTTACCGGGAACGCGACAGCACCGATGAAAACCATCTGAAGGTTCATTTGTCCAATCGCTCACTGTCCTGGACTACGTTGCGCCTGTCCTACGAATATGCGATTCGTGGCGGCAGCCGTTACGATTACAATCCCTACGTCCCTTTCTATACCAGCTCGCTTGCCGGATTTCAATCGGTACCGGCTAGCGGGGCATCACCGTTAACGCTCGCCGACTTGAGAAAATACGATCTCAGCGACCGGCGTCAGAACCAGCTCAAAGCCCAAGCCAATTTCATGCTGCGGGACGACCTGGATTTGCTCGCTTCGGTAAATTGGATAGACAACAATTACAACGTTCATTACGGATTGCAAAACGCCCGTACTCTTTCGGCCAATTTGGAAGGTAACTATCAACCTTCGCCGCGATTGAATGCTTACGCTTTTTACAGTTTCCAGAAACAGCAAAGCCAACTCAGCAATATCAACGATGTCGGTTTTTCGGCCGATCCTAATGCCGGCGGCAGCCGCTTCCCTTTAGCGGCGGCTTGGAAGGAATCCGTAGACGATACCAATCACTTGATCGGGCTCGGTTTTCGTTACCAGCTTGATCCGTTCGATATTGACATGCGCTATTCCCACAATTGGGCGCACACCGATGTTGGCTATGATGCGGCGTCCAATCAGGCCTTTGCCAATGTGGATGCCAATCAGGCCGTCAGCAATAACTTTCCGGCCATTACTTTTTCCCGCCATATTCTGGAAACTAATTTAAGATGGAATTTGCGCAAAGATATGTCAGTGCGCTTCTATCATCGTTATGAACATAGCGGCGTTCAAGATTGGCACTATGACGGGCTGTCACCGTTAATCGATAGCCAACTTTTCCTGAATGCGATTCCGGAGAACTACGGCGTGCACGTGTTTGGCGTGTTTGTTCAGTACCGGGTTCGGTAATATTCGAGTGGGTCTGGACTTGCAATACGGCCGCTAAGTCACTCTCAGGCCGGCAGGTTTGCCGTGAACGGGGCAGTAATACTTAGGAAAGCAGAGTCTTATATTTTCTTATCCGTTTCAGGCAGCAAATCGACTAAAGAACAATTTAACGCTTTAGCCAGTTTTCTGAGTACATCAATCGAGACGTTTTCGGCGCTACCGTTTTCGATTTTGCTAATCATCGATTGAGTTACGCCGGACCGAGATTCAAGTTCTTTTTGAACCAAACTAAGATCAAGCCTTTTACATTTTACAATGTCGCCTATTTGCATGGGGTACTCGTTCTTGAGTGGGATTTTAGGAATTGTTTTCCTAATTATATGGATGAACTCGTGTTTTGAGCAAAAAAAAGAGCCGCAGTAGCGGCTCTTTTCAGGCTGATGCATTATTTAACGCTTAGGCGCGTGCCGTTTACCAGCTCCGTGCCGGGCACGACGGAACCGGATTTGATGGCTTCTTTGATCGCAGCCTTATCGATTTTCCAGTTGGTGATTGGTTCTTTGAATTGCGCCGGGATCGCATTTTCATCAAGGATAGTGACGACAGCCGGATTTTTTTTGGACTGAAAGCTTAAAATACGGGCATTCAATGTCGCTGATGCCGCAGATCTCCATACTTTCTTTTACATAGTTTTTCAGCCATTGCACGCGATTCTCCAAGGCCTTTCGGCGCTTTGCCATGTCTGCCTCGGCGCTCTTTATAGCATCGGCGGCGGCTTCCATATTGCGAAAAAATTTCGCAACGTTGATGGCTTTGTCTTCCAATTCTCCGCCCAGCGTCTCCAGCGTATCGTTGATCGCCTCGATAGGTAAATCCGTTTCCGGGTCGGTCAGAAAGTCCAAGGCTTGTAAATAATTCGCGCTTAACTCGTATAAAGATAATCTGGTCATGATGTTTTTCTCAACTGGATTGAGCGGCGCATAAAACCGCCGCGTTTACGCCAGTGCCGGTATTCTCTATGTTCCGGCCATCCTTATTACGGTTTTTATACCCAGAGGGCATAAGTTTCGTTTGAGCAGACGAGCTGCTCAACTCAGCTTTATGATCGCTTGGGTGAAAATACCATGCGGCCTTTCGGGTGGACCAACGATAGCCGGCCGCTTTTATCGCTTCTTTATGTTCCCTGGTATTGCCGGAGAGCCAAACTCCCGCACCGCAAACCGCAATATTAACGCCGTCCAAACCGGTCACAGCATTTAGCGCATCGTTTAATAGATCGCCAAATTCGCTGTCGATTTCTTCCTGGACCGGATGCTCCGAACCGTTATAAGCAATTTCTTTTAACAACAGGTGCGCGGCATTGATGATCTTCATCATTTCCGGGCCGGCCTGGTTTTTATCGGGACGGTACTTGATGCAGGCTTTACGGTAAGCTTTTTTGATAGCTTCCTGGTCTGCAAAAGCGCTAAGGCCCAAAATCGATAAGGCCTCTTTAACGTTGATTGAGCCGCTCTCGGCGAATTGGTCGAGCTTGTTGTAAAGAATTCGGTAAAAATCCTGGTTCAGTTCCAAAAAACTGTTGAAGCGGTTATGCGAGGCTTTTGTCATCCATTCTTTAACCCTGGCCCGGTCAAGTCCAAGCTCTTTAATCTTGGTTTCAAGCTGCTGATGCTGGGTTTTACTGATGCCTTCAAAACCGCTATTCAGTTCGGATTCCGCTCGCTGGATGCTTTCGGCTTCGCGGCGTTGAACCATGTCCTCAATATCCTGGGTAAATACTTCGGAAAGACCGGCCATTCTTAACGTCGCATCAATGTGGGCGGATTTCTCGGCCATTTTCAGGCTTTTGTTGATGTCGCCGTTATCCTGGGAAACAATGCGCGCCCCGACACCGTCAGCTACGACCCGGCCGGAGCCGTCGACAATCTCGCAACGAATAATGATTTGGTTTAGATGGGCGCCTGCAAGTGCGGCTTTTTCGTACTCCGGCAACGACGGATAACGGACAGTCACGCCCAGCATGCCGCATATTTTTTCAGCGCCCGGCTTGAATAGGCTCGCTTTACTGAAATGGTTCGGATTCCGGCAATTTTTTCCGGCTTGGCACTTTGAGCGGCTGACGGTATGGACTTTACCGAAGTCGGAACCATCGACCAGCGCGTCGCGAATCCAGGCCATTAACGCGGCGCGGTTTTGCTTACGGCGATCCAGGCCTTCTTGAAAAGTGATTGCCGGAAGATCCAGCGGATTGGCGGGAACGACCGCCAGTTGCGTTTCTTGGTCTTTAACCGGTGTTGCCCGGTCAACTAATTGTTCTGTTGAATACATGACAAGTACCTATTTGTGCAGATGAAATAAAGGCGGCGTGAGCGCCTATGACAATTTGCGTAAATGACTTAGAAGGGCGTATCTTCCGTTACGGCGCTGTTGTACCCAAAGGGCATAAGTAGGGTTTGAGCGGACAAGCCGATAAACTCAGCTTTATTTACTGTTTTTATTGAAGAAATAGCATTTTTGACAGCCTCCGCGAGCGTTTTTCCGGTTGCGTAAAAGGGTTCGATATTGGCTCTGTTCGGTGAGGATACAAAGACCGAATAATTTTCTTCGGTTTCGCGTTGACTGCTTGAGCTATTAATTTGTATGCAAACAGAGCGCTCGCTAATACCGACCGATAAAAGAGCGGTTTTGACTACGCTAACCGCATGACGTTGTTTATCGACAATTTGAATTAACATAAAGCCTCCAAGGACTTGATTAGCTCTATATGAATATATTCATATAATAAGCCGGCCAATTACCTTGCAAAGCACTTGCGCCACGGGAGATCAATCAAAAAAATCGATCCCGTTTTTTACGCTAAGTGACGTAAAACAGATATTATATTCAATATGAATATATTCATATTATAGCATAAATAGCATGTTAAAGTACTAATTTAAAAAGATATTATTACTGTTAGTCCATCATAAGCCCGCGCGAACAGGCAGCATCCGAAACCCCTAGCTAATAATATTTGCGTTACGGTTTTTTCAAGAGATGACGTTCCTCGGCAATAGATTGCAATTTTTCGGCTATTGCAATCGGTGGCAGCAGAAAATCGACGCAACCGGTATTAACGGCATTCATCGGCATTTCCGGTTGCATTGCCGTGTGAAAGTCTTGGGCAATGACTATTCCGCCAGCATCCTTGATAGGCTTCAGCGCGGCGGCGCCATCCGCGTCCAGTCCCGATAAAATGACGGCTATCGCATGCTTGGAATGATTGCTCGCCAACGAATGTAAAAAAGCGGAAATACTTCTCGGCCATCCCCATTGTTTCAACAGCGGGGAAAGCCTGAATTTATCTCCTGACATATAAACTTGCATGCCTGGCGGCGAAACATAGATGTGATTTGCTTTCGCAACTTCTCCATCTTCGACAAGCTTTACCGGCATTTGGGTATAGTGAGGAATAATTTCCGGTAACAGCGATTTCCAATCAGAGGGTTGGTGATGAATGATGATAAAGACTAAACCGGTTTCGGACGGCAATAATGAAAGAATTTTAAGATAAGGTTCCAAACCGCCGGCTGAAGCGCCAAAGCAGACAATCGATAAATTATTATTGCTTTGGCTCGCTGCATTCGTTTCGATTATGTCACCTTCAAAAATTTCAGAAATACGTAAACCTTTGGAAGATTAGAAATAACGCGACTGTTCTGTCTATTCGATAATTGTTTATAAAATACTCTAATGGAAAACGTTTTTCTGTGGGTTAACGTACATAGAACGGCTTTTATTGTGCTTTGCCGCTTTAAAATTGAATATCCTCAGCCACGATTACTCCCTACAATTTTGCGGCATTCCCACCATCCTTGGCGGTCAATGCAGATATTGCATAAGACCATGGATGGTCTGTAGTAGAGCAACGCAGGAGCAGTTGCCGAGGAGCAAATATCTGCCCCATGCAAGTCGCGGATACCGGCAGTCCATGCCGGTATGAGGTGCTATTTAAGCAAAGTGATAGGTGATTTAGCAGGCTACGACTTTTTATGTTTACCAGCGGGTTTATTTTCGGCGTTGATTTTATGAAAGTTCTTACTTTTGGCCGGAAGCTTACCGGCCGGTTTTATGATCGCCTGTTTGATAGTCTTGGCCAACATCTTGTTATTGCTAACCGATTTGATAGCGGGTTTGGCGCGACTGACAGTCTTAGGGTGAGCCAAACGAACGCTTCCGATGTTGGCGTGGGTGTTTTTATGCCTGGGTTTATAGCTAACGCGGCTGACGGTGGGGATTGAATGGCTAACGCCCCCGTTGCCGCAGTCAAGCTGGTACGGAGGGCTGCCTGCCGAGCTTGTCGACATCGTGATGATGTTTCTGGCCGGATCTGCGTTGTCCAGGTTAGCGAAACTCGCATCCATTTTTTGCATCATCAACTGGTAGCGTTCTTTACTGGTCATGCCGCCCATCACCACGCCGATCAGGCGTTTGCCGTTTTGCTGCGCCGAACCGATCAGGTTAAAACCTGAGCCGCAGGTGAAACCGGTTTTCATGCCTTCAGCGCCGGGATAACTGGCTGTAAATTTGTTGATGCCGCGTAGTTCAGTGCCTTTGAAATTAAAGCTGTGCGCCCCGAAATAATGGTAATACTCGGGGAAATTGCGTTGTGCTTTCCACGCCAGTACGGCCATATCCCTGGGGGTGCTCACTTGCCAGTTGTTCGGAAGGCCGGTCGCGTTCATGAAATGAGAATTGTACATGCCCAGCGAATGCGCTTTTGCGGTCATGGTGGCGGCAAAATTTTCCTCGGTGCCGCCTAAGTGTTCGGCAAGCACTACCGATGCGTCATTCGCGGAACGGGTAATAATGGCCAAGATGGCGTCTTCGACAGTTAAATGCTCGCCGCGTCTTAAGCCCAGTTTACTGTTAGGCTGTTGCGACGCATGAGCCGATGCGGTTAAGGTCTCGTGCAGACTAATTTCACCCGCTCTCAATGCGTCGAATGTCATGTACAGCGTCATCAGTTTGGTCAACGAAGCGGGATACCATGACTGAGTTGCTTCTATTTCATGTAAGACGTTGCCGTTATCTGCGTCGATAATGATGGCTGCATGGCGGCCATAGCTGGCCTCGGACACTGCAAACAGCCATACGGCATTTAGGATAAGTAGCGTTAATTTCACTTTAGTCATTTAAAACCGTTCTCAAAAAAATCGATGATTATTGTTTGACCGCAGTGTCCGAGCGGCACGGCCAAGTTTTATATCTCAAGGGTTAATAGGTAGCGCGCAATCGGGTATGCCGGACAGCAAAAGGCATGCTATGCGCAGGTTAATTATAAACTGCGGAGATTGTAATGAATAATCGGATTTCAGCTTTTAGCGTGGTGCGAAAGTTTGCCGGCGAGCTTCATTAGTTTTCGCGTATTAGAACTTCGTGCAGCTATAAGGCGGCTCGCCCTGGCAAATTCCCCAGAAACGGCCGAAATTGCCTTCATCGTTCGGTTTCCAGTTCTCCGAAAAGGCTTCGAACACTGTGCCGGACCAGCCTTTAGCCGCTAGTTTCTTGAACGTCGATTTAACGACCAGCTCTTGGTTTTTCTTACCGGCAACGCTGCATTGCTGCCCGGTGCGCGTATTGGTATCCGTGCCGCCCTCGGGGCCGTTCGGCCAGCCGAATTCGGTCAGCACCACTTCTTTGCCGGGATAAGCCCGGCGCACGTCTTCGATCCTGGCGATATGGAAATCGGCAGCTCGTTTAGCGGGCGTGCATGGAAACAGGCCGGAGTACTTGTTATCCCACCATGGGAACACGTTGATGCCTATCCAATCGACTTGAGCTCCGAAACCGGTTTGTTGGCACGGATAAGTGCGGTTGCACCATTCCCACCAGATGTCGATTGTTGTTACCGGCTGGGTTACGTGCGCTTCTCGCATCGCGTTGATGCAGCGGCTGATTTCGCCGTCGAATGCATAATTGTGGCGGGTTCTGACTTCGGAGCCGCAGCTGAGTTTGATGATAGTGCCGGGATAGGCTCTGGCGGCGTTGATGCCGGCGGTTATCGATCGCGAATTGACGTTGATGTCATCGTCCAGCCAGATAATCGCAATGACTTTGATATGCCGGGTTTTTGCGGCGGCGAAAGTGTATTCGAGGCCGTTCATGACTCCGTAAGTCATGATGCAGCGGAACGGGGTTTCCTTGACTAATTTGTCGAGCAGTTGGTCGATCAATTCCTTGGACGGATGCGCGCCGTAATTAGGGGTCAGATCGCCCACATAGGGGCTGAAGGCTGCGCATTGCAATACATTGCTGTTAGCGTTTTTTTTCACTTTCTCGCGTGCCGATGCGTTTTGGCAAACAACCAGCATCATGGAAATTACAATGAATGACAATAATTGTTTCATAAGACGCTCGGCAGTAATGATTATTTGAGTCGGAAAGATAGGGCGCGCTGTGCGCCCCGGCCTGTGGGTTATTTTAAGAACTGATGTTACGCAACGTCCATGAAGTACACGAAAGGCACGAAAAATAGCAACCGTCGATTTCTCGCCGACCGTGTCTATCCGGCCTTTATTAACGTTTTCGTCTATTCGAAACGGTGCCTTAGACCTTCCAGGTTTAAAAAACCTGGAAGGTCTGCCTAGCGGCAGGTTTCTTGCTCAACCTTAAATCAAGGACGGTTGTTATGACGACTGCCCGCAGACAAGCCGTCTATAACGATGGGGTTTAACTATCTTCGTGCCTTTCGTGGACTACGCTTTATTTATCATCTGTATGCGTAACATCAGTTAAGAATTTATTTTTTATAATAACAAACGGGATAACAAAGCCTACCAATACGCAAAGAAACAGCACTGACCAATCCTTGGCTTGCCAATCGACCGGATAAATATCGGCTTTGACCGGTTTGCTGATGCCGGGAATACTCGGCAAATCGACATCGCCGCCGTCGACTTTCAGTTGCGCCTTCATGCCTTTTTCCATGTGCTGCGCCAACTCGCAATGTACGAGATAGGTTTTTTTCTGGCTGGGCACGATCAAGGAAGCTTTCAATTCGCCTTGACCGTAGAGTTCCAGGTGGAACATGCCCTGCGGGTATAAATAACCCGGCAAGCCGTGAATCATCAATTGATGGCGTATCTGGTCGTCATTGATAAAGGTGATGTTGATCCGGGAGCAGGGCTTGACATCCCATTGTTGGTTGTCGAACGCAAACATTTTGCCGGGGAATTTCAGCGCATGTTTTTGGCCGGCCCGGATCGTGATATTCACGTCGCCGGAAATCTTCGGGCAGTCTTTCGGCAGATTGTCGCTATTCGCATTCATAATCATGCCTTTTTCGTCCATCATCATGCTGCCATGGTGCATCATGGCCATGGTCTCGTCCGCAAGCGCCGTATGAGAATGCAATCCGAGCATCAACAACAGTGTCAGTAAAAATCTCATAGCTTTTGTTTCCGTTTATAAACCAGTATCGCAAAAATAGTCAGCCCTATCGCTAAACCGGCCGCCAAGCCAAAAACGACGATGCGAACGGTATCGGTGGCAATTAGTCCGGCTTCGCCCAACAACGGCGCAAATTCGCCTTCGCCCCAGACCGCTTGCTTCTTGGCATAGTAATCTTTGTTAAATACCTGGTCGAGCAGGGCGTCGTGCATAAGCGGCATGCCTTGTTCATCGAGCAAAGGCTTGTAGGCCAGGATCGCCATGTTGCCGCCCGGTTCCATGCCGTCGGTCGTCGTTCCTGTCGGCACATGGTCATGGAACATCCACAGGCCGGGGCCGTAACTGTCCAGGCCGTTATTGCTGGTGCGCAGGCGCAAGTCGAGCCGCTGCGCGGGAGCGATGTCGAAAACGTCCCGCGTTATTTGCGATGCGGCCGGTTGATCGACGCCGTCGTAAGCGGTGATCGTAGCCTTGTGGCCGTGGATATGCAGCGCTACTAAAGAACGTTGGGCGTTGGCGACATGAAGTTTTATGTCTTCATTGTCGTTGGCGGCAACGACTGCGTCTCGTAATGTGTAAGGAAACGAATGGCCGTTCAGCATGAAGTAATTTTCAAACGATTCGGTCATGTTGTATTCGCGGCTCATCCGGTGCGCGATCAGTCTCGGATCGTTGGCACCCTGGATGATTTGCGCCAGTTTTTTATCGACCGATTGGTAATACAGATCGTATTCCCGGTTATAGGATTTTTTTACCGCAACCGAAGGATGACGCACTTGGCCGGCGCCGATATTGAAAGTTTGCACCCAGTTATCCGGCTGGTTTTCCTCGACGATAAACATGCCGTTCAAGCCCATCATGTAATGTTGGGCGGTTTGTACGTGGCAATGATAAAACATGGTTCCGGCGTGCCGGGGCTGAATTTCGTAAGTATGGCTTTTGCCGGGGAATACCGGATGTTCCTCCATGCCGTCGTTGTCGTCGCCGGTCGAGGTCAGCCAGGCATGATCGACGCCGTGAAGGTGGATCGTATGCGGTAGATAGTGAGTGTTTTCGAGCGTGATATAAATCTTGTCGCCTTGTTCGACTCGAATGACCGGCGATGGCGCACGCAGCAACGGATTAGCGGCCAATGAGTTGAAGTTTTTAAGCGCCATGCCGCTGGACTTGGGGGCAAAAACCCAAAGCCCCGGCTGAATGCCTGGGGCAATATCGTAAGTGTTGATCAGGAAGTCGCCGTCCGGGCTTGCGCCGTTAAGTTCGGCGACTTCCAGCTTGATGCGGATGATGTCGGGATCGCCGTCATGATCCAGGTCGTCGGTCATCGTTAACGCGTCTTGAGCCAGATGAGTTTGCATCAAAGTTTGCATCGATACGTTGTTGGTGCCTTTGACGGCAACGGCAACGTCATAGGGATTATCCGGCTCGCACGACGGAGCTTCATCGATTTTTACGCCGTCGATAACTTGCGCCTGCCGCCATTCAGGATGTTCATTAGAGCAGGGCTTATCTACAGAACTGGTTTCGGCTGTCCGGTTGGGAACGGTCGCAGGCGGCGTAATATCGGCTTTTTGCGATGCGGTCGGTACAAAATAAACGGCAACTAATGCGGAAATCAACAGTAGCGCGAAAAGAGGGAAATATCTTTTGAACATATAAAAATAGAAATTTTTTACTAAGTGGTGCTATTGTAAATGCCTGTCAAGCTAAAACCTAGGTGCATTTTCAAATGTCGTGAAGGATCCGGATGCAAAGAGCGGGGCAGGATATGACGTAGTATTGGCCAGACTAGACCGTGTAACGTTATTTTAAATGACGCCATTAGGCATTATACTTGCTATAATTCCTTAAATTCTAATGTTCATAAGAAAGCTTCTTTTGGGTACAGTGAGCCTTAAAAATTTAAGTCCTTATTTGTACAAATCTTTACCTGGTATTAATGCATGCCTAATTCGAACTCGTACAATCCTGATCTTGATTGGACCCAAGTAAGGGAAACATCAAGAATGCTTATTTTATCGGCTATTCAAGTAGAAGATATGCTGGCGGAATCCGATATATCGGTTAATACGCTAACCGAATCTTTTACCTCCATTGTTGAGCATATGCAGGCGATAAATAATTATCTGCTCGCTCTTGATTCTTGTGAAATAAGGGAAGAAGCGTTAGCCTGCTGTGCGGAAACAACCGATAAAATTCAGGCTTCCATTATTGCTTTCCAATTTTACGACCGGATGCAACAATGTTTGCAGCATGTCACCTCGAACCTAAAAGGTTTGTCTGAATTAGTGCAAGACCCGAATCGCCTTTACAGCCCGGCGGAATGGCGGGAATTTCAGCACGAAATTCGTTCCCGGTATACGATGGAATCCGAGAAATTGATGTTCGACGCGATTGTGCGGGGTAAATCCGTACATGAAGCATTGGCGATAAAAAATGCGCATCAAGAAGAACAGTCCGACAATATAGAGCTTTTTTAATAGATGATGTCAGTTAAACGCTTAGTTATCATTTGTACATTATCATCTTTCCTTACAGGCTGTGCTGAGTTCTACGGTTCACAACCTCCCGCTCCAGTGTATGGCGGCCAGGCGAAAGGGCAAAAACCTTCACGCGGTTCGCGAGCAAAAGCCCAGCCTTCCGTCGATACGTCTAAAGAAATTGTGCAGACGCAGCCGCTCAAAGATATTTCGGAAATCAAATCCGAGCCTTTAGCGCCAATAGAACAGCCTCTTCTTCCAGAGCCGGCGCCTGTAGAAACAACGCCTGTAGAAACGCCCGAACCGTCAGCGCCAGTGCTAGCGCCTGCGCCTTCTTCTTCCTCAGTATCGGAAGCGCCGCAGCGATCGTTGCCGGCGGCTCCGCCACCCACTCCGCAGTTAGCGCCGTTTGAGCCGATACAGCCTACGGTTCCGTTATCCCCTGTTGTGGGCGCCCTGGTTTCAGCGGCCAATCAAAACAGTAAAGCCGGTGATCTTGATTCGGCGGCCGCGTCTATTGAACGCGCCATCAGAATTGAGCCGAGAAATGCAAATCTGTTTTATAAGTTAGCGTTATTAAGGTTGCAACAATCAAAGCCGCGTTTAGCGGAAGATCTTGCAAAAAAATCCGCGTTATTAGCTTCTACGGATAACACCTTGAAAAAGCACTGCTGGTTGTTAATTGCCCATGCCAAAGAGCTACAACATGATTTTACCGGTGCAAAAGAAGCACGGGCAAAGGCTGAAAGTTTCTAAGCGCGAGGGTGTGCTGAATTTTGTGTATGGGTTTATGGAAGGTTAGGCATCCGGTCGTCGAATCGAACTCTAAACCGATTTAAAGCTGCTTTCCAGTTCTGTAAGGGCATGGTTCATTTTTACCGATATTCATCCTTAACAGATAGAACAATTTGGATTCCGCCTCATCGCTGGAAAACGAAGCCCGGTTTTTGTTGATTTTCTGAAGGCTCATATTCAGCGTTCGATGATGGGTGGCGTAAATGATCCGGCTCCAATTGCGCCGCCAGATCAGGACGATAGAGGTTCGCGTCGTTCCCGCTTCGAACTCGCCCGTTCTGCTTAGTCTCGTTGTCGGTAGCCGGCGGACATATTTGCTTGAGCTCGGCGGCAACCTGTTTGCGCATTTTCCAACTGACATAATCCAGGCTGTTGCGTACCGGATGGACGATGTAAAGTTGGACGGCGGTTTTCGGATAAACCGTTTCGATGGTTTCGTATCCAAAGGGCATAAAGGAAACCTTCCGGCCATCGACGCAGGCGATGGCAATGTCTTGCACGCCGTGTTTTTCAGCTCAGTCACTCACCTGCAAGCAAAACTTGGCGCCTTGGGTTGGAGGGATGCATAGCCCCCAAGACTTTCTTCTTCTCTTCCAATAAAGATTTCATTATCGTCGTTTAGAAGTAACTGCCACTTAGAAAGATTATGACTAATTCCAAACAACTGCCAACGATACTGATTGTTGACGATGATCCCACCAATATAGATATTCTTGCGGCATCGTTAAATTCGTTATACCGCATAAAGGTCGCCAATAATGGGGGCGATGCGCTTAGGGTTGCGCAAACAGAGCAGCCGGATCTGGTGCTTTTAGATGTCATGATGCCGGGCATGAGCGGTTTTGAGGTTTGCCGGAAACTGAAAGAGAACCCGCTAACTGAAAAAATCGCGGTAATTTTTGTCACTGCCGACAATACCGAATCCGGTGAGGAACTGGGTTTAGATATGGGGGCAGCTGACTATATTATGAAGCCATTCGTGATTCGGAGTGTTAAGGCGCGTATTCGTAAGCATATCCGCTTCAAGCAGCAAGCCGAACTCATGGAAATAAAGTCAATTGACATACTTCCGTGGAGTAATCATTTTGATACCGGCATACCTAAAATTGATGAACAACACCAGAAGCTGGTTCAGCTATTGAATGAGCTGGCAAGTCGAGCGGCTTTCCACTGCGACATACAGACATTGAACGTTGTTTTCAATCGCTTGGCGGATTATGCCGTTTACCATTTTCAAACCGAAGAAGCTATTTGGCATGAGTATTTTCAGGATGACGCGCTAGAGACAAAGCACAAGGCGGAACATAACAGTTTTGCCTCCACTATTCTCAATCTTAAAAGCGAAGAAAATAGCATTTCGTTATATAGCCGAGTTGATAAGCTTCTTTTATTCCTTGTTAATTGGTTAGCGTATCATATTTTGGAAAATGATAAGTATATGGCCTCTGTTGTTCTGGCTATGCAATCCGGTATTTCGCACGAACAGGCAAAAAAGCAAGCAAATGACAAAATGCATGATGGGACGCGCCCGCTGATCAACATCATACTGTCGGCCTATCGCAGTCTGGCTGCGAACACTACTCAGTTAATGAAAGAAGCTATAGAACGTAAGCAGGTGGAACGGAAGCTTGGCATTTCAGCCAAAAAGCTTGAATCTACTGTGCAGGATCTTGAAAAAGCAAATGAAGATTTAAAAAAGCAATTTACCGACTCTATCAAGGTGTTCGCGCACGTTATTGAAATGCGTCCCGGTATTAAAAGCAGACAATCAAAAGATATTATTGAAAAATCGATGCTGGTTGCGCGATGTTTAGGTATCAATGCAACAGACAGTAAAAATATCCTGTATGCCGGGCTGTTGATGAAAATCGGTCAAGTCAGTTTTTCGGACGCTTTGTTGGAAGCACCTTTTGATCTTATTCCTCTCGCTGAAAAGGAACGTTATTTAAAGCACGCGGTTGACGGTGAAGCATTATTAAGTGACTTAACTTTTTTAAAAGATGCATCTATTTTAATCCGGCATCAATACGAGCGTTATGATGGTTCAGGTCTTCCGGACGGTTTAGCTAAGCAAAAAATACCGATGGGGGCGCGTATTCTTAGCGTGGTCAGAGATTATATCGCGTATCTTGACGGCTCAATGACCGGTGAGGCGATGACGTTTACTAGCGCTGTCAGTAAATTAACGGCGCGGAGCGGAAGCCATTATGATCCTAATGTTCTCAATGCCCTGATTAAGGTGCTTAAAGACACCGAGGTTGAAGCAGACGTCGATGTTGAAGCTAAAACGCCTGAAATTAATAAGTCCTGGCGGAGAAGCCGCTTACTTACTAAACAAGATAAGGTGAAAAAGCTAAATATAGCCAAGTCGGTTGTTGAAGTTTCATGGCCGCAATTAAAAGTCGGCATGGATATAGAGAGCGTTTATTTTGGCGATAAACCCTATATTAGAAATTGTGTTGCCGACAAAAAGATCATCAATGAAATTTTATTGTTCAGCGAGAGAATGGGTAAGGATCCTGTTATTAGAGTCCGCGTGAAAGAGAACAAATAATGAATAGTATTTTCCGTCGCTCAAATTGGGAGAAGCTAAAATTAGGGTATAGCGTTAACTAAAGTAGAGCATGACCAAACGGCAAGGTTTTGTTGGAAAGCATTCACAGCTTTTTTTCGCGTTTTTCATTCCTAGCTTCTGAGAAGACGGGGCGGAGCTGAGTATAGATATAAAAGAGTTAATGAAACTCTTATTCTCGGAGGTTGGAAAAATTAAAATTTTTTGATTTTAGCTCGAATGTAAGATATAACTTACGCATTATTTTGGTTTGCCCTTGCCCCCGGCGCCAAATTCACAAGGCCCAGAACACGCCTGATTAAGCTCTCCGCACCGACTAAGTTTTATCCGCGGAGATTGACGAATAATGCCGATAAGGCAGGAGACGCAGGTGTTCAAAGGGTTCGCAATATTCCTACCCGGTCAACATCCTCAAGCCCTGATTGGCCTATCAGTGGTGAGGATGCTATGAAAATTAATATGCCGGTCACGGATAACGAAGTCCTGATGACAAAGGGTGACATCTTGGTTACCCGAACCGACCTAAAAGGTCGTATCACTTACGTCAACGACGCGTTCGTTAAAATCAGCGGTTTTACTCGGCAAGAATTGATCGGCGCCAGCCATAATATTGTCCGTCATCCCGATATGCCGGCAGAGGCTTTTGCAGATTTATGGCTGACGCTAAAGCAGGGCAAGCCTTGGTCAGCGCCGGTAAAAAACCGGACTAAGTCCGGCGACTATTACTGGGTCGAAGCCAATGTGGTGCCTGTTTATAAAAACGGTGTTCTCTATGAATACTTGTCCGCCCGTTACGCCCCCAGCCGCCAACAGATAGCCGATGCGGAAAGCTTGTACAAAAAACTGCATGCCAAGACGGCAACGCTAAGGCCAACGGGAATTGCGGCCGTCACTAAAAAGTTCAGGGAAATAGCCATCTCAAAAAAAACCGGCTTCGGATTAACGCTGTTATTAGCGCTGATCGGCTTTTTGATGCATCGCTTGTTTTTATCCGGGGAATTCGATCTGTTAGCCGCCACTTTTGCGTTGTCTATTGTTGCTGCGGCAATCATTGCCAGCGTCGCTCATGACATCATCCAGAAGATGGAGTCCTGCATTTTTGCAATTTACTGCATGGCCGACGGGAAATACAAAAACCGCTTCGATTTAACCCGTAATGATCAGTTAGGCGATTTAGTGCGCGGTATTTATACCATGCAGGTCATTTTTAATTCGCAATTAGCTGAATCCAAGCAGGTCACGACCGAAGCCTTACGTATTAACCGGGCTCTGGACAATGTGCACTCGGGCGTGATGGTCGCCGACGCCCAATTTAACATTATCTACATGAACAAAGCCGTGCAGAGCCTGTTCAGCAAGGCAGAAGCCGATATTCGCCGACAATTGCCGGATTTTAAGGCCGAGCAACTGATCGGCGCCAATATTGACAACTTTCATAAAAATCCGGCGCATCAGCGCAAGATGCTCGAACAATTAACCGATTTGTCTCGGGCCGAATTGATGATCGGCGGTCACAGTATGGTGGTGGTTACCACTCCGGTGCTCAGTGAAGAAGGCGAACGGGTTGGTTTTGTCGCCGAGTGGCTGGACCGTACCGCTGAAGTCGCTGTCGAGCAGGAAGTGGCGGCCCTGGTCCAGGGCGCGGTCATGGGCGATTTTACCCGGCGCATTGACATGCGGGGCAAGGATGGTTTTGTCAAACAATTGGGCGAAGGCCTTAACGAATTGCTGGAGACAGCGGAAAGCGGTATCAATGACGTGGTGCGTGTGCTGGGGGCTTTGTCCCGCAACGATTTGACGCAAACCATCACCAACGATTATGCCGGTAGTTTCGGGCAATTGAAGAATGACGCCAATACTACTGTCGAGAAGCTCAAAGAAATCGTTTCTCAAATCAAAGAGGCCACCGGCAGCATCAATACCGGTGCGAGAGAAATCGCCGCCGGCAACAATGATTTATCGCACCGTACCGAAGAACAAGCCGCCAGCCTCGAAGAGACCGCCGCCAGCATGCAAGAGCTGACTTCCACCGTACAGCATAATGGCGTCAACGCCAAACAGGCGAATGAATTGGCCGTGGCCGCTTCCGACATTGCCGGCAAAGGCGTTGAAGTGGTCGGCCAAGTGGTCAAGACCATGGAAGATATTAACGATGCCTCGCACCGGATCGGCGACATTATCTCCGTCATCGACGACATCGCTTTTCAAACCAATATCCTGGCCCTAAACGCTGCTGTCGAAGCGGCGCGCGCCGGTGAAGAAGGTCGAGGCTTTGCCGTCGTGGCTGTTGAAGTAAGAAATCTGGCGCAACGCGCTGCGACAGCCGCAGGCGAGATCAAACACCTGATCGACGACTCGGTCATGAAAGTCTCCAGCGGTAGCCGGCTGGTCACCCAGGCTGGTCATACGATGGAAGAAATCGTCAACTCCATCCGCGGCGTGACGGTCATGATGGCAGAGATCAGCGCCGCCTCAACGGAGCAAACGACTGGTATTGAACAAGTCAATATCGCTATTGCACAAATGGACGATGTGACCCAGCAAAATGCGGCCTTGGTCGAGCAAGCGGCCGCAGCGGCGGAATCGCTCGAAGAACAGGCGCAAAGCCTATTGGGAACCGTGAGTCAATTTAAAGTCGACGCTTACTCTCGTCATACTGTTCAAGCTCAATCTTTTCGGGCAATGCCGTACAGTAAGGAAACAGCGCCATCGGCTGCTAGGAAACCGGTTGTGGCGCGGCATCAACCAATCCCCGAGTTTGCCGGTGACGACGAATGGGAAGAGTTTTAAAAACAGGCGAATAGTAACCGAGGGTCTGTCCGGCGCTCAGTTACTCAATTAAGTAGAGCACGAGTCAACGATTTGGCTTGGTGGGGGCTTGGCATTGCTAACCAGTGTTTCAGATGAATGGGCTCTTGTCTTTGAGAAAATTAATCTCTTTTATGTTCCAGTACACTAAAAAATGCAGCAAGGCGCTGATCGGTCAAGATAGGCAAGTCGCCGGATTGTTTGCCAACTATCAGGCCGCGCTGAACAAGATTGACGCCCTTGAAAAGTCGTTAACGCTAAAAACACAGGAATTAAATCAAAGCAGCGAAGTTCAACGCTTACTGAAGCAAGGCTTGGAAAAATGCACAGCCAGCCTTGCTCCTTTACAAGCTCAACTACAGGACATCGCGGTCAGTGTTGATCAGTTACGGCAAGAAAACAAGCTGCTGAAATTATCAAATGATAAGTGGCTGCAACGCGCTTTGAAGCTGGAATTTGAAGTTTTAACCGTCAAAGACGAGCTTACAAAGATTACAAACGAGCGCGATTTAGCAAAAGAAATGTGTGAGATTTTACAAGTCCGGCTAATGTCGGCGGAAAAAGAAAGGTATCGGTAGCTAGTACCAACTTTACCAATAATCCCGCCCTAGTTATTAAGGGATACGGCCTATCCTGCTGCTCCCCGATACTGAGAAATCTTATGACTGATAGCAACGAACAACAACCGATGATTTTAATTGTTGATGATGTTCCCAGTAATGTGCAAATTCTTGCTCGCCAATTAGGCACTATATACCAAGTTAAAGTAGCAACTAATGGCGTGGATGCGCTGGAAATTGCGCAGAATAATCAACCGGACCTGATTTTACTGGACGTTATGATGCCGGACATGGATGGCTTTGAAGTTTGCAGGCGATTGAAGGCTAATAAGATCACCCAGAAGATCGCGGTGATCTTTTTAACCGGTATGCAAACTGAATCCGACGAGGAGCTGGGTTTGAACTTGGGTGCGGTCGACTATATCACCAAACCTTTAGCGCTTCCGATTATTAAGGCCCGCATTCGCAACCATATCCGCCTTAAGAGGCAAGCCGATCTACTGGAGTCACTGTCATTAATCGATGCGCTTACCTATGTTTCCAATCGCCGCCGTTTTGACGAGGCGCTGATGTTGGAGTGGAAACGTGCGATAGACGAAGGAACGCCGCTATCGCTAATCATGATCGATATTGACCATTTGAAAGAATATAACCAGCACTATGGTCATGGCGCCGGAGATGTTTGCATGCAAAAAATTGTTGCCGCATTAGCTAAAAGCCTCGCTCGGCCTAATCAATTGATTGCTCGTTATAGTGGTAAAGAATTTGGCATTCTCTTACCCGGCATCAACGAACAAGCGGCTTTATCAATTGCCCAACATTTACGGGAATACATAGAGAAGCTTGCGTTGCCTCATGTCTATCCTGAAGAAAACACGATTGTTACGATCAGTGCCGGGGTAGCCACTCAGCAGAAAATTCCGGAATACTTTTTGCCAAAGGTCTTGAACGATGCCGCTCTGAATGCGCTTTATCTGGCAAAACAAAATGGGCGGAATCGAGTCTACGCACACTGATTCAGCCGCCAGCACCGACATAAGAAAGGGTGCAAACTTTTATTTTGAATGTCTTTAACTTTTTAAATCGCTTAATGAAACGTTTTTTTTTAATAATCAGCCTAATGTTCAATTCCATGCCGATTAACGCTACTGAAGGAGGAGGAACCAATTATCTTCCAGGCTTCTATGGCGATTTTGGTCTGGCGGTTTTTCCTGAACCGGGCACTTATTTCAATAACTTTTTTGCGGCTTATCAAGACACTCGCTCAGATACAGGGACATTACTGGAAATGCCCGGCATCATCCACGTTACCGAAAAAAGCTTGCTTGGCGGTCAATTTATTGTCGGCCTGTATCCGGGAATGCTCGCATCCAAGGATCACACCGGCGAAAACAGTTTTAATCGTGTAGGGCTGGGCGACTTTTACCTGGTTCCGGGCGGGCTAAACTGGAAATGGGATACTTTCACTGCTTTTTTGTTTGAAGGCATTGTCGCTCCAACCGGCAGATACCAAGTCAATGACTTCAATACCGGACGTAATTATTGGACATTTGACCACAACCTGCTGCTCACGTGGAGCCTGCCCGCCAATAATGAAATATCCGTCGGTTTAGGCTACATGAACAACCTTAAGAATCCAGCGACCGATTATCAAAGCGGCGACGAATTTCATATGGATTATACGGTAGCGCATTATCCGACCCCTACGATAGGAATCGGCGTGGCCGGTTCCTACTATAAACAGGTGAATAAGGATAGAGCTCCGCAGTCTTTTGTTCTTCCTGAGCCTGGAGAAGCATCCAGCATAGGTCCGGCAATCATGTATACGCCGCGTATAAATGACAGGGACATCACCCTATCATTGAAATGGCTGCGTGAATTTAACGTGACAGGGCGGGCTGAACAGGAATATCTGGTATGCCGGCTTTTCATGGCATTTTGAAAAACCAATACCATTTAACGGCCAGGAAATAATTTAACTCTCGCAGTGCGATTTAAGGCTACTCCGGCGTTATTTCCTGCTTCAATCCGGTAAAATTTTGTGCCGGACTGGCCACTTTCTTTAAACAAAACTAAATTTATATGGCTCAAGCTAAACACGGGAAAGTCTTCTCATTTTTGGCCTTTAATCCAACGAAATCGTTTGCGTGGTTGCTGCAGGTTATAGGTTTGTCTATTGCCTATTTCGTAACCGGCAAATTAGGCGCTTACCTAGCTATTCCTCCCGGTTATGCAACCGCAATTTGGCCTCCTTCGGGTATTGCTCTGGCTGGCGTTTTAATCTACGGCTATCGTGTTTGGCCTGGGATTTTGTTAGGCTCGTTTCTGGTCAATTTTTCGACCACGCTTGACGCTTCTCTGGAAACCTTTACGTCAGTTGTCATCACCCTGATCATCAGTTGCGGAGCAAGCTTGCAAGCCGTCGCCGGCAAGTATTTAGTCGGCCGCTTCGCCAACTTTCCTAATGCGCTTACCGAAGAGAAGGAAGTCTTCCTATTTTTGCTCTTTGGCGGTTTTTGCAGCGCCTTAGTTAATTCAAGCATAGCGGTTTCAACGCTTATGGCCGCGGGCCGGATTCTTTCTTCAAACTTTCTGAACAACTGGGCGACCTGGTGGTTGGGAGACGTCCTGGGTATCTTCATTTTTACGCCATTGGCGTTGATTTGGGTGCTAAAGCCCAGTGAGCCTTGGCGGAATAGACGCATGGCAATTACCCTGCCAATCGTCTCTACGTTTTTGCTTACAACAGCCATTGTGTTTTATGAGACGCAAAATAACAATGCTCGTTTAAAACTTGAATTCGATCAACATGCGGCTGAGTTGAGCCTGGCAGTCGAAAAATCAATTTCAAACCATATTAACGTGTTGCGTTCCCTCGGCAGTTTTTATGAGGCTTCGAGTCTGGTGTCCAGGCAGGAATTCCAGACCTTCGTTACCCATGCATTAGATGATTTTCAAGGTATTCAAGCCCTAAGCTGGAATCCCCGTATTTTGCTCCCTGAGCGCGAAACATTCGAACACGGCATCCAAAACGAAGGCTATCCGAATTTCCAGATTACCGAACGTAATGCGGCCAAACAGCTGACGAGAGCTCAGGATCGCCCGGAATATGTTGCTGTCGGTTTTATTGAACCTTACAAAGGCAACGAAAACGCACTGGGATTCGATGTCTATTCGGATAAGCTGCGGCGCGAGGCTATTGACCGGGCACGGGATACTGGAGAAATCGCGATAACCGCCCGCATTAAGCTGGTTCAGGAACGTGGAGATCAATATGGGGCGCTTGCATTCATGCCGCTGTATCGTAAAGACTTGCCCCACAACACGCTGGAAGAACGGCGCAGCAATATTCTCGGTTATCTTGTTGCAGTATTCCGGGGCGGCGATATTGTCAGTACGGCAATTAAAGATTCGGACAGACCTAATTTGTCATACAAGCTTATTGACGAAACAGCTCCGGTAACAGAGCAATTACTATTTGCCAGCAGCAGCCAGGAAGAACTGAAGCCTTTTGTCCTGCAAGAAAAAGGCTTGTTTGGAAGAGATCTGTCTCTTGTCAATAGCTTAACTATGAATGTCGGCGGCCGGTTATGGCGGCTTGAGGTCGTTCCTACGCAAGATTATTTCACGTATCGCCACTCAAGCAGTGTATGGCTGATTTTGCTGGCCGGCCTGATGCTGACCAGCTTGGCCGGAACTTTTTTTATGGTGTCTTCCGGCCGGGAGAGCGTATTACGGCGTCTTGTTGACGAACGCGCTGCTGCGCTGACTGTTGCGCTGCATGAAGCCGGCAAAGCTAAGAAAGCCTTGGAGAATGTGCTGTCATCGGCAACCCAGATCAGCATTATAGCGACTACCCCTGACGGAGTGATTACGATTTTTAACCATGGTGCAGAGCTTATGCTGGGATACGGTGCCGAAGAGATGATAGGCAAGCATAGCCCTGTTATCATTCATTTGCAGGAAGAAATTACGCGCCATGCCCAGGAGTTAAGCCTTGAGTTGGGCAGGCCCATATCCGGGCTGGAGGTATTTTGGGTTAAAGCCGATCGATTAGGGCAAGAAAAGCGGGAATGGACTTATGTCCGCAAGGATAAATCCACATTGATTGTTTCGCTTGCCGTAACGACTATTCTGGATGAAAACGGCGAAATTACCGGTTATTTAAGCATTGCTGAAGATATTTCCGAGCGTAAACAAAATGAAGCCATCGTTTTGCTGGCCAAGAACCGGGCTGAAGCGCTTGCTCAATCGAAGTCTGAATTTCTCGCTAACATGTCGCACGAGATTCGCACCCCGATGAACGCAATCATAGGTCTTTCATATCTGGCGCTGAATAAAGAAGTACCGGACGAAGTACGGAATTATCTGGAGAAAATTAATAGCTCGTCCAATAGCCTGCTGAGTATCCTTAATGACATCCTGGATTTTTCCAGGCTGGAGGTCGGGCGTTTAACTATTGAACACAGCAGCTTCGATCTTTACGTCATATTAGATAGCATCAGAAACTTGTTTGCCGATCATGCCGCCGAAAAGGGCCTCGACTTTAACATTAATGTTGAAGCTGATATTCCGCGTTTCCTGCTCGGCGATGGGCTCAGGCTAAAACAAATATTGGTTAATTTAGTGGGCAATGCGATCAAATTTACCGAACAGGGAGCCGTTACGCTCGAAATTACCCTTCAATATTTCTATCGGTCGCAAGCCAAACTGTCGTTCTACGTAATCGATACCGGTATCGGCATATCCGATCGGGATTGCGAAAAACTATTCCAACCTTTTAGCCAGGTAGACGGTTCGATTACGCGCCGTTTCGGCGGCTCAGGCCTCGGACTCGCTATCAGTCATAACTTATTGAAGCTGATGGGTGGTGAGCTTGCCGTAGAGAGCACATCCGGAAAAGGCAGTATTTTTAGTTTCGAATTGATTCTTGGCATTTCGTCTATGCCGACTACGCTGCCTGCCAATCCGGCACAAAGAGATTTCGGTAAATTACTGGCCGGCACCCGGATTCTGGTCGTGGAAGATAATCCTACCAATCAACAAGTAATCAAGGAATTGCTGAACTTGTCGAGGATCACTGTAGAAATAGCTAATAACGGCGCAGAGGTGATGGGGCTATTGGATAACGATGCTTTTGACGCGGTATTGATGGATATGCACATGCCTGAGATGGATGGCTTTGAAGCGACGAAACTGATACGGAATCAAGCGCGTTTTATTAATTTGCCTATTATCGCATTAACTGCGGGAGTGACCCAAGAAGAGCAGCAGAAATGCATGGCCTTGGGCATGAACGGTTTCGTAGCCAAACCCATTAATCCTCAAAAACTTATGTCATTATTAGTACAATTGATAAAACCTGATGAAGCTGTTGGCGTTGAAACAGGGGCCATCATGCCCGCCATTGATATAGCAACACCGGATACTGACGAGCAGCCGATATTAGACCTAAATAATTTATTACTGATGATCAATGATAATCGAGAGCTTGCAACCCGGCTGCTTTTCTCATTCATGGAAAACACGAAGGGCTTACCTGATGAAGTTGAAGCACTGGTTTATGCCGGTGATTTTGCCGCGGTCAAAGAACTGCTGCACAAAATTAAGGGATCGTCGGGCAATATAGGCGCAATGCGGCTCCACTCTGCTGCGGAAGCACTCGAAACCGAATTTAAGGCGGCGCTGCCCGCCGTATCAATGCATTATTTTCGTAAAGTATTTGATCAAACCGTGTCCGCCATCAGTGCTCTGCATCATCCTGAACAACCGGCGCAGCAATTCAGCGGCAACGCCGAGGCAAGCCGCCGCATTGTGGCGGAGCTTGACCTGCTATTGAAAAAGAATGATTTCATTCCGGAATCCGTACTGGCTTCGCTTAAGCCTCATTTATCCGGCAATCAGCTCGACTGGTTTAACCGTTTACGGAAACTGATCAACAAGTTCGAATATGCCGAAGCGCGCAAGATTCTACACCAGTTTGAAGAACTATCTTCTGCTCAGGAGAAATTGAATGATTAATAGGCCTCACCCTACGATACTCATCGTTGATGATGTTCCGGAAAATATACAAATTCTTGCTGAGTCATTAAACACGCTATACAAAATTAAAGTTGCCAATAATGGCGCTGAAGCTTTGGAAGTCGCGCACCGCGAACAGCCGGACTTGATTCTTCTGGACGTTATGATGCCTCAAATGGATGGCTACGAAGTCTGCCGGCTCCTTAAAGAGAGCTCGCTTACGCGTAAAATTGCAGTGATTTTCGTGACTGCCCAAAATGCGGCTAACGATGAAGAACTGGGATTAAAACTGGGCGCTGTCGACTACATTACCAAACCCATTAATCTTCCGGTCGCCAAGGCGCGTATCCATAACCACATCCAATCCAAGCAGCAAGCGGACCTGTTGGAGTTGTTATCGTTGTTTGATCCTTTGACAGACATCTGCAATCGCCGGCGTTTTGACGAGTCGCTAATATCGGAATGGAAGCGCTCAGTGCGCGATAAAACCTCGCTCTCATTGATCATGATCGACATCGACCATTTCAAGCAATATAACAATCATTATGGCCATAGTGCCGGCGATATTTGCTTAAGGAAAGTTGCCGGGGAACTGTCCAGGAATCTGGTTCGTCCTGGGGATTTGATCGCTCGTTATGACGACGGAGAATTTGTGGTTATTTTGCCGGATACGGCAGAAAAAGGAGCGTTGCATGTTGCGGAACGTTTGCGTGAATGCGTTGAAAAAATGGGTTTACCCCATGCCTGTTCTGAAACAATACCTGTGGTCACCGTGAGCCTGGGGGTGGCTACAGGAAATAAAGTTCCGGATTATTTTTTGCCGCAGACCTTGAAAGATGCTGCGGGTAATGCCCTTAGGATGGCAAAAAAGGCAGGAAGAAATCGAGTCTTCCCTCAGACGTTGCAAGCGGGCTGATTTCAGGACTCTTCATCCAACAATGAATCCTTTGAAAATCAAGCACCAAGAAAAGGTTTTCTCTCTTCATCGAAACTTTTTGTTATTTAATGTTTAAAAAGCGCATTTTATCTATACGGTTTCCGCAAGATGTTAGTTTGCATCAATGGGTATGGCTCGCCTATGTCCGGGCTGCGCTAATTCCATTGCTATTTGTTGAGCTGGCGCTGCTGGGCGTTTATATGCTTTCGCATGAATGGTCTAAAACCGAAAGAATAGTTGCGATCCAGGCTTTAGCGAGCAACGAATTATTGCGATTGGTTGAGAATCATGTCGATGCGATTGAACGGCAGCTTGATGGAGTATCGCAATTGACTGAATTGCTCAGGCAAGAAACCCAGGATGCTTTAGCTCGCCCGGTTGAAAAAGATCTTGAGCTTCCAAACCGTTATGCGATGACTAAAGATGGCGCGCTTTACTCGCGCGTCAACGATGGAGGCGCGGCCGTGTTCTTCAGCGGCTTCGTTAAAATTAACGACTCAATTAAAACCAAAATTTCTCAAACTTCGCGCCTTGACGCCACTTTGCGCCGTATTGTTGACGTAAATCCGCTAGTGGTGCAGGCTTATTTCAATAGCCACGATTCCCTCAATAGAATTTGGCCTTATTTCGATGTCTTAAGCCAATATCCGGAAAAAATGGACATCCCTTCCTATAATTTTTATTACGAAGCCGATGCTGAACATAATCCCGACCGTAAAACACTTTGGATAGATGCCTACTTGGACCCTGCCGGTCAAGGTTGGATGGTTTCGTCAATTTCGCCGGTTTATAAAGGCGATTTTCTTGAAGGCGTTGTTGGGCTTGACATTACGCTCGACGCGATTGTCAAGCAAGTGCTGGCGTTGCGGCTGCCATGGCAGGGTTTTGCGGTGCTGATCAGTAAGGACGGTATGTTATTAGCGTTGCCCGAACGGGCGGAAAAATTGTTTAACTTGCATGAACTAACTTCTCATCATTATGACCAGGCTATCCGTCAAGAGACTTTTAAACCCGATGCATTCAATATTCATCGACGTCCCGATATGCGCCAGTTAAGTGAAGCTTTGACCCGAGACCAACAAAATAACACTACCTTGGTGTATTTTAACGAACCTTATTTGTTGGCTAGCAAAACATTGCCCAGTACAGGGTGGCGCTTGGCGATATTTGCTCCCGAAAACGAAATTTTCAAGCCGGCAAAGGTTTTGGCGGCGCGGTTGACCCGGATCGGTTGGTACATACTAGGGGGATTGTTTATTTTCTATTTATTATTTTTTGGTTTTCTGTATCAGCGCGCGAAGCGTTTAAGCCGGGATATATCCGATCCGCTGCAGGGCATACAAAACATGGCTATCCAAATCGGTGACGGTAATTTCCAGCCGGACGCCCCTGTATTTAAGGTTAAGGAGTTTAAGTCCACGGTCAATCAAATGTTGTTGACCGCGGATAAACTGCAATACGCCGAGCATCAGCTGATTGGCGCCAAAGAACAGGCGGAACAAGCTAACTATGCTAAAGGCGCATTTTTAGCCAATATGAGTCATGAAATACGAACTCCGCTTAATGCAATAACCGGCTTGGCGGAATTGGCTAAAAACGACAATCTCGATAATACGCAGAAACGATACCTGAACCAGATTCAACAATCTTCACATTCTTTATTGGCCATTATCAACGACATCCTGGATCTCTCTAAAATCGAATCCGGTAAAGTTAAGCTGGAAAATACTCGGTTTGTAATTGAAGAGATGCTGCAAGGGCTGGCCGATCATTTTATTCGTATGATAGAGCATAAACGTCTGCAACTGTTCATTCATATTCATAAAACCGTCCCCGATGTCGTATGGGGAGACGAGCAACGCATCCGGCAAATTTTAATTAATTTGATAGGCAATGCTGTCAAATTTACCGAGCATGGAGAGATTCATGTAATAGTCGACGCGGTAAAACATCGGAGCCGTTATGGCGTTCGATTTTTAGTACGGGATACCGGGATCGGCATTTCTACAGAGTCCATTGAGCATTTATTTCAAGTTTTTACCCAAGCGGATGTTTCTATCTCCCGTAAGTTTGGCGGAACGGGATTGGGGCTTGCCATCTGCCAGCAGTTAGTGAACTTGATGGGAGGCGCGATCAATGTTTCAAGCCGGTTAGGGGAAGGTAGTGCTTTTGAATTCACTGTAGAATTGCCGGGAGAATTCACAGCGGATAGTTCAACGGTGAAACTTCAATCCGGTTTACGGGTAATCGTAGTTGACGGCAGCCGGGCTTCTTGCGAGGTACTGCAATATTATTTGCAAGAATGGCATTGTCATGTTTGCTTGGCATATTCCGTTAATCAAGCTATTGATATAATTAAACAAGATTCGACGCCTTTCGATTTGATGCTGCTCGATGCAGAGCTGTTGCAAGAAGATTTTGGTGGCCGTACTGACTTGCACGCTATACCGAATATCATTCTCCTGACTGACAGCTATTACCGGAAACCTTTGCAACTCCCGATGGATTTGAACGCCAATACTACAGTCTTACTGAATAAACCCGTGTTGCGCACAAGCTTATTGCATGCGATTCGCAGTAGTTTTCAAGCATGTTCCGAGCAAAAGACGATAGTCGGCACTGATGATCAGGTTACAAGTAATAAACTATCGCAGGACTATATTCAGTTCTTTCGCGATCTCGATGCGCTATTGCTTGAAAACGCCTATATCGATAGCGAACTATTGAACAAAATCGATTGTCTGGCAGGAGATGGAAATGAAAGCAGGCAATATAAAGCTTTGTTAGACTGCCTGATGGCTTACGATTACCCAAAAGCAAGAGATATGTTGTCAGATATTATAAATTCGCTGCCAGGAGATACGGCATGATTTTTTCAGTTTTGGACAGACCTGTTGTACTGATCGTTGACGACGAGCCGGCTAATATTGAGATTCTTGCTGCATTATTAAGCCGGGACTATCAGGTAAAAGTAGCAACTAACGGTGAAACGGCGCTGTATATTGCCAATCAGCTCCCTCAGCCCGACCTGATATTGCTGGACATTATGATGCCCGGCATGGACGGCTTTGAAGTCTGTAAGACGCTGAAAGCGAAAGAGGAAACTAAAGACATTCCGGTGATCTTTGTGACGGCGGCCGGACCCGAATCGGAAAGCATGGGCTTTGATTTGGGGGCGGTCGATTATATAACCAAGCCTATCAATCGTCAGATTACAAAACTACGCGTAAAAGCCCATATTGAGCTTGTTCAATCCCGGAAATACATCAGCCAGCATTTAGCTTTCCTGCATAACCTGATTGAAAATGCGCCCTTATCCGTTTCGGTGTTATCGACGGATTATCGATGGTTGTTGCTTAACAAGATAAGTCTTGTGCTGCAAGAATGTGAAGACTTGCATCAGGCAAATCAACAACATCCGTTTTTATTTATCGATGCCGATGATCGAGATAATTATAGCGGTATCCTTCAGGAAGTTTTTGCCGGCAAAAACCAAGATTTGCAGGTACATATGGTTGGCATGCAAGGAATGCGGCGTTGTGTCGATCTCAGATTGTCGCCGTTATACGATGCGCAGGGCAAGGTGATTGGCGCCTTAAGTTTGGGGGTCGATGTAACCGAAAGTCAGCAAGCGCAAACTCGATTAAGATTATTAGCGAAAGTTTTTGAAAACTCCCAGGAGGGCATCGTTATTGCCGATTTGAACGGCAATATAGTGGATATTAATCCGGGCTACAAAAAAATTACCGGCTATTCACGTTTGGAAGTATTGGGCAATAAACTAGCGTTGCAGAACTTTGGTGTTCAAGACCAGGCTGCTCACAGCATGATCTGGAAAGCGATTAATGAAACCGGCCAATGGCAAGGTGAGATTGTTAACCGTAATAAAAACGGAGACTTATTTTCAGAGTGGCTTTCGGTGACATTGATAAAAGATCAGCATGGTAATCCTGAACATTATCTGGGCGTATTTAGCGGTATCAGCCTGATTAAAAAATACCAGAAAGACCTGAAAAAGATTGCTCATTACGATAGCTTAACCAGCCTGCCTAATCGCCAATCGTTAGATGAGCAGCTGAAGCAGGCAATTGCGGAATGCGATCAAGATCAAGGTTTATTGGCGATATGTTACTTTGACTTGGACGGTTTCAAAGTTATCAATGACAAATGGGGCGCTGAAACGGGCGATGAAGTATTAATTGAATGGGGCAAGCGTATCAGTCATGCGGTAGGGGGAGCGGATACCGTTTTCCGGGTAGGCGGCGACGAGTTTGTGACTTTATTCTACGGTATTCCGAATAAATACGAATGCACCGTTCTTTTAGAAAAATTATTCGCGTCGATTTCAAATAAAATCATAGCGAATAACGTCGTTTACCCCGTTACTGCGAGTGTGGGAGTAACGCTTTATCCATACGATAACGACAACCCGGATATGCTATTGCGTCACGCACATCAAGCGATGTGTACAGCGAAAATTTCAGGTAAAAATCGCTATCATTTTTTTGATGTTGACGAAGACCTGCGCATGCGCAGCCTAAACAGCGAGCAGAATCGTATCCAGAAAGCCCTGGAGCGTGGTGAACTGGAATTGTTTTATCAGCCTAAGAGCAATTTTCAGAGCCAAGCTACTACGGGTGCTGAAGCCTTGATCCGTTGGCGGCACCCTGAGCGCGGAGTGCTGTCGCCCGTAGAGTTTCTTCCGTATATTCATCAAACCGATTTGGAAATAAGTGTCGGGGAATGGGTGATCGAGACCGCCTTGGCGCAGCAATATCACTGGTATAAGCAGAACGTCAAAATTGAGCTGTCTATTAATATTTCCGCCTGCCATCTTCAGTCTGCCGGCTTTATAAGTTATTTACAGCAACAACTGGCCAAGTATCCTGATTTGCCGAGGGGAGCAATACAGATAGAAGTTTTAGAAACAGCCGCATTAGAAGACTTTGACGCCGTTACCGAAACGATGCGCGAATGCCAGAAACTCGGTGTGGATTTTGCGTTGGATGATTTTGGTACGGGTTATTCTTCGTTGGCTTATTTATGTAAATTGCCGATCAGTACCATTAAAATCGATCAAACATTTGTCTATAACATGTTAAACGATCAAGCCTCGTATGCGATTATTGTTGGCATTGTGGCATTGGCAAAATCTTTATCTCGTGAAATTGTCGCCGAAGGAGTTGAAACGCTTCAGCAGTACGCCGCTCTAGCGGAGATGGGGTGCAACCTTGCCCAAGGTTATCTAATTGCGAAACCAATGTCGGCAAGTGAGTTTTATAGATGGTTTCTGGAGAGTCCGGATTTGAACGCCAACCAGAGAGCAGGATAAGACATGCGGCAGGTTGATCTTGGTTAAGGATAAGTCGATTGCCAATAGATAAATAGGATGGAGGATATAGCTTTTGATTTTAAGTGCTAAGCGATGATAGGTTATCCTCAGCGCAACCCGCCTAACCGCCATGTCTAATTCGCTACCACAAAGCAACGAAGAACTCTCTACGCATATCGAGAAACTTCTGGAGTCTGCCAATTCGGCATCTCAGACCGTGGCTGCACTCCATGTCGCATTCATGGCCTTTGTGACCTATCTCGGCGTCATTATCTGGGGCACAACCCATGAAGACCTGTTACGCATCAGCCCGGTCAAATTACCGATTCTGGATGTGGAATTGCCGCTGACGACTTTTTACTCTTTTGTGCCGTGGATGGTCGTTCTATTGCATTTCAACCTGCTGATGCAATTGGAATTGCTCTCCTGCAAGCTTTGGAATCTGGACCACGATCTTCCCGATACGCCGGCCGGCCAACAAGTGCGTAACCGCTTGTTCATCTTTCCGTTTACTCACCTTATTGTCGGACGTTCCGAGGTCTGGTTGATTCGTCAGCTGCTATCCTTGGTGGTCGGTATTACTGTGATCGCTTTACCTTTGTTAGTCTTGTTGGCCGCACAAATCCGCTTCTTGCCGTTTCATGACGAAGCCATCACCTGGTCGGAACGGCTTGCCGTTTGGGGCGACGCCGTCATGCTGATTACCTTGTGGCCGTTGATCGCTTCTCCCCAAGACCGTGCTTGGGAGTGGTGGCGGAGTTTCAAGTTCCATCTGCTGGGATATTGGCCCGCCTGGCTCCGGTATTTGAGTGCTCTCGGATGGAGTTGGCTCACGAGATTGATTCAGCGCATCCGGCCGAATCTGTCCAACGCTGAAGTCGTCTCCCGGCCTGTGCTGCAATCGAGAGCCGAACCTAAGGGGATGATTTTCCTGATGATCTCAGTGCCGTTGATTGTCCTGCTCAGCATCGTTGCGGTGATACCGGGCAGTATTACCGTTCAGGCTTACTACGCTGCGGAGCAAGGCGCGCCTGAGCATACTTCCGGTCACTTCGAGGATTGGTTGATCCGCAGGGTGCCCGAGACATGGCTGAGCGTCGCCGCGTATAAATATGATGTCGTTTCTTGCACGTCGCTGACAATGGCCGAGAAAGCGGATGCGTCTATTCTCCAAGTAATGCTCGGTCCTTGCTCATGGTTTAACTTGGGCTTATTTCCACGCAACCTGAATCTCAGGGAGGCAAGGTTAGTGCCCAAAGGGGTCTCTTTATCGCTGTTGACTCAAGCAATAGACCCGGATAAGCAGGTACGTGATGCGGCTTTTAAGGAATTCGACGGGCTCAACTTACAAAATCGCGACCTGCGCTTTGCCAATTTTTTCGGGGCCGTGCTGCCTAAAGCCGATCTTCGCCATGTCCAGTTGCAAGGTGCAATCTTGTTGAAAGCAAAGTTGCAGGGCGTGATCGGTTGGGATAAAACGCAACTACAGGGTGCGATTTTGGGCGGGACTCAACTACAGAGTGCGACTCTGACCGAAGCTAATTTGCAGGGCGCGGACTTACGCGGGGCCAATTTGCAAGGCGCTGATCTAAGTTGGACTAAGTTGCAAAGCGCGGACCTGCGCGGCGCGAATTTGCAGGGGGCGGACCTGAATGGAGCAAATCTTCAGGGCGCCGACTTGCGCGGAGTAAAGATGCAGGGAGCTTATTTGCGCGATGCGAGTTTCCAAGGTGCGAATTTAGTCTATGCGCATCTGCAAGGCTCTGATTTAGCCTTGGCAGGGCTACAGGCCGCGGAGTTGCGCAAAGCCGAATTGCTTGGCGTTGATTGGTCGCAAGCTAATCTTGACGGGATATTTATCGCCGAAAGTCTGGCGCCGGAATGGAATGAACAGCAATATCGTAAGTTGGAAGCAATGCTCAAGCCTATACTGGATAGTGAGAAATTCAGCGCATTCCAGACGCGTATCGGTTCTGTGGGCGCGAATTTATTGTTGGGTAAGCCGATTAGCCAGACAAGTTGCTATAGCGATAATCCAACCTTGTTGGCATGTGAATATCGTAATTTGTTGCAGTTGGATAGTTATCGTACCGAGGTGCTGCACCCGAAACTGATCGAATTGGCTTGTTCGGACGAGGCGGTTGCCCCAGGCATTGCAAGACGCGGTATTAACAAATCCGTGGGGGGCGATCCTGATTTTGGCTTGGCGGCGGCCCTGCTTAAAGCGTTGGATGCTCCAAATCCTTGCCCGGGCTTGAGCGCGTTGTTCGAACAAACGCGGCAAAAATTACGTGAAGCGGCGGCGCAGCAGAAATAAAAGCCGGTACAACCGACGCGTCGGCAGGGAGGCTATCGTTATTCCCCAAAATATAACTACTCTTTGGAATTCGTATTAGTGCATGATACAGCTATTGGATCGGCAGCCGCCGTTCCATATCACTCAGTTACTTGTCGTTACAGTTTTAAAAAAAGCCTACATGCCAGGCTACCGGTATTTTTGCAGATATGACAGGAGGAGACTATGACTAAAGTAGACGATATCAATGCTGAACTAAAACAGATGCAGCAGCAAATGCGGGGCTATTTGCAAGCGCATTGGCAGTTGTTTCTAGCGGAAGGTATCTTTTTTATTTTTCTTGGGTTTTGCGCAATCGTAGTTCCGCAACTTTTTACTGTGGCGACGGCCATATTCCTGGGATGGATTTTGCTGTTCGGCGGAATAGTTCATGTTAGCCGGGCCTTTATGTTTTCCAGTATGCCGGGTTTTGGCTGGTGGCTGTTCATGGGGATTTTGCAGATTATCATCGGCTATTTATTTATCGCCAACCCGGTTGCCGGGGCAGTGACGTTAACGATGTTATTGACGATATTCTTCGCTCTGGAGGGCATTGCCAAAATTTCCCTGGCATTAATGATGCGGCCTCTGGCTAACTGGGGATTGATTCTGTTTAGCGGGGTTACGGCTTTGCTTTTTGCTGTGATCATCTGGATTTATTGGTCTGAATCGGCGCACTGGCTGTTAGGTTTATTTGTGGGTATTAATATGCTGTTTCTGGGCTGGTCTCTGGCTAGAATAAGTTTGCATCACAAGGAGACTTGAGTAGATTATTTATGAAACGGAAAAATAATAACCAGCTGATTGTAAAGGTACTGCTAGTTGGTGCGGTAACTGCGGTTTTGAGTTATTTATTTCATCCCAACGCTGGGCAGCTCAGTATTTTATTTAATGGAGAGCCGGTTGCAGAGCCATTGGTGCGCTTTGCTGCCGGCCCCACATTCTTGTTGATCATGGTTATCACCGGCGCGCTCACCGTTTTGTTGTTTTTAGGCGTCGGTTTCTTTCTGTTTCTATTCTTCATGTTCGCGGCATTGATGGTAATTTTTATCATGGCGCCTTATTTTTGGCCGGTGTTGGCTATCATCTTATTGGCGATAATGTTGATGATGGTGGGGCGTGGTAAAGAATAATTGTTTGGGTATTGCCGCTTTAGGCCCTGAATCATGGGCTAGTTTAAATACGGTATTTTCGTTGTTCTAGTTCCCCAAAAAATCAAGTCATAACTATCTGATATAATTGAACTTAAAAATACAAAAAACGATCGGGAAACTTTTATTTGCGTGGGTAAGATTTTGAATAATAAAGAAAAAATAAGCGTTTTGTTTGTGTGTATGGGCAACATTTGCCGTTCGCCGACTGCCGAAGGCGTTTTTACGAAATTGGTTAAGGATCATAAGCTGGACGCCTATTTTGCGATCGATTCGGCCGGTACGCATGCATACCACGTCGGCAATGCGCCGGACTTGCGTTCGCAGTCCGCAGCTCGTGAGCGAGGTATAGACCTGTCTAATTTGCGGGCCAGGCAAGTGGTTTTTGGCGACTTTGAGGATTTCGATTATGTATTAGCGATGGACGACGACAATTATTCAATATTGGTTAATTCGTGTCCTGAGCAGCATAAAGCGAAGATAAAGTATTTTCTTGATTATGCGCCGCACTTAAACGAACGCCAGGTGCCCGATCCTTATTATGGCGGCGCATATGGTTTTGAGAAAGTGCTGGATATGGTAGAAGAAGCTTCCGCCGGTTTTTTACAAGCCTTGCGGGAATCGGGCCGCATTAGATAAGGAGAAAATATCATGGCAATAGTGTCGAATACCATAACTTACCTGGATGACGACGTCGTTCTGGAAGCTTTTTTCGCGTTTGACGATGCGATTCCAGCGCGCAGGCCGGCAGTGTTAATTAACCATACCTGGGCCGGAAGGGATGAGTTCGTTGCCGAGAAAGCTAAAAAGCTCGCAGCTCTTGGCTATGTCGGTTTTGCGGTCGATATGTACGGCAAGGGCGTTCTGGGTTCGGGGCCGGAAGAAAATATGAAGTTGATGCAGCCTTTTATGGATGATCGTGCCATGCTGCAAAAACGCATGAAAGCAGCTTTGTCTGCCGTGAAATTAATGCCTTGGGTTGACGATACTAAAATTGCCGCTATCGGTTTCTGTTTCGGCGGTTTGTGTTCGTTGGACTTGGCTAGAACCGGCGTTGACATCAAAGGCGTGGTCAGTTTTCATGGCTTGCTGAGTGCTCCTGGCAACGCTCAGGGTAATGCCATCAAAGCAAAAATCCTGGCTTTGCATGGGCGGGACGATCCGTTGGCGCCGGCGGAGCAAGTATTAGCTTTCGAACAGGAAATGACCGAAGCCGGCGCCGACTGGCAGTTACATGCTTACGGTCATACCATGCATGCATTCACTAATCCGGTCGCTAACGATCCGGCGCGCGGTATGCTCTATCAGCCCGACGCAGACCGGCGCTCGTGGATAGCGATGCAGAACTTTTTGGCGGAAATATTCTGCTGATATTAAACCGCAGGTTGCGGTTCAAATCTCTTATGCCTGAGTCCCGGCAGCTTTTGCCGGGAGGATAAGCTTTGCCGGATTACCTCATTGCAAAAAACTATCCGCTTCGACACTATGGCGACAATTTGTTATAATTTGCGACTTAATTTCTTGTCATGTAGTCGCACTTAAAACAAAAAAAACAGGAAACGTGTGTTCGTACTGAATCACAAAACTATGCCGGCATTCATTAACGGCGCACTGTGTATATAGGGATCAATGTCAAACTTCGCTAAAGAAATATTACCTGTCAATCTCGAAGATGAGATGAGACAGTCCTATCTCGATTACGCCATGAGCGTTATCGTCGGCCGAGCCCTTCCGGATGTCAGGGACGGCCTAAAGCCGGTTCACCGCCGTGTATTGTATGCGATGAGCGAGTTAGGCAACGACTGGAACAAGCCTTATAAAAAATCGGCGCGTGTGGTCGGTGACGTGATCGGTAAATACCATCCGCATGGCGACACCGCGGTTTACGACACGATGGTGCGTATGGCGCAGGATTTCTCGATGCGTTACATGTTGATCGACGGGCAGGGTAATTTCGGTTCTGTTGACGGCGACTCTCCTGCCGCGATGCGTTATACCGAAGTGCGGATGGCGAAAATCGCCCATGAGTTGATGGCCGACTTGGATAAGGAAACGGTCGATTTTGCACCAAACTACGACGAATCGGAATCCGAGCCGACAGTATTGCCGACGCGGGTGCCGACTTTGCTCGTTAACGGTTCGTCCGGCATCGCCGTGGGCATGGCGACCAATATTCCGCCGCATAATCTATCCGAAGTGATCAGCGCCTGTTTGGCGATGATCGATAAACCCGATTTAACCGTTCATGAGCTGATGGCTCATGTGCCTGGCCCCGATTTTCCGACTGCGGCGATTATCAACGGCGCTTCCGGTATTTACAACGCTTACACCACCGGGCGCGGCAAAATCTATTTACGCGCGCGTTGCCATTTTGAAGACATCGGCGACGGAAGCCGGCAAGCGATCATTGCCACCGAACTGCCTTATCAGGTCAATAAAGCCAGATTGCTGGAGAAAGTTGCCGAATTGGTTAAGGAAGGCAAACTTGAAGGCATTTCCGGTTTGCGCGATGAGTCGGATAAAGACGGTATGCGCATGGTGATCGAACTGCGTCGCGGCGAAGTGCCCGACGTGGTGTTGAACAACTTGTATAAGCAAACGCAATTCCAGACCGTGTTCGGCATCAATATGGTTGCGTTGCTGGATGGCCGTCCGCATTGCATGAATCTCCGCGAGATTATCGGAGCATTTATCAATCACCGGCGTGAAATCGTTACGCGCAGAACGATCTACAACTTGCGTAAAGCCAGGGAGAGAGCGCATATCTTAGAAGGACTTGCAGTCGCTTTGGCTAACATCGACGAGATGATCGCATTGATCAGAGCCGCGGCTACTCCGGCAGAAGCTAAGGTCAAGTTGTTGGAGAAAGATTGGGAAGCAGGATTGGTCGCAACGCTGTTGGACCGCGCCGATGCGGATCGTTCGCGGCCCGAAGATTTGGCGATGGAGTTCGGCCTTCATGACGGCATTTACCGTTTGTCCGAAGCCCAAGCTCAGGCAATTCTCGATTTGCGCCTGCATCGCTTGACCGGTCTGGAACAAGATAAGATCGTCAACGAATACAAAGAACTGTTGGCGCTGATTGATGAGTATCTGTTTATTCTGAGTAGCGATGTACGCCTGATGGAAATCATCAGGGAAGAACTGGTAGCTATCAAGGAACAATATTCCGACGAGCGTCGCACGGAAATCGTCCAAAATCACGCGGATTTATCCGATGAAGACCTGATTACCGAAGAAGACATGGTGGTAACCATGTCGCATGAAGGTTACGTCAAATCCCAACCGCTCAGCGACTATAAGGCGCAACGGCGCGGCGGCCGAGGCAAGTCGGCAACGCAAACCAAGGAACAGGATTTTGTCGATAAGCTGATTGTAACGAATACCCACGATACTATCTTGTGCTTCTCTTCGTTGGGCAAAGTTTATTGGCTTAAAGTTTATCAATTGCCTGTTGCCAGCCGTGCGGCCAGGGGCAAGCCGTTTGTTAATCTGCTGCCGCTGGAGCAAGGCGAAAAGATTAATGCGATGTTGCCGATCCGCGAATTTACCGACAATAAATTCATTTTTATGGCGACATCGGCGGGTACTGTCAAGAAAACGCCTCTGGGAGAATTCGAGCGTCAACGCACTAGCGGCAAGCTTGCAATCGAACTCAGGGACGGCGACAACCTGGTCGGCGTTGCGGTGACCGACGGCCAACAAAACGTGTTGCTGTTCAGCAGCGACGGCAAAGCCGTTTGTTTCAATGAAGACGATGTGCGCTCGATGGGGCGGACGGCAGCCGGTGTGCGTGGTATTCGTTTGCAGGAAGGGCAAAAAGTCATTTCGCTGATTATTGGCACCGAAGGTACCGTGCTGAATATCACCGAGAACGGTTTCGGCAAGCGAACCAAGCTGGAAGAATTCACCTGCCATAAACGCGGCGGCCAGGGCTTGATTGCAATACAGACATCCGCGCGTAACGGCGCTGTAGTCGGCGCCGTGCTGGTCAATGATCATGACGAAATCATGCTGATTACCGATGGCGGCACATTGGTCCGCACCCGGGTTGACGGTATTTCGGTCGTCGGCAGAAATACCCAGGGTGTGACGATCATCAGGCCGGACAAAAATGAAAAAGTAATCGGTGTTGATCGTATCGAAGGTTTGGCAGGCGTAGACGATACCGATGAAGAAGTTTTAGACGATGCCGAATCGGAGCAGGGCGGATCGGAAGAAATAACTAATGACGATATTGAATCAGGTGAGGAATCGTAATGTCCAGAGTTTATAATTTTAGCGCAGGTCCGTCCGCATTCCCCGAATCGGTGTTACGGCAAGCGCAGCAAGAAATACTCGAATGGCGCGATAGCGGCATGTCGGTCATGGAAATGAGTCATCGCGGCAAGCATTTCTCTATTATCGCCGAAGAACTGGAAAGCGATTTAAGAGCGCTGATGGCTGTTCCTGAAAACTACAAAGTTTTATTCCTGCAAGGCGGGGCATCGGGACAGTTTTCCCTAATCCCGCAAAATATCCTGAACGGTAAAAGTAAAGCCTGTTACCTGAAAACCGGCGCTTGGTCGGAAAAAGCGATTAAAGATGCCGGAGCTTATTGTGACGTAGTCGTCAGCGCCAGTTCGGAAGACACGAAGTTCACCACGATTCCCGATGCTGCAAGTTGGACCATCGATAGTCAGGCAGCTTATCTGCACTATACCTCGAACGAAACCATTCATGGCGTGGAGTTCCAGTCTTGCCCGGACAGCAAGGGCTTGCCGCTGGTGTCGGATATGTCGTCGAATATCCTGTCGCGCAAAATCGACGTCAGCCAATACGGTTTGATTTATGCGGGAACGCAAAAGAATATGGGGCCGGCAGGCGTCACTGTGGTCATAGTCAGGGATGATTTGGTCGGCCATGCGCCTAAAACGGTGCCGCCGGTTTTCGATTATGCCGAACAGGCTAAAAACCAATCGATGCTGAATACGCCGGCAACTTATAGCTGGTATTTATGCGGACTGGTGCTGAAATGGTTAAAAGAGCAGGGCGGCGTTGAGGCTATAGAACAACGCAATATTGCGAAAGCGGCGAAACTGTATCAAGCCATCGACCAGTCGGCTTTGTATTCGAACCCGGTAGAAGCGGCATCCCGTTCGCGGATGAACGTGCCGTTTATCTTGGCCGACGAAAGCCTGGACAAACCGTTTTTAGCGGCTGCGGAAGCCAATGGCTTGTTCGAGCTGAAAGGTCATCGCTCAGTCGGCGGCATGCGGGCAAGTATTTACAATGCGATGCCGGAGGCTGGCGTGCAGGCCTTGATTGATTTCATGGCTGAATTTGAACGCACTCATTAAATTGAAGAAAGATAAGCGGAACACGGATGACACAGATTAGACGGATTTAAACGGATTTTTTATCAGTAATCATCCTGTTCTGAGTAGTCACAAAAATAAAATAATTAAATCAGGCCGCCATGACATCTGTCACCCCCCTTTCTGAACTAAGAGACAAAATCGATGCGATCGATAAGCAGATTCTACAATTGATGAATCAGCGCGCATCTTGCGCAATGGAAGTCGCCAAGACCAAGATCGCGCTGGGCGAGAATGGATCGTTTTACCGCCCGGATCGCGAGTCGTTGGTATTGCGGCGCATCAAGGATTTGAACCAGGGGCCTTTATCCGATGATACCGCCGCGCATTTTTTCAGGGAATTGATGTCGGCGTGCTTAGCGTTGGAAAAACCTTTGGATGTAGCCTATTTAGGGCCTGAGGGCACATTTACTCAGCAAGCCGCGATTAAGCATTTCGGTTCGGCCGTTAAAACCGTACCGGCCTCGACCATTAACGATATTTTTAATGCCGTGGAAAACGGCAACTGCCAGTTCGGCGTCGTGCCTGTCGAAAACTCTACCGAGGGCGTGATCAGTCATACCTTGGACAGGTTTTTGCATTCGCCGCTAAAAATATGCGGCGAGGTTGAAATCAGGGTGCACCAAAACTTGTTGGGATTGGTCGATAGCCTGGATGAAGTGACCGAGGTGTTCTCGCATCAACAATCGCTGGCCCAGTGCCGGCAATGGCTGGATAGGCATCTGCCGCATGCGAAGCGAACTGCCGTCAACAGCAATACCGAGGCGGCAAAATTGGCGTCAACCCATAAACAGGCCGTTGCGATAGCCGGCATTGTTGCGGCTGAAATCTATCAATTGAATGTCATCGAGAAGAATATCGAAGACGAATCCAACAATACCACCCGCTTTATTATTATAGGCCAGCAAATATCGTCTTCTACCGGTAACGATAAAACCTCATTGGTTGTGTCGACGGGCAATCAGCCCGGGGCGCTGTACAGGATACTTGAGCCTTTCGCGAGATTTAATATCGGTATGGTGCATATCGAATCCAGGCCGTCACGCCAGGGATTATGGGATTATGTATTTTTTATCGATATTGAAGGTCACAGTGAAGATGAAAACGTTGCCCAGGCTTTGGCGCTGTTGAATGGTGGCGTTAACATGCTGAAGCTTTTGGGATCTTATCCCAAAGCCGTACTTTAATTATTAGAACACGGATGCGCCGATTAAGCGGACGATGGTTTATCCGTGTTTCTCCATGCTATTGAATCATCCTCTCATTTACTTCTTGCCACAGTATTACCCATGAATAACGCTGACAAAATCTATAGCCTTGCAGTATCCGGCGTACAAAAGCTTATCCCTTATACTCCGGGAAAACCAATCGAAGAGCTTGAACGCGAGCTTGGGCTTTCTCACATCATAAAACTTGCATCGAATGAAAATCCTTTGGGTCCGGGAAAAAAAGCCTTGGCCGCGATACAGGAAACCTTAAAGGATTTGGCCCTGTATCCCGACGGCAACGGTTTTAATTTAAAGCAGGCATTGGCGAAAAAGTATGCGGTTGATATGAGCCAAATTACGTTGGGCAATGGCTCCAATGAAATTTTGGAGCTGGTAGCCCGTGCATTTTTGACGCCGGAATTTGAAGTGGTTTTTTCTCAGCACGCTTTTGCTGTGTATCCGTTAGTGACCCAGGCGATTGGTGCTAAAGCGGTTGTTGCTCCGGCGCTGAATTACGGTCACGATCTTGACGCCATGCTGCAAAGAGTGACCGATAAAACGCGCTTGGTTTTTATCGCAAACCCGAATAATCCGACAGGTACTTTACTGGCCCACGCTGACGTCGAAGCTTTCATCGCCGCGTTACCGGATACCTGTATTTGCGTATTGGACGAAGCTTATTGTGAATTCGTCGGAGACGGTAGCGCCGATACGTCTATTGCATGGCTGAACTTATATCCCAACTTGCTGATTACCCGTACTTTTTCTAAGGCTTACGGTCTGGCCGGACTTCGCGTCGGCTATGGCTTATCCAGTCCGCAACTAGCCGACATTCTGAACCGGGTGCGTCAGCCTTTTAACAATAACATGCTGGCTTTGGCAGCAGCTGAAGCCGCGTTGACGGATACCGAGCATTTGCAAAACACGATTGCTGTTAACGCCCAGGGCATGCAGTTTATAACCGAAGGCTTTAAAAAACTGGGGCTCGAATGGATTCCATCGGCAGGCAATTTTGTGCTGGTCAATATGAAACAGCCCGCGATACCGATTTATGAAGCTTTGCTGCGCAAAGGAGTTATCGTCAGGCCGGTCGGCGTCTATGAGCTACCTAATCATCTGCGCGTTACGATTGGCACCGAGGCAGAAAATCAGCAGTTTTTACAGGCACTAGCTAAAGTAACCAATGTTTAACAGACTTTGCGTTATTGGCGTCGGTTTGATCGGCGGGTCTATTGCTCGCGCGGCCCGACAGCATGGTTTATGCGATAGCATAGTCGGCTACGGTCGGGAGCAGGATAGGCAAAACCTGCAAACGGCAAAGCAGTTGGGCGTTATTGATGATTATACCCTGGAGCTGTCAAAGGCAGTTCAAGGCGCCGATTGTGTTGTACTTGCTACGCCTGTCGCGAGCATCGAAAGCATTTTTGCGCTGTTGAAGCCGCTGTGGTCGGATAGCGCAATTTACACCGATGTCGGCAGCACCAAGGGCAGTGTTATTGCTGCAGCGGAGCGAATTTTTGGCTTTGTTCCCGATAATTTTGTTCCGGCTCATCCGATTGCCGGAGCGGAGCAGAGCGGTGTTACGGCTTCAGTCAATGACTTGTTTTTGAATAAGCGCCTGATTATTACCCCGATAAAAAACACCAACCCGATAGCGGCGCAAAAAATCCAACGTTTTTGGGAGCAAATGGGCTCATTAGTGTCGGTAATGGATGTGGTTCACCATGACGGCGTATTGGCGGCCACCAGTCATTTGCCGCATATCCTGGCTTTTGCTTTGGTTGATATGCTCGGCCATAAAGACGAGCAAAGCGAGATTTTTCAATATGCGGCCGGCGGATTCAAGGATTTCACCCGGATTGCTTCCAGCGATCCGACGATGTGGAAGGATATTTGCGCCGCGAATAAAGACGAAATCATCCCTTTAATTGAGCAGTTAAAGGGAGAATTGGATAAAATACAACGTTTGCTGGAAACTAACGATACCCGGCAACTTTTTGAAACCTTTACGTATGCCAGAAATGCACGGCAACGCTTTCTTGACCAGTTCGATAATAATTAATATGTCAAAATCAATAACATTTCAGGTTCAACCAGGCGGTAAATTACAAGGCGAGGCACGTGTGCCCGGCGATAAATCCATGTCGCACCGATCCATCATGCTGGGCTCGCTGGCCGAAGGCGTTACGCATGTAAAAGGCTTTCTTGAGGCCGAAGATGCGTTGGCAACGTTGCAGGCTTTTCGCGATATGGGGGTTGAAATCGAGGGTCCGGTCAATGGCGAATTGACTATACACGGCGTCGGTAAGCACGGTTTGAAAGAGCCCAAGAATGAGCTGTATTTGGGCAACTCAGGAACATCGATGCGTTTGCTGAGCGGTTTGCTGGCTGGTCAGGCATTTAATACCGTGTTAACCGGCGATAAATCGTTGTCCGGCAGGCCGATGAAGCGGGTTACCGAGCCGTTGGCGGCGATGGGCGCAGAGATAGAAACTACTGAAAAAGGCACCGCGCCTCTGCGCATTATTGGCAAAGCAGGACAGTTGCAAGGCATCGATTATGTAATGCCGATCGCCAGCGCGCAAGTTAAGTCGTGCCTGTTGTTGGCAGGCATGTATGCGCAAGGCGAAACCAGCGTGACCGAACCGGCACCGACTCGTGACCATACTGAACGCATGTTGGCCGGATTTAACTATCCGGTTAAAAAAGAAGGCAGCAAAGTTACGATTACGGCCGACGGTAGTTTAACGGCAGCCGATATTGATGTGCCCAGCGATATTTCGTCGGCGGCGTTTTTCCTGGTTGGGGCGTCGATTGCTCCAGGCTCTGATCTGTTGTTGAAACATGTCGGCATTAATCCTACGCGTACCGGCGTGATCGATATTCTCAAACTGATGGGCGCTAACATCGAAGTGTTGAACGAACGCACGGTTGGCGGCGAACCGGTCGCCGATTTGTATGTGGTTTATAGTCCTCTTAAAGGCATAGATATTCCTGAGCATTTGGTGCCGCTGGCGATTGATGAGTTTCCTGTTTTATTTGTTGCCGCGGCCTGTGCTGAAGGCCAAACTCGGTTAACCGGCGCGGAAGAGCTACGAGTGAAAGAGTCGGATCGCATCCAGGTCATGGCCGACGGGTTGCAGATTTTGGGCGTCGATGCCCAGCCCACGGCGGACGGCATGGTTATCCAAGGCGGCCCGATTGGCGGCGGGGAAGTAATCTCGCACGGCGACCACAGAATCGCAATGTCGTTCTCAATTGCCGGGTTGCGCGCCAGTGCTCCGATTACGATTCATGATTGCGAGAATGTGAACACCTCATTTCCTGAGTTCAGGGATTTGGCAAAGCGTTTAGGTGTTAACCTGACTTGCAGGGAAGATTAATGACTGTCCCAGTATTGACTATCGATGGTCCTAGCGGCGCCGGAAAGGGCACTGTCAGCAGGGCTGTTGCGAAAAAGCTTGGTTGGCATTATCTGGATAGCGGTTCTATTTATCGTTCTTTGGCCATTGCAGCATTAAAACAGCATGCGGATATAAAAGACGAAACCGCGATTGTTAACATAGCGCAAGCAATGCAGCTGGAGTTCGATTGCGGCGATGAATTGGTCGTCAGATTGGACGGCGAAGATATTACCGGCGAGTTGGGTCTTGAAAGTACCGGCAATACTGCCGCAATTGTTGCTGTTTTTCCGAAAGTAAGAGAAGTTCTTCTGCAAAAACAGAAGGATTTCAAACGCTTGCCTGGACTTGTCGCGGACGGAAGGGATATGGGGACGGTGGTTTTTCCTGATGCCGAAAATAAGGTGTTTTTAACCGCCAGTGCGGATGAAAGAGCTAAAAGAAGATATAAACAGTTGATAGAAAAAGGAATTGATGTTAATCTTGTACAGATAACAAGAGAAATAGAAGAGCGAGACCGCCGGGATACGGAGCGTAAGACAGCTCCATTAGCGATGGCGAGTGACGCGCTTTATATTGATTCTTCGGATATGACGTTAGAATCCGTTATTGAAGAAGTGCTGAATTTAATCCGTTAAGGATTTCTTACGTGTCACCTCAAAATGGTTTGAGTGTGATTTCTTTTAACTTTGATAAAGAAAAGGCTTGTCCGTGTCTGACAGGCTTGGGAATGGAAAATGAGCGAAAGCTTTGCTGAATTATTTGAAGAAAGTCTAATCAAGACGGAAATGCGTCCTGGTGCCATGTTGATGGGTACGGTTGTCGATATCGAAAACGATATGATCATCGTCAGCACCCATTCTAAATCGGAAGGTGTCATTCCAAAATGGCAGTTTCTAAATAACGATGGCGAATTAGAAGTTGCCATTGGCGACGAAGTCGAGGTTGCTCTTGACTTATTTGAAGACGGTCTTGGTGCTACACTGCTTTCTCGTGATAAAGCGAAGAAAAATAAAGCTTGGTCCGAACTTGAAAATGCGTTTGAAAAAGAAGCAACCATTATCGGCCGTATTACTGGTAAAGTTCGCGGCGGTTTCACCGTGGCTGTTGGTGCTTTGCGCGCCTTCTTGCCTGGCTCGCTGGTTGATGTTCGCCCAATCAGGGACACGGCTTTCCTGGAAAATCGTGATTTAGAATTCAAAGTTATAAAAATCGACCAAAAACGTAACAACGTAGTTCTGTCTCGTCGTGCTGTTGTAGAAAAAGAATACAGCGCAGAAAGAGAAGAATTGTTGAAAACGTTAGAAGAAGGCGCAGTTGTTACCGGTGTGGTTAAAAACCTGACCGATTACGGCGCGTTTATCGACCTTGGCGGTATTGACGGTTTGTTACATATCACCGATATGGCATGGAGACGCGTGCGTCATCCGTCCGAATGTGTAGAAATCGGTCAAGAAATTAAAGTTAAAGTCCTGAAATACGACAAAGACAAAAACCGCGTTTCATTGGGCATGAAGCAAATGGGTGAAGATCCATGGCAAAACATCGCTCGCCGTTATCCAGCGGGCACACGCGTATTCGGTAAAGTCAACAACCTGACCGATTACGGTTGCTTCGTTGAAATCGAAGAAGGCGTGGAAGGCTTGGTTCACGTTTCTGAAATGGATTGGACCAACAAAAACGTTAATCCTTCTAAGCTGGTTCAATTGGGCGACGAAGTTGAAGTTATGGTTCTGGAAATCGACGAAGAACGTCGGCGTATTTCTTTGGGCATGAAACAATGCAAAACCAATCCTTGGGATGAGTTTGCTGCAACACATAACAAAGGCGACAAAATCTCAGGAAAAATCAAGTCAATCACTGATTTTGGTATTTTCATTGGCCTGGATGGCGGTATCGACGGTTTGGTTCATATGTCCGATATTTCATGGGCGGATGAAGGCGAAGCCTCGGTTCGCGACTTCAAAAAAGGCGATGAACTGGAAACTGTTATTTTAGCGGTTGATTCTGAGCGCGAACGTATCTCTTTAGGTATCAAGCAACTTGAACAAGATCCTTTCCAAAACTTCCTGGCTACTCATGAAAAAGGCAGCCTGGTAAAAGGAACTGTTAAAGAAGTTGATGCCAAAGGCGCAGTTGTCACTTTAGCCGATCATGTTGAAGGCTATTTGCGTGCTTCCGAGATTCAACGCGACCGCGTTGAAGATGCGAGAACGTTGTTAAAAGAAGGCGATGAAATTGAAGCTAAATTCATCGGCGTTGATAAGAAAAGCAAGTCAATTTCTTTGTCTATAAAAGCTAAAGATACAGATGAAGAAGCTCATTCTATTAAAGATCATTCTCAGCAATCAGTTGGTGCTGCTACACCTACTTTTGCTGATATCTTTAAGCAAATGGAAAAATAAAAATCATGAGGGGTATGTGCTTACTCATACCCCTTTAATTTTATTTGTTTTCGCAGGATAGAATGTGACAAAATCAGAATTAATTGAAGCGCTTGCCAAGCATCAGCCTCATTTGGCACAGAAAGATGTAGAAATAGCGGTAAAATGCATCATCGAACAAATGAATCAGGCGTTATCTTCCGGTGAAAGAATCGAGATTAGGGGATTTGGTAGTTTCTCGCTACATTTGCGTCCTCCTCGTATGGGACGTAACCCTAAAACAGGTGAATCTGTAGCATTATCAAAAAAACATGTGCCTCATTTTAAACCTGGTAAGGAATTGCGTGATCGAGTGGATGCTTCACGTGAAAAATGTAAGATAGTCGATTAATTGTTAATACATTGAAGCTCTGCAATGTTTAATTGCAGAGCCTTTCAATAATCTGAAAAAGCTTTAACCCCTTTTCTATACTCCCCATTCCTGTTTGAGTTTCTGTTTATTCAATGCCAACCATTGGATAGCAATAATCGGGATCGCCGATTCTATCTCGCCGTTCTCCAACATCTGATATGCCTCGTCAAAATCAACGGCGCGTACCAATATATCCTCATCCTCGTGATCCAAGCCGTGAATGCCCCCTACTTCAGAGCTATCTACTTTGCCGCAAAACAGTGTGATCCATTCGGAAGAACCTCCCGGTGTGGTATAAAACTTATTGATGACCATTAATTGTTGAATTTCACAGCCTGCTTCTTCCATCGATTCCCGGTAAGCAACTTGTTCGGCAATTTCGTCTTCTTCGATCGCTCCTGCAACGATTTCCACCAGCCAAGCCTTATCAGGGTTTGAAACTGCGCCGACCCTGAATTGCTCGATCAATACTACTTTATCGGCATCGGGATCGTATAACAAAACCGCAACGCAGCTGCCGCGCATGAATAACTCGCGAGTTATTTCGCTGCTCCATCCTCCGGCAAACAATGTGTGTCTAAGTCGATATTTTTCCAGACGGAAGAAACCTTGGTAAACGGTTTCCTTGTTTATGATTTCAAATTGTTTATCCATTATTACCTTTGTATTCAACCTTATAAATGATGCCAAGCGCATCGTCACTGATTAATAAACTGCCATCGGGCATTTCCAGAATATCAACCGGACGCCCAATTACAGTGTGATCTTTGGTCAGCCAGCCATCGATAAATACCTGTTCAGAGACCGGCTTGCCTTGATTGAACTTTATTAATGCGACTCTATAACCTTGAGGTATTGACCGGTTCCATGAACCGTGCTCTGCAACAAACAACTGGTTTTTAAATTCTTTCGGGAATCGTTCGCCCCGATAAAAATGCATTCCCAACGGAGCCACATGCGCTTTGAACTTCCAAACCGGCGCGGTGAATTGGCGGCAGTTTTTTCCTGTGCCAAACTCGGAATCAAGAATATCTCCGCCGTGACAATAAGGAAAACCGAAATGTTCGCCGGTAGCTGTCCATTGGTTAAGCTCGTCAGGCGGCAAATCATCACCCAAATAATCGCGGCCATTGTCAGTAAAAAACAAAGCATTGGTTTCCGGTTGCCAGTCGAAGCCAACTGAGCTTCTGATACCTCTGGCAAGAATTTCGCTACCGGTACCGTCGGCATTTAACCTGACCAAAGAGGAAAAGATCGTTTTCCCCGGTTCACAAATATTACAAGGTGCCCCAATTGCCGTGTACAGCTTATTATCGGGACCAAAACGCAGGTATTTCCAGCCGTGATGTTCTTCCGATGGGAGTTGATCGTAAATTACGACAGGTTTTGGCGGATTGGCTAATTGCTGCGTGATACGGTCGAAACGGATAATGCGATTGATTTCGGCTACATAGAGCGAGCCGTCTTTATAAGCAACGCCGTTGGGCATAAATAAACGGTTAGCGATGATAAAGCGTTTGTCGGCTATGCCATTGTTATCGCTGTCTTGCACCGTATAAACCGAATCACCGGCTCCGGTGCCAACAAATACTATCCCGTTATCGCCTAAAGCTAAACTGCGCGCATTGGGCAGATTATCGGCAAAGACAGAGATACTGAAACCGGCGGGGACATGCAGTTGCTTTAGAATGTTCTGGTGACTTTCTTGTAAGGCAAAGCTTAAACAGGGATTAGCTAAAAACGAGGCAAACAATATTACTTTTACAATATGCATAAGAATCCCCTCCATTTATAAACTTTAAGTTATATTAGCACCCTTAAGAAGGGTTGGAATATGTTATTCAACCCCCATATCGATCAAACCTTAACTTATCAAAGGCTCAAACATATGATGCGCATTTTTCTTTTTATTGCAACCAATGCGGCGATATTGGTTGTTGTCAGTATTATTTTTAATGTTTTAGGTTTAAGCAGCGCTCTCGATGCTCAGGGTATCGATCTTAATCTGAATGCTCTGCTAGTTATGTCGGCAATAATCGGTATGACAGGTTCGGTTATTTCATTAGCGATGTCTAAATGGTCGGCAAAAAAAGCGATGGGAGTTTATGTGATTGAACAGCCGCAAAACCAAACCGAGCGTTGGCTGATTGACATCGTCGCCAGACAAGCCAGGCAAGCCGGTATAGGCATGCCGGAGGTCGGTATATTCGATACGCCCGATGCCAACGCATTCGCTACCGGCATGAGTAAAAACAGTGCGTTGGTAGCGGTTAGCACCGGTTTGCTGCACAACATGAATGCCGATGAAGTTGAAGCTGTCGTCGGTCATGAAATCAGCCATGTTGCCAACGGCGATATGGTGACGATGGCGCTAATGCAAGGCGTGGTAAATACCTTCGTTTATTTTTTCGCGACAGTGATTGGCCATGTTGTCGATCGCGTTGTATTTAAAACCGAGCGCGGTTACGGCCCGGCTTATTACATCACGCAAATGGCGGCTCAAATCGTCTTGGGAATTTTAGCTTCCATGTTGGTCATGTGGTTCTCCCGCTACCGGGAATTCAAGGCCGATGCTGGCGGCGCCAACTTGGCCGGACGTGAAAAAATGATCGGAGCCTTGCGCGCCTTGCAGCGTGGACACGAAGCGGAAGACTTGCCGGGTCAGTTGGCGGCTTTCGGCATTAACGGCGGCGGTGTGAGCAAATTGTTCATGAGCCATCCGCCATTGGAAGAGCGTATTGCCGCGTTGCAAAACAGCCGTTAATTGATAAAAAACGTATAACCACGAAGACACGAAGAGCGCGAAGTTTTATTTTTTCATGTCCTTCGTGTTTTCGTGGTGAATTCAACATGACCCAACATCAAACCATCCGCTTTACAATAAAATTGTCATACGACCAATATCTGAAGGTCTATCAAGGCATTGCCAAAAATGTATCCGTTATTGCCGATGACGGCCGAAGGATCGCTTTTCCGGCAGGACGAATACAGCCTTTCCTGACCAAGCAGGGCATCAACGGATATTTTGAAATGGAATTAACGTCCGAAAACAAATTCGTCAGTATTAAAAAACTGAGCTAAAAATCAAATACGAATTAAACGGATTTTTTAACAGTGCTGATCCGTCTAATTCGTGCCGTCCGTGTTCTATTTATATTGAAGGTGCGCAATTGAAAACAGAAGTTTTAGTGCTGGGAGGCGGTCCAGGAGGCTACACAGCAGCGTTTCGAGCGGCCGATTTAGGTAAGCAAGTCACGTTGGTTGAGCGTTATCCGGTTTTAGGCGGCGTTTGTTTAAATGTTGGTTGCATTCCGTCAAAAGCCCTGCTGCATGTAGCTGCGGTACTGAATGAAGCGAAAGAGCTCAGTGCTGCCGGGATCGGGTTTGCCGAACCTGATATTGATCTTGAAAAACTGCGTAGCTGGAAAAATAACATCGCTTCCCAGCTGACTACAGGCTTGGCGGCGCTGGCCAAGCAACGCAACGTGACGGTCGTAAAAGGCGTTGGACGGTTTATTTCCGACACTCAGGTCGTTGTTGAAGATGGCGATGATAGCCAAACGATAGAGTTTAAACAGGCTATTATTGCGGTAGGTTCGCAGCCGGTAAAAATTTCGTCATTTCCTAATGATGATCCCCGGTTAATGAATTCAACCGATGCGCTCAATGTTGAAAGTATTCCGCAAAAACTGTTGATTATCGGCGGCGGCATCATCGGACTGGAAATGGCGACTGTCTATAACGCGCTGGGCAGTAAAATCACCGTTGTAGAAATGCAGGACCAGATTATCCCCGGCTGCGACAAAGATCTGGTCAGGCCGTTGATGCAGCGGATCAAGAAACAATACGATAATATTTTCCTGGAAACCCAAGTAAAAAGTATCGAAGCGTTGCCGGAAGGATTAAAAGTCAGCTTCGACCGCGCGATCCCAGACGATCAAGACAAAAATGTACCCGAAATCGACCTATTCGATAAAGTGCTGGTTGCAGTAGGCAGGCGGCCCAACGGCCATTTAATCGATGTCGACAAAGCCGGTGTTAATGTCGATCAGCGTGGATTTATCCGCGTCGATAAACAGCAGCGTACTAATGTAAAACATATCTTCGCAATCGGCGATGTAACCGGAAATCCAATGTTGGCGCATAAAGCGACGCATGAAGGTAAAATAGCGGCTGAAGTCATTGCCGGTATGGCGACCGAGTGGCGGGCATTGACCATTCCTTCCGTTGCTTATACCGACCCTGAAATAGCATGGATGGGCGTGACTAAATTGCTGAGCGACAAACAAACCGGCCGCATCCTAGGCGCCGGTGTCGTCGGTACCCATGCTGGCGAATTAATTGCAGAAGCGGTGTTAGCGTTGGAAATGGGGGCCGGTGCCGAAGATTTGGCATTAACAGTACATGCGCATCCCACTTTATCTGAAACCCTGGGCTTTTCGGCTGAAATGCTGGAAGGAACTATTACTGACTTATTTGTTAGGAAACGATGAAAGAACAATTACAAAACAAAAGTGTTGTTACCAATTTTCTCGCAGTTATTATTATTTTTATCGGCTACATTGGCTCGTCAGCATTCATCAAATCCGTTGGATTTTTTGCTTTGTCAGGTGCTGTAACCAATTGGCTGGCCATTCATATGCTGTTTGAGAAAGTGCCTTATCTATATGGTTCCGGCGTTATACCGGACCGGTTTGAAGAATTTAAACTATCGATCAAGCAGTTGATGATGGAGCAGTTCTTTACCGCACAAAACATCGAACAGTTTATTGAAAACGAAGAGCAACAAGGCAAAAACTTGTTGAACATGGAACCTTTGTTGGATGCAGTCAATTATGACAAGATTTATGAAGGTTTAGTGGCTTCGATTATGGGTTCTTCTTTCGGCGGCATGTTGATGATGATGGGCGGCGAAGAAGCGTTGGTACCTTTAAAAGAACCGTTTACCGAAAAAATGAAAATCACCCTGGCTGAGATGGTCGAGTCCGACCGGTTTAAAGAGGCGTTAAAGCACGGTTTGGATGCGCACAAAATCGGCGGCGATATTGTCGGTAAAATCGAATCGGTCATCGATAAACGCCTCAGTGAATTAACGCCGCAACTGGTTAAGGAAATGGTTCAGGCCATCATTCGCGAACACCTGGGCTGGTTGGTCGTTTGGGGCGGTGTTTTCGGCGGCTTGATGGGCGCACTGTTCGTTTTCGCCTGATGGAAACTGTAAAACTGGCCTTTGATGAGTTCGGCGATCCGGCCGGCAGGCCGCTGATTATCCTGCACGGTTTTTTTGCTTCCTCGCGGAACTGGCGGCAAGTAGCTCAAAGACTGGCTGTCCGCTTTCATGTTTATGTACCGGATATGCGCAATCACGGCGCATCGCCGCATCATCCGTTAATGGATTATCCGTCCATGACGGCGGATGTGTTGCAATTCATGGATGACAACGGCTTGAAAACAGCCAATCTATTGGGCCACAGCATGGGTGGAAAAATAGCCATGTGGCTGGCGCTTAAGCATCCCGGACGGGTAGACAAATTGATTGTGGCCGATATTGCACCGGTCAGCTACCAACACAATTTCGACAACACCGTTTCAGCGTTAAAAGAGTTGCCGCTGGCTGAAATAAGCAATCGCAAACAAGCCGAAACGCTATTGGTGTCGCGCATACCCGAACTCAGTTATCGCCAGTTTCTGTTGCAAAACCTGATCTTGAAAGACGGTAAATATTGCTGGCGGGTTGATTTGGATATTTTTGAACGGATGGGGCCGAATATAGCCGCTTTTCCCGCGGCCGATCATTTAGCGCCATTTAACGGCAAGGCCGTGTTTATTGCCGGAGGCGATTCAGCATTCGTTAAGCCGGAAGATATTAACTTATTATTTCCAACAGCGGCTTTCAGCATCGTAGCTAATGCCGGCCATTGGCTGCATGTACAACAACCGGATCAGTTTATTGCACTGGTTGAAAAATTTTTAGTTCTTGAACAAACGTAACTACTTATTGGTTTTTCGGGTTTTATTTTTCTGACTGTTAAATAGTTGCAATTGCTCTTTTTGAAGGGCAGGGATAGCCAAATGCTGTGAGCAGGATTTGGTTTTTAAATCGGTATTATTGGAGTGTTTTAAATGAATAAAAAAATAAAAAAAGCTGTTTTTCCGGTTGCTGGTCTTGGAACCCGGTTTTTACCCGCAACTAAAGCCAGCCCTAAAGAAATGTTACCGGTTGTGGACAAACCCTTGATCCAGTATTGCGTTGAAGAAGCGGTAGCGGCGGGCGTCGATACGATGATCTTCGTCACCGGCCGAACCAAAAACGTCATCATGGATCACTTTGACAAAGCTTATGAGTTGGAAAATGAGCTGGCTATTCGCGGCAAGACTGAAATATTAAAAATGGTCCGGGCGATGGTGCCGCCAAACGTGTCTTTCGTATTTATTCGCCAGCCGGAAGCCTTGGGATTGGGGCATGCTGTACTTTGCGCCAAGTCGGTGGTTGGCGATGAACCGTTTGCCGTTATCTTGGCCGATGACTTGATCACTAACCGTAACGGCGATGGCTGCATGGCGCAAATGGTCGAACAATACGGCAAAAATCAGTGCAGCATATTAGGTGTTGAGCGAGTGGATGCGCAAGAAACCGACAAGTACGGTATCGTTAAAACGACAGAAGTCTCTCCGTCGGTAGGCAAGGTTGAATTGATTGTCGAAAAACCGGCTCCTGAGCGTGCTCCGTCAAACCTTGGCGTAGTCGGGCGCTATATTTTAACGCCTGCGATTTTCGAAAAAATCGAAACGACAGAACGCGGCGCCGGCGGCGAAATCCAGTTAACCGATGCTATCGCATCGTTAATGACTGACGAGCAGGTGCTGGCTTATGAATTTGAAGGTAAACGTTATGATTGCGGATCAAAGCTCGGCTATCTGCAAGCAACCGTTGAGCACGGTTTGATGCATGACGAGTTGAAGGGCGATTTCAGGGATTATTTAAAGAATCTGGCTCTTGATTAAGTTTAAGTCAATTTGTAAAAACGGATTTATCGTCTGAAACAAGCACAACCCCGGCAAAGCCATTGCCGGGGCGCCGGAATAACCGGGTTAGTCCTATGCAAACATACGGTTCAATATTCGGTTAAAGCTCGACCATTGCATTTCCTTCTGTTTGCGTGTTCGTCATAAATCTTCCTAATCTAAGCAAATGGTATGTTCTCAAGCGGCAGGACTCCGGTTTCAGCGGCAACGCCAATATAAAGCGTTCAATCGCTCGATCAGGCAATCATGTCATGCCGATTGATCTTCATTTTGCGATGTTAAATTCGGGCTAATCAAAACCTTGTCAATCCGTGAACCGTCCAGGTCGACGATTTCAAAGCGCCAAGCCTCGGTTTCATAAATTTCCGCCAACTGGGGAAGCCTTTCCAAATTAAACAAAATCATTCCGGCTAAGGTGTGGTACGCATTGCTCGATTCGCCTGGAAATTGACCGTTTATGCCGATGGCCGATTTAAGCTGGGTAATGGATATATCGCCATCGATCAACCACGAACCGTCAGGCCGTTGCGTCACTTCAAAACCGGATTTAGGAAAAATAGAAGGAAGTTCGCCAACAATCGCGATGAGTATATCCATCACAGTTACAAGTCCTTCTATGTCGCCGTATTCGTTCACAATCAGTGCCAGATCCGATTGGGCCTCCCGAAAGTGACTGAGCAGGCATGTCAGCGTCATCGTTTCCTGAACATAAAACAGCGGCCTTAACTCCTTTTCAATGTTGAATTCAGGATTGCTCAGCATTACTTTCAGCAACTCGCCGCAATGCAGAATTCCCAGTACATTTTCAAATCCGCCCCGGCAGACGACTATTTGATTATAAGGACAGCTTTCGATTTTACTGCGTAATTTATCGGCTTCCTCCAAGAGGTCGAGCGTATAAATTTCTTGACGAGGAACCATAATTGCCCCGACACGCACGCCATCCATTTTCATGACATTATTGACTAATTGGCTTTCGCTAGCATGGAATGCGCCGGATTCGGAACCCATTTCCATCATGATGCGAATATCTTCATCGGAGACGCCGGACTCTTGGGTTCGGTGCATTCTCAACAACCTGAGCAACACATGGCTGGAGGCGGACAGTAGCCAAACTAAAGGCCTTACCAATAATGACAAGCCTTGCATCGGTTTTGCAATCGTGGCGGCGATAGCTTCAGGATTTTGCAAAGCCAAATGTTTAGGCACGAGTTCTCCAAGCACCACTGAAAAGTAGGTAATTACGCTGACTGTCAGGATTAAAGCCAGCGTTTCGGCATAGGGCGCCAGTAATGCGACTGTTAAAATCGCCTCATGCAAAGGGGTGCGCAACACCTCCTCGCCCAATGCCCCGCTCAAAATTCCGACCGCGGTAATGCCGACTTGCACCGTCGATAAGAAATGTGTTGGCTTGTCGTGCAGCGCAAGCGCGGCTTTAGCCCCCCAACGCCGTTCTGAGATTAATTTTTGCAGCCGTGCTTTAGTTGATGAGACGACGGACATTTCCGACATGGAAAAAAAACCGTTTATCACTATCAACAACAGTATAAGGACTATGTTTGTGTAAAAATCCGTCATCTGATTACTCCATTAGCCCTCATAAGATTATTTCCATGAAATGAGCATATCCGAATTACGCATTTTCTCTCACCACGAAGACACGAAGAAAAAACATAAACTTCGTGTTTTCGTGGTGAATAAAAAATCGGATATGCCGGGTATATTTATTGGACATCGCCTTGAGCGGGCACTATCCCAATTTGCGGTATAAAGTGCTGCGGTCCAGGCCGAGTATCCGGGAGGCCTGGATTTTATTGCCGCCGGTTACTTCCAAAACATGGCGAATATAAGCATGTTCAATATCTTCCAGCGTCCAGCCTTGCGTCATTGCCAAGTCCAGGAAATTCTTATCGTTGACCGGTATTTTTGATGCTTGCGCCAAATCTTCCAGCAAAAGCGTGTCATGTTCGGCAAGCACGATAGCCCGCTCCAAGGTATTGGCAAGCTCCCGGACATTGCCCGGCCAATGATAGGCTCGAATCCAGCGTAAGACTTCCACCGAAATATTGACCGGCCCCTGTTTGCCAAGGCGTAAGCAAATGCTGTCGATTAAGGTCTTGGTTAATTCGTCAAGATCTTCCTTGCGCTCTCTTAACGGTGGCACTTCAAGGCTGATCACATTCAATCGGTGATATAGATCGGAGCGAAATTGTTTGTCGTTGACGCGCTGCTCCAACGGCTGGTGGGTTGCGGCAATCAATCGGACATTAACCTTGGTTTCCTTGGTATCGCCCAATGCGCGGATTTTTCCGGTTTCCAAGATCCGCAGCAGCTTGGGTTGTATTTCTAAAGGCAGTTCGGCAATTTCATCAAGAAATAATGTCCCTGAATCGGCTTGTAAAAACAGTCCGGGCCTGTCTTTGGCCGCATCGGTAAACGCGCCTTTACAAACTCCGAACAATTCGCTTTCCACTAAACTGTGCGGCAACGAGGCGCAATTAAGGGCGATAAAAGGCCCTGAATGATGTTGGCTGTTGTCATGAAGCCAACGGGCCACCGAGCTTTTGCCGGTGCCGCTTTCGCCGGTCAGGAGTATCGTGGAATTGACCGCCGCGGCCCGTTTTGCCAGGCTGATCAATTGCCGCATGCACGGGCTATGGGTTATAAAAGCACAGGCTTTGCTATTTTTATCGCCGGTAAAGCCGATTTTGACAGCCGTGCGCCGCATTTGCCGGTCTTCAAGCGCGCCGGCCACGGCGGCGTAAAGTTCTTCAATACGAAAAGGCTTGGTTAAAAAGTCGCAAGCGCCGGCGCGCATGCTTTGCATCGCTAAATCAATGCTGCCGAAAGCGGTCATTAGCAACACCAACTGTTCAGGCCGTTTATGGTGTATAGCGGCCATCAATTCCAGGCCGCGCATCCCAGGCATGATGATGTCGGATATCACCAGGTCAAAGGATTCGGTTTCGATAGCCTCAAGCGCTTTGGCAGTGTCTGTGCAGCCAACGGCCGAATAATCAGCCTGCCGTAACATGTCGATTAGATAATCGACAACACCGGGATCGTCATCGATCACTAAAAGCCGGGCGCTTGTTATCGTCATAAGAATTTTCTCCATGGCAAGTGAATAATAAACAGACTGCCTTTTCCCTGTTCCGATTCCGCCGCGATGCTGCCGCCCATTTCGGTCACCAAGGTCTTGACTACGGCTAAACCGAGGCCGGTGCCGCCTTGTCTGCCGCGGGTCGTGAAATAATGTTCAAACAGTTGGGATAGGTGTTCCGGGGCAATGCCCGTTCCGGTATCGCCTACGGTAAGCTTTAGTGCCGGAATTGTTTGATCGGCATAGCTAAGCGAAGTCCGGGACAACTCAATGGTTATCGCTCCTGTGTTGTCAATGGCCGCTAACGCGTTAGTGAGCAGGTTTAAAACGATCTGTTGAACGCTATCCTTGTTGAGCGATACCAACGGCAGTATTTCAGGGTGGACAAACGTCATTGTCACGCCTTGACGCCGCGCTTCAAAACCCAGCATATCGATCACTTCAGCGATAGCCGCGATGACGTCGCAGTTCATCGGCTCGGCCGGATGACGGGGCGCGAATTCCAGCAGGCGCTGGACAATTCGCGTGATACGGTCGGTTTGGTCGACCAATATATTGGCAATGCGGCGAACCTCATCATAATCGTCGTTGCATTTTGCGAGCGCTCTTGCTCTGCCGTTGACAATTTGCAACGGGGAACCGATTTCATGCGCAAGCCCTGCCGATAACTGACCGATCGTAATCAATTTATCCGCGTCTTGTAACGCCCGTTGTAGTTGCCGCCTGTGTTGTGTTTCGGCATCAAGTCGACGGTAAGCCGAAAATAGCTCGGCAGTCATCCGGTTAAATTCCTGCCTCACGGAAGCAAGTTCGTCCTTGCCGCTTACCGGTAAAGGCTCCGGCGGTTCCCGGCTGTTCCTGAAAGCCAACATGGCTTGACGAAGCTCCCGTAGCGGCCGGGAAATATAAACAAGGCCTAAAAATAAACAGAGCAGGGAGGTAAATACAACGAAAGAAAAAAAAGACCAAAGGATATAAGTCTTAGTTTTACTTAAATCTTCTTTCATTTTTTGTAATGATCGCACGATAGCCAAGTTGCCCGGCATAGCAGCTGAAATCTTATTAAAAGGCAGGGACAGTACCAGGAAGTCAGGTTTATCGGCGGGGAAATAATATTGTTTCATTTCGCCGTCAAGGGCAGTTTGCTGTAAAGTCTGCTCGACCTTTTCCGGCCATGCCAAGCTTTCCGCACCCGAACGGATCACAATGTGATTTTGAATGTAGATACGAACGTCAATAGAAGGCTTTAGGCGTTCTATTTGTTGCAAAAGTTCTTGCACGTCTTCAGTTTGCCGATCCCGTAAGGCATTTTCGACTGAAACGAGCAAACTGTAAGCTAATAAGCGTGTTTCTTTCTCAACATCATCGCGCAAATCTTGTGCTTCGGTTCGAAGCTGATACGTTCCATAGATGCCGAAAACCAGCAAAGATAAGGCAAACAGGGATAACGTTAATTTATAGATGATCGACATAATGCTGGATTCTGCACCGTTATGTTGCAAAAAGCAACGGCTGTATAAAAAAGCCAAACTTAACGGATTAGCTAACTATAAGAAATATAAGGTATTGTTTTTATAGCGACTTGGCTTGATTATTGCTATTTCGTGAACAGAAAGCCCATTAACTGGCCGTGCTGTTAACAACAACTCATGCGATGGGGGCAGAAATTTAATTAGCCTAATTACTTAAAATGAAAACCAGCCAAATACTGTTTATTGCATTCTGCTTGATCACTGCATCCTGCAACACAAAAAAAGAACCCGATAAGTTCGACGATAGTCATGCCGTAGTAAATCCTATAGTAAAAGACGCCACCTACAGTAAAGAATATGTAGCCGAAATTCATTCGTTGAAGTATGTAGAGGTAAGAAGCAAACTTAAAGGCTACATTGAAAAAGCCTATGTAGATGAAGGTCAGCCGGTAAAGGAAGGACAGCTGTTATTTGCGATTAGCTCTCTAACACTTGAAAAAGAGTTGCAAAAAGCTAATGCCGCTTATAAGAATGCTATGGCAGATGTGGAAATAGCTGAAGTTGAATTAAAAAACGTGAAGCTGTTGGTAGAAAAAAACATTGTCTCCAAGACCGAGCTTGATGCGATAAAAGCAAAAGTGGATGCATTAAAAGCCAATGAGGAAGAAGCGCTGGCACATAAAGAGCAGGCTGCCTTAAGACTTTCATTTTCAAAAATAAAGGCGCCTTTCAACGGCATTATCAACCGTATTCCGAATAAAGTGGGCAGTTTGATAGCGGAAGGCGATATGTTGACCTCTATATCTGACAGCCGGGAGGTGTTTGCTTATTTCAATCTATCGGAAACAGATTATCTCAATTACATTGCCGTTGGAGAAAAAAAGACCAAAACAGTGAGTTTAAAGCTCGTCAATAATGCGCTCTATGGTTACGAAGGAAAAATAGAGATGATTGAAAGTGAATTTGATCGCGCAACAGGTAATATTGCGTTCAGGGCAAGATTTCCAAATCCAGAGGGGCTTTTAAAACAGGGATCGAATGGCAAAATTATTGTAAATAAACAACTTAAAAATGCTTTACTGATTCCTCAAAAATCAACTTTTGAAATTCAAGACAAGCTTTATGTTTACGTAGTCAACCAAGATAGTGTACTAGAGCAAAGAAATATCATTCTCAAAATGCGGCTGCCGGATTTTTATGCGGTGGAATCCGGTTTAAGCAAAGACGATAAAATCGTGTTTGAAGGCGTCGAAAACGCAAGAAACGGCAGCAAAATAGCGCCTGTTTATGTTGATTTAGCTAAAACCATGTCTTCCAGTAGTATCGATTAAGCGGGGGCGATATTACTATGACATCTAAATTTATTCATCGTCCGGTATTGTCTATTGTTATATCGGTGCTTATTACTCTAATGGGTTTATTAGCGTTAACCCGGATTCCTGTCACTCAATTTCCCGACATCGCTCCGCCTGAGGTCACTGTCACGACAAAATTTACCGGCGCCAATGCCGAAGTAGTCGTCAAAGCCGTCATTACGCCGCTCGAAAGGGCGATCAATGGTGTGCCGGGCATGACCTATATGTCATCGGTTGCCGGTAACGACGGCAGTGGCCTGATTAGTATCATCTTCAAACCGGGCACCAGTCCGGACGTAGCGGCCGTTAACGTCCAAAACCGGGTGTCAGCGGTATTGGACGAATTGCCCGCGGAAGCGATCAAGGCAGGGGTTATCGTCGAAAAAGTGCAAAACGCCATGCTGCTTTACCTCAATATCCTCAGCTCTGACCCGACATTAGATGAAAAATTTCTATTCAACTTCACCGATATCAACATTTTAAAAGAGCTGAAAAGAATAGAAGGCGTCGGCTTTGCCGAAATCTTGGGCTCCCGCGAATATGCGATGCGTGTATGGTTGAAACCCGATAAATTGGTAATGTACAACATTTCAGCAACAGAAATCATTGAAAAACTGCAGGCCCAAAACGTGGAAGCTGCGCCTGGAAAAATCGGCGAAAGCTCGGGTAAGGAAGCGCAGTCTCTGCAATACGTTTTGCGATATACCGGTAAATATAATACCAAGGAGGGTTATGAAAACATCGTTTTGAACAGTGCTGAGAACGGTGAAATTATTCGCTTGAAAGATGTGGCCGAAATCGAATTCGATTCTAAGGATTACAACGTACTTTCCAAGGAAAACGGCCGCCCTTCTGCCGCCATTATGTTGAAGCAGCGTCCTGGTAGTAACGCCAAAGACATCATCGAGAATATCAAGAAGACCATGGCTGAAATTAAAGCCACTTCTTTTCCGCCAGGCATGACCTATACGGTAAGTTATGACGTTTCCGAGTTTTTGGACGCTTCAATTCACGAAGTACTCAAAACATTATTCGAAGCCTTCATACTGGTGGCTTTGGTGGTGTTCATGTTCCTGCAGGATTTCCGCTCGACACTGATACCCATCATTGCCGTGCCGGTGTCGTTGGTAGGCACTTTTTTCTTCATGCAATTGCTCGGATTTTCGCTGAACCTCGTCACGCTGTTTGCATTGGTGCTGGCCATCGGCATCGTCGTCGACAACGCCATTGTCGTGGTTGAGGCGGTGCATGCCAAAATGGAGCATTCGCACATGGGGCCGAAACGAGCAACGGAAAGTGCCATGCGTGAAATTAGCGGTGCGATCATCGCAATCACGCTGGTCATGTCGGCAGTGTTTTTGCCGGTCGCGTTCATGGAAGGTCCGGAAGGGGTTTTTTACCGGCAGTTTTCGTTGACCATGACGATCTCTATCGTACTTTCCGGGATTACCGCCTTAACGCTGACCCCTGCGTTGTGCTTGATGTTTCTGAAGAATCTACACGACAACTCTCATGGCAAAAAGACCGGCATGCAAAAATTCTTTGCCGGTTTCAACCGTTGGTATGACGGACTGGCCGATCGTTACAAGGTGCTAATTAGCGCAATCGGAAACCGTAGCGTCATCACCTTTGCAATATTGCTGGGCTTCTCGGCCGGCGCCGGCCTAATCGGGAGATCCGTTCCAACCGGTTTTATCCCGGAGGAAGACCAAGGCACGGTATACGCCAATATCACCACACCCTCAGGCGCAACGCTGGAACGCACCGAAAAAGTGTCCAATGAGGTTCAACGCGCAGCATCGGAACTTAAAGGGGTAGCCTCGGTTTCAAGCCTTGCCGGATTTAGTATTCTATCGGAAGGCACTGGCGCCGTTTATGGTATGAACCTGATCAGCTTGAAAAATTGGGAGGAACGCGAAGCTTCCGACAAAGACATTATTCGCGAGTTGAAAGAAAAAACCAGGCATATCAAAGATGCCAGTGTGGAATTTTTCACACCGCCGCCGGTGCCGGGCTACGGTAATTCCAGCGGATTTGAAATGCGCTTGTTGGATAAAACCGGTTCCGATGATTTAGGAAAATTGCAGAAAGCCGCAGAAGCCTTTGTCAAAGAATTAAATAAGCGGCCCGAGATTACCAATGCCTTTACCACTTTCAATGCTAATTTTCCGCAATTTGTATTGCATATCGACGGCGACAAAGCCGCACAAAAAGGTGTTACTGCTGACAATGCGATGAGTACTCTGCAAACACTGATCGGAAGTGAATATGCAACCAACTTCATCCGTTTCGGCCAGATGTATAAGGTCATGGTGCAAGCCTTGCCGGAATACCGTGCAGAGCCTGAAGATCTGATGATGCTATATATTAAGAATGACGCAGGAAAAATGGTACCTTTTTCATCTTTTCTGAGTATCGAAAAAGTCTACGGCCCGGAACAGGTCACCCGCTACAACATGTACACTTCGGCCATGGTCAACGGCCAGCCTGCCTCGGGTTACAGCAGTGGACAGGCGCTTACGGCGATCAAGGAAGTGGCGGCGGAAAAATTGCCGAAAGGTTTTGGCTACGACTGGGCTGGTTCGTCGCGCGATCAAGCCAATGCGGGCAACCAAGCCATCTATATCTTTGCAATCTGTTTGCTGTTCGTCTATTTGTTGCTTGCCGCGCAATACGAGAGTTTTCTATTGCCTTTTGCGGTGATTCTATCGCTGCCTATCGGCGTGTTCGGCGCTTTGTTTTTTCTGATGATTATGGGCTTGGAAAATAATATCTATGCGCAAATAGCAATGATCATGCTCATCGGTATTCTCGGTAAAAACGCCATTCTGATCATTGAATTTGCCACATTGCAACACCGCCAAGGAAAAACGCCGTTTGAAGCGGCAGTTGAAGGCGGCGTGCTGCGCTTGCGGCCCATTTTAATGACCTCGTTTGCCTTTATTGCCGGTCTTATTCCATTAATATTTGCCTCAGGCGCAGGAGAGATAGGCAACAATACCATAGGTGCCGCCGCCGCGGGAGGCATGATTTTTGGGACTATTTTCGGGGTCATTGTCATTCCGGGGTTATATGTGGTCTTTGCAACCCTGGCAGAAAAGCATCATCGCGGCGAAAAAAAAGAAGAAGCCGCATTCACTGAAACTATTTAACACTGATGAAAACTAGAATTTTTTACCCCTTTGGCATGTCGTTATTGCTGATAGCTTTCAGTGGTTGTTCGCTAAATACCAACTTATCCATTCCGGAAAAGGCAATACCGGCAAGTTTCAAAAATCAAAAAAGCGGCACTTCAATGGCTGGCGTCAAGTGGCGACAATACTTTGCCGATGTGCGGCTGCAAAAGCTGATTGATACGGCTATAAGCAACAACATTGATTTGCAAATAGCATTACAGCGCATTGAAATGTCGCGCTCCAGCGTGAAATTGGCAAACGGCGCACTGCTGCCGAAAGTCAGTTTGAATGTAGAGGCAGTGTCCGCAGGTTCGGGCTCTATACAATGGATGGGGCCGGTAACGCCAGTACCGAAATCACACCCGGCCAAACCGTTCCGGTCAATTTGCCCGATATGTATGTAGGCTTGCAGTCATCCTGGGAGGTCGATATTTGGGGCAAGCTACGAAACCAACGCAAGTCGGCCATTTCGCACTATCTGTCCAGTATCGAAGGGACAAACTTTGTCATTTCGAATCTTGTCGCCGATGTTGCCATTTACTATAACGAACTGCTGGCATTGGATAATGAACTGGACATCATCAAGCAGACCATCCAAAAACAGCAGGAGGCGTTGATGGTTGTTAAACTTCAGAAAGAAGCGGGCAGAGCAAATGAATTAGCGGTGCAGCAATTTAATGCCCAGCTGCTCAATACCCAGGTATTGGAAAAAAATACGCTGCAACAAATTACCGAAACCGAAAACAAAATTAACTTTCTGTTAGGGCGCTATCCGCAAGTCATTGAGCGGGCGAAAGATGTTTTCTTCAAAGACATGCCGCAACAAATTTCAGCAGGCGTGCCTTCGCAATTATTGGCGAACCGCCCCGATGTGCGTGAAGCGGAATTCCAGATTGAGGCCAGCAAGTTCGATTTAAAAGCAGCCAAAGCCGCGTTTTACCCGAATTTTAACATTACGGCGAGTTTCGGTTTTCAGGCCTTCAATCCCGAGTTTTTATTTTCATCGCCGGCCTCAATCGCCTATTCGGCGATGGGAACTTTGGTTGCTCCGCTAATCAATATGAATGCGTTGGCGGCTCAGTTCAACACCGCGAAGGCTAATCAGCTGATCTCCATGTATAACTATCAGAAAGCTATTTTGAACGCCTATGTTGAGGTAGCCAATGAACTCTCCAATATTCGGAATTTGCAGCAAATTAACGCGCTAAAAAAGCAGCAAAGCGAAGTGTTGAAACAGGCTGTCGAGACCTCTAACGAGCTTTATAAATATGCCAGGGCAAGTTATTTAGAGGTGCTTATGGCGCAACAGAACGCCTTGCAAGTCAGCCTTGAATTAATCGAGGCGACCAAACGGCAACGGCTATCGGCAATTAATATTTACAAAGCATTAGGCGGCGGCTGGAGATAACAGATTCTCCGGTACGCGCTGTTTTAGCAGCGAAAAATGGTTTGATAATTACCTGCGCCATTACCGGCTATACATCTTCTAAGCGTTACGCTCCCTGTATCCTTTCATCGGTGCAAAACAACCGATAGGTTGTTTTGCACACACTCGTCTCCTGTTTTTAGTCGTATAACGCTAATATTAATATTCAAAATCAGTTGTTTATAAGGATATTTTGAGTTGGCACGATAATCGCTTGCAGGGTAATTAGAATTTTTTATCATTGCGAGGATTTGTATGAGCGGTGCATCCCTGTTAGCGTTACCGAAGTCCGGTTTAGCCGGGTTAAAAGAAAACTGGCGTAGCGATTTGCTATCCGGTTTTCTTGTTTTTCTTATTGCCCTGCCGTTGTGCTTGGGCATATCGATGGCTTCCGGCTTCCCTCCATCGGCAGGCATTATTACGGCTATTATTGGCGGAATGCTGGTTTCGCGTATTAACGGAGCGTTTGTAACTATTAACGGCCCAGCCGCGGGCTTGATTGTTGTGGTGCTCGGCGCCGTCCAGGAGTTGGGGGAAGGCGATGCAATGGCGGGTTATCGTTATGCGTTGGCGGCTATTGTGGTCGCCAGTGTGTTGCAGATTTTACTGGGCGTATTTAAAGCCGGACGGTTGAGTTCGTTCTTCCCCGCGTCGGTCGTGCACGGCATGTTGGCGGCGATCGGCATCATCATTATGGCTAAGCAAATCCACGTGATGCTCGGCACTACGCCGGAAAAAGGCAGCAGCCTGTTTTCAACTATCGCGCAAATTCCGCATAGTCTTATGGATCCTAACCATGAAATTGCGATTATCGGTTTTACCGGTTTGGCGATATTGATTGTTTGGTCGATGATAAAAAATCCGACTTTAAAAATGATCCCGGCACCGCTTATTGTCGTGTTGGCGGGGATGGCTTTAGCACAGTATTTTGACCTGGAACATGACCACATGTATTTGTTCCTGCCGGATGCCAGTTTTTTACAGCATCATGAAGAAACGGTCGGCCCGAAATTCCTGGTCGCAATTCCGGAAAACTTTATGTCCAGTTTTTATTTTCCGGATTTTTCAAAATTCGCCACCCCGGAGTTTTGGGAAGCCGTGGTCAGCATCAGTTTGGTTGGCAGTTTGGAGAGTTTGCTCAGTGCGATAGCGGTGGATAAACTTGATCCTTACAAACGCCAATCCAACCTTGATCGCGATTTAACAGCGGTCGGCGCCGGTAACCTGTTGTCCGGCCTGGTTGGCGGTTTGCCGATGATTGCGGAGATCGTGCGTAGTTCCGCTAATGTCAATAACGGCGCGAAAACCCAATGGGCCAATTTCTTTCACGGCACTTTTATGTTGTTGTTCGTGGTGTTGTTTCCGCGATTAATCCATAGCATCCCGTTGGCTGCTCTGGCGGCGCTATTGGTTTACACCGGCTTTCGCCTGGCTTCGCCGAAAGAGTTCGCTAAAGTCATGGGCGTAGGGAAAGAGCAGTTGTTCATGTTCGTGGTGACTATTATCGGCGTGTTGGCGACCGATTTATTGATAGGTGTCGGTATCGGCATTCTGACCAAGTTTGCTATTCACATGTTGCGCGGCGTCAGGCCGAATAATCTGTTCAAAATTCATTTTGTAATTGAACCGAGAGACGTCGATTCTGTTGTGGTTTCCATAGTAGGTTCCGCGATTTTTTCTAACTTCATGGCGCTGAAGACTGCGCTAGCCAACCTGGAAAGCGGCAAGACAGTCATCTTTCAATTGAACAACGCCTACCTGATAGATCACACGGTGATGGAGTTTATTCATAACTTTCAACATAGTTATGAAGGGCAGGGCGGAAAATGCAAGTTTTTCGGCATGGAGTATCATGATACTTTCTCGGAACATCCTTTAGCCGTGCGCAGGATGAAACGCAATAACATGAGCCGTCGTAAAAGCGATCATCATGGCGTATAAAGGAAATATCGTGTTCCATATTGAATAGCGAGAAATTTATGATCCTTGTATTAGCTTATAGCGCCGTTCTTCTAAGCTTTTTTTCAGGCTTGTTGGGATTAGCGATGCATCACCGTCGGCATCTGATACTGTTTAGCCAGTATTGGTTTAAAAAATTTCCCGGCGATAATCACAACTGCCGGGCTTTGATTATTGATTGTCTGCAAGAAAAGCGTTTTCCGGTTTTTTTAAGGCAAGCGGTATTTGTTTTACTAGGATTATCCGGCGCTTTTGCGGTGTTGGCCGGGGTCGGCGTAATGATCGGTCAAGGGCTTATTACCGACCAGGTCAGTTTAGGCTTGCCGTGGCTGCCGTGGCATGTCCGCTTTGACTGTTTGTCCGGTTTTTTCTTCCTGATCGTCGGTATTGCGGTCGGCGCGGTCAGTTTTTACGGACCGGGCTATGTGAACAGTTATCAGGAAAATCAGCATCCTTTTGCAATCTTAAGTTTATTTACCGGACTGTTTGTTGCCGGAATGTTATTGGTGTTGCTGGCCGACGATGCGTTCTTTTTCATGATCGCCTGGGAATTGATGTCGGTCGCCAGTTATTTCCTGGTCGCGTTCCAGCATGAAAACCCGGCCAATCGCCGCGCCGCTTTTCTTTATTTGCTGATGGCGGAAGTCGGAGCGTTAGCCATTATTTTGGGTTTCGGCGTACTGGCCAGTTTTGCCGGCGGTTTCACTTTCGATGCTTTGCGCGAATCGCAGCTATCGCCAACCTGGGCCGGCATCGCTTTTATGCTGGCATTGCTGGGTTTCGGCATGAAAGCCGGCATTGTCCCGGTGCATGTCTGGCTGCCGGAAGCGCATCCTGTCGCACCTTCGCATATTTCCGCGCTAATGAGCGGCGTAATGCTTAAAGTCGCGCTTTACGGCCTGATCCGTTTTTGTTTTGATTTGCTCGGCGAGGTGCATTGGGAGTGGGGCGTAGTGTTGCTGATATTGGGTACTCTTTCCGCACTCGGCGGTATCTTGTACGCGATGATGCAGCCTAATTTAAAGCGCCTTTTAGCCTACAGCTCAGTCGAGAACGTCGGCATTATTTTCATGGTGTTGGGGCTGTCGATGATTTTTATGGCAAACGGTCATCCGCAGTTGGCTGTGCTGGGCTTTTTGGCGGCGTTATTCCATGCTTTCAATCACGCGCTGTTCAAGAACCTGCTGTTTTTGGGCGCAGGCATGATTCATCATCAAACCCATGAGTTAAATATCGACATGATGGGCGGATTGATCAAAAAGATGCCGAAAACCGGCGCGTTATTCTTAATCGGCTGCATGAGCATCTCGTCATTACCGTTGTTTAACGGCTTTGTTTCGGAATGGCTGGCGTTCCAGACCGCGTTGCAGGTCGACGTGCTGGACAATGGCGTATTGCGCAGCCTGATCCCGGTCGCCGCGGCTGCATTGGCGCTGACGGCGGCGTTGGCGGCAGCCTGTTTTGTCAAAGTGTTCGGTTTAATTTTCCTGGGACAGCCGCGTTCACATCACTGCGAGAAAGCGCATGAAGTCCAAGATAACGGCATGCTCGCAGGCCCTGCGTTATTGGCTGGTTTGTGCTTTTTATTCGGAATTTTCCCCGGCCCGGTCATCACGCTGATCAACAGTGTTGCCGGACAATTATTAGGTCAAACCTTGCCGAACGACGCCGCGTTAGGCTGGCTGTGGTTGGCGCCGGTTTCTACAACTCAAGCTTCTTATGCTCCGCCTTTGGTTCTGATCGGTGCGCTGATTGCCGGCGGCGTCAGTTTCTGGTATCTGCGGCGTAATCCTGCGACGGCACTGCGCCGTGCTGAAACCTGGGATTGCGGTTTTGGCGGCGTAACGCCCCGTATGCAATACAGCAGTAGCGCTTTTACGATGCCTTTACGGCGGATTTTCGCCAAAGTCTGGATTATTGACGAGCGGATCGATAAAGACATGCAAGGCGCAATGGACCAGGATGTTGCGGCCGTTCATTACCACTTGCGGATTCAGGACCATAGTTGGCCGCATTTATATCAGCCGGTTGAACGCGGGGTAAACAAATTAGCGCAATTGGTGGGTCGCATTCAGACCGGAAATATCCGTGTTTATCTGGGCTATTCGTTTGTGACGTTAATTATTATGTTATGGGTGGTCAGCTAATGAACTGGTTAATCGCTATTTTGCAAACCACGTTATTTGTTTTACTGGCGCCGTTGCTGGCAGGTTGGGTTAAATGCTGCAAATGCCGTTTACAGAATCGCAAAGCGCCGTCCGTTTTCCAGCCCTACCGGGATTTGCTTAAATTAAATTGCAAGCAACCGGTCGTTGCGGAGCAGGCTTCCTGGTTGTTTACCAAGGCGCCGTACATTATTTTCTCGGCGACTGTGCTGGCGGCAACCGTCGTGCCGTTCATTGCCGTTGATTTACCGACTTCGGCCAGCGCCGATGTGATTGTAATGGTCGGTTTTTTCGCTTTTGCCCGATTTTTCCTGCCATTGGCCGGGTTGGATGTTGGCACCGCATTCGGCGGCATGGGCTCGTCACGGGAAATGACCATTTCCTCGTTGGCCGAACCGGCCATGTTGATGGCTATTTTTACGCTGACGATGACTGCTTCAACAACCAATTTATCGTTTGCTATCACCCATGTATTGAATGAAGGTTTGGTGCTGAGGCCTTCGTTTGTCTTTGCGTTAGCCGCCTTGACACTGGTTGCGGTCGCCGAAACAGGGCGCATTCCGGTCGACAATCCGGCGACGCACCTGGAACTGACGATGATTCACGAAGCGATGATTCTTGAATACAGCGGCCGTCATTTGGCGCTGATCGAGTGGGCAAGCCAGTTGAAGCTAATGCTGTACGGCGTATTGATCGCGAATATCTTTTTCCCGTGGGGCATCGCCGAAGCCTTTAGCATGCAAGCTTTAGCTTATGGCTTGCTGGCAATTATCGGCAAACTCGCGTTGCTGGCGATTTTTCTGGCGATAGCCGAAACACTGGTTGCAAAAATGCGTTTATTTCGCGTTCAGGAGTTTCTCAGTTTTGCTTATTTACTCGGGTTGCTCGGATTGTTGAGTCACATTATTTTGGAGGCGGCACGCTGATGAATATTGAACAACTGGATTTTTATACGCAAGCCATTCTATCAATGGCTGCGCTGATAGGGCTTACCTCGTTTCTTATGTTGGGGCAGGGAAGATTGTTGCGGCTGATTTTCGGCTTTGCAATGCAGGGTTTTTTATTAACCGTAACGACAGCATTGGCCGCATACAGCTTGAATAATCATCATCTCTATATTTCAGCAGTGCTGACTTTGGTGCTGAAAGTCATTTTTATTCCGTGGATGTTAAGACGCGAGGTGTTGCGGATGAATATGCATCGCGATATTGAAGCGCTAAAAAATAATACTGCTGTGATGCTGGGCGGAGCCAGCTTGATGGTGTTCAGTTATTACGTATTGCATCCGATTGTGCAGTCCTCATCGGTGGTTATGTTGAATGCATTGGCAGTCAGTCTTTCAGTGATGCTGCTGGGCATGCTGTTGATGATTTCTCATCGGCAGGCTATCGCCCATGTGGTTGGTTTTATGTCGATAGAAAACGGCTTGTTTTTCGCCGCGGTCGTTGCCACCAACGGTATGCCGATGGTGGTTGAACTGGGCGTTGCATTTGACGTATTGGTCGCAGCGGTGCTGTTCGGCATTTTCTTTCTGCATATTCGCACCAGCATCGATTCGCTGGATGTCGATTTGCTGAATAAGTTGCATGAGGTGGATAAATGATCGCCGCCTATTTAGTCTTATTAATACCGTTGGTCGGCATCGTGTTTTTCGCGTTGTCGGGTCATAAGGAAAACACCGGCAAATTGAACGTCCAGTTCAACGCCGTCTGTTTATTGGCGACGATCTGGTTGGCGATCAATGTGTTGAACCAGGGTACGATTGTTTCATCCGGCAAGGCTTTCCTGGTCGATCCGTTCAATGTGTATTTGATCGTATTGACGGCTTTTGTCGGGCTGACCACGTCGATATTTTCGTCGCCGTATATGGAGCACGAAAAGGAAATCGGCAAGCTCAACGACAAACGCTTAAAACTTTATCATTCGATGTATCAGGGCTTTATGCTGGCCATGTACTTGGTTTTGACGACCAATAACATGGGTATTATGTGGGTGGCGATGGAGGGCGCTACACTGGCTACGGTATTGCTGGTCAGTTTGTATCGCTCCCCGGAGTCCATCGAAGCGGCCTGGAAGTATTTTATTTTGTGCGGCGTCGGCATCGCCCAAGCGTTGTTCGGGACTATTTTGTTGTACTACGCGGCGGTGCAAATCGGCGACGGCGAGAACGCGCTGCTGTGGTCGGTGCTTTATGAAAACGCGGTCAAGTTGAATCCCGAGATCCTTGAAATCGGTTTTGTGTTCCTGCTGATCGGTTACGGCACAAAAATCGGCCTGGTGCCGTTGCATAACTGGTTGCCGGATGCCCATTCCGAAGGCCCGACGCCAATGTCGGCGGTGTTGTCCGGCTTGCTGCTGAACGATGCGTTGTACGCGGTCGTGCGCAATAAAATGCTGGTCGACGGTGCGACACATTCGAATATGGCCGGTTACCTGATGATGGGTTTTGGCCTGCTGTCGTTCCTGGTCGCGGCGATATTGCTGCACCGGCAGAAAGACATCAAAAGACTGTTCAGCTATTCGTCGATCGAGCATATGGGCTTGATGACATTCTCATTCGGCATCGGCGGAGCGCTGGCGACTTTTGCCGCGTTGCTGCATATGACTGTGCATTCGTTGACCAAGTCGGCCATTTTCGTGACGGTAGGTCATGCGTCGCAGCTTGCAGGAACCCAAAAAATAGACCAGATCCGCGGGTTAATTAAAACCCAACCGGAGATCGGTTGGGGATTGTTGATCGGCACCATTGCCATTGCCGGTTTTCCGCCGTTCGGGGTGTTTACCAGCGAGTTCCTGGTGCTGTTGGCAACGATGCACAGTTATCCCTGGTTGACGCTGCCGCTGCTGGTCGGTATCGGCATCGCCTTTGCCGGGCTGTTCAGGCATATACAACCGATGGTTTACGGTGAAAAGCCTAAAGATCAACAACCGATTACGGCTAACTTATGGCCGGTCATGATACACCTGGCCCTGGTGCTGTGGCTGGGCTTGGCTATTCCCGGTTTTCTGGGTAACTGGTTCTCGCAGGCAACATTATTGATTTCCGGGAGTACGCCGTTATGAGTTCGTTAAATTGGACTGAGGATTTTTTAAGCGAACTAAGCGCGGATATGACTGTCGCCGAGAGCGCCATTTCATCCGATGTAACATTGTGGCAAATTGACAACTATGCATGGCAACGCTTTGCGGAAATTGCGCTACGGCAAAAGCTGCGTTGGGCGGCCGGATGGGCCGAACAGGTTCAGGACCGGTTCTTGGTCAACGCCTGTTTTGAAAAACAGGGTAAATATATTCTGCTACGAACAGGTGTGGACGCTTCAAATCCCGAACTGCCAAGCCAGGCGACAGTTTATCCGGCGGCGAACCGCAGCGAGCGCCATACTCAGGATATGTTCGGTATCAGGTTTAGCGGCCACCCCGATAACAGGCGCTGGACGCGGCATCAGGCTTGGATTGAACATAACTATCCGTTACGGAAAGATTTTCCGGTCCAAGGCACACCGGTTGGCATTACCGCGCCCGATATGCATTATCCGTTTATTAAATCCCATGGTGCGGGTACCTATGAAATTCCGGTTGGCCCGGTTCATGCCGGTATTATCGAACCCGGTCATTTCAGGTTTCAGGCTGTCGGCGAACTGATCTTGAATCTTGAAGAGCGTTTGGGCTATGTGCATAAAGGCATAGAAAAAATTGCCGAAGGCAGGGAGCCTGAATCTTTGGCCAGATTGGCCGGCCGCATCTCCGGCGACACTACCGTTGGGCACTGTTGGGCCGCCTGCATGGCAATGGAACAAGCCGCGGGCATTGTCGTTCCTGCTCGCGCCGCACTGATTCGAGGCATTCTGGCGGAACGGGAGCGCGTCGCCAACCACATGGGCGATATAGGCGCGATTTGTAACGATGTCGCGTTTGTATTCGCGCAAATGCAATTTACCCGTTTGAGGGAACTCTGGCTGCGCACCAATGCGACGGTTTTCGGTCATCGTTTGTTGATGGACAGCATCGTTCCCGGCGGTGTTGCATGCGAACTGTCGGATGAGTCCTGCACGCTGATCAAGAAAGAGCTTGTTGAATTAAAAAATGAGTTGAACGAGGTCATTCTGGCATTGGACCTGAATTCTTCGCTGGAAGATCGCTTATACACGGCCGGTTTCCTGTCTGAAGAAATCGCCGCCGCATTCGGAACGGTCGGTTACGTCGGCCGAGCCAGCGGACAAGACTTTGATGTGCGCCGGGATGCGCCTTATGCGCCTTACGATCAAGTTACAGTTAAAGTCGCGTTGGAAAATCAGGGCGATATCGCCTCCCGATTATGGGTTAGGTACAAGGAAATCAGGGCGTCTTTACGATTAATCGGAGAATTTATCGAGCGGCTTGTCGACGGCGATATTCGTACTGAATGGCAAACGCCATCGGCCGGCGCTGAGGGCCTGGGTATTGTTGACGGCTGGCGTGGCGAAATTATCACCTATGTTCGTTTTGAGGCCGGCAACAAAATCGCCCGTTTTTATCCGCGCGACCCCAGCCAATTGAACTGGCCTGCATTGGAAAAACTGGTGTTGAATAATATCGTGCCGGATTTTCCTGTATGCAATAAATCCGTGAACGGCTCTTATTCAGGCAATGATTTATAGGAAAGGAAAATGCTGAGAATTTTTAAAAAAATCCTGACCACGGGCGTTGTCACAGAAAAAATTAAAGCCCCGAAAGATGCCGAACTTGAACAATTGGGTATTGAGCTTAAGACCCACATTGACAAGAAATTTTCCGGCAGCATCGCGATACGCCAAGTCGACGCCGGCTCCTGCAACGGTTGCGAGCTTGAAATTCATGCGTTGAATAATCCTTTTTACGATATTGAACGTTTCGGTATTCATTTTGTGGCTTCGCCAAGACATGCCGACGTGTTGCTTGTCACCGGGCCGGTTTCAAGACACATGCAGACCGCGTTGCTTCGTACTTACGAAGCAACGCCGAACCCGAAATGGGTGGTTGCAGCCGGCGATTGCGCGGCCTGCGGCGGCGAGTTTGGCGTTTCTTATGCCAGTTGCGGCGTGGTATCCAACGTGATTCCGGTCGACCTGACGATTCCCGGCTGTCCGCCTACGCCGTTGGCGTTGATGAAAGGCTTGTTGGGTTTAATTAGCGCTAAAACTTAGTAGCTATTCCTGTTGAACGCTAAATAATTACAAAAATGGGACAGGGCCGCGGTTATCGGGAACTGTCAAAACTGCTATAGGTAAATAACATGGTTAAAAAAGTGAAAACATGGGCAATCGCGGCCTTGATGTTAGGTTCTTTCAGCACTGCTTCTACGGCTGACGATTTGCTTCAGGATGCCGGCAGCTGGTTGCAGATTGTCGGCGAGGGTAGCCTGAAAGTTGTGGACCCTAAGTTGGAAAAAGGCCGTATCTGGCTGGAAGGCCAATCCCGTTTCGATGACAACTGGAACCATTGGTATCAAGGTATGGTGCGGACGGCGGTGGGTTATTCGCTCAGCGACAGGGCGACTATTTGGGCCGGCTACACATGGTTGCCTACCCAAAACGTCGGTAAGAGCTACGTTTCTCAGCAAGATGTCTGGCCGGCGTTTCGCTATGTCTTGCCTACCGATATGGGAACTTTCACGTTTAGAACGATGTTTGAAAGCAACTTTATTCAAGGCGACGATGTTCGTTTCAGGCCGCGCCAGATGCTGCGCTTTATGCACCCGCTTGAATTTGAGCCGCGTTTAAGCCTGATTACCTGGGACGAGTTTTTCATCCGGGTAAATTCAACAAAGTTCGGTGGGCAGTCCGGTTTCGACCAGAACCGTGCCTTTGCAGGCCTCGGTTGGAGTTTTAATAAGAGTTTTCGGGCTGAGGCAGGGTATCTTAACCAATATTTGGATGACGCTACTCACACTAACAATACGATGCACCACTTGATCATGGGATCGTTATTTATCAATTTTTAAGAGCGGTCGGGATAAAGGGAGAGGGATTATTCTCTCCCAATCTACGGATTAGCAGATTCTACGCGCTGAGATGCTGATAATCATTAATCAGCTTTTCCATGGCTTTTTTATCATGCAGGCATTGATCGATTTCACTGATCAGCAACGTATAGTGGTGGCGGCGTAAAACGGAATCCTCAGGGCATTCAGGAGAAAGCGCTTCAACCATAGTGAATATATGAGTGAAATAATGGCGCTTCAGTATTGAATCTTCAGGAAACTCAATATCTTTTTCTACAGTTGGTGCCGGCGCCTCTTTTGCTTGCTGCTTTACAGGCGCAGGCGTTTCAACAGGTTGTTTGACGGGCTCAGGCGCTGGGGTAGAAGCAACAGCTACCGTATCGGTTATTTGTGAGTTTACGGCCGTAGGTTCAGCATTGACTTCAACATCTGCAACCGGTTTTATTTCCGGTTCGGGCTGTTGTTTTTGCTGTTCAGCAGCTTTAGCTTCGGGGGCGGGGGCGCTGACCGGTGTTTCTTTCGCTGAGCATGCTTCCTGTTTTTTCGGACAGAATATTGCCGTCAGCGACGAAACAAGTCCGGATAAACTTTCAAGTACGGTTTTCATGATGGATCTCTCCCGATTCAAGTTGTAATTATTAGATGTTAAAGTGTTTTAAAAACTACCATGAATTGGAGATAGGGACAATATATATCGGCGAATCTTATCGGATGGAGTCTTGCCGGAATCGTAAGCTGCAACGGGAGTTATAAATCCGTATTTAATTTATCGAATACAACGGCCGGTTACACGTTATGCAAAATTATTTAAACCAAAACGAATGTATTTAATGGACGGCAATTAACCGTGCATAAGCCGGTCACTCTGATAGAATATTTGTATTATTTTCTAGTAAAACCATGAGTATTATTCAACGTATGAAGCTGTCATTTACCAAGCTAGTTCTAGCTTTTTTACTGTTCTTTCCCGTCGTCGGTTCAACAACCGTCGTCCGCATGCAGACATCATTGGGAGTCATTGATGTACAGTTATTCGATTCGGCTGCGCCATTGACGGTTGCGAATTTTTTAAGTTATGTCGATAGCGGCGCTTATAACCGCTCATTTATCCATCGCAGTATGAAGAGTTTTATTATTCAAGGCGGAGGGTATGTTTGGGATGGATCGACCAATAATACAGTGAAAACGATTCCTTCCGGAACTCCGGTTGTGAATGAATTCAGCCCCAGCCGGTCCAATTTGCGCGGCACCATTGCGATGGCAAAGCTTGGCGGAGATCCTAATAGCGCGACCAACCAGTGGTTTTTCAATTTGGCGGATAACTCGGCAAATCTCGACTCTCAAAACGGAGGCTTTACCGTATTCGGCCAAGTGGTTGGAAAAGGGATGGCGGCTGTCGATGCAATTGCGGCTTTGCAAGTTGTTAACGGTGGTGGAACTAATGGCGTATTTTCAAACTTACCGCTTATCAGTATTCCTGCAACAGGAACTTCTATAAAAGAATCCAACTTGGTCATGATTAACTCGGTTACGTCTAATCATTCCAAGCTCGAAAGCGATTCCGATCGTGTGTTTGCTTATCTGGAAGGACTTTATCCGGAGTATTTGTCTCCCGCCAATTCTTTTCCAACAGGCAGCGTACTATCTCCTGTTAGTTCCGCTTCCTCGACTTCCGGCATTTACTATTACCGTTATTATCCAACAACAAAATCGTATATTGCTACAGCCAATGGAACGGTGTATTACCTCGGTTCGGCTTCTCAAAACCAGATTATGTCCTTGGGCTCCTTATCCGACTATCTTGCAGCAGCGGCAGCAAAAGGTTATTGATTGGCTTTTAGCGCTTCAAGATAATTCATAGCTTAGATATTAAGTTTAGAGGCTGAAGATGATGGATAACATCAATACGACAAAATCGGAAGACCGGAGAGGCTTTTTTCGAATTGATGACGAAGTTAATCTGTTTTATAAAAAAATAGATGCAAAACTGGCCGAAGAACCGCACCATGTTTCCGACAATATTTTGAACAGTTGTTCGCTGACTACGGCGCTTGAAACCGTATCGGAGGAATCCAACCTGTTATTGTACAGGTTGGAGAAAAGCATGCCGGAAGTCGCGGATTACTTAAGGATAGTTGATAAAAAAATCGATCTTCTTGCTCAAGCTATTATGATGCAAGGATCGGATTTCAAGGAAAACAACACCCGCAATGTTAATATCAGCGCAACCGGTATCGCTTTCGATTGCGAAGAAATACTTAAAGAGGGCGATTATCTGGAGATCAAAATACTGCTGATATCGTATATGACAGCCATAGTCACTTACGGAAAAGTTATTTATTGCAAAAATAGTCAATCCGATAATAGCCAGTATCCTTACGTTGTTGGCGTTAATTTTATTAATATGAAAGACGAGGATAGGGAAATGCTGATTAAATATGTAGTTAAAGAACAATTGCATCAGATCAGGGATAAGAAACAGATTTCTTAAGCGGCTGTGAATATTTCAGACAAGCAAAAAAAAATCCTTGCCTTACTGGCTGACGGGGAGTTTCATTCCGGTACTGAATTGGCCGAGGTATTAGGTATTAGCCGTTCGGCGGTCTGGAAACAACTGAGCGGTTTGGCCGAATTAGGCTTGCAACATTCAGCCGTCAGCGGCAAGGGTTATCGTCTCGAAAATCCATTGGAATTGCTGGACGCGTCAAAAATCAACGAAGCGATTAACGATCAAGCCTCCAGGTTAATTTCATCGTTTGAAATTCATGATCAAATCGACTCAACTAACCGTTATTTAGTAGAACGTGCGCAAAACAACGCGCTTTCGGGCTCCGTTTGCTTTGCAGAGCATCAAACCGCCGGTAAAGGCAGGCGAGGGCGGCAATGGGTTTCGCCTTACGGAAGTAATATTTACTTGTCGATACTTTGGCGTTTTCAGCAAGGGCCCGCCGCTATTTCAGGCTTAAGCCTGGCTATCGGCGTGGCCGTGATCAGGGCTTTAAAACAGCAGCAAATCAGCGATATTGGCCTCAAGTGGCCTAACGATATTTACAGTCAGGGTAAAAAACTGGGCGGCATCCTGGTTGAAGTCTCGGGCGAGACTGGCGGCCCGTGCAGCGCAGTGATTGGGTTGGGATTGAATTTGTTTTTGCCGGAAACCGAAGCTGCAAGCATCGCCCAAGCTTGGACCGATCTGGCTAAAATTACCGGGCAAAGCCGGTTGCCCAGGAATAAACTGGCCGGCACCTTGTTGAACCATTTGCTGCCGGTTATTGCCGAATATGAAAATGTCGGCATTAAAGCCTATCTCGATGAATGGTGCGGCTATGATTGTTTATCCGGCAAACCTGCGACGTTGTTTATCGGTCAGCAACAGTTTGAGGGCATCGTGCAGGGCATCGACGATAACGGCATGCTGTTAATTGAGCGTCCCGATGGCAGCGTGCAGACATTTGCTTCCGGTGAAGTCAGTTTCAACGGTTCGGCGCAATGAATCTGTTGATAGATATGGGCAATACCCGGCTTAAATGGGCGGTAACAACCGCAGGTCTGATTATGGCGGGGCCGCCTCTACCCAACAACCGGATTGATCGGGATGAACTGATTCAACTCTGGAAAGGCATCTACCGCCCCCGGCGTATTGCCATTTCCTGCGTCAGTGCAAATCGCTTGCTCGAATTGGTCCAGACCGTAGCGCGCGGGCTTTGGCTTGATGTCGATATTATCCTGGTTAAATCACAGTCCCAGGCTTTCGGTATTATTAACGCCTATCAACAACCGGAAAGGCTCGGCGTCGACCGCTGGCTGTCTTTAATTGCGACATGGCATAAATATCGAAGTCCGGCTTGTATAGTCGATTGCGGAACGGCCATTACCGTCGATTTAATCGATGCGAATGGCAGGCATCAAGGCGGCCTGATCAGCCCCGGTTTGACGTTGATGAAAGCATCGCTCGGTCAAGGTACGGAGGCGCTGCCGTTTAGCGAAACAAAACATGCATTCGCGCTGGCTAACTATACCGAGGCTGCAATCTACAGCGGTACTCTGGCGTCGGCTATTGGCTTAATTGAGCATGTGCTAACAAAGTATCCAGTGACTATGCGCTTGATTTTAACCGGCGGCGACGCTGAACTTATCGCCGGACATCTTGAGGTGGCATCTATCGTTGAGCCGGATTTAGTGCTGCAAGGATTGCTGTGTGTTTTGGAAGGGCATACTTGAACTGTCCGGGAGGCCGTCTTGCTTCCACTGTTTTAGTGGAAAAACGCCTCATTATTCCCATATCGTAACTACTCAGCGTATGCTTAATAGAACACGGATTAAACGGATAAGCACGGATTTAAAGCTGAGTTGAGCGGCTTGCCCGCTCAAACGAAACTTATGGCCTTTGGCTATAAAGCTGAGTTGAGCGGCTTGCCCGCTCAAACCCTACTTAATGCCCTTTGGGTATAAAAACTCAAACAAACCGGAGGCGGGCTAAAAATCCGTACCATCTGTGTTCCATTTTTCTGCGTACTAAATACCCCATATCTAACTTACTCCTACCGTGCTAAACATCATCTGGATCGGCTTTTTCCTAATCGCTTTTTGCACCGCCTTATTTAAACTGATTTTCTTGGGCGACCAGCAGATTTTTGCGCGGATCATCGAAGCGATGTTCGCATTGTCGAAATCGGCTTTTGAAATATCGCTGGGCTTGACCGGCGTATTGGCCTTATGGCTGGGCATTATGCGCATCGGCGAAAAGAGCGGATTCATCCAGTTGTTGACCCAAAGCCTGACGCCGTTATTCAGCCGCTTAATGCCCGATGTACCGAAAGGCCATCCTGCCTTGGGCGCGATCGTAATGAATATTTCCGCCAATGCACTGGGCTTGGACAATGCCGCAACGCCGCTCGGCATCAAGGCAATGCAGGAACTGCAAACCCTGAATCCGAATCCTGAAACCGCCAGCAACGCGCAAATCCTGTTTTTAGTGATCAATACCTCAAGCGTTACGCTGTTCCCGGTGACGATTTTTACTTACCGCGCCCAGTTAGGGGCGGCGAGCCCGACCGATGTATTTATCCCGATCCTGATTGCGACTTATATGTCTACGCTGGCAGGTTTGCTGGCCGTCGCGTTCGTGCAAAAAATCAATTTGTTCGATAAAGTCATCATGGCTTATCTGGGCGGCATTACATTGGCGGTCGGCGGCCTATTGGCTTATTTTTCCAGCTTGCCGCAGCAGCAGATGCTCGAGCAATCGGCGCTTATCAGCAATTTGCTGCTGTTTTTATTGGTCATCGCTTTTATTCTGGGCGCTATACATAAAGAGATCAACGCTTACGAAGCCTTTATTGAAGGCGCGAAAGAAGGTTTTCATACCGCGACGACGATCATTCCTTATCTGGTCGCGATGCTGGTTGCAATCGGCGTATTCAGGGCGAGCGGCGCATTGGAGTTGTTGGCCGATTTAGCTAGAACTGCGGTGCGTTACTTCATGATCGACGACCGCTTTGTCGATGCGTTGCCTACCGCCTTGATCAAGCCGTTCAGCGGCAGCGGGGCCAGGGCGATGATGATCGATGCGATGAAAACTTTAGGGGCGGATTCGTTTGCCGGACGCTTGTCATGCATCGTGCAGGGTAGCACTGAAACTACCTTTTATGTACTGGCGATTTATTTCGGTTCGGTCGGCATCAAACATATTCGTCATGCCGCCGCCTGTGGGATAATAGCGGATTTTGCGGGCGTCGTTGCCTCCATATTCGTTGCCTATTGGTTCTTTGGCTGATTTTATAATGGAACGCGGATTTGACTGATCGGCACGGATAACAAAAAACAAAATCCGTTTAAATCCGTCTAATCAGTGTCATCCGCGTTCTATTTTTTCTAACTGCTGTATACGTAAAATGAAAGTTCATCTTAAAACACTCGGCTGCCGCCTTAACGAAGCCGAACTGGAAACCTGGGCCCAAGCTTTTCAAAAATCCGGTCATCAAATTACCAAGCACGCCGAAGCCGCCCAACTGATCGTGATCAATTCCTGCGCGGTAACGCAGGATGCGGCCAGGAAATCACGCCAACTGATACGCCGCATCCATCGCGATAACCCTCAAGCCAAACTCGTGGTTAGCGGTTGTTACGCGACATTGAACGAAGATGAAGCCGCATCGTTGTTGGGAGTCGATTTGATCGTCAGCAACAAGGATAAAGACCAATTGGTCGAAAAAGCCCTGACCGAGCTGAACATGGACACCATGCCGGCCTTATCGACAGAACCGGGTGAAATATCGCTGTTCACACGCGGCAGGCAGCGCGCTTTTGTGAAAGTGCAGGACGGTTGCCGTTACCGCTGCACATTCTGCATCGTTACCGTTGCGCGCGGCGAGGAAAACAGCCGACCGGTACAGGCGGTCATCGACGAAATCAATGCGCTGCATAAACAAGGTATCACTGAAGTCATTTTGACCGGCGTGCATTTAGGCGGTTACGGCAGCGATTTGGGTAACAATCTGTCCGATTTGATCAAAGCCATTCTGGCCGGAACCGACATTCCCCGGCTTAGATTAGGTTCGTTGGAACCTTGGGAACTGCCGGACGATTTTTTCGAGTTGTTCGACAATCCCCGCCTGATGCCGCATTTGCATTTGCCGTTGCAAAGCGGTTCGGATACTGTGCTGCGCCGCATGGCAAGACGTTGTAAAACTGCGGAGTTCGCCGCGATTGTTAAGCAACTGCGCGCAAAAATTCCGCACTTTAATATCACCACCGATATTATCGTCGGCTTTCCCGGCGAAACCGAACAAGAGTGGCAACAGAGCTTTGATTTCATCAAGCAAATCGGTTTCGGCCATATTCATATCTTCACCTATTCCAGCCGCGAAGGCACCAAAGCCGCCGGCTTGCCTAACCAACTGAGCAACGAGATAAAAAAACAGCGCAGCAGGCAATTGCACGAGTTGGCCGAAGAAATGAAGCTGAAGTTTTTTGCGGATAATGTCGGCAATGAATTTCCGGTGTTATGGGAAGGCTATACCGAGGCATTGGACGATGATAAGCAACGGGTGTTCGGTTATACGCCGAATTATCTTCGCGTCGGTTGCGTGATCGGCAATGATATGTCGGTGGAGAATCGGACGATTAATTGTGTTGTGGCGGCGGTTGATGAGGGTTATGTGGTTGGGGAGCTGGTGGGACCACCACAATAACTAAGAAATTTTATATTTTTCTTCGTAACGCTTCCTAAGCGAGACGAAGTTACTCAATTCATCCGACTAATTCACAATATTTTTAACTTTGGCGGCCTTATACCATAAAGGAAATTCACTCAATAAACGGTCATACAACACTTGTTCACTGACGCTGTTGAGATCATCCAAAGCAAAAAAGCCGCAATTATCGACGATTCGTCCGGATAAGGTATCGAGTTTTTCTAAAATCCCGTAATTACGTCCACCAATACCGACAAACTGCCAAAAAATGGGTAATTGGGCGGCATCTGTTAATAGTTGTTTGATTTTATTGTTTTGACTGATACCGCCGTCACTGACAAAAATAATCAATACCGGTAAACGTGTGTTTTGGTAATGGTCAATAACTTGTTGAATAACCAGCGGTTCATTGTTGATGCCCATCATTCCCCAATTGCGCCAGCCGCATTCAGCGGTGTTAATATAATCCGCATAGTTTTCCAGGGTAGCCTCCGGCAAAGCAAGAGGGCGTGTCGAAAACGCCCAAACATCCAGTGCCGCATCGTCATCAAAATGAACCGCTAACGGCAATAGGCGTTCAATAACACTTTGTACCTTGCCGGTGCTGTATTGACTACGCATGGAGCCGGATGCATCCAGAACCAAGCCTACGCGTGCGGTGGTGGATGACAAATGGTGCTTTTCTAATGAAATTGTTGCCTTTTTAGCCAAGTCGATCAGCTTCGGGGCTTGAGCTGCTATTTTCTTTTCCAATGACACCTTAGCAGCCACTGTTTGCGTTGCCTTTGCGACCTCGCCGCCAAAATAGTTGACCAATGCTTCTAAGCCGCCGTTAAAACCTTGTGCAACGGCGCTAAATCGCCATTCACCATCTTTACGGTACAGTTCGCCTAGCATTAATGCTTTCTCTTGTTGAAAATCAGCGCCTGTAAAAGCAAAGCGTGCCGTTTCCTGGGAACCGTATAGGAATCGTAAATAACCCTCGTTGATCTGCTGCATTGTTCCTTGACCATCAATCGATGCGGTTATTATCAGTCGATCAATAGATTGGGGTAATTGATGCAGACATAACTGAAAAGCGACGGGGTCCTCATTAACAACGGAAAGCTTAATGCCGCCGCAAGGTGTTTCCGGTTGATTAAAAAATATCATGTAGCGATCATCGGATAGATTACCGGCTGCATCTAAACCAAAGCATGCAAAGTCAAGGGCTAATCCAGGAGTCTTAATGTTGGTAGCAATTTGAAAAGACTCATTATTTTGTACTATCCGGGCTAACGGAAAGCGTTGACCTTTAGTTATATTCATATGTAGACCTTAACAAGAGATGACCACATCGATTTAATCAATGCGATCAGGAGTGTAACTGATTCCGGGCTGTGCATCTATAATGGCTTTGGGTCTATTATTCCGTTTTTGCATGGCAAACTTAAAATCAGCAAAACTCAAATACCATGACTATCCTCAACACAGCAAAACGCGCCCTGCAATTCTTCCGCATCGGACTGGCCGCCAAAAAGCTCCAACGCAGCCAAAGCGAAACCGAACGCCTGCTCGCCAAACAAGCGCTGGCCGGACTGTTCGCCGACGCGCGCGGCATGACGATGAAAGTAGGACAATTATTTGCCGGAAACGACGGCACGACGCCGTTCCAGGAACTTGTCGAAGGCATAGAACCGTTGCCGTTAAAAGCGATGATTCCGCTGCTTGAAGCAGAACTTGGACAAAAATACAAAAAAATCTTCCGCTCTATCGAGCCGGCCGTCGCGGCGGCATCTCTCGGGCAAGTGCATCCGGCCGTGCTTAAAAACGGCGATAAGGTCGCGGTAAAAATCCGCTACCCGGATATTGGCGATGCGGTCGATGCGGAATTGCGCCTGGTCGGCCTGATGCCCGGCGTGGGACCGGTCAATCGCTGGGGTTTCGATCTTGATGCGTATAAAAAAAGCCTGCGCGACAATATGCATCGCGAGCTGGATTACCGCTCGGAAGCGCAAAGACAGGATTACTTCAGGCAAACTGTACCCGTTCCTGGGCTGAACGTTCCGAAAGTGTATATGGACTTATGCCGGGAAAGGGTGCTGGTGCAAGGCCGGGCGGAAGGCGTGTTGATCGACAAGACCGGCAACTGGCCGGAACAGGACCGTCGGGCTATCGGCCAAACGCTGATGCTGACGTTGTTTAAAAGTCTATTTGTGGCCGGCGAAGTACACGGCGACCCGCATCCTGGCAACGTTTTTTACAGCCGCGACGAGTACGGCCAAGTGCAAGTGACATTGCTCGACTACGGCTGCACAATCAGCATTGCCGAACAACGCAGACTAGCGCTACTAAAACTGATCGTCGGCTGCCGCGAGCGGAATCCTACCAACCCGCTGGATTGTTTTGCAGCGTTGGGTTTTGACAGTAAAAAACTGGCGCCGATCAGCGGTTCGTTGCCCGCCTTATGCCAAATATTATTCCGGCCTTTTTTGATAAACCATGCGTTTGATTCCGAACAGTGGCAATTAGGGCAGGGCGTTAACGACTTGCTCGGCGATTTTCGCTGGTGGTTCAGGTCGGCCGGGCCGTCCGACCTGTTTTTACTGATGCGCGCCTTCCAGGGTTTGATCCAGCAATTACAACAGTTGGACGTTAAGCTGCCGTGGTGGACATTATTGCAGCAAGCGGTCGGCAAGGACCTGATCCAGCAGGCGATAGCGTATGAATTGCCGGTTGTCTGCCACGAGCAGACAACCAAGTTATTGAGCTTCGATCAGCAAGCCACCGAGCTCTGCGTCCGCGTCAGCGAAGGCGGCGAGCAACGCGTTGCGCTTAAAATGCCCGCCGAAGCAGTGCTTGATTTAGAGCATCTTATTCCTGAAGACGTATTGGAACGCATCACGGATTCGGGAACCATCGATCTGAAGCAATTGGGCAATTCGATCCGTGCCAACGGAATTACACCTCAGCAATTGTTTGTTTTTGAAGACGGGCAAAAAACTTATAGGGTTTGGCTGGAGTAACGTTTATTCGCACAGAACTCCGGGCGGGGCGTTTTATCAAGAAATAATAAGTACCTGAATATAAGTTTACAACTGGAGTGCAAGCTCTGCTTGCAAAGCAGGCAAAGCCTGCACTCCAAAATACCGGAAAACTTTAGCGGGATTACTTACCGCTAACTCGGCAAAGGTTTTAACAACTGCTCAAATTCCGCCAGCGGTGCAGGCTTGCTGAACAAGTAACCTTGGCAAACCGGGCAGCCATGCTGTTCCAGAAAAGCGCGTTGCGCTTCGGTCTCGACGCCCTCGGCGATAACTTCCATACCCAGGTTGTTGGCCATGCCGATGATGGTTTGCACGATCATCGAATCCGACGGTTTCATGCCGATGTTGCGGACAAACGACTGGTCAATTTTTAATTGATCTAACGGCAATTGCGTCAGGTAGGCCAATGATGAATAACCGGTACCGAAATCGTCCATTGCAAAGCGCACGCCGATTTCCCTAAGCGCGTTCATTTTAAAGATGGTGTCGTCTATATCGTTGAGCACCAGGCTTTCGGTCAATTCCAATTTAAGGCTGGCGGGTTTGATTTCGTTACGATCCAAGGCCTGACGCACTTGTTCGACAAAATCGGATTGATGGAATTGCCTTGCGCTGACGTTAACGGCCAGTTGTAAATCCCGGGTATGGTCGCCGGCTTCCCAACGTTTTATTTGGGCGCAAGCCGTTTCCATAACCCATTGTCCAATGGGCAGTATTAATCCTGTTTCCTCGGCCAGCGGGATAAAGTCCGACGGGCATACCCAACCCTGTTCAGGATGTTGCCAACGTATCAATACTTCGGCGCCTATGATTTGACGGTCGTGGCAAACCTGCGGCTGGTAATAGAGTATGAACTGGCTTTCCGCTACCGCTAAGCGCAAATCGGCTTCCAGCGCCACGCGGGCATTAATGCTGGCCTGCATTTGCGGATCGAAGAAACGCAGGGCATTGCGGCCGGAAATCTTGGCTTGATACATCGCAATATCGGCCTGTTTCAACAGCTCATTGGCTGCCTGCCCGTGATTATTGAATAAGGCTGTGCCGATACTGGGGGTGCTGTAGTATTCGTGCTGGGCCAGTTGATAAGGCTGGTTGAGAGTGGCCAGGATTTTTTCGCCGATCATTTCAGTTTGGGCGGCGGCTTCAACGGCTTGGGTGCTCAAACCTTCGAGCATAACCACAAATTCATCGCCTCCCAGACGGGCGACGGTATCGCCTTCGCGTATGCATGAGCTCAGTCGTTCGGCAACCTGCTGCAACATTAAATCGCCCATATCGTGACCTAGCGTATCGTTCAGCGTCTTGAAATTATCCAGGTCGATAAACAGCAAGGCACCGGTACGGCCGCTACGATGGCTGGAAGCCAAAGCCAGGTTCAAACGGTCCAGCAGCAGGCGCCGGTTAGGCAGATTGGTAAGAGGATCGTAGAAAGCCAAACGTTGTATTTCATCTTCAGCCTTCTTGTTCAGGGTAATATCAATCAGCGTCGCAACGTAATTGGTGACGACATCGTCCTTGTTTTTTACGGCGGTGATGATCAGGTATTCCGGATAAATTTCGCCGTTTTTGCGTTGATTCCAGATTTCGCCCTCCCAGTTTCCCTTGTTCTTGAGTCTCTCGGCCATAGCCGCATAAAATGCTTCATCCTGAAGACCGGATTGGAACAGGCGCGGGCTCTTGCCGATAACTTCTTCCGCGCTGTAACCGGTAATACGGGTGAAAGCGCGGTTTACCCGCAGGATAATCTTATCGGCGTCGATGACCATGATGCCTTCCTGCGATTCAAAAGCCGTAGCGGCAATGCGCAGTTCCGTCTCGGCCTGCTTACGTTCGGAAATGTCGCGGACAGTGGCCTGGAGAACCGGGTTGCCGTTCAATTTCATAGGGCTCAACAGCACTTCGGCAGGAAAAATCTCGCCGTTATCCGCTCGCTTATGCAACCATTCGAAGCAAAGCCCGCCTTTCTTCATGGCTGTGTCGATGTGCTGCCGGGCTAATACCAGTGAACTTGAGCCGCAGGCTTGCTTCGGCGGCGACAGGTCATTAGGCTGCTTAGCGCAGAATGCCTCCAATGTCTCGAACCCGAAAAGCGCCAATGTCGCCTTGTTGCAATCCAGGAAGCCGGTCTCGTCAAGCAGTATTACCGCGTCGCTGGTCGAATCGAAAAGCGTGCGGAATTTGGATTCGGAACGTTGCAGGGAGTGTTCGGAATGTTTGCGATCAGTGATGTCGGTGTGTGTGCCGATCATTCGATAGGGGCGTCCGTTTGCATCGCGACTGACTAATTTTCCTCGGGCCAATATCCATTTCCAGGAGCCATCCTTACAACGTATGCGATACTCAATAACAAAAAAAGGCTGGTTGCCGGCAAAATGTTTCCGAACAGCGGTTAACGCTTGTCTCTTATCATTGGGATGAATATCTTCTATCCAAATTGTTCGGATATCCGGTAGCTCGTGTTCGCTGTAGCCGAGCATTTCTTTCCAGCGTTCGGAAAACAAGGCGTCGCCGGTCTGAAGGTTCCAATCCCACACACCGTCTCCTGCGCCTTCCAATGCAAACTTCCAGCGTTCCTCACTATTGCGGAATTGTTTAGTCATCTCTCGGCTAGACGAAAAGGCGGCCAGAACTAAAACAGCTAAAGCCAGAAAGACGGTAGTGAGAGCGATGAAGATGGGAAGGTTGTTGGTGGTAAAGCCGGGAGACGGCAACTTGACCATATCGTCTCGTACAAAATATGAGGCCGACATGGCGGTATAATGCATGCCGGATACCGCGCCGCCCATAATAACGGCAACTACTGCATTACGGCGCTTATTGATGCAGATTACATCGCTCTTCACACGCAATGCGAGGTAAGACAGGCCAATGGCTACGGCAATCGATAAGACAAATAAAGATAAATCGTAACGCACTGTACCTTCCAGCCGCATGGCGGCCATACCGCTATAGTGCATGAGTCCGATACCTGAACCGAGTAAAACGCTACCGATCAGCGGCGGCAGTCGTTGGCTTCCATGACGCCGGACAATGCCCAAAGCGACGCCGCTGGCTAAAATGCTCGGAATCATCGAGATTAAGGTAATTAACGGATCATAGTGAATGCTGCAGGGTAAGCTTAATGCCAGCATACCGATGAAATGCATTGACCAGATGCCGACACCCAAGGTGACCGCGCTGATCATGGTCCAAGAGAGTTTGGATGTGCTCTCATGCAGGTGTTCAATCCGTGCCGAGGCGTTTAAGGCTGCATAGGACGCAAAAATAGCGAGAAGCACAGAAATAATAATCCATGCAGGGTCGTAGGAACCGAGATAAACAAAATTAGGAGCGGGCGGTGAGGACTGAAAGTGAAGGACGTCGATCATAGCGATAGCTTCTTATTATGCAACCGGTAATACCTGAATAGCTGCCATCATTGCAGAATATTTGCAAAGCCTGCTGGAAAGATAAGCCGGTTGTCCATAAGCAGAACAGTAAGGAATTGACGACAATAATTTATTGAGATGCGGACGAATCATGAACGAGTTGAATTTATTGGCTAGTTTTTATTATATGGATTCATGAACTAACGTGGATACTAACGCAACATTTCAAATGCAACAAGGTAAAGATGAATGGCCTTGGCAGGGCAATCAGGATATGTTTTGCCCTGGATATTATTTGAATCGTAAAAACGCAATACAGGCTATCCCGGCAGGTTAAAATAAACACCAAAAAACCGGATTGAATAAGGCTTGCCGGATGATAGAAACAAAACTTCGCGAATATGAAAATCTTCATATCGTATTATGGCTTTTGAAAGATACTTGCTGGTTGATGGAATGGCGGCTTGAAGGTGTTTTTATGATTATGCCGACGGTTGCAGCGGCTTTTCACATTACCTGGTTGGGACGAAAAAACACCGCCGACTTATTTCATAACTTAGCCGTCAGTAGCTGGATATGCGGCAATGCGCTGTGGATGATCGGCGAGTTTTTTTTCGACGATACGTTCAGACCGTTTGCCAGAATCTTTTTCGGCATCGGTTTTGTATTTCTTGGTATCTATTATTTCGGCGTGTTGCCGAGGGAAAAGCGTTTGCGGCGGTCGGAATTGTGATTTTTTGTTCTCGCGCTGTTTCCCCGGCCGAAGTTGGAAAATGGCATAAATTCAGGAGTGCAAGCTTTGCTTGCGCTTGCAGGCGAAGCCTGCACTCCGGCTCTACTTTTACGATTCACTCTGCTTAAAGTGCAGGAACTTAACCCCGATAGCGCAGGCCGTGCCGACCAAGATATAAGCGTAATTGACAAACAAGCCGGACACGGTGCCGGGGTTATGTTCAACCGCATCGCGTAGGCTTGGCGTTATCGCAAAGGTCCAAACCACGCAGGGAAGCAGATAGGACAGGAAACCTACGCCAGCCGACGATAGCGGGTTCTTGCCGGTCGCTTCGGCGCTTTTGTAAAACCAGTAAGAGATCAGTAACGCGGTAATTGTGCCTATCATGATAAAACTCCGTGGGTGATGTTAAAACCGAGCGTCACAGTATCAAATTGCCTTGTTCCGCTCAAGCGCCACTCGTCCTTTCAGCCGCTAGCGTTGAATTTTCATTAGATTCAAATTAAAACCCAGTTAAATATCCTGATTTTTCGATACTTCCAATGAACTTACGTACAAATATCTATTTACCGGCCATTATTTAAAGCGTTTTATAGAGTCGTTTTCTTGCCAAGTTGTAGTTTTTTAAGCTATTTCATCCGAAAGCTATTTTTTTCATGGTGATGTTGAAAGTCAATGAATCTTAAACAGGAGCGACGCAATGAGGACTAAGAGAAATATCACGGCAGCCATGACGTTGGGCCTGATCCTGATTATTCCGGGGCTGGCAAATGCGGCATTTACCTTTACCCCAATCGACGCGCCCGGCTCGGTCGCTACCTTTGCCAACGCAAACAGTACGGATGCGATTGCGGGAGAATACGACGATGAAAACGGCAACACGCACGGCTTCATATTGAAAAACGGCGCTTATACGGTAATCGACGTGCTTGGCGCAGCCGGGTATTCTTCCGTCAATGGAATCAATGCGAACGGCCATATCACCGGAACCTATCTGGATGGGAGTCCATCCCATACATTCCATGCCTATTTCTATAATAACAGCGTCTTAACCACGCTCGACCCTCCCGGTTCAAACAGATCAGAAGGCGGCTTCCTTAACGAGCAAGATCAAACCGTGGGAACTTACAGGGATTCTAGCGACAAACGGCATGGTTTTTTCTGGGATAAGGGCGTCTACGCTACCGGCAATGTACCACCGGCGTTCGACACGATTGCTTTCGGAATTAACGACCGGGGGCAGATAGTCGGAGACTATGTGGATACAGAGGGGAAACGTCACGGTTTCCTGCTAAGCAATGGTACTTATACAACACTGGACGTGCCCGGCGCGACCTTAACCGTAGCGGAAGGAATCAACAACGCCGGCCAGATTGTCGGATTGTATATAGACGCCGATAAACATCAGCACGGCTTTATGCTTGAAAATGGTGTTTACACAACGGTCGATGTGCCTGATTCTTCCGCGAGTGCGATCTATTCAATTAACGCCCAAGGTGAGATCGTCGGGTTTTACGAGGATGCCAACGGCGTTGCTCATGGTTATATTGGTACGCCTGGGCGTTGAGTTGTTTTGATTGTTCGATGGGCGTAATTCATGTTCGGAAAACATGCGGTGTAATACGTTTCATCGTACTATGTTTGGTTCTTTAGCTTGGAAATCGCAGAAACGTTAGGGACGGGAGTTACAAACCCCGTCCCGCTCGAAAGCGAATTTTTATTGGCTTGAAACTGTCTTTGAGTTTGATTGCCAAGAAATATCAATTGTCCGATGCTGGCGCACACAGTCCCGAAGATATAAATTGATCAGACTTTGATAAGGTACACCAGTAGCTTCAGCCATTTCTTTGAAATAACCGATCACATCCTCGCCCAAGCGGATAGTAACCGATTTCTTAAGTTTGGCAGCATAAGGGTTTTTTCGCGATTTCATTTGGGAAAGATCATATTCTGCTTTCATGGCACGTTACCTTTGTAATGGCTACATTCGCGTTTAGTTGCTTTGCGGGCCGATATTATCCTGATTGTATTGCCGGATTCGCGTTCGCAGTGGCAGACAAGAAGCATTCTGGATTCAGAGCTAAAACCAAGCATCAAAAAGCGGTGTTCTTCTTCCGAATGCCCGTCATCATAAAATTGCACTGCAAATTCGTCATAAAAAACAGACTTGGCTTCTTCAAAAGAAACGCCATGTTTTTTCTGGTTGCTGGCAGCCTTTGTTGAATCCCATTCAAACTTAATCATGGTTACATTGTATGTACAAAGGCTGGTATGTCAAGCAATGCCTAAAGAGCTAACCGGGCGCGGCACGGAAAGCTGAAGGATTACGCCTTATTGTGTTAGTGAATAAGTCGAGGATATGAAATGACTGTAGATTGGCGGATTGCTAGCGTGAATCTGCCTTATATAGCATTGCGGCTTTTGAATTAAATATTAAGCCGTACCCTGGGCTCACGGAAAACTCGAAACATTAATTACATGTAGGCCGGAATAAGACCTCCAAGCGCGTAGCGCGAGGTGGCGTTTCCGGCGAATTTTGGCTGTGTTTGCCGGAAACACCAGTTCTCGCTACCGCTCGAACCGGCTTATTCCGGCCTACGGGACTTCTGCCTCAGTACCAAGGTAGCTAACCATGGCGGAGCTTAAGATACAAGGGTACGTTGCGCGTACCATTCAAGATCACACATAAATTCAACAAGGTACGCACAGCGTACCCTACCGGGCTTATTCGCAAACATACCAATTTTTTGGAATATCCCAAATAATCGATTCCTTAAAATCGCCTGGTTTTAATGTCGAGGAAGATAATAAACGTGAATCAGAAACTCTGATTTTAATCTTTTTCGGTTGAATCCCTTCTATATACCCGACATAACCGATATTTCCCTCATCTCTACAAACTTTGGTGCCGATTTCCTGCAACAAATGACGGTTAGTTTTCCATTGCTCTTCTTGTTTTTTCGACACAATGGCCTCGATAACTGGTAACGCTTTTTTATTGATGTATTTTAATTCCGCACCAATCTCCATCATATGATAAGGCTTTAACCACATCTTCTCATCACTACTAGGCGTTTTAGAAAAACAGGGCAAGTCATAGATCACATTCATTAGTTTTTCTGTTGCTTCCTGATCCGAGTATATCGCGTCGATAGTTTTTTGATAGATGTTGTTCGTATTCAAGATCAGTCCATAATCCAGTGCGTTCGCGACTTTCATTTTGGGATTGATATTCAGATATGACTCATGAATTCTATTCCGACACTCCACATAATCGATCACCTGAGGTTTAGTCGGCGAGAAACAGCCAACCAAGATTAGCGACATAAAAGCGCCGCAAACTATCATTTTAAGCTTCATGATTTTTTATCATTCCGTTTTGATACGTGCAAACCTATTGTCTTATCCAATCTCATTGGTTACTCGTTTGTGTTGAATTACTACGACTTAACGCTTTTGGCTGCTTTATTACCTGACTTTAAGCCATAATGCCAAGCTAAGCGTTCCTTTGAGAGATGTGTTATGCGAAATATAGGCAGCTATCATACCTACTTATGCGAGTGAGGATTTTAAACCAAGAACATTGGTTGATTACGATCAACCCACTCAACCCCTATTGCTTTTCCATCGATAATATTGCACATTTGTTCCTGTTCACCTTGCTTCAAGGTGTAAATATTGTCGGACACTACTTCGCCAGATTCAGAAAAATACAATTGAAGATAACTGTAAGCTTGATTTAATTGCATTCCCACAGGACCAAGAGCTGAAATGTTCTCAACCACTTCACGGATTTTAACTTCTACCATTTACGTACCCTTTTAATATTGAAGCATAATGTTAAGTAGACACCTAAACAGGTGTGCAATACGGCTCTTGTAATCCGTTAGAGAGGATACTATAAACAGGGAAATTGCTGATAGTAACCGTGATTTAACAAACCAAAAATACACATTAATCCTGTCCGCCCGACATAAAACTACCCAACAACCCTCCCAATAATCTCCCCCAACCTAACCGTTTTCCCCGCTTCAAACCCAACATCCCACTCCGCCTTATCCTTGCCGAACAAAACAATAATCGTAGATCCCATATTAAACCGGCCCATTTCCTCGCCGATTTTCAATGTAGGCGCATCGTCGCCATACTGCCAACTTTGCACGGAAGTAACGCTCGGCGGCGTAACGACGCCATGCCAGACGGTTTCGACGCTGGACACAAAAATTGCACCAACCAGCACCAACGCTATCGGACCTATTTCGGTATCGAAAATCGCGGCGACGCGTTCGTTGCGGGCGAACAAGCCGGGGACCGAGTTGGTCGTGGCCGCATTGACGCTGAACAAGCGGCCGGGAATATGCACCATTTCCCGCAACGTGCCGGTTAGCGGCATGTGCAGACGGTGGTAGTCTTTCGGCGACAGGTAAATCGTCGTGAAGATGCCGTCGTTAAACGGTTCGGCCCTGGCCGCGTCGCCGCCCAGCAAATCGGTCGCGGTAAAGCTTTTGCCTTTGGCCTGGAAGATTTGCCCGCCGGTAATAGCGCCGGCTTGGCTGACTGCACCGTCGGCAGGGCAAACAATCGCGTTTCTTTCGCTGCTGAACTGTCTAACGCCGGGTTTTAGTTCGCGGGTGAAAAAATGGTTAAAGCTCTTGTAGGCGCCGATGTCCTGCTCCAGCGCTTCGTCCATATTGACGCCGTAATGCTTGACGATCTGTTTGATAAACAGGTTTTTAAAAGCTTTATTTTCGCAATGCGTCAGCTTGCTCATCAGTTGCGACAACGCGTGGTGAGGCAGTACGTATTGGGGCAGGGTGGTCAGGGCTTCTTTAAAATTCATGGTTGGTAATTGTCGGGTGTTTTGCCGCTGAGGAAATACGCAAACGCAATGATTTCCGCGACGGCGACATAGAGTTCATTGGGGATTTCATCGCCTAGAGGAATCTGGGCCAGGATTCTTGCCAGCTCCGGCTCGGTTTGTAGCGGTATTCCGTGCTGTTCGGCGATTTGCAGGATTTGTTCGGCGGTAAGACCCGAGCCTTTGGCCGTCACCTTGGGCGCATTCTTGCCGTCGTATTTTAATGCGACGGCAATGTCCGAGGTGTAATAGGTCTTAGCCATGATGGATTACCGCCAAAACAACATTATCCACGAAAAAGCACGAAAGGCACGAAAATACAATAATGTTCGTGTTTTTTGTGTTTTTCGTGGACGATGCTTTTGGCGGATTCATTATTAATAATTTAAGGCAGCGTAACCAATGCCGGCGCTTGCCAATCGGGATTTCGGTGTTCTACAACAACGGTGGTGTAAATGCCGCCGCGCACGTTGAACTCGGCGCGGATGCGCATGAAATTCGGCGCTATGGCTTTGACGATGTCGTCCAGGATTTCATTGGTGACCGCTTCATGGAATGCGCCTTGCTCCCTGAATGCCCACATATACAGTTTAAGCGATTTGAGCTCTACGCATGATGCTCCCGGTACGTATTCGATGCGGATAGTGGCAAAGTCCGGTTGGCCTGTTTTGGGGCATAGGCAGGTGAATTCGGGTATATCGATGCGAATGGTGTAATCACGGCCCGGTTGCGGGTTGTCGAAAGTTTCCAGGTCTTTGCTTGGTTGAGTTGTCATTTTCTGCTTATAGATGAAAGGGATATATAAAAAATTCGATACTAGTTTAATTATCGTTAATAATAGTCGGTTATTTTAATTCAACTGTCGAGATATTCATACCAGTACTATGAAACTGGAAAAAATCAAGCTTTCAGGTTTTAAATCCTTTGTTGATCAAACAGTCATTCCTATCAGCGGCAATTTGACTGCCATCGTCGGGCCTAACGGCTGCGGCAAATCCAATATTATCGATGCAGTGCGTTGGGTTATGGGCGAAAGCTCCGCCAAGCATTTGCGCGGCGGCAGCATGGCCGACGTGATTTTTAACGGTTCATCGGGACGCAAGCCGGTTAGTACGGCTTCGGTCGAGCTGGTTTTTAACAACACCGACAGCAAGCTGGGCGGCGAATATTCCCAATACGATACGATCGCGATCAAGCGCCAAGTCAGCCGCGACGGTACCTCCGTATTTATGTTGAACGGTTCGCGTTGCCGCCGTAAGGATATTACCGACATATTCTTGGGCACCGGTTTGGGATCGAGAAGTTATGCGATCATCGAACAGGGCACGATTTCCCGCATGGTTGAAGCGAAACCTGAAGATTTAAGAATCCATATCGAAGAAGCGGCCGGCGTTTCTAAATATAAAGAGCGCCGTAGCGAAACCGAAACCCGGATGAAGCACACCCGCGAAAACCTGGAACGGCTTGACGATTTGCGCGACGAAGTTGAAAAGCAAATCAAGCACCTGCAAAAGCAGGCCGAAAAAGCCGAAAAATATACCGAGCTAAAAAAGCAGGAACGCCAATACAAGCTAGAGTTATTGGCGATGCGCTGGAACGCCTATCATCAGGCCGCAAAACAACTGGATGCCAGACTTCAGGACATAGCCCACGAGCACAACCGTTTGTTTGTGGAACTGCGCGACATCGATAACAACGTCGAGGCCAAACGCGCCGAGCATAAAACCCAGCAACAGCAGACCAATAGTTCACAGGGCGATTATTACCGGGTTGTCGCCGAAGTCAGCGGTTTGGAGCAGACCATCAAGCACAGCGAGAGCAGCCGCGAGCAAACGATGATCGAAATCAACCGTTTGCGCCAGCAAGCCGACCAGTCGTTAAAAGAACTGGAAGCCGACGTGCAGCAGTTGGAAGCGATTAAAGAAGCGTTGCTTGAAGCGGAAGAAGCGTTGATTGTCGCCGAGGAACAGCAGGAAGACGTGTTGTACCGTCAGCAGGAAGTCCAGCAGCAAAGAAGCAGTTGGCAACAGCAATGGGAAGCTTACCGGACGACCAGTTCCAGTTATAGAGAACAGTCCGAAGTGCAGCGGGTAAAAACGGCGCAGCTGGAAAACCAGAACCGCCAGTTGCAAATCCGGCTGGATAAATTGCACGACGAACGTAGCGATTTGGAATCCAGCGATCTGCAAAGCGAGATTGAATCGTTGGATGCCGGCATTGAAATGATAGAGACTCAGCGCGATGAGTTGCAAAACCGGCTCGAAGACCTGCATCAGCAAATACGCGAACAGCGCCAGCATATCAAGCAGTATCATGACGAATTGCATCAGCGCCGTTCGGAAATGCAAACGGTAAAAGGCAAAATCACCTCGCTGGAATTATTGCAGCAACATGCGATGGGCAAGGACAACAAGCACCTGAGCGCATGGCTGGCCTCCGTGGATTTGACAGAAAACCGCCGTCTTGCCGAATTCCTGGACGTGCAGGCCGGTTGGGATACCGCCGTGGAAACGGTCTTGGGCAGTTATCTGGAGGCGATTTGCATAGAGAGCGCGGACCAGGTTATTCCGGGCTTGCAGCGATTGACCGATGAGTCGTTGATGTTGGTTGAAACCGGCGTTAAAACGTTAGGCTATGCCGGCAACCCGGCCTATGTCAGTCTGCTGGACAAGGTCAAAGCGCCGTGGGACCTGAGCAATCTATTGGCCGGAGTTTACTGCGCCGACGATGCCGAAACCGCCAGGACATTATCCGCCCAGCTTAAGTCGCACGAATCGGTCATCACCCCGGACGGCACTTGGTTCGGCGCCGGCTGGATAAAAATCATCCGCGCCAAGGACAGTAAAACCGGCGTATTGCAACGCGAAAAAGAATTGCGCCTGTTAAAGCAGCGCCAGGAAGATTTGCACGTTGAAATTGAAACGTTCGAAGAGCAATTGGAAAACGCCGAAACCGGTTTAAAAGATGCCGAGGCCATGCGCGAAACGCTCCAGCAACAGGACAATAGCCTGGGCAGCGAATTGTCGTTGAAAAGCGCCGAATTCAGCGCGCATTCGGCCCGCCTGGAACATCAGCAGCGCCGGCTGGAGCAAGTCTGCAACGATATTGACGAGATAAGCCGGGAAGTCGCGGAAAACGCCGAGACGATGGCCGAATCCCAGCTGTTGCAGGAACAGGCCGAGCAAGTCATGTTCGAGCAGGAGCAAAAAAAGCAGGATCTGGACGCATCGAACCTGGAACTGCAATCCGAACAACAGCGTATCGACCAGGCCGCCAATGAAGCCCGGCAGCAGGTGTACAGTATCAAATCGCAGATCGAATCGTTGCGGTCGTCCGAAAGCTTAACCGGCAAACAGCTGGAGCGCTTGCAGCTGCAACATCGACAATCGGTCGAACGCATTGCCGAATTGGAGCTTAGCCTGCACCAAACGCTAACGCCGATGGACCAGGAAAAAAAGCAGCTGGAACAGATGGTGATCGATAAAGCGCAATTGGAAGCCCGCCTGAAGACGCAACGCCAGCTTCAAGAAGACCTTGAAGCGGAAATAACCCGGTTATCGGAGCAACATATCAAAACGCAGCGCGCGCTGGAAAAGCAAAAAGAAGCGCTGGATAACATCCGTTTTGAATTGCAGGAAAGCCGGGTCCGCCAGCAAACCGTCAACGAACAGCTAAAAGAAATCGATGCCGATGTCGAACAGGTGCTGCAAAACTTGCCGGAACAGGCCGAGGAAAACAGCTGGAAAAGAACGGTTGACGACCTGGTCGCGCAAATCGAAAGATTAGGCACGATCAACTTGACTGCGATAGAAGAATACAAGGCCCAGTCCGAGCGGATGAATTTTCTTAACGAACAACACGCCGATTTAGTCGAGGCGTTACAGACCTTGGATCAAGCGATCAACAAGATCGATAAAGAAAGTCGGCTGCGTTTTAGGGAAACATTCGATAAAATAAACAGCGGTTTGCAAGAAAAGTTCCCCAAGTTATTCGGCGGCGGCCATGCTTATCTGGAGTTGACCGAGCAGGACGAGCTGGAATCGGGCGTAAACATCATTGCCAGGCCGCCCGGTAAGAAAAACAGCTCCATTCATTTGTTGTCCGGTGGAGAGAAAGCGTTAACGGCGGTTGCCTTGGTGTTCTCGATTTTCGAACTCAATCCGGCGCCTTTTTGTTTGTTGGACGAAGTGGATGCGCCATTGGATGATGCTAACGTGGGACGGTTTTCAAAAATGGTTGAAGAGATGTCGGCATCGGTGCAGTTTTTGTATATTTCCCACAACAAAGTGACTATGGAAATTGCAAAACAGCTGGCAGGTGTTACTATGAAAGAGCCGGGCGTGTCCCGGATGGTCGCAGTTGATATTGAAGAAGCAGTGAGTCTGGCGGAAATCTAATGGATAAAGAAATACTAAGAATTGTAATTATTGCAACCGGCATGGTTGTAGTTATCGGCATGTTGATCCTGGCTTATATAAAGGATAAAAAAGCGCAAGAAGACATGGATTTTTATGATGACGATGCCGATGATGAAGAAGAGTTGGATATCGATGATAAAGACGATTTTGAAATTGCCCCGCTCAGAACAGCTCCCGGCAGCCGTCAAGCCCATGACCGGTCGGATCGTTATTACGATGAAGACGATGACGACAATGAATACTATGAACAGGATGAAGACGACGTAGAGCCGCCGCCACGCGCAGCCGCCCCGGCGATTATCCAGTTCAGCATTATCACCAAAGCGGACGAAGATTTTAACGGCGCCGATTTGGTTGAAGCGTTTAAGATGGTCGGGCTTGAGTACGGCAGTTTGAAAATATTCGAACGCCTGGACGCGAACCGCTTGGTTGACTTCGGCGTCGCCTGTATCGTGGAACCCGGCACGTTCCCGGAGAAAGACTTGGACAAGTTTTACTGTCCCGGCATCGTGTTTTTTATGCAGCCTGAAGCGCTGGATGACGCACCGGCAGTGTTTGACGACTATATCGAAACCATTCACTTGCTGGCTGACAAACTGGATGGCGTCATCCTCGATCATAGAAGACAACCGCTGACCGAAGCGACTATTCAAGCGATTCGGCAAAGTTTGTGATGTTGATGTAGCGTTTCCGGCTACTCATCGTCTTCAACTTAAACATTACTCTGGTTCCCAAGCTCCAGCTTGGGAAACCTGCCTCGTAGGGTACGCTGTGCGTACCATTGAACGCTGTTCGGATTATTTACGTGCCATCCCTTAGCAATATCCAATTAGACCTTTTGAAAGAAGCCGATCTTTCAACCTATTTGACCCCGGAGCAAATCGCTCAAATTGCAACACAAGCCAACCCGCAGCAACTGACCGACGAGCAGTTGCTTGAGTTTCTGCAAATCTGCAACGCCTTGTACCGTAGCGGCGAGCCGCTTATTTCCGATGCGGACTATGACTTTATTTTCCTGGCCGAACTGCAAAAGCGCCATCCGCTGCATCCGTATCTACAAACCGTCGAGCCGGAAGTCGTCGCTGTCGGCAAGACCGTCGCGCTGCCGGAGCCGATGCTGTCAACCGAAAAAGCCTACACCCGCAGCAGCATCGAAAAATGGCTGGCCCGGCTGGAAAAAGCAGCCAAAGAACTTGACGAAGACCCTGCCGCATTGACGGTCCGGGCCACGCCGAAGCTCGATGGTTATGCGGCTTACGACGACGGCAAACTTTTATATACCCGCGGCGACGGTCGTAAAGGCACCGACATTAGCCGGGTTTTCGAGCGCGGTTTGATCGTCGGCGGCAACGGGCTAAGAGGGCAGGGCGCGGGCGAAATTGTTGTCAATCAAAATTATTTCAACACCTATTTGGCCGATTATTTTGAAAACTCCCGGAATTTCCAGGCCAGCATCATCAAAGAAAAAGACCTGGAGCAACACGCGTTGGAAGCGATACAAAATCATGCCGCCGTGTTTTTCCCGTTCGCCCAGTTGCCGTCATGGCAAGGGCCAGCTATTGAGCTGTTGGCCGATTTTGACCGCATCGTCAAAGACGTTTATGCCAAGGTCGATTATGACGTAGACGGAGTCGTGTTCGAGCTGGTAAACAACGACCGCATCAAGCAACATCTCGGCGCGACCCGCCATCATCACCGCTGGCAGATCGCTTTCAAGAACAACATCGAAACCGCCGAAGTGACCGTGTTGAGCGTTACCCCGCAAACCTCGCGTTCCGGCCGCGTCAACCCGGTCGCCGAGCTGACGCCGACCAAACTCAGCGGTGCAATGATTTCCAGGGCGACCGCGCATCATTACGGCATGGTCAAGGAATTGGGCATCGGCCCCGGCACGTTGATCGAACTGACGCGCTCCGGTTTGGTGATACCGAAAATCGAACGCGTCATCACCCCGGCAGCGCCGCAGATTCCGGATCATTGTCCCAGTTGCGGCGGCGAGCTGGTTTGGGACAGCGATTATCTTTATTGCTTGAATACGACAAAATGTCCTGCCCAGATTGAAAACACGATCGAGCATTTTTTCAGGACGCTGGCCAACGTCGACGGCTTCGGCCTGAAAACCGTCGAAAAGCTGCATGCCAATGGCGTCAACTCGGTCTATGCCGTTTACCGTCTGGAGCTTAAGCAATTACAGGACATGGGTTTTGGCGATAAAACCTCGCAAAATCTGCTGGACCAATTGCAGCGCAGCCGGACCGAAGCCATAGAAGATTGGCGTTTCCTGGGCGCTTTCGGTATCCTGCGGATGGGCCTCGGCAATTGCGAACGGCTGTTGCAACATCACCGCTTGCTGGATATTTTCAATTTGAGCGTTGAAGACGTGATCAATATCGAAGGCTTTGCCGAAAAAACCGGCGCCGCCGTGGTTGAATGCTTGGCAAAAATCAAAACTGATTTTATGCAGATTTACGAATTGGGTTTTAATCTAATCCAAACACCGTTGCTTGCCGAACAACAGCAAAGCACCAGCCCGATTGCCGGCAAAACCATTGTTTTTACCGGCACGATGGTTCACGGCAAGCGCGATGAGATGAGCAAGGAGGCCAAGCGTCTGGGCGCTAAAGTGGCTAGTTCTGTCACCGGGAAGACGGACTTTCTGGTGACTGGAACCGATGTGGGTGCGGCGAAAATTGCGGCCGCTATGGAAAAAGGAGTGCGGGTGATTAGTGAGGAGGAGTATTTGGGGTTGTTGGAGGAATGAGTTTGGGGGTGATGTGTCGCTCTATTTGTTTGCGTGACATCAATGTCATATATATTAGATTAGATGAGATAGAACATGGATCGCGATAACGAGAATGAGTTGAAAGAAATAGAGGATCGAGAGTTTGCCATTTATACAAACGAGGTAAAGGTTGCCAAGGATCCAAAGCTTCACGTATTACTTGCCCATCTATACGTTGAACACCTTATAGAAAGATATTTAGCAACACGACTACAGACAACAAAAGGGCTATTTGGGAAGAACGGCTTAACGTTCGAAAAGAAAGTGCGACTGCTGGCGGCATTCGGAGAAATGGACACTCAAGTTATTGACGGAATGAAAAAGTTAAATGACATGCGAAATGACTGCGTACATGAGTTCAAGTGGTCTATTGAAAATGATGCCGTTGAGGAATTTGGCCGGATTCTAGGCAAGACCTACAAGGACATCTTCTGCAAACATCCAAACCAAGACGAACGCTTAAGTTGTTGTATAGACTACTTTTGCGGAAAAGTTCTCGGTCATGTTGTGAAAGTTGAACAAACGAGTGACAGAAGCCAAGCCCGCCCGTCCATTTAGCGATTGATCCTAGATTACTCACAAAAGATTCGTAGAATGTGGTTAGGCACGAACCGCACCAACCGCGAAAAATGCTTCAACGCGGGATGGAGCTTCAAGCCCTGGCAAACCGGAATTACTTGAAATGTGGGAACGCTGTAAGGTGGATTCGCCGCAATTACGAAAGGCTTTTATCAACGTTCTGCGTTCATTAGCGGTTCGTTACGCGAAACCGCCCTACACTATGTATAATCAGCATAAGCAAGGAGACCATTAACATGACTGAACTATACGAAACCTTACAGCACCAAAAGACCAATATCCTTGATATTGCCAAAATTATCACGCAGTAAATATCCGCGTGTTTGGTTCCGTTGCGTTGTTCGCGGTGAAGAACGCGAAGACAGCGATATTGATTTATTGGTCGATTTTTTACCCGGCACAACGCTGTTGGATCAGGTCGGCCTGATTGATGCGCTATCGAACGCATTGGCTCGCAGGGTCGATATAGTCAGCGAGCGTGCATTAAACAAGCATTTGCGCCAGCGGGTTTTGCACGAAGCTGTTTTGCTATGACCTCAAAACTTCCTTTTACAACGGTAATAGGGTTGTAGAATGAGCTGAGGCGCGAACCGCATTAACTTTTTAATGCTTCAAATCACGATAGAAGTTTTCATGCGGGCCAAGCGCCAGCAATATCCGTTTGGTTTCATCCCACTGATAGGCAAGTAGAAATAGTTGGCTGACACAGTCGAATTTGTAAACGAAAACGCCGGCTAAATCGCCTTTCTTCTCTTCGCCGAGGTTCGGATCGGCAATCACCGCGCGAATTGCCGAATGCACGGCTTCGCGCTGGTTGTTATGCAATTTCTTGTATACGCGCTTGAAAGCAGGCTTTTGCTCAAGCTGCACATTCATGCATCGGGCAATTCAAAAGGTTCCGATTCATCTTCCATGGCTATTAACGTATCGCGCACGAACTCGATGGGCAAGTCCGGGTTGTCCAGCGCGGCACGGCCTATTTTGGCCCAGTAGGATACTTGTTGCGGGATGGAACGCATTTCGGCTTTGGCGCGCGCCTTGGCAGTTTCGTAGAGTGCATCGTCGATGCGGATGGAAATACTCATTTTTGCTCCTGGTAAAGAGTTACCACAAATGTAGTATAGCGGGTGCCGATTTTGCCGTGCAAGACTAAATTAAAATGCGACAAGGCAATCCAACATAAAGCTGAGTTGAGCGGCTTGTCCGATCAAACGAAACTTATGCCCTCTGGGTATAATTACGATTAGCCCAAGGTCCTATTTCTGTTCATGATTTTGCGCCGCCAGCATTTGCTGGTATTGACGCATTGAGAATTTGAAGTGCGTCTCCAGCCACGCCTGCTCGTCAGACGAGGCCGAACTCATCAATTCCTGGATAAAGGCGCACATGCGTTGGACTCGTAGGTCGTTGCTGGACGTGACCTCATAAACACCGGCGGGCTCATTGGCTTGGCCTAGCAGCATAGCCCCCGTTCCGGATAATAGCCAATCGATTGAAATCCCATATTGAGCGTGTAACTCCCGCAATAATTGCGCGCCAATCGGCGTATCGCTCCAAATAAAATTGTTAATTGTTCGCTCGGATATTTTAGTTTTACTTGCAATATCAGCGGCTTTTAACCCTAGCGCATCCATAACCAGAAGAAGCCTCGTAATTTCAGGTGTTTTATTTCTTGACCTCCTGTTTTTACGTGTTATTGTGTTCATCGCATTTCTTTTGATTCATAAGTTTTCTTTTATTATACAAGGATTCACCATGCAGATAGAATCTATCTCAACAAGAAATAAAAAAGTCGTGATGAATTTACGCCATAGCGCTGAAGTTAAAGCTTTTGTCGATGCTAAAGCCGCTGAAAGCAACTTGCTGCCCAGCACTATGTACCGCAATGTTTTTAATGCCGGGCTTAAGGCGATGTTCAACTTGACCATACGGAATAACCAAATTGTTCAGGAATAACTCATTGTTTCGTTGACGTTCTCTTTTGGGTTATTACCAACTTGACTCGTTAAAATAGGCGTTTTCACTCAAAACACAGTGAATAGGCATGCTAGGGTTGATGACGAGTCGTTTATTGACATGAGCCTTAATACCGGGATTGCCGCGCGCCTTCAAGGCTCTTAAAAATCGCTGCCGAATGCTTATCCGCATGGCGCCGTATAACGGCCGTTTGGCTCAACATCGATAGAGGATAAAACCATGACCGATCAATTCGGAGTAAAAAAAATGGCCCAGATATTGGGCGCAATTGAAATTTATATTTATAAAAACAGTCATGATTATTTGCCCCGGCAGCGCAGCCGTTTTATTGACTTATGCGCGATTGGCCTGGCTGAATTTGAAGACGATTTTTTTACCTATGAGCAGATTAAGAATTTGGTTGTTAATATGGTTAACCAATACGAATCGTCGTCTACCATTAAATGGCGCATTGATATTGATAATTGTACTGCCGAGCAAATAGCCGTTATTTGCCAGCCCAGCCAAAAGCGTTACGTAATGCCGTTAAATTTGTTTATGGCGTCGGCACTGACGAGTAATTAAACGCGAAAAATCCATCATAGGGGGATTAGGATTCAGCATCACTGTTGCTGGATATTGTCAAACCGGAGAGGGATACTCCTCCTTGTCTCAAGCATTGAAAACTAAGCCGAGCCCATATATTAATTCCTAAAGCTGGTTTGAGCAGCTTGCCTGCTCAAACCCTACTTATGCCCTTTGGGTATAAAGCTGAGTTGAGCAGCCTGTCTGCTCAAACGAAACTTATGCCCTTTGGGTATAAAGCTGAGTTGAGTGGCTTGTCCGCTCAACCGAAACTTATGCCCTTTGGGTAAAAGAATGAGCTAAGGCGCGAAACCCGTTAGTCACAAACAATATCCGCTATGCTTTTTATGCATGGCATTGTTATGCTTAAATTCAACGATGAATTTTGTACAGCTGGGATAAATGGAATGGCTGATGAACAACGCAGGGCAAAAGCAAAAAAAATTATTAACGACGTTGCTAACACCGCAGCCACTACAACGGCCGTTTTTTCGCAAATTCCCGGAATGGGAGTTGCCACATTAACCAAGCTTTATGTGGATATGGCTAAAAAAATTGCCGTTCTGTTTAATCGAGAATTGGAATCAGGAGCTGCCAGAATGCTTGTTTTAGAAGGCTGTAAACATCATGCCGGTGCGATTTTTAAAAAATCGGTGTTAGGCTGGGTGCCTTTTTTGGGCAATATGATTAATGCCAAGATAACCTTTGATTTAACTAAAAAAGTAGGCTGGTTTTTTTATGATTACTTCAACAGCACTTCCGAGTAGCCGGGGCGTATCTTAGTTATCGGCTTATGAAAACTTGCCAATCATTGATCAATTGCAATAATCGTCCGCTATTATTAAGTTTATTGTGTAGATTCCTAATGACGACTTGCCTTGATAGCCAAAATACAGAATAAGGTAGTCATATCATATCAACGAGGGTATTTTAGTTTGAAGTGAAGGCCTGACTGAGCCATTGCAAGCAGTAAATTTAAAAAAAATAATCATAAGGTTAAGCGCATATGAAATACCAAGATATGACCACTCCGCCGGATCTGACGTTAACCAACGGCACCGGACCGCTGCAACGGCGCATGCCTGTTTACGAAAATTACCTGCCGCCTTGCAACAATGCCTGCCCAGCCGGCGAGAATATCCAGGCGTGGTTGGACTTGGCCCAAGCAGGGCACTATCAGCAAGCCTGGAACCGGCTACTTGAGAACAACCCGATGCCGGCCGTGCATGGCCGCGTTTGTTATCATCCTTGCGAATCCGCCTGCAATCGCGTTGCTGTCGACGGTGCGGTCAGTATCCATGCGGTCGAACGTTTTCTGGGCGATATGGCTTTTGAGCAAGGCTGGACGCCGCAAATCGTCGGCGAAAAATCCAATAAGCGCGTGTTAGTGGTCGGGGCAGGACCGAGCGGCTTGTCGGCGGCTTACCATCTTGCCCGTTTGGGCCATGAGGTTGAGATCAGGGACGCCGGGTCGATAGCTGGCGGCATGATGCATTTCGGTATTCCGTCGTATCGATTGCCGCGCGAGGTACTGGCGGCCGAAGTTAAGCGTATTGAGGACATGGGCGTAAAAATCACGCTGAACCGGAAAATCGAGGATTTAAAAGCCGAAAAAGAAGCCGGAAACTTCGATGCGGTTTTTGTCGCGGTAGGCGCCCATATCGGCCGTTCGATCGATATTCCTCTATACAGCGAAAGCGATACCAGGGACGCGGTGACTTTCTTGCGCAACATCGGCCTGGACAAACCGGCCAACATCGGCAAACGGGTTGCCGTTTACGGCGGCGGCAATACCGCGATGGATGCGGCGCGGACCGCTAAACGCTTGGGCGCGGAAACGATGGTCATTTACCGGCGCGACCGCAAAAATATGCCGGCACACGATTTTGAAGCCGCCGAAGCGATGGAAGAAGGCGTGGTATTCCACTGGTTGCGCAGCATCGTCGGCATTGACGGCAGTCACATTCAGGTTGAAATCATGGCCCTGGACGAAAAAGGCCGTCCGCAAGCGACCGGCGAATATGAAATCCTCGAAGCCGACACGCTGATTCTGGCACTGGGACAAAATATCGATTCCGAATTATTAAAAACCTTCCCGGAAATTGAAGCGCAAAGCGACGGCGTGGTTCCTGTCAACGATCAGATGATGACCGCCGCCGAGGGTGTTTTTGCCGGCGGCGATATGGTGCCCAGTTTGCGCACGGTGACGATTGCGACCGGACACGGCAAAAAAGCCGCCCGGAATATCGACGCTTATTTGCGCGGCACCCAATACCAGCATCCGGGCAAAAAACACATCGTCCGGCGCGAAGAACTCAACCTTTGGTACAGCACCGATGCCGACCAGTCCGCACAGCCCTCTATACCGCCGTCGATACGCAATAAAACCTTCGATGAAGTGTTGGGTGGCCTGAGTCAAGACGAAGCGACTTACGAAGCCAGCCGTTGTTATTCCTGCGGCAACTGTTTTGAATGCGACGGTTGTTACGGCGCTTGCCCTGAAGGCGCCATTACCAAGTTAGGCAAAGGCCGTTACTACGAGGTGAATTACGACCTTTGCACAGGCTGCACGGCTTGCACCTTACAGTGCCCGACTGCCGCCATTCATATGATTGATAAAAAATAGCACACGGATAAGACGGATTTAACGGATTAGCACGGATAAAAAATGCTTCTTCATAAAGATATTACCGATGAAGTTATTAAGGCCTTTTATAAGGTATACAACGAATTAGGTTTTGGCTTTTTAGAGAAAGTTTATCAAAATGCTTTGTTTCTGGAATTAATTGCAATGGGCTTGTATTGTGAAAAACAGAAACAGATAAATGTCCATTATAACGGGCAAATTATTGGTGAATACTTTGCGGATTTAATCGTAAATGGTTGTGTGATTGTTGAATTGAAAGCAGCCGAAGCATTAGCTGAAGAACATGAGGCACAGTTAAAGCTGAGTTGAGCAGCTTGCCTGCTCAAACGAAACTTATGCCCTGTGGGTATAACTAATTATTTGAAAGCAACACGCATAGAAGTTGGTTTACTGTTGAATTTCGGAAAAAAGCCGCAGTTCAAAAGAAAACTATTTACCAATGACAAAAAGAAAAAACAATCCGTGTAAATCCGTCTAATCCGTGCCATCCGTGTTCCATATATTAAGCAATTAAAATTGTTAGGAAATTCACCATGACCAAACAAGTTACTATCGACGGCGGCGAAGCGGCTGCCTATGTTGCGTACCGGACCAATGAGGTTTGCGCAATTTATCCCATCACGCCTTCGTCAACGATGGCCGAGTTTTGCGACCAATGGACGACCGAACATAAAACCAATCTGTGGGGCGGCATTCCGACCGTTGCCGAAATGCAAAGCGAAGGCGGCGCCGCCGGCGCTTTGCACGGGGCCTTGCAAACCGGCGCTTTGGCGACAACGTTTACAGCCTCGCAAGGGCTGCTGCTGATGATCCCCAATATGTACAAGATTGCCGGGGAGCTGACTTCGACCGTCATTCATGTTGCCGCGCGTTCTTTGGCAACGCAGGGGCTGTCGATTTTCGGCGACCATCAGGATGTGATGAGCGTGCGGATGACCGGTTTTGCGCTGCTGGCATCCTGCAATGTCCAGGAAGCCCACGATATGGCCTTGATCGCCCAGGCTACGACTTTGAGATCGCGGATTCCGTTTTTGCATTTCTTCGACGGTTTCAGGACGTCGCATGAAATCAATAAAATCACGCTGTTGGAAGACGAGCAAATCAGGGCCATGATCGACGATGTGCTGGTGTTCGCGCACCGCGACCGTGCGTTAAACCCGGACAAGCCGATGATGCGCGGCACGGCGCAAAACCCGGATACCTACTTCCAATCCCGCGAAAGTTCGAATATTTTTTACGAGCGCACTGTTGAGGTGTTCGATGACGTATTGAAACAGTTTGAACAACTCACCGGCCGCCGTTATAAACCGTTCGAATACTTCGGTCCCGAAACCGCCGAGCGCATTATTATATTGATGGGTTCCGGCGTCGAAACCGCCGTCGCGACCGCCGAAAAACTGAATGAAAAAGGCGAAAACGTCGGTGTGCTGAATGTTCGTCTGTATCGCCCGTTCAGCGCCAAGAACTTTCTGGCGGCGCTGCCGGAATCGGTGCGCCATATTGCAGTGCTGGACCGTACCAAAGAGCCGGGCAGCAGCGGCGAACCGCTCTACAAAGACGTTGTCGCCGAGTTGAGCCAGGCTTTTGCCAACGGGCGGATTAAATCCATGCCGCGCATCATCGGCGGCCGTTATGGTTTGTCCAGCAAGGAATTTACGCCGTCGATGGTGGCCAGGGTTTACCGGGAACTGCAAGCCGAGCAGCCGAAAAACGGTTTCACGATCGGCATCATCGACGATGTGACGTTCACCAGTCTGGCGGTAACCGAACATCTGGATATTGAAGCGGACAACGTGGTCCGGGCGCTGTTTTACGGTTTGGGTTCCGACGGTACGGTCGGCGCGAACAAGAACAGCATCAAAATTATCGGCAACGAACCGCAGTATTTCGCGCAAGGCTACTTTGTTTACGATTCGAAAAAAGCCGGTTCGCAAACCGTATCGCATCTGCGTTTCGGTCCCGAACCGATTAAAGCGCCTTACCTGATCGAATCGGCGAATTTTGTCGCCTGTCATGATTTCAATTTCATTCAAACCACCGATATGCTGGTGCGCGCTAAACAGGGCGCAACCTTCCTGTTAAACAGCCCATTCGATGCCGAGCATATCTGGGAACAATTGCCGGCTCGCGTACAACAGCAGTTGATCGACAAGGATATCCGGTTTTACGTGATCGATGCGGTCAAAGTCGCTCGCCAAACCGGCATGGGACGGCGCATCAACACGGTCATGCAAACCTGTTTCTTTGCGTTGTCGGGCGTGATGCCGAAAGATGAAGCCATCAAGAAAATCAAGCAATACGCCGAAAAAACCTACGCCCGCAAAGGACCGGAAGTGGTGCAAAAGAATTTTGAAGCGATAGACCAGTCGTTGGCGCATTTGGAAAAAGTATCGTTGCCGGTTACTGTGACCGCGCCTGCCGACAGCGGACCTGGAAAATTTGCCAACGCACCGCGCTTTGTCCAGGAAGTGACCGCGCAAATGATTGCAGGCAAAGGCGACTGGATTCCGATCAGCTTTTTGCCGATCGACGGCACGTATCCGACCGGCACCACGCAATGGGAAAAACGCAATATTGCGCAGGATATTCCTATCTGGCAATCCGACATGTGCATACAATGCGGCAACTGTTCGGCGGTTTGCCCACATGCCGCGATTCGCGCCAAATTCTATGATAAAAAACAGCTGGAACAGGCGCCGGAAGGCTTTAAATCGGCCAAGGTAACCTCGCACGGCTTCCCCGATACGCGTTATACATTGCAAGTGTTCCCGGAAGATTGCACCGGTTGCAGTTTATGCGTCAAAGCCTGCCCGGCCGTTTCGGAACACGATGACGGCATTAAAGCCATTAACATGACGCCTAAAGCCGAGCATCTTGAGGTCGAGAAAAAATCCGTCGCGTTCTTTGAAAGTCTGCCGTACAACGATCGCGCCCGAGTCGATTTTTCCAATGTCCGCGGCGTGCAATTTTTGGAACCGTTGTTCGAATTTTCCAGCGCATGTTCCGGTTGCGGCGAAACGCCTTACTTGAAAATGATCAGCCAATTGTTCGGCGACCGCATCCTGGCGGCCAACGCGACCGGCTGTTCGTCGATTTACGGCGGCAACTTGCCGACCACGCCGTGGTCGAAGAATGCGGAAGGTAAAGGCCCTGCCTGGTCTAATTCATTATTCGAGGATAACGCGGAATTCGGCTACGGCTACCGGCTAACTACCGATCAACATGTCGCGATGGCGAAACGTCTGTTGCTTGAATTAAAAGACGACTTGGATGCAACGCTGGTTGACGAAATACTGTCTACGCCCCAAAGCAAGGAAAGCGATATCCGCAAACAACGCGCCAGGGTTTTGCAATTACGCGAACAGTTGGAAAAGCTGGGAACCCACAAGGCGATGGAATTATTATCGATTGTCGATCATTTTGTGCGCCGCAGTATCTGGATTATCGGCGGCGACGGCTGGGCTTACGATATAGATTACGGCGGCATCGACCAAGTGTTGGCGACCGGGGCGGACGTGAATATATTGGTCATGGATACCGAAGTCTATTCCAACACCGGAGGGCAGGCGTCGAAGTCCACGCCCATCGGCGCTGCCGCCAAGTTCGCTTCGGGCGGTAAAGTCACGCCGAAAAAAGACTTGGCTTTGCAAGCCATTGCCTACGGCAATGTGTATGTCGCCAGAATAGCGCTGGGCGCAAGGCCCCAACAGGCTTTGCAAGCTTTCCGCGAAGCCGAGGCTTACAACGGCCCGTCGTTGATTATTGCCTACAGCCCCTGCATCGCTCACGGCATAAACTTGGAAAACGGCCTTGAACAGCAAGAGATGGCGGTAAAATCCGGTTACTGGCCGCTCTATCGCTATAACCCGACCTTGCGCGGCGAAGGCAAGAATCCGTTTGTTTTGGACTCGTTGCGTCCGTCTATTCCGCTGAAAGAGTACGCTTATCACGAAACGCGCTACAGTAGCTTAAGACGAACCAACATGGAACATGCCGATAAACTGATGGATTTTGCGCAACGGGTGGTCGATCAAAAGTGGGCGCTGTATGAAGAAATGGCCACTCGCGACGAACACGAGTTTTTGCCGGCTACCTGGATGGCAAGCAAACTATAAACGGCTGTTGAAACCACAGGGACGTGGTTATGAAGATGACTCCCTTGAAAGGGAGTCATCTTATTTCGTAACTATTTAGCGTATGCTAAAAATGATTAATGGAACACGGATACCACGGATTAAACGGATAATCACGGATTAAAAACTCAGAATATTTTAAAAATCCGTGCAAATCCGTCCTATCCGTGTCATCTGTGTTCCATTTCTTTTTTGCTGAATAGCTACCTTATTTCTTGCGTTTTTTGTTTTTGGTTTTTTCGTTGCCCTTGGCTAAATATCCTGCCGCATTAACCGGTACGGTATCAGCCATTAAAATCGCGCCCAGTTCGCTCATCGCTTTTTGATAAACCTTGCGTTTGAAGTACACGACGTCTTTAAGCGGTTCCCAGTAGTCTACCCAACGCCAGTCGTCAAACTCCGGTTTGGCGCTCAAGTCGAAACGCACGTTGGATTCATGCGTTATCAAGCGCAGCATATACCAGATTTGTTTTTGTCCTATGCATAAAGGCAGGGAGTTCTTGCGTATATAACGTTCGGGCAATTGGTACCTTAGCCAATAGCGAGTGCGGCCAAGCACCTGGACGTGCTGCTGTTGCAGTCCGGTTTCTTCGCACAACTCACGATACATCGCAGCTTCAGGGTCTTCATCCGGATTAATTCCGCCTTGCGGAAATTGCCATGAGTTTACACCCATTCGTTTTGCCCAAAACACGCGACCCTCGTCATTGCAAAGGATGATCCCGACGTTCGGCCGGTATCCTTTAGAGTCAATCATGTTAAAACCTGTGTTTTTACCTTTCCTAGTTCTTTAATCTTGCTAATGGTAAAATTAATTAAAGATAGGTCAGTAAGTTAAATTTAATGGCCGCATTGTTCCACAAATAAAGTCCATACGCCATAGGCTTTTTAATTACTCAAGACAGGATTAACCGTGAGTTTAGCGATTTTTGATTTAGACAATACCCTGATTGCCGACGACAGTGATTATCTCTGGGGGCAGTTTCTTGTTGACCAGGGCATCGTCGATAAAAATCACTATGAAAGCGCCAACGCCAAGTTTTACGACGACTACAAACAAGGCACGCTGGATATCGTCGAATTTCTGCGCTTTTCGCTACAACCGTTGGCTGACAACGATCCGGAACAGCTCTACCAATGGCGGTCGCAATTCATAGAAGAAGCGATTAAACCGCTGATGTTGACGCCGGCCCAGCAACTGATCGACAAGCATAAAGACCGGGGCGACACTCTGCTGGTCATTACCGCAACCAATCGTTTTGTTACCGAACCGATAGTCCGCCTGTACGGCATTGAAAACTTATTGGCGACCGCGCCGGAATTCGTCGATGGCCGGTACACCGGCGGATTTAACGGCATTCCTTGCTTTAGGGAAGGTAAAGTCAAGCTGCTTGAAGCCTGGCTAAAAGATTCAAGCGAAACGATGCAGGGCAGTTGGTTTTACAGCGACTCTCATAACGATTTGCCGCTGCTGAAGCTGGTAGATAATCCGGTCGCAGTCGATCCCGATGAAAAATTGACTGAATTTGCGAGCGCTGCCGGTTGGCCGATTATCACCTTAAGAGACGGTCAATGCCCGACGCATCATTTTCAAAAATAGAAGACTCAATAATCAGAAAAATAGAACACGGATGGCACGGATTAGGCGGATTTACACGGATTTTAAAAGAGCTTGCATTAGCTTAATCCGTGGTTATCAGTCTTAATCCGTTCCATCCGTGTTCTATTAAAATTCCAATTAACTTAATCACAATGACTACCATGACATTCCCAACCATCGAATCTTTCGTCGGCAATACCCCTCTTGTTAGACTGCAACGCTTACCCGGCAATACCAGCAATACGATTCTGGTGAAGTTGGAAGGCAATAACCCGGCAGGTTCGGTCAAAGACCGCCCTGCGCTTAGTATGATCAAACACGCCGAGGCACGAGGCGAAATCAAACCCGGCGACCGCCTGATCGAAGCCACCAGCGGCAATACCGGCATCGCCTTGGCAATGGCGGCGGCGATTAAAGGCTACAAAATGACCTTGATCATGCCGGATAATATGAGCGAAGAACGCCGGGCATCGATGAAGGCTTACGGCGCCGAAATCATCCTGACTCCAGCCGCGGGCAGCATGGAAGCGGCGATTGATTTAGCCAGGGAAATGGAAGCTGCCGGTAAGGGTAAAATTTTGGATCAGTTTTCCAATCCCGATAATCCGCGGGCTCATTATGAAGGCACCGGTCCCGAAATTTGGCGTGATACGCACGGCAAAATCACCCATTTCGTCAGTTCAATGGGAACGACCGGCACAATAATGGGCACTTCAAAATTCCTGAAAGAACAAAATGCCGATATTCAGGTTATCGGCGTGCAGCCGGAAGGCGAATCTAAAATTCCCGGCATCAGACGCTGGCCCCAAGAATATTTGCCGAAGATTTACCAATCCGACCGGGTCGATCGGATTATCGACGTCGATCAAGACTCGGCCGAAAACGTCACTCGCGCTCTGGCCGCTCAAGAAGGCATTTTTGCCGGCATTTCATCCGGCGGCGCTGTCCATGCAGCCTTGAAATTATCCGAACAAGTCGAGGATGCAGTGATTGTGGTGATTATCTGCGACCGGGGCGACCGCTATTTATCGACAGGTGTTTTTCCTGGTTAATGCAGGAAGGATTTGTAAATAATACAGTTGACTTAAGCCGTTCGTGCTGAGCTTGTCGAAGCATGAACGGCTTAAGTCATTGCCTGAACTACCCATGGGTCACGATCAGATTCATCCTGACCATCATCTTTGTTCTGATAACGCCCATTGCCAATGCACTGGACAGTATATCGCTTAATCTCGGCATTATTGCTGGAACGCAATGGCAGTTGGAAGGCATCAGCGTCGCCCTAACCGGCTTGCCGCAAAAAACGCAAAAACTGGCCTTAACGATCGCCAAGTTAAGCCTGCCCAAACCATTCAACGATCTCAACCTGGTCAACATCCGCTGTACGTCTTTCAGTTGGCAAAACAAAGAGCTGTTGTGCGAACAGGGCAGGGCGGAGATTCATTCAAAACGCCGTCAATTGCCGCCGACGACGGCTAACTTTTCATTTCAGATCACCGAGAAACGCAGCTCACTCAAATTAACCGATTTACGCTTGGCTGGCGGAATCGTTGCGATTGACGTAGAAGAGCAAGGCGAGCAATGGCAATTGCAAATTGACGCCAAGGCTATCGATGCCAAATCGGTTCAACAACTGTTGCCGCAAGAACAGTTCAAGCTGAAAGCCGGAAAGATCGATGTTAGGTTAAACGCGTCCGGCAGCCATGCGTTGGTCAACATCTTTACGTTAACCGGCCAATTCGATGGCGTGAGCGGCCAGAGCAAAGACGGACAGCTCGCAACTGAAGCATTGGTACTGGGGGCGACTTTGAACGCCCAAAACAATAACGGCTTATGGCAATGGCAAGGTCGTATCGAATTTAATGGCGGCGCATTGTATGCAGAGCCGTTATATCTGGAATCGACAGGGCCGCACATTACTTTGGATGCACAAGGCGATTGGGGCGCATCGAACGAACAAATCGAAATCAAATCCGCAAATTACCGGCATGCAAAAGCCGGGGAATTAAGCGGCAGTGCAACGGTTCGATACAAGGATGGCGTCAGTCTCGAAAAAGCACAATTCTCATTGCTCAGCGATAATTTGCAAGATTTGTCGGCGATCTACCTGAAACCGCTTTTTGAGCAGACCGCGCTGCAAGGCGTGTCGCTGGCAGGCCATTTAAAAGCCGATTTCTCAATCGATAAACAAGCCTTAACCAGGCTAGCCGCAACGTTCGATAATCTTGACATTAACGATGTTTCAGGCCGCGGCGGAGTTCAGGGTGCCGCAGGCCGGTTGAACTGGTCGAACGATGAACGCTTTGACCAGCCGTCGAAAATTGCCTGGCGGCAATTGCAGGTTCATGCCGTGCCGCTAGGTCCTGCAGGGCTTTCTTTCCTGAGCCGCGATCACAGCATCCGGCTGCTAAAAAAGACCCAACTGCCTTTGTTGGACGGAGCAATCGCAATCAACCAGTTCAGTTGGCTGGGTAGAAAACAGCAAGATCCGGAAATATCTTTTGAAGGCGATTTAAACAATGTATCGCTTGAACAACTTACCCAAGCGCTGAATTGGACGCCGTTATCCGGTACTATCAGCGGGCATATTCCCCGCATCGAGTACAGCAACAAAACCCTGAGCCTAGGCGGCGAACTGATCGTCAAAGTTTTTGACGGCGAGGTTAGAGTCAGTAATCTTGCATCGTCGGGATTATTCACCAACCTTACGAAGTTTCACGGCGATCTGGAAATCGACAACCTGGACCTGGATCAATTAACCGGCAAGTTTAAATTCGGCGGCATTACCGGCAAGCTGTCGGGTTATGTCCGCCAGCTGTATATGGAAAATTGGCGGCCGGTCAGTTTTTTCGCGTGGTTGGGTACGCCGGAAAACGATGATTCGCGGCACCGGATCAGCCAAAAAGCGGTGCAGAATATCGCCAACATCGGCGGTGGCGGTGCGGCCGATCTACTGTCCAAAAGCTTTTTACGGTTTTTTGAAACTTTCGGTTACGACAAGCTGGGCCTGGGTTGTTATTTACATGACGGCGTCTGTCAGTTGATGGGAGTGGAAGCGACGGAATCCGGCTATGCGATTATCACCGGGGGCGGACTGCCGCGGATCGATGTGATCGGCTATAACCCCCGCGTTGACTGGAATGTGTTGATGGAGCGCTTAGGACGTATTACGACTTCGGATGAAGTGATTGTTGAATAATTTGGGTATAAGGTAATGACCTGGATGGTTCCGCAACTTCGAGCCCCCGAATGTCGGATGCGCCGCGCGGAGGCGGATACAGGCCCTTGCACTGCATCACGTCGGGGCGATTGATGCCGGCTGCGGCTTTAATTTATTGACAGTGTTGGGCCGATTTTAAAATCCCGTTATCAATATTCTCATCATCCAAGAACGGTTTCGTTCCAGCAGCAACGGCCGGAAGGATCCATGATCTGAACGCTCAATTCTCGGTTGGAGCCGTAGTTTCCGGTCTGAACGCAATAGGCCAGGTAGTGGCTTTCTCCCAGGCGGCGGGTATTGAATTTCCAGCTTTCGCCATCGTGCTGAAAGTCCGGAGCGTAATGAAGCCGCCAATTCCGATTGGCTTCCCGGACGAACGAAAACTGTTGCAAAGGCAGGCTCAGGCCCATTCCGCGAGCTTTGATATAAGCTTCCTTCAGGGTCCAATAGCTGAAGAAGCGTTGTTCTTGCTCGTCCGGAAGCCGCGCTGACAGCACATGTTCCGCTTCCCGCGAAGAAAAGGCATGACGGCAGAGTGAAGCTAAATCACTTATGCGTTTGTGCCGTTCGACATCCACGCCGACCGCCCGTTGACGGGCGACGGCGCAAGCGACGCTGCCTTGGGTATGGGATAGGTTGAACTGTAGCCATTCGTAACCGGGATTGGCAATAGCGGGTTTGCCGTAGGCATTATTAACAAAGCGCCAGTCTTTTTCGGGAACAAAAGCGTAGCGGCTTAATACCCGGCGCATAAAAAGATGGGCCGCAACATATAAATCCCGGTCTTTATCGAATTTGAACGACCGTGCCCGTTGCCGCTCCGTTTCATCAAGGCTGCCGGCATCGATATTTACGGCGAGCTCGGGTTGCAGCAGGTGGATATGAACGTCATCGTTTCCTAGGGTCAGCATTTTTCGGCTACAAGCTCCTCTTCTTCTTGTTTTTCTTGCGCAGGGGCCTCTTCCTGATACTTGACCAAGGGCAATAATGAATTCCCCAAGCCGGCAAAACAACCCAGGTACAACAGCTCCATTGCCGCGGGGATGCCGAAATTGAAGAAGTAGATACCGCCGATGCTGATAATCCCCGGCGCAAGGCTGGTGGTCAGGTTTTTACTCATCGTGTCTTCAAACTCATCCATAAAGCGGAAAAGCTGCTCCAGGTGGTTTAATGTGCCGTCCATGAAAATAATCTGGGCGGTATCTGTCGCCGCCGTGGAGGCGCCTTTTAGCGAAATCGACGTTTGCGCCGATTTCAGCGCAATCGCGTCATTGATGCCGTCGCCGATAAAGCAGACGAAATCGCCTTCGTCGCGCAGTTGCCGGACTAGCGCGGCTTTGTTTTCAGGCAGGGTTTCGGCGAAATAATGTTCGATGCCCAGGGTTTCGGCCATCCGCCGCGTGGGCTCTTGATGGTCGCCGGAGATGATGACCAATTTAAAGCCCCGCTGTTTCAAATAGCGGATAATACCTTCGGCTTCGGGGCGAATAGACGGCTGCATTTCCAGGATGCCGGCGAGTTGCCGGTCGATGCCGACGTAAATCAGCGAGTGGCTGTTTGCTTCCGCCTGCTGCTGGATAGGCAGTATGCTTGCAGGCCATTCGACGCCTTCGCGTTGCAGAAAGCGGGCGCTGCCCACGCGCACGACTTTTCCTTCGACGATGACCTTGATGCCGTAACCGACTTCGTAGCTGGCTTCGTCCCGTTCGGGCAATTCCAGTTGCAGCTCCTCGGCCTTGGCCAATATGGCTTTGGCAATAGGATGCGGCTGCCGGTATTCCGCCGCCGCGGCATGGCTCAAGACGGTGTCGGCAGAGAAACCGCCGATGTTATAGATGGTCGCCACTGTAGGCTGTTCCAGGGTCAGCGTGCCTGTTTTATCGAAAACAATGGTATTGACCTGTTTCAGCGATTCCAGTACCCGCCCGTCTTTGATCAAAATGCCTTGCCGCGCCAAAATTTGCGAATAAATCAAAACGCTGACCGGTCCCAGCATGCCCATGGTTGAGCCGAGGCCCGACCAGAGCACAGCGGTGGCCGAATTCGGGCCGAGCAGCGGCAAGGTTACCGCGCTGATACCCAGGGTGACCGGTACGAAGCGATCCGATATGCGCCGCCCCCGCGTGACCAAGGTGTCTTTATAACTTTGCGTGTAGTTCAGGACATTGCCGATCCGGGCGGCGGCCGTGGTTTCGCCGGACGTTTCAACGCGAATATAAATGCGCCCGGACAGCAGCAAGGTAGAGGCAAAAACCTTATCGCCGGCGGACTTTTCAGCCGGATGGCTTTCTCCGGTTAATATATGCTGGTCGATGTTGGCTACGCCGGACTGAATGGTGCCGTCGACCGGGATAATCTCTCCGGCATTGACGACAACAATATCGTTGATCCGAACGTTCTGAAAATCGGTTTGAATTTCGACATTGTCTTTTAACACCCAGACTTTTTCAGGGTACTGGCTGAAGGTATTGATTAACTGCTGTTGGGTGCTGCCTTCCACCCGGTCGATAATTTTTGCAAAAAAACTGCCCATCACGCCGGCAAAGGCCGCCAGCAGCAAATGGCCCGTAGCCAGCATGCCGAGCGTCATAACCAAGCCGACCAGGTTGCTGCTGATATAGTGTTTTAGTTTAAAGTCTCTCCAAACCCGGACAAACATACGGCGGGATAAATAAAGCACGCCGGCGACCCCGAAAACGGAAAAAACAGGATAGACACTGCCTAACAGGGCCAGCCCCATCGCGCTTAACGCGAGCTTCAAGCGTTGGTTGGCTCTTAGGCGCTCTTTTTCGATAGTCTCAAGAACTTTGGGGTCGATATCCACCAACAGTTGCTGACGGCCATCCGCGGCCATGGCTTTGTTAATATCTCGCAGAAACTGACCGGTATTGAAAGGACGTGCGGGTAGTTGATCGTCTTGGCTTGTTGCTGGCGGTTTATCCGGCATCGATTGTATTTGCTCGGCTTTGTGCTGCTGTTTCTGGAAAAAGTAGCCGACTCCACTAATCAGCGCCAGTTCAATCAACATAATAAATCCTTCCTGTGTATAAAGCTGAGTTGAGCAGCTGGTCTGATCAACGAAACTTATGCCCTTTGGGTATAAAGCTGAGTTGAGCAGTTTGCCCGCTCAAACGAAACTTGGGGATAAGACGGCTGATTTTACGCGCTGTGCTTGAGACCGGCAATGTTAAAACCGAGCTTTATCCGTGATGATTCCGCACCGGTTTTTTAGACATTGTAATTTTTTGGCAACTGGTTTTGATGGTTTTTATCTTACAACGCCGGGTTGAGTTGTTTTTTTGCTGTCATGAGACTGCTTTTGTGTTTTTTCTCTTGCTATACGGCAGAATTAAGAAAATTTATAAGCGTATGACTCTGCTAAATTATTTTGCATTTTGCGCAGTTTGCAAAGGTTTATAAAACCATGCCTTAAGGTTTTTTGTCGTGTATCGAATTTTTTTTCGAGATATAATTTTAAGAAAACGTTTGTTGTTTTTATATAAGCATTTGAATTTGATATATATTTTAATATCGCAGTTTGGGGCTTCCGGTTATTTAAAAATACGGTTTTAAATGACTGACAACTACACTTTGATACCTAAAGGGCATAAGTAGGGTTTGGGAGGCTTCCATGTTTGAATACTTTTGCAAATATTTAATTAATCGGTACCGGTTAAGTTTGGATGTTAGCCGTACATAACACTTAAACTAAGCGATGTTGAACCGCTAAGTCAATGCTTCAGGTAGCTACACAAGAACAACACACAACACATTTTTGGATGCACCTGAACTTATGAGTAACGCCCGCGTAAAGAATAATGCAATTGCCGTAGTCGGTATGGCCTGCCGGTTTCCGGAAGCGAATCATTATGCGGATTTTTGGAGCAATCTTAAAAACGGTAAAAATAGTATCCGCGAAATCCCCGCATCCCGTTGGCCGCAGGATGTCTATTCTTCCGAGTTTCAGAGCCCAAATAAAAGCACCGGTAAATGGTGCGGGCTGTTAGACGATATCGATCGCTTCGATGCGGCGTTTTTCGGGATTTCGACGCGTGAAAGCAAAAGCATGGACCCGCAACAGCGGCTGTTATTGCAGGAAACGCAGCATTGCATTGAAGATTCCGGAATCCCGTTGGCGGCGCTGCAACAATGCAAAACCGGCGTTTATATCGGGGTCATGGCGCTGGACTACCTGATTGAATCGACAGCAAAAAATGTCGTTACGGACAGTTACTCCTGCCTCGGCAACTATGAATGCATTCTTGCCAATCGCCTGTCTTATTGCTTCGGCCTTCAAGGCCCCAGCTTTGCTATCGATGCGGCCTGCGCTTCGTCTTTGGTCGCCATGCATCAAGCCAAGCTTTCCTTGCTGTCGGGCGAGACCGATTACGCTATCGCAGGAGGGGTGAGCCTAAACCTGCACCCGTGGAAATATATTTCTTTTTCAAAATCAAGGATGTTGAGTCCGGACGGGCAATGCAAAACTTTCGACCGGGATGCGAACGGCTATGTGCCGGGCGAAGGCGTCGGCGTGGTGTTGCTGCAAAGGCTCGAAGACGCGGTGCAACAGAAAAACCATATTTATGGCGTCATATTAGGATCGGCAGTTCATCATGGTGGCAGCAGCCCATCCATTACCTCGCCGAGCGTTCAATCCCAGCAAGACCTGATTGCCGAGGTTTTGCAAGACAGCGGCGTTAATCCGGAAACCGTTTCTTACGTTGAAGCCCACGGAACCGGAACTTCGTTAGGCGACCCGATTGAAGTGGCGGCATTGTCCAGGGTGTTTGAACAATACACCGACAAAAAGCACTTTTGTCTATTGGGTTCGGTCAAAAGCAATATCGGGCATTTGGAAGCGGCGGCGGGCGTGGCCGGCGTGATCAAGGTGCTGTTGATGATGAAGCATCGGCAAATTCCGCCGACGCTGAATGTGGTCCGTACCAATCCGCTGCTTTTTCTTGAAGATTCGCCTTTCAGGTTGCCGATGAAAGGCGAGCCGTGGCAGGCTGAAACCGATGGGGAATGTTTACGGGCCGGGATCAGTTCTTTCGGCTTTGGCGGGACCATCGCCCATCTTATCCTTGAGTCTGCCGCCGCTGTCGAGCCCCGGCGCTCTCCGGCCGGCGCTTATCCTTTCATGCTATCGGCAAAGACAGAGAGTTCGCTACAGCGGCTCCGGGACAAGTGGCTGGCCTTTAGCGAACGAGAGGATTTCGGCAAAGTTTCCGTACTGGATTATTGCGCTACCTTGGCGACAGGTAGGGAGCATTATCCTTACCGATGGGGCTGCCGGATCAAGAGCCATCAGGATTTAAAGACGCAGCTTCGGAACCCCGAAAGCACCGCCGCCCCGGATACCAATACCGCTTGGTTGCTGAGCATAGGCGATTCCTTGTGGAGCGGATTCAACGAGGTCAAACCCTTTTTCCGGCAAGCCTCCCTGATGCGGGAAAAGTGGAACGCATTAAAACAGGATATGACGCTTTCGCCGTGGTTCCAGCCGCAAGATCGACTGCTGCTGCAATCGGGTTGGAGCGAAGCAACGAGACCGGCGCAGACGTTTTTAGTCAATTATCTTTATCTTTCCAGCCTGATGGAGCTGGGATTTGCTCCGGCCTTAATAGCCGCCGGCGGCTCCGGAATCTGGCAAGGTCTCGTATTGAGCGGCATGCTGTCGCCGATCGAGGCGTTTGCTGTGTTACAGCGCAAAATGCCGCTGGACAAGGTTAAGCTCTCGCTGCCCAGCATTCCTTTTTACGATGCGCTTGGCGGGCAAGTCATTACTCCCGTTCGTTTTCAGCCGACTTATTTCATCGAGCTGGTGCAAAATCTGGATATTGCCGCCCAGGACTGGACTCGTTATCTGGAAGACGCAGTCGCTTTGGAAAAAAGCCAGTACACGTTTAAAAGCTATTTGAACGAATGGGCTCCGGAATTGGAAGCCAAGGGATTGACGATTGAAAAGCTGTTTTACCACCAAGGGCTTTCCGATACTGAAAAAAAGCTGAGCCTCATCGTCATCCAAACAGCGCTGTTAAAACTGTGCCGCAAATGGAATTTCTCGCCGAAAGGCAAAATAAACGATGCCCATCTGCGCGAGCTGGCCTGTCTAATTGTCAGCATAAATATCGATAAGAAACTTATTGCCGATTTGGTTTTCGGCGATGCCTCAGGTCTAGGCGATGTCATCGAAGACTTGAACCGACGCGCTTCAGCCGACTTTTCCCGGCAGGATTTTCCTATTTTATATCGGCAAAACAGCTTGCCCGAACCGTTGACGGATTTTTCCCGGTGGTTCGGCCAGGTCCGGCAACAGGCGTTTTCCTTGCCTCCTTTGGAAACCAGTGCTTGCCTGCAATTTGGAATCAATAACGGGGCGGCTTCGTCTTGTGCTACTGTGCAACTCTGCACGCCTGTCTCGCTACTCGATGCCGCTTTGGCGCTGTGGCAAGCAGGCGTAAATATCAATTGGACAGATTATTTCCTGCAAAAACCGTTTTATAAAGCGCCTTTGCCTGTTTATGAATTCGGCGGCGACACTTATTGGATAAGCAAGCAAAACGATCCGGTCGGAACCCCGATGAATGTTAATCATAATGAACTCAGTATGAGCGCAAGAAAGAGCATAGAGACGAACCGCCGGTTAATCCGGGACCCCGAAAACCTCAATAAATTTACTCGCCGGTTATCGCCTGTCGAAGACGCCGTGATTCGCGATACTGTTGTCGAAGGACGCTGTATTACGCCCAGCCCGCTGAGATTGGCGTTGGCGCTGCAAGCCGGAAAACAAAGGCTGACTGCCGATGTTAACCACTTAAGCGACGTTTATTTCCCCAAACCGGGCATTATCGATAAACAGGTAAGCCTGGTTGTAGATATTAACGACAGCGGCAACTTCCAACTGATCAAGAGCGTCGGCAACGATACCGAAGAAGCGGACGAAATATTGGCAAAGGGACGGGTCGAACAGGTTGGCGGTATTGAATGTCCGGGTTTTGATGCGGCTGCGCTTACGCTGGAAAGCACTGTTGCCGAAGAGGCAATTTACGCGCTTTTTGAGCAATGGGGATACCGGTACGGCCCCGGTATGAAGCTGATTACAAAGATCGAGCAAAGCCAAAACGCCTTCCTGGTTCATATTCGGGCCAAGCCCACCGACGAAGCCGAGGATACCGGCTTGGACCCTTTTGTGCTGGATTGCATGTTTCAAGGCGTTTTTTACGTAGCGCATGCCTTAGGCGATTTATTGCAAAACCGCTTTTTGTACGTCCCCATCAGCATTAAACACCTGACACTGCTCGCCGGTTTGGATCGGGATTGCTATGCGGTCATAGAAAAAGCGGATTTTCATATTACCGAACAGGGCGATATTCGCCTGAGCTTCAACGCCTACGATCTTCGCGGAAAAGCTATTTTGACGGTCGACAGCATCTATTTTCGCCGGGTTCAGCGTAATTTCCTGTCTTCTTCCGCTGCAAAAATCCCGGAGCCTGCCCGCTACGATACGGCGCTACTGTCCGCCAAAACGACACAGTATTTAAAGCAAACCTTTGCCGACGTGCTTGGCCAGTCCGGCAGCGATATTGACGACGACGCAAGATTCCAAGGCATCGGGGTCGATTCGCTAATCAACCAGGAGATTGTCGATAGACTGGCGCGTATTTTTCCCGAGCTGCCGAGCACCATCCTGTTTGAATACACCACTATCAGGCAGTTGGCCGCGTATTTCATTAAAACTTATGAAACAACGCTGTGTGAGGTTTTAGCTTTACCTATGTTGGAAACTGCCGAAACGACGGCAGCGGAAGTCAAGCCGTCCCCGGTTCTTCAGTCCGTACCGGCCGCCGCATCCGGCGATTCCGCAGCCGCAAACGACGAGCCTATAGCCATCATCGGATGCAGCGGCCGCTTTCCGCAATCCCCGGACATTGAAGCGCTCTGGGAAAACTTAAAACAAGGCAAGAACTGCATTAGCCAAGTGCCGGAAGAGCGGTGGAATTACCGGGACTACTACGATGCGGCCGGAAAACAAAAAGGCAAAAGCTACACCAAATGGGGCGGTTTCTTAGAGGGGTTCGACCAATTCGATCCGCTGTTTTTCAATATCACGCCGAAACAGGCGCAATTCATGGACCCGCAACAGCGGATTTTCCTGCAAGCCGCCTGGAGCAGTATCGAAGATGCCGGTTATACCCGGCTCAGCCTACCCAAAAATACCGGGGTTTTCGTCGGCGCAACCACCAATACTTACGGATTGTGGGCTGCGCAACAAGGCAGCTCGCAATACCCGGATACCGATAGTTACGACATCGCCAACCGCGTTTCGTACTTTTGCGATTTCCAGGGGCCGAGCATGACTGTCGATACGGCCTGTTCGTCGTCGCTGAGCAGCGTTCATCTGGCCGTGCAAAGCCTGCAACGAAAAGAATGCGAAATGGCTATTGCGGGAGGCGTCAGCCTTACACTGCACCCCAGCCGCGTGGTCCAGTTCTGCCAAAAAAACATGCTGTCCGGCGAAAACTATTGTCATCCGTTCGGCGAAGGGAAGGGCGGGTTTGTCGATGCGGAAGGCGTTGCTGCGGTTGTATTGAAGCCTTTGTCGCAGGCTATTAAAGACCGCGACTGTATTCACGCCGTAATTCGCGGCACGGCGATCAATAGCGGCGGCAGAACCGGAGGCTACACGGTGCCGAGTCCCCGTGCGCAAGCCCAACTGGTCTTGAAAGCGATTAACAATGCAGGAGTTTCGCCGCGCACGATCAGTTATGTCGAAACTCACGGTACAGGCACGACGCTGGGCGACCCTATCGAAATCGAAGGGCTTACCCAGGCTTTTCAGCAATACACCGACGCCACCGGGTTTTGCGCGATAGGTTCGGTAAAATCCAATATAGGCCACTTGATTGCCGCTGCCGGTATTTCCGGTTTGATTAAAGTGCTGTTGCAGATGAAATACCGGACTTTAGTGCCATCTCTGCATTCGACGCCGTCAAATCCGCGGATTCCGTTTGCCAAAACGCCTTTTTACGTGCAACGGCAACTGGCCGAGTGGAACGCGGAATATCCGCGCCGGGCGGGTGTCAGCTCATTCGGCGTCGGCGGTTCCAACGCCCATGTGATTTTGGAGGAATACCTTACTCCGGTTGAAACCGGTTTACCTGACTGCCCCTGTTTGATCGTGCTTTCCGCCAAGAACAAGGACCGGCTGCTTGCGTCTGTGCAAAAGCTGCTTGATTTCTTGCGCCCACGCCTGGAACAACTGAATCTTCATAATATCGCCTATACCCTGCAAGTTGGCCGGGAAGCGATGGAACAACGGCTGGCCTTTGTGGTAAGCGACTTGTCGGAGCTGGTGCAAGCGCTGGAACAGATTTCCGCAGGCAATGAACTCCAGGTTGCCGACTATTTTCAGGGCAACATCGAAACCAACAAAAAGAACCGTTTACTGCCGCTGGAAGGAGAGGCGGGCTCGGCTTATATCAATGCCTTGGTTCAGCAAAAGCAGTTATCGCAACTGGCCCAACAGTGGGCGCAGGGCGCGGATGTCGATTGGCGTGGTTTGTATTCCGGGTTGGGTAATGCCGGCGCCGGACCGAGAAGAATTTCCTTGCCGGGTTACCCTTATGCCAAACAACGCTACTGGTTGCCGGAAGAACAGCGGCAGTCCGCAATTGCGGCTTTGCATCCCTTACTGGACCGGGTAGATTCGGCATCGAGTTTTACGCTTGAGTCGGGCGTGGCTTTTCAAAAGACGCTGTCCCGGTCGCACTGGCTGCTCAAGGACCACCGCGTCAATGAACAGCCTGTATTGCCGGGCGTAGCTTACCTGGAACTGGCTTGGGCCGCTGCCGCGCAAATCGGCCAGGCTCCGGGCAAAATTGCCGACATGGTTTGGCGGGAAGCCTTGGCGCTGCCTTCATCGCAGACGCAGGCCGAAATTCGCGTGCTGTTGACGAAGCAAGGCGACAGCACGGCTTTCGAGGTGCAAAGCGTTGTTCCCGGCATGCCGCCCCAACAGCATGCTTACGGCAAGTTCGAGCCGTCGGCAATAGCTTCCGCTGAGCCGTTTTCATGGCAACAGATTCAGGCGCGCTGCCCGGAAACGATTGATAGACAAGCCCTGTATGACGGCTTTAGCAAATCGGGCATACGGTACGGTCAGGCCTTCCAGTGCATTACCCGGCTGCACAAAAACGACTGCGAAGCCTTGGCCTTTTTAACTTTGCCGGACTGCTTAAGCGGCGATTTTTCCGCTTACCGGCAACACCCGGCGCTGATGGATGCGGCCTTGCAAACAGCGCTTGCATGGAGGGATAGGGATTCGGCGCCGCAACTTCCGTTCATGGTTGAGGAAGTCGCAGCTTATCACGCGTTAACAACGCACATGATCGCCTATACGCAGAAGATCGATGCGCAACGTGCAAACGTTTACTTGCTGGATGAAGCCGGCAAGGTTTGCGTGCAGTTCAAAAATGCGGTGTTCCAACAGGCCAAGGATTCTTGGGCCGAGTTTTGTTACATGCCGCAATGGCTGCTCGATGCTCCAGGTCCTGTGCCTGCAAGCTCCGCCGTTTCTCCGCAGACCATCCTGGTTTTCCTGCCGCCGCCGGACGATGCGGAAGCCGCCATGCAGCTTGTTGACGCGTTGCAACGACACTATGCCCAAGACCGAGTTATCCCGGTTCGCGAGGATGATTTCGACGTAAACGCTTTCCCGGAGATAGGCCGGATTTACTTCTTGGCAGGCTTGATCAGCCGCACTCCCGACCCGCAACAGCCGCAACAACTGGAAGCGATACAAGCGTTTGGCGTGCATGCCTTGCACAGACTGGTAAAAGCTTTGTCGCGCAGCGTTCATGCCGAAAGACATTTACGGCTTACGGTGCTGACTTCCCAGATCCACGATATTGACGCCGGCGTCGAGATTTTTCCCTGGGTTGCGGGCTTGGCGGGCTTGACTAAAACGCTGATCAGGGAATATCCGCATTGGCATATTAATCGCTTGTCGCTGAATCCGGCCGAAGTCGTCCGGGGCGAAGTCTCTTTGACAACCATCCTTACCGAACCGCACCATGCGGGGGCTGAGGAAGTCGCCTTGCATCGAGGACAGCGCTATAGCCGGCAAATGGTTCCGGCGCGGCTCGCTGCCGTTGCCAAGACGCCTTTTCGTCAGCGCGGCGTATACCTGATTGCTGGCGGTCTTGGCGGCGTAGGCCGGCAACTCGCCGAGTACCTTGCCGAAAACGTGCAGGCACGGTTGATCCTGCTCGGCAGGAAACCTTTGGATGCGGCGCGTATCGCGCAAATTGCCGATATTGAAAAAAAGGGCGGCGAAGTGCTTTATTTGCCTACCGACCTGACTTCCCCGATGCAAACGCAAGCTGCTATTGCCGAAGGCAAAGCGCGTTTCGGCGAGATTCACGGCGTGTTCAATTCCGCCGTGATTTTGCAGGACAAAGCGCTGGAAAACATGGACGAAGCGGCTTTCCGTAGCGTGTACGACACCAAGGCGAAAGCCAGCGTCAACCTTTGCGATGCGCTCGAAGGACAGGACCTCGATTTCATCCTGTTTTTCTCGTCGATCCTGTCGATTATCGGCAATCCCGGACAAGGCAATTATGTCGCCGGAGGCACATTCCAGGACGCTTTTTCCCGTTACCTGAACCAGCGCCGGCCCTACCCGGTCCAGGTCGTCAATTGGGGCTACTGGGGCACCGTCGGCATTGTCGCGACCGAGGATTATCAGCGCCGCATGGGCAACCAAGGCATGAGTTCGATCCGGCCCGACGAGGGCATGGAAGCGATCAAACGCATTCTGGCCCGGCGCGCGGAACAAGTCGTGGCGGTCAAAGCGAGTCCGCAATTGCAACAAAGAATGTTTGTGAGTCAGGAAAAACAACATCAGGGAAAAACGCAGGAACTTCCGGCTTCGCTAAATAAACTGAGCGTTGCGTTGAACCCGTCCACATTGGTTCAAACCGATCTTTTCCGTTTCCAGGCGGGCTATTTGGCGTTGAAACAGTTCGCCCATCAATTACTTTTTGCCTGTTTCCGGGACATGGGCTTTCTGGACGCCGAGCCACCCGCGGCGATACCGCCGCGCTTTAGCCGGTTTTACGATGCGGCCCGGCGGATGTTGGCAAGTTCCGGTCTGAGCGCTACCGCGCCGGTCGATGCAAACCGCCGGCAAACAGCGCTTGCCGAACAATATCCTGAAATTCGCGCGCATCTGGAGCTATTGGTCAATTGCGTCGAACATTACCCGCAGTTATTCCGGGAAGAAATCCAGCCCACGCAAGTCATGTTTCCGAATTCCTCGATGGCGAAAGTGGAGGGTATTTATAAGAACAATCCGGTCGCTGATTACTTCAATGCGCTGGCTGCGAATAGCGTCTTGGCTTTTATTGAAGAGCGCGTGAAGACCCTGGCGGACGGTGAAAAAATACGCATCCTGGAGATCGGCGCAGGCACCGGCGGCACTTCTTCCTGTGTTTTAGAAGCAATTGCGGCTTACCGCAATAAACTGGAATACGTTTATACCGATGTTTCCAGCTTCTTCCTGACGCACGGCAGAAAACAATTTGCCGAACGTTATCCGTTCGTGACTTTCCAATTGCTGGATATAACCAAAGAACCGGCCGCCCAGAAGTTTCAGCCAAACAGCTTCGAGCTGATTGTCGCGACCAACGTGCTTCATGCGACGCCCGATATTAAAACCACCTTGGGCAATGTCGGCTCGCTGCTGAAAACGCACGGCTGGCTGGTTCTGAACGAAATGACCGGGACCCAGGATTTGCTGACCTTGACTTTCGGCTTGCTCGACGGCTGGTGGCTGTACGAAGACCGGCAATACCGGATTCAGGACAGTCCGCTGTTGACGCCGGAAAACTGGACGCAGTTGTTTCGGGAAGCCGGCTTCCAGCAGGCCGAAATACTGGGGCCCTCGGCGATAGTCGGCCTGGATTTGGCGCAGCATGTGCTGGTGGCCGAAAAATCCGCCCGGACGCAGCAGGCTGTAGCTGATCAAGCTGCCGGCGAAAATATCGAACCTGTCCCCGCTGTCGGCGTGAAGCCGGCCAGAGAGGCAAATTGCAAGTTTCAAAACGAGACCAAGCACATGGCGCATAAGCACGACGAAGACTTTGAACAACGACTGCTGGACATCGTATTAAAATGCGTAGAAACCGCCTCGGGCATTGCGGCTCAAGAGATTGACGAGGACCGGCCTTTTTCCGAATACGGCATCGACTCGATTACCGGCATCGAGCTGATCAACGAGCTTAATCAAACCTTGTCCGTGTTCTTGAGCAAAACGGCGCTGTTCGATTACACCACGGTTGCCGCGCTGACGGCGTATATCGGCGAAGAATACGGTGACGACATCGCAGCGGTCGCGGAGAAAGCGGCGGCAACTGCCGTGGCGCATAATATAGGGTCCGAAGTGAATGAAGCGACATCGTTCCCACGCTCCGGCGTGGGAATACCGGAATACCGCTCTAGCGGTGAGGGACGCAGGAGCGTCCTTCACTGCGTTCCCACGCCGGAGCGTGGGAACGATATAACTGCCAACGAAGACCTTCAGCAAAGGCTACTGGACATCGTATTAAAATGCGTAGAGAGCGCTTCGGGCATTGCGGCTCAGGAGATTGACGAGGACCGGCCTTTTTCCGAATACGGCATCGACTCGATTACCGGCATTGAGCTGATCAACGAGCTTAACCAAACCCTGTCCGTGTTCCTGAGTAAAACCGCGCTGTTCGATTACACCACGGTGGCCGCGCTGGCCGCGTATATCGGCGAACAATACGGCGACGACATCGCTGTGCCCGCAACGGTGCCGGTCGAAACGCCCACCGTTCAAACGAATAATCCTATTGCCGAACAAGCGCAGCCTGGCGCGATAGGTCCGCATTGCCAGCATTACGGCTTTCAACAGCAGGGCGACTGGTTGCGGGGCGAAGAGGTAGTTCAACATTACCGGATTACCGTCGAAGATAACAACTGTATCCGCGACCATGTGATTTACGGCCAGTACATCATGCCGTCCGATGCCTATCTTGAAATGCTCTATATCGGAACGCGGAAATTGCTGGGTTTTACCGGCGGATTGCAAGTGGAAAATTTCAATCTGCAATTTCCGATGATCACCTTCCCCGGCATTGCGCTCGATTGCCGGTTGAAATTAACGCCCAACGCCAAAGGCGACCGTTTTGCGATTCAGAGTAAAAAGGACGGTCAACCGGACGCTTATAAGGTCAGCGTCGACGGCAGGTTTAAGCAGATTACCGAGGCGGCCACGGTTAATCGGGATTTCAGGCAGGTTTGGGAGCGCTTTGAAATAAAAGTGCATCCCGCGGAAATCTATACGCCGGACGCCATTTTGAAAGTCGGCCCTTCGTACCAAACCATCGGGGAAATCCGCATCCAACAGCAAACCGCGGTAAGCCAATTGAGACGAAGCCATGAAGGCGCGTTGCTGAAAGACCGGTTTGTGCTGGAGCCTTCCATTGTCGACGGTCTTTTCGCTACCGGGCTTTATTTTGCCAGCTTCCTGTCCGGCGACCGGAAAAACTTTTTCATCCCGGTATTGTTCGACAAGATAAAAGTCTTCCGTGAATTGCACGATGAAAGCTATTACGGCGTGGTTAAAGCCGTTTCGGTCAAGGCCGAACATATCACGCTGGACTTGACGCTGGTCGACCGGCAAGGCAACGAAGCTTTATCGTTCCAGGGTTTTCATTTGCAGAAAATTCTCGCCGAAGACTTGAAAAAGAACGCGCAAACGCCGGCGGATAAGGCCGCTGAAGCAAAACAGTCCAATGCCGGCGAAGTGAGCGAGCAGGGCATGAGCATAGCCATTATCGGCATGGCCGGCCGCTTCCCGATGGCGGACGGAGTCGATCAATATTGGCAAAACCTGGAGCAGGGAAAAAACTGCGTGATAGAAGTCCCGCAGCAGCGTTGGAGCATCGACGAGCATTACGATCCCGATCCCGCTAAAAGAGACAAGACTTACTCCAAATGGGGCGGCTTCCTGAAAGACGTCGACCGCTTCGACTCGCTGTTTTTCCAGATTTCAGGTAAGGAAGGTGAGCTTAGCGACCCGCAGCAGCGTATTTTCCTCGAAGATTGCTGGCATACATTGGAAGATGCCGGCTATTCGGACGTAGCGCTTTCAGGCCTTAAACTGGGCGTTTTTGCCGGTGCGACCAAAGGCGACTACCAAACTAAAATGCATCATGAACAAGGCGCGGCGATTGAAGGCTTTTCGTTTGCCGGCAACGAACCGTCGGTGATGGCGGCGCGAATTTCGTATTTCCTGAACCTGAAAGGCCCCAGCATTGCAATCAACACCGCCTGTTCCTCGTCGCTGGTCGCGATTAATCTTGCTTGCCAGAGTCTGAACGCCGGCGAAAGCGACATGGCCCTGGCTGGCGGCATCCATATCTGCACGACGCCGTTGTTTTACAAACTGACCAGCAAGTCGGGCATGCTGTCCGCTACCGGCCAATGCCGGGCTTTCGATAACGACGCCAACGGTTTCGTTCCCGGAGAAGCATCCGCGGCGATACTGCTGAAGCCTTTGGCTAAAGCGCTTGCCGACGGCGATCACATTTACGGCGTGATTCGCGGCATCGGCGTTAACCAGGACGGCAAAACCAACGGCATGACCGCGCCCAGCTCGATTTCGCAAGCCGAACTTGAGGCTTCGGTTTACCAAAAATACGGTATTTCCCCGGACAGCATCGGCTACATCGAAACCCACGGCACCGGCACCAAATTGGGCGATCCGATAGAAGTCGAAGCTTTGACCAATGCTTTCCGCAAATTTACCGATAAAAAACAGTTTTGCCCGATAGGTTCGGTAAAAACCAATATCGGCCATACCGCGTATGCGGCCGGCGTTTCCAGCGTAATCAAAGTGCTGCTTTCGATGAAGAACCGGAAAATCGCGCCTTCGCTGCACTGCGAACAGCCGAATGAATATATCAATTTTCAGGATAGCCCGTTCTATGTCAACCGCGATCTGCAAGACTGGACTGTGCGCGACGGCGGCGTCCGCCGGGCAGCCGTCAGCTCGTTCGGCATCAGCGGCACCAATTGCCATGTGGTGATAGACGAAGCGCCCGCGCTTCCACTGTTTAATCCTTTACCGTCCCGGCCTTGTTTCCTGATTGCTGTTTCGGCGAAAACGGCCTCCGCGTTCGCGCAAAAATGCGTGGAGTTGCTCCAGTGGTTAACGCAACAGGGCAACGACGCCAATCTTGGCGACATTGCTTACACCTTGCAGGTCGGACGCAGTCATTTTGGCTACCGTGCGGCTTTCCTGGTACGCAGCAAACAGGAATTGATCGATTACCTGAGTTCGAAGTCGCTTGAGCCGGAACGCAACAGCGCAAGCCGGGACCTGAAAAAACAGGGAGAGCAATTGTTGCGGCAAATTTCCGGCAATGGTTTTAGCGGCGCGCAAGCTTACAGCGAACAACTGGAGCAGTTGGCGAAACTGTACGAACAAGGCTACACCCCCAATTGGAATCTGTTAAACCCGGCCGGAGAAGGTTGGCGGCGCGTATCGATGCCGGCTTATCCTTTCGAACGGGAACGTTTATGGATTCCGCAGACGGCTGTCGACGAAGTTCGCGGTCCTGCCGCGAACGCCGCTCTTCACCCGTTGCTGGACAGGATTAATCCGCTGTTGAGTCTGGAACAAGGGCTGACTTATGAAAAAACTTTCACTGCTTCCGACTGGCTGTTGCAACAGCACCAGATCGGCGGCAAAGGCATCCTGCCCGGCGTTGCTTACCTGGAAATGGCGCGCGCCGCGTTTGCATTATCGGTAGACCGGCCGTTCGAATTGTCCCGTATCGTTTGGTCGAAACCGTTGATAGTCGAACGGCAAACACCGGTTCGGATAGTCCTTGAACAGCGGGGAGACCGGTATTCTTTTAGCGTGCAAAGCAGCGACGGCGGCATTCACGGCCGCGGCGAGCTGGCGTTCGCGGCCCCGTCCGTTATTGCGCCTATGCCGGATAGGATAGAGGCATTGCGGCTGGCGGGCTTGCCCCAGCTTTCCGGCGATAAGCTTTACTCGCAACTGCAAAACATCGGCGTTCACCACGGCAGCGGCTTCCAGTGCGTGCAGCGGATTTATCTCGGCGACAATGAGGCCTTGGCGGAATTGGCCTTTAATCCCGGACACCGGCAATGCCAGGCTTATGCTTATTCTCCCTCGCTATTGGACGGCTGCTTACAACTGGGCGCGGCTTTCATATTGAATCGGGCCGGCGGTCAGGCGATCAGCAGCCTGCTTCCGCATTCGCTCGAAAAAGCGGAGTTTTTGGCGCCGTTGTCCGAGACCGGCTACGTCCATCTGGAAAGCGTCGGCCCGATGCGTTTCCATCTTTCGCTATTAAACGAGCAGGGACAGGTTTGCGTGGGCTTGCGCGACGTCTTTTACCAAGCGCAAAAAGACATGTTCGGCGACTTTTTTTATAGGCCGCGATGGGAAGCTAAAGCGTTCAGCGAAAGCAAGCCGGTTCAGGCGGGCAGAAACGTGCTGTTCGTTTCTGTCGATCAACAGACCGCGCTCGATTTGCAGGATAAGCTGAAGCGGCTGCACGCTGCCGATAGCGTTTGGGAAATCAAGTTGGCGGCACAGGCCGGAAAGCTCGACGAGCGTTGTTGGCAAGTCGATTACTCGAACCCGGCGTCGATTTTAGAGTGCTTGCAGGCGGGCGGGTTTCCGTGCCCCGAGCGGGTCTATTTTATGGGCGGGATTCAGGACGAACCGGACGTTACGCTGCCGGACGGGCAATTGCAACGCAGCAAGCAATTGGGCGTTCTTTCGCTGCTCAGGTTAATTCAGGCAATGATCAAGCAGCCATGGCTGCATAACCGGATTCAGTTAAGCGTGTTGACCGAAAGCGCGCATGCGGTCGAAGCGCGGCAGCGGACTAATCCTTTGGTCGGCAGTATTTTCGGCGTGGCTAAAACAGCGCTTAAGGAATACCCGCAATTGCAGGTCAGTTGCGTGGATTTTTGCAAAACCGACGACATGGCTGAGCTGGCCAAGCAAATCCAGGTCGAACCGTTTACCGATAAAGGCCGGGAAGTGGCGTTGCGCTCCGGCCGACGCTTTGTGCTGACGTTGGAGCCGTTGGAGATTTCGGCCGCGCCGCAAACCGTGTTCCGTCATCAAGGCGTATACCTGATTTTAGGCGGCGCGGGCGGCATAGGCTTTGCGTTTAGCTGTTATCTTGCGGAAAAAGTAAATGCCAGGGTCGTCTGGATAGGCCGTAGCGCGCTTAATCTTGACTTGCAGGACAAAATCGCCGCGATTGAGGCCAAAGGCGGCAAGGCAATCTATGTGCAGGCCGATGCCGGCGATTTATTGTCATTGAGAACAGCGGTCGCCCAGGTTAGGGAGCGCTTTGGCTCCATACACGGCGTTATTCATTCGGCCTTGGTGTTAAAGGATAAATCCCTGCCCAATATGGATGAAGCCACTTTCCTTGAGGCTTTGGCGCCCAAGGTCCAAGGCAGCGTTAATTTGCATAAAGCGCTGGACGGCGAGGCGCTGGATTTCTTTTTGTTTTTCTCCTCGGGCGAATCGTTCACCTGTTATCCGGGGCAGAGCAATTACGCCGCCGCTTGTACGTTCAAGGACGCCTTTGCCCGGCATTTGCAAAATACGGCTCCGTACCCGGTGAAAATCCTGAATTGGGGTTACTGGGGAACGGTCGGCGTGGTTTCCAGCGAGGCCTACAATCAAAAATTGGCCGCCAGGGGCGTCTATTCGATAGCTCCCGAGGAAGGCATGGAAGCTATTGAGCGGATCATGGCGAGTCCGTTCGAGCAAGTCGTGCCGATGAAAGTGAGCCGTGAGCATTTAAATGAGCTTGGCATCGAGCTGTACGGCCGCGCGGCGGCGCATAATCCCAAAGCCGCTACTGAGGCAGCCGCGCCGCTTAGCGGTTCCGGTTTCGACGAAAAAGTCGAGGATTTCGTTAAAACGGTGCTGGCCCAAGCGCTGAAAATCAGGAAAACCAGTATCGATCCGCAAGCAAGCTTTGAGATTTACGGGATGGATTCATTGGACATCAGCAGCGTGCTCCAGGCTTTCGAACGCCATCTGGGCAAACTGCCGGTGGTGACGCTGTACCAGTACAATACCACCGAAGAGCTGAAACAATATTTTATCGAGCACCATCGCCAAACCCTGGAGAGCATTGTCGGCGCCGCGGTCTTATCTGCGGCTTTACCCGAATCGGCAGCCGCTAAACCGGCGCAAGCATCGATCAGCAGGGACATCTCTAGCGGCGATATAGCCGTTATCGGTCTCAGCGGTAAATACCCGATGGCCAAGGACTTGGATCAATTCTGGCAAAACCTGAAACAGGGCGAAAACTGTATTCGCGAAGTGCCGAAAGAGCGCTGGGATTGGCAGAGCTATTATTCCGAAAACAAACACGAACCCGGCGCGATATATAGTAAGTGGGGCGGTTTTATCGATGACGCGGATAAATTCGACCCGCTGTTTTTTTCGATTCCACCTAACGAAGCCAGGTTAATGGACCCCCAAGAGCGGCTGTTTATCGAGAGCGCTTGGACGGCGCTGGAAGATGCGGGGTACACCCGTCAAGCCCTCGCCAAGCAAAATAAGCAAGTCGGCGTGTTTGTCGGCCTGATGCATGCCGACTACGAGTCGCTGGCCGGAGAACGCTGGTCGGCCGACGATCCGGTGGCGGCCCATTCCTCGTTCTGGTCGGTGGCGAACCGGATTTCTTATCTATGCAATTTCAACGGCCCGAGCATGGCTGTCGACACCGCCTGTTCCAGCTCGCTGACTGCCGTGCATCTCGCCTACGAAAGTTTGGTTAGAGGCGAGTGCGATCTGGCGATTGCGGGCGGCGTTAATTTGATCCTGCATCCCAAGCATTATTTACGCTTGTGCGCGGCGACGATGATAACTCAAGACAGCCGCTGCAAGAGTTTCGGCGCCGATGCGGACGGTTTTGTCGACGGCGAGGGCGTCGGCGCGGTGTTGTTAAAGCCGCTGGCGCAAGCTGAAATTGACGGCGATCATATTTACGCAGTGATCAAGGCCTCGGCGATGAACTCGGGCGGTAAAACCAGCGGTTACACGGTACCCAATCCGAATGCCCAGGCCAAAGTGATCGGCAGCGCACTGCGCAAGGCGAACATCGACCCCAACACGATTAATTATGTGGAAGCGCATGGGACCGGGACATCGATAGGCGATCCGATTGAAATCGCCGCCTTGACCCAAGCCTACCGGGAGTTGGGCGTGCAAGCGCGGCAACAGTGCGCGGTCGGTTCGGTCAAATCCAATGTCGGCCATTTAGAGTCCGCCGCGGGCATGGCGGGCTTGACCAAGGTGCTGCTGCAAATGCGGCACGGCGTCTTGGTGCCTTCATTACATGCCAAGACCTTGAATCCTTATATTTCTTTTGAGGATACGCCTTTTTATGTACAGCAGGAACTTGCCGAATGGCAGCCGGTTATTGTCGATGGAAAACGCTGCCCCAGACGCGCCGGGCTCAGTTCGTTCGGCGCCGGAGGCACCAATCATCACCTGATTGTCGAAGAATATCCGGAAGCGTATAAGCAACCGGCGTCCGCGCCCGGACCGCTGGTATTTCCGCTGTCGGCCAAGACCCCGGAACGCCTGCTGGCTTACGCCGAAAGCTATCTGCATTTCCTGGAGGTGCAGCCGGTCGATATGGAAAACCTTAGCTACACCCTGCAACAAGGGCGCGAGGCCATGGCGGAACGGCTGGCAATCGTATTCTCGACGCAACGCGAGCTGATCGACAAATTAAGCCGTTGGCTGCGCGAACAGAGCGGCAGCGAGGACGTTTTTCAAGGGCGGGTACAGGCCGAAACTCAAACGCAGGCTCAATACGCGTCTATTCGGGAGCAGGCCCAAGCCTGGGTTGCCGGCCATAAAATCGATTGGCAGGATTTGCATGCCCGGCGAATGTCTTTGCCGACCTATCCTTTCCAAAAGGAAAGTTACTGGATTCCGGCTAAAGCTGAGTTGGGCAGCTTGTCCGCTCAAACGAAACTTATGCCCTCTGGGGATAAGCAAACGCCTATTGCCGTGGACATCGGGGTTGCGAAAAGCGCGAGGGTTGAGTTTTTGCCAGAAGGAAGGCGCGGCTCTGCTTCCTTGTCCGTTGCGGTTATCGGTGCCGGTCCCGCGGGTTTGGCGGCGGCGAAATGCTTGCTCGAAGACGGACACTCGCCGACGGTATTTGAAAAAACCGACCGTATCGGCGGAATATGGTGCTTCCGGGACGGTCATCGCGGCGGGCCTTATCAGGCAACGCGTTTGCAGACTTCAAAGTTCACTTCGCTGTATTCCGATTTTCCGCCGCCGGAGTCGATGTCGATTTTTCCGGGAGTCGACGAGTTAAACCGGTATTTCAACGACTATGTCGATCACTTCCAATTCAGGTCGCATATTCAGTTGAATACGGGCTTGGAACAACTGGTCCGGGACGGGGACAAATGGTCGTTGACCTTACGTAAGGCTGACGGCGGTCACTATACGCAAAGTTTTGACGCGGTCAGTATTTGCATAGGTAATTTTTGGCGGCCCAAGACGGTTTCCTATCCCGGCATGGAGCGCTTCCAAGGCGAGTATTTGCATGCGGCAAATTACCATTCGCCGGACATTTTCCACGGCAAACGCGTGCTGGTTATCGGCAACGGCGTCAGCGGCATGGATATTTCGGTCGACGCAAGCAAAACCGCGAAAAAAGTAACCATGAGCCTACGTTCGAAAAAAATGGTTATTCCGCGAATGTTCGGCTTTACCACCAACGATGGCTCCATTTCCTCGGTCAAAAGGCTGATCATCAACCAGCAGCGCCCAGCCGATGTTTTGAACGAATGGCGGGCGTCTATCCCTCAACATATGGCAGAGATGGAAAACAGCGGCCTGATGCCCGAGTTTCCGGTTAAAGAAAGCATCCTGCTGGTCAGTTGCGATTTTCCGCGCACCGTCAGCGAAGGCAAGATTCAGCTCAAGCCGGAACTGCGGAGTTTTTCGGAAAACGGCTGCGAATTTGAGGACGGCAGCTACGAACAATTCGATATTATTGTCGATTGCACCGGCTATGAAGAACCCGCTTTCCCGTTCCTGCCGAAGTCCGTCAACGTTAACGAGCTGTACAAGCACCAGTTTTCGCCTGAGCATCCGAACCTTTGCTTTATCGGCCGCAAACATGCCTCGCTGAGCGTGGTTCCCACGTTGGAGCTGGAGGCACGCTGGTTTTCCAAAGTGTTAACCAAGGAATGCAAGCTGCCCGATGCGGACACCATGCGTTCGGTCATTCAAAGCGACCTTCGTAAGGAAAGCAAGCGCGGGCAGTTGTTCCCCAGTATCGATTCCGCGCAGCAAAACATGTGGCTGGCCGAACAGATCGGCGCGTTTCCGAGTCCGGTCAGCGACTGGAAGCGGTATTGGCAATTGATCAATATGCCGGCTATTCCGGCCGTTTACCGGCTGGTCGGACCGAATCGCTGGCCGGAGGCGGAGCGCTTTTTGGAAGCAATCCGGCAGAAACTGTACATCAACAAAAACGATCCCCGGCTTGAGACGATGAAATACGCTTTATTGGCTAAATTGGGACCGGAAAATTTGGAAATCATGGTAAAGCTCGGCCAGATTTCAGCCGCCGAAATGGACAAAGCCCTCGTAAAGGAATCCGTTAAACCGCACTCATCCACCCCGGAGGAAACAGTATGACCAGCGGAGAGAACATGTTGTCGCAGATAGAAACATCCTTGATCGAAGCGGTCGCGGCTGTTCTGGGTATGGAAAAACACCGGGTGGACCCCAAGGAAAACTTGAGCGCTTACGGTTTCGACTCGATCACCTTAACCCAGTTGGCTAACCGTTTAACGCAAACGTTTCCTTTTGTGCGCCCGGATGCTTCGACTTTCTTGGAATACACCACGGTGGAGGCTTTGCAGGCACATTTGCACGACCGTTACCGGGTGGATTTTGAAGTTTACTTCGGTATTGCCCGTGCCGAAACCCGGACGCCGCCTGCAAGCCAGGCCGGGATAAGCTCCATCGCCGATAGCTATCCGCCCGCCGAACCTGTGCATTCGGAAGCGACGTTTGCGATTCCCGATATTTCAGGTTCGCTGTTACTGGATGCTTTCGATGCCGACGAACAACGCGGCCTTCATCAACCCGTGCCTAATGCCTTTGCCTCCGCGCCGGTTGCCGTTAACAAAACGCAAACCGTACCCGTCCGCGCGATGGACATCGCTATCGTCGGTGTGGCCGGCCGGTTTCCGGGAGCCGATAACATCATCGAACTGTGGGAAAACCTGTTCAACGAAAAAAACTCGCTGACCGAAGTCCCCGAAGATCGCTGGGATTGGCGCGCGATTTTCGGCGACCCGCAAGCCGACGGCAACCTGACCGACTGCTGCTACGGCGGCTTTCTCGACAAGCCCGGTAACTTCGATCCGTTATTTTTCGGCATTTCGCCGCTGGAAGCGCTGCAAATGGACCCGCAGCAGAAATTGGTCTTGCAATCCACCTGGGAAACCCTCGAAAACGCGGGTTATTCGATGGACCGTCTCAACGGCGAAGACGTCGGTGTCTACTTGGGGGTGCAACGCAATGAAAACCTGCTGCAATTGATGAAAGGCGGCAAGGATTTCGGCCCCTATACCAATATCGGCAACACTCATTCGATGCTGGCTAACCGCGTTTCCTATTTTTTCGACTGGAAAGGCAACAGCCTGACCGTCGATACGGCTTGCGCCGCATCTTCGAGCGCTTTGCACCTGGCCTGTCACGCTTTATTGCGCGGAGAAATCAAGTTTGCGCTGGTCGGCGGCGTTACCGTGGTACAAGACTCTTTTTCGCATATCGCCAATCGCAAAATGGGTTTGTTAACCAATGAACAACGGGTTTGTTCTTTCGATGAAAATGCGGGCGGCTACTTGATCGGCGAAGGCGTGGCGACAGCGCTGCTGAAACCCTTGGCCCAGGCTGAAAAAGACGGCGATTATATTTATGGCGTGATTAAAGGCTGCGCGGTTACCCAAAGCGGCAAAACGGTATTTTTGACCGCGCCCGATCCCAAATCCCACGTCAAGGTGATTCAAGCGGCGTTGCAGGAAGCGGGACTCAAGCCGGAAGCTATCGATTATATCGAAGGCCAGGGCATAGGCACGGAATTGTCCGACAAAGCCGAACTGAAGGCCTATGCCGAAGTGTTCCGCAACAGTGAAAACCACAAGCTGGGCATCGGCAGTACCAAGGGCAATATCGGCCATGTGGAGTCGGCTTCCGGCATTACTTCGCTGATTAAAGTCTGCTTGGCAATGAAAAACGGCCGGATTCCGCCGGTACTTAATTTCCAAAAATTAAACTGGAGCCAAAGCGAAGATGAGCTGCCTTTTACCGTGGTCGCCCAAAAGCAGGCATGGGAGCCGCGTGCCGATCGGAGTCCGCGCCGGGCGGGCGTTCACAACTTCGGCTATGGCGGTTTGACGGCCCATTTCATTATTGAACAACACACTAACGCCTGCGAGCGGCAAGTCTTGGATCACAACAGCGTGGCGCAGGAACAATTGCTGGTATTTTCGTCGAAAAGCCGGCCGCAGTTGGACCGCTATTTGGCGCGTTTTCTGACTTACATTCAAGGTTCGCAATACCGGTATTTCGGCATTCAACGGCTGAATTTGGCGGATGTCGCCTATACCTTGCAAACAGGCCGCCAGGAAATGGACGTGCGTTTGGCCGTGGTTGCTGCTTCGGTGGAAGAATTGGCAGCCAAATTGCAGCGTTACCTGAACGGCGACCGCCAAATAGCCCGGTTGCTTACCGGCACTGTGGCAGCGCGGGCAGCGCAAGAAAAAATTCCGCCGGCTTTATATCAAGCTCGGGCATGGGACCGGATAGCCGGGCATTGGGTCAATGGAAGTTCTTGGTCAAGCGTTGCGGGTAAAGGACAGCGAATTCCATTGCCCGGTTTTTGCTTTGCTCCCGAACCCGATTTTGAAGCCGCCGCCGACGGCATCAAACCTCAGCTAAACCCGGTGGATTGGCACCGATTCTCCGGCGCATTCGAAGAGCTTGAAGACATTGCCCGCCAGTTGCTGTTAGACCGTTTTCAGAGTTGGGGGATATGCCGGACGCCGGGCGAAGAACTGGAGTCCGAGCGTCTGCAAGCCTTATTGGGGATTGCGCCGCAATATCGCCGCCTGTTTTCGCTGCTGCCGGGTATTTTGGCGAAAGCGGGCATCTTGCAACAAAGCGCGGGCCGCTACCGCGTCATCGAGTTCGCGCCGGTGGATATGGCCGATCTTCAGCGCAGGCGCGACGACTTCCTTCGCAACTTTCCCGAGCTTAAAGCGCAAATCGGTTTGACTTGGGACTGCCTGGACTGCTTGCAGGACATTTTGACCGGCAAAATTCCGGTTACCCGAATCCTGTTTCCGGACAGCTCGATGGAACGTGTCGAGAGTTTCTATAAAGGCAATCCGGTAGTCGATTATTTCAACAAGCTGGTCAGTTGGCAGCTTGTCGCGGCGGTTTCGGAACTGGACCGTCAGCGCCCAGCCGGTGAAAAAATACGCATTCTGGAAATCGGCGCCGGAACCGGCGGAACCACCGAAGGCGTTTTGAAGTCGATTGCCCATTTCGGCGAGCGCTTAAGCTATGTTTACAGCGATATTTCCCCTGGTTTTACCCAGTTCGGAAAAAGCAGGTTCGGTGCCGAATTCGGCTTTCTTGAGTTCCAGGTGCTCAATATTGAAAAAGACATCGTCGAGCAAGGCTTTGCAGAGCATTCTTTCGACTTGATTATCGCCTGTAATGTACTGCATGCAACGGCCGATATGGACCGGACGATACAGAACACGCGCCACCTGTTGAAGAGCGACGGCAGCATCATCCTGAATGAAGTCACCCATGCGCAAGATTTTATTTCGCTGACTTTCGGCCTGTTGCACGGTTGGTGGGCATTTGCGGACGAGGATCGGCGCTTGCCGGGCGGGCCTTTGCTGAATTCGACTATGTGGGCCGGACTGCTTAAGCGGCAGGGTTTCGCTTCGGTCGAAATTTACGGGCAGTCGGGACCCGAAGGAGAGGATAGCGGTTACAACGTTGTCGTGGCCTCGAACAAAACCGAGGCGTTGGCGGCGAAACCGGCCGCCATCGCCGATGTTGCGCCAATGCTGCTGCCGGACCACGGCCTTATCCTGCAAGTACGCGAAATATTCGCCAAAGTGCTGATGATCGATGAAGGCCAAATCGACCCAAACGCCGCTTATGTCAATTTTGGCGTGGATTCGTTTACCTCGCTGACGGTGGTCAAGGAAATTAATGCCGCGTTTGGCGTTCAGTTGCGCAGCACCGAATTGTTCAACTTCCCCAGTATTAACGAAATCAGCCTGCATATTCAACAACAAATAGAGCCTGTAGCGCCAACACCGCAGCAACCGCTTCCCCGTTCCGTGGAAAAGCGCCAGCCTGCTACCGATCCGTCTGTTGATAATCAGGAAGGCATCGCGATCATCGGCATGTCGGGCCGCTTTCCGCACGCCAAAAATATTGACGAATATTGGCGAAACTTGGTGGAAGGCCGCGATTGCATCGATGACGTTCCGCCGGGCCGTTGGCAAGGTAAAGGCTTTTGGGGCGGTTTCGTTGACGATATAGACCGTTTCGATCCGCTGTTTTTTAACATTTCGCCGAAAGAAGCGGAGTGGATGGACCCGCAACAGCGCCTTTTTGTCCAGGAAGCCTGGAGAACTTTCGAGCATGCCGGATACGCGGCCGAAGACCTGAAAGGAAGCCGTTGCGGGGTGTATGTCGGCTGCCGGGAAAGCGATTACCTGAAGCCTTTTGCCCAGTTGGGAACCAGCAGCTATCAAGGCACCGGTAACAGCGCCGCGATGCTGTCGGCTCGTATCGCTTATTTCCTCGACCTCAAAGGCCCCAGCCTGTCGATAGATACCGCTTGCTCATCGTCGCTGGTTGCGATTCATCTGGCCTGCGAAAGCATCAACAGCGGGACTTGCGACCTTGCGCTGGCGGGCGGCGTTTCGCTGTTTTGCACCGAGCAAAGCCATCTTATCCTGGGCAAGTCGGGCATGTTGTCGCCGGACGGACGCTGTAAAACTTTCGACGACCGCGCCGACGGCTTTGTGCCGGCCGAAGCGGTCGGCGCTGTGCTGTTAAAGCCGCTGCAACATGCGTTGCGCGATGGCGACCCTATTTTCGGCGTGATTAAGGCGCACGGCATTAATCAAGACGGCAAAACCAACGGCATTACCGCCTCCAGCTCGCCTTCCCAATCGGCTTTGCAGCAGGAGGTTTACCGGCGCTACAGGATCAACCCGGAGCGTATCAGCTACGTTGAAGCGCACGGCACCGGCACCGGCCTGGGCGACCCGATTGAAATCGATGCGTTGACCGATACGTTCCGGGCTTATACCCAGCGCAAACAATTTTGCGCGATCGGTTCGGCAAAAACCGCAATCGGTCATGGTTTGGCGGCCGCGGGCGTCGCGGGCTTAATCAAAGTCCTGCTGTCGATGCGGCATAAACAATTGCCGCCAATGCTGCATTTCCAAAAAGAAAACCGGCATTTTCAATTGGCGAATACGCCTTTTTACGTCAATACCAAAGCACAGGACTGGGACAACGCAAATAAAGAACCGCTACAGGCCGCAATCAGCGCTTTCGGCTTTAGCGGCACCAATGCGCATTGCGTGATTGAGGAAGCGCCGCATCGGCCTGAGCCTGCTGAGGGTAAGAAATCCTATTTGATCCCGTTGTCGGCAAAAACCGCTATCGATCTCGCGGCAAAAATCCAAGCGCTGGCAGGCTGGCTTGAAAACGAAGGCGATGCTTATGCATTGCGCGACATCGCTACAACACTGCTGCTTGGAAGAAGCCATTTCGATTTCCGCGTGGCTTTGGTCGCAAACGACAAGCAGGCGCTTGCTGCCTTATTAAAGGGCCTGCCGTCACGGCCCGACAGCGGATGGACAAAGATCAAGCCGGAACAGGAACGCGGTGCGGCGCTTAAGCAGTTCGGTGCAAGATTGTTGACGGAAATACGGGATTTAGAGCTGCCGGAAAACGAACGCGACGAGAGTTTGTTGAGTTTGGCCGATCTTTACCGGCAAGGCTATGAACTTGAATGGCGCTTGCTTTACCAGCATAACGCCGCCGCGAAAGGTGTTTTCCGTAAAGTGCCGCTGCCGACTTACCCGTTCGTCGGCGAACGTTACTGGCTTGCGCCCATGGACGGTATTGCCGTTAATGCGCAAGCGCCAACTGCATTCGTCCCGGTAGCGTTGCCTTCGGAAACGCCGGAACTGAAGGCGTTCCAGCACGCTTACGCCGAAGTTCCGGGTTTTTGCGCGATGCTGTTAGCCGACACGCTGCACAATATGGGTGTTTTTGAAATGCCGGGGCAACGGTACTTGCGGGAGGAGTTGCGCGGTCAATTGCAAATTGACGCCAAGTACCACCGCTTGCTGGATGCGTTCTTGAATATCCTGTTGGATGAAGGCTATTTGCAACGGCAAGGCGATTATTTTGTTCGTACCGGCCGGGAATGGCGATTGCCGTTTGCCGAACTGCAACAAAGAAAAGACTGCTTGCTAAGCGAGTTTAGCCAGATTGGCGCATTCGTGAACCTGATCTGGGTTTGCGTCCGGAATTACCCGGAAGTGTTGCAAGGCAAGCTCAACGCGACCGAAGTGATATTCCCAGATGCTTCGTTCGAGTTGGTCAAGGGCATCTACAAGGATAACGCCACCGCCGATTTTTATAACAAGATTCTGGTAAACAATGTGCTGGAACAGGTCAGGATACAAACCGCGCGTTTACCCGGCAAACAATTGAAAATACTCGAAATCGGCGCAGGCACCGGCGGCACGTCGGCTTTGCTGCTGAACGCGTTGCAACGTTTCGGCGATAGCATCAGCTATCTTTACACCGATATTTCATCGGGCTTTATTCAATACGGAAGACGGACTTACGGTCCCCGGTATCCGTTTGCCGACTTTGAAGTGCTGGATATTGAAAAAGCGATTGTCCCCGACTGCGTTTATCGCAAATCGTTCGACATCGTTGTCGCGGCGAATGTCATACACGCCACGCGCGATCTTTGCAAAACGCTGGCCCATGTCAAGGCCCTGTTGAAAGACAAAGGCTATTTGTTCCTGAACGAGACCACCGACATCCAGGCTTTTGCGACGATGACTTACGGTTTGCTGGATGGCTGGTGGTTGTTTGAAGACGACATCCGGCTTGAAAATTCTCCTCTGCTCGACGATAAGATGTGGGTAGCGTTATTGCAGCAACAAGGTTTTAGTGTTGCGCCGCCGCAAGGTTTGAGCGGCGCAGAGAAGGGACCGGGCCAGCATATCTTGATTGCAGAGCTGTTGGAAGATAAGGCCGCGCTACACGACGCCGCGCCTGTAAGCGAGCCGGTACCCGCGGCGGTGCAACCGGCCGCGGCCACGAAAATCAGCCGCCCCGTTCAAGAAACGCTGAAACAACGGATTCAGCAAGAGGTTACGGATGCGATATTCCATATTCTGGGCTTGAACGACCGGCAGTTGGTGATGGAAAAAAGATTTGCCGATTACGGCTTGGATTCGATTTCCGGCATTGATTTTTTAAGCCTGGTTAACCAACAGTTCGGCATTAATGTCCGGGTCACCGCGCTGTTCGATTATCCGAGCGTTGCCGAATTATCGGCTTTTATTTATGAAAATTACCGTGAGCAGCTGAGCGCGCCGGACTTTGCCGATGCGCCGGAAACGTCGGCGAATGAAGCTGATGATAAAGAAGACGAATCCGCAACATCGGCTTCGTGCGATGTACCTGAAATGCAGCAGGACGATATAGCCATCATCGGCATGTCGGGGCGGTTTTCAGGTTCCCGCAATGTGCATGAATTTTGGGAGCAACTGGCGTCGGGAACATCCTGTATTAGCGAGCCGCCGACAGGACGTTGGGCCGAAGGCGGTTTCCCGCCAGGTTACCGCGCGGGTTTTCTGGACGGCATCGATCAATTCGACCCGTTGTTTTTCAATTGGTCGGGCGCCGAAGCCGAACAGGCCGATCCGCAGCAACGCCTGTTTCTTGAGGAATCCTACGCCGCGCTGGAAGATGCGGGTTATGCACCCGCCCAGCTTCGGGAATTGACATGCGGCGTCTTTGCCGGCGTCGGCATGAGCGATTACCTGATCAACATGCGCGAGAGAGGCTATTTCGGCGAAGCGCAGTCGTTCTGGGGAAATTCTCCGGCGGTGGTGCCGGCGCGGATTTCCTATTTCCTGAACCTTAAAGGCCCCAGCATTGCGATCGATACGGCTTGTTCCTCTTCCTTGGTTGCCATGCATTCGGCCCGGCAAAGCATTCTTGCCGGAGAATGCGATATGGCTTTGGCCGGGGGCGTCTATCTTTGCACGACGCCGCATTTTCATACGCTCGCTGATAAAGCGCAAATGCTGGCAGCCGACGGAATATGCAAAGCTTTCGATCAAAAAGCGGACGGTTTTGTGTTCGGCGAAGGCGTCGGCGTAGTTGTTCTAAAAAGGCTGGATGCCGCGATACGCGATAAAGACCATATTTATGGCGTATTGAAGGCTTCGGGCGTCAACCAGGACGGCAAAACCAACGGCATGACCGCGCCGAGCACTCTGTCGCAAACCGAGCTGGAAGTTGCGGTCTATCGGCGGGCGGGCATTAACCCGGAAACCATCGGCTATGTCGAGGGGCACGGTACCGGTACCAAACTGGGCGATCCTGTCGAAGTCGAAGCCTTAAGCAAGGCGTTTCGGCGTTACACCGACAAAAAACAGTTTTGCCTGTTGGGCTCTGTAAAAACCAATATCGGCCATTCCTCGCTGGCAGCCGGTGTTGCCGGTGTTATCAAGGTATTGCAATGCTTTGCCCATAGTCAAATTCCGCCGTTGCTGAATTTTTCCGAAGCCAACGAGCATATCGACTTTAACGACAGCCCTTTTCATATCAATACCCGCTTGTACGAGTGGAAAAAGCATGGGGATTTGCCAAGAAGGGCGGCGATCAGCGGTTTTGGCTTGAGCGGAACCAACGCGCATCTGGTATTGGAAGAATCGCCGGTGCGGCTTGAATCCAGGCCGGTAAGGGGAGAAGGGCCGGTGCTGATTTGCTTGTCGGCAAAAACCGGCTATTCGCTCAAACAAAAAATACGCGATCTGGCCACTTGTCTGGAAGCACAGGGAAGGCAATACGCCTTGGAGTATATTGCTTATACCTTGCATGTCGGCAGGGAGCATTTCGGGCAGCGTTTTGCGTTGGTTGCCCAAAGCCGCGAGGACTTGCTCCGGCAATTGCGCGAAGCCGACATCGACGCGATGCCGCGCAAAACGTCCGAGCTTTCAGGCGACGCGGAGCTATGGCTGAAGCAGCTCCGTGCCCGCAATTTGCCGCTGCCGGAGACGCTGGAAAAACTGCATGCCTTGGCCGCGTTGTATCGGGACGGCCGGGATATGGAGTGGCTGAAACTGTACCCCGAAGACGTGCGTTATCGCGTTCCGTTGCCGAGTTATCCGTTCGACCGCTCCCGTTTTTGGTTCCCCGCGCCAACAGCAAAAGCGCTTCAGCCCCAGGCCGAAGCCCAGGTGGTTCCGGTGCCGGGCGCTGCAATGCCTGTATCGGGCAGCGCGGAAAAGACCTGGTGGCAACCTGATTGGCAACCGTCGCCGCTGGATTCTTCACTTGCAAGCCATGCGGACGGCCCGCTGTTGATATTCGGTTCCGGACAACAGGACCTGTCCGGCTGGCAAAATACGAAGGTGGTGCTGGTGACTTCGGGCGAGGATTTTTCGGTCGCTCCGCAAGGGACGGTACCGGGGGCTGACGCCGTTATCCGGATTCGTGCGGGAGAACCGGAAGACTATCGGCAACTGGCCGGACTGCTCGCACAGCGCGGTTTGCTGCCGACGCGCATTTTGCATTGTTGGTCGCAGCAGCCGTTTGTTGCCGATGAGCTGGATAAGCAGTTGGATCGCGGTTTTTATTCGATGCTGTTTATCGCCCAGGCTTTGATCGAACAGAAAGCCTGCCCGGAAAAAATTCGCGTGATTTATGCTTTTGTCCGCTCCGCATCCAGGGATTACGCTTTAAATCAAGCCATCGGAAGTTTTGCCAAGACGCTGAACCGGGAAAATCCGGCGTTTTATTGTCAAACCCTGGAATTGCCGCAAGCCGCGCTATTGTCCCAAATTGCGGACAGGGAATACCGGCACGGCACGGCCAATCAGGTTGAAGTCCGTTACCGGCGTGACGCCAACGGTGAATTGGTCCGGGAAGTAAAAGTCTGGCGGAGCGTCGATCTTGAAAATGCGACGGCCAAACCGCCGGCGCTCAAAGAACAGGGAACCTATTTGCTGATTGGCGGCGCGGGCGGACTCGGGTTGCTGTTCTGCGAATATCTGCGGCGGCAGGCGGAGGCGCAGCAAAATCGCATCCGCGTCTTTTTAACCGGCCGCAGGCCGTTATCGGCGGATAAATTGCAACAGTTGCAAAGGTTGAATTCAACGTGGTGCGAAGCCGTTTATTTGCAAGCCGATATTGCCGATGCGGCGCAGGCTAAATACGTGGTCGCCGAAGCAAGAAGCAGGCTGGGCGGGATTGCCGGGATTTTTCACTTTGCAGGCTGCGCGCAAGACGCTTTCCTGTTGAAAAAGACCAAAAGCCAATGCCGGGAAGTATTGGCCGCCAAGGTTCAGGGAACGCTCTGCCTGGAACAGGCGCTGGCAGGGGAAAAGGTCGACTTTTTGAGTTTCTTCTCTTCAGCCAGCTCGGTAACCGGCAATGTCGGGCAAGCCGATTACGCCTACGCCAACGGTTTTTTCGACGCTTTCGCCGCGCAAGGCGGAATCGGCGGCCGTATGTTCAGCGTGAACTGGGCGTTTTGGCAGCAAGGCGGAATGCAGCTTTCCGATAGCAAGCTGGAAACGATGGCGGCCGATATGGGGGTTCACGGATTGTCCGGCGCGGTCGGAATCCAGGCTTGGGAAAGCATTTTACAATCCGGGTTGACGCAATGCATGTTCTTGTCCGGGAACGGGCAAAAAATCCGGCAATTTGTTGAGAAACAGTTTGCCGAGCCGCAGCGGGTCAAAAAAACCGGGAACGCTCGTTTCGATGCTCAAAATATCTACCGGCAAGCCGAAAGCGTCGGCAGGCTGAACGACACTGTCGGCATGGCTCAACGTTCCGCCGATATTGATGCGGCAACAGGGAACGCTATGCCGCTGTCCCAGGATATCGAAGCCTTCTTGAAACAAGCCGTTGCCGACGTAAGCCGGTTGCCGTTGGATAAAATCAGCATTCATCGTCCGTTTGACGAGTTCGGTCTGGATTCGTTGATGATTACCGCTCTGAACGAAAAGTTGATTGCCAGGTTCGGGCCGTTGTCGGCAACGCTGTTCTTTGAATATCAGGACCTAGCGTCGCTGACCGAGTATCTTTCAGCTCGGAAGCAAGCCGCGCAAGCGGAGGTCGTGTTTGCAAATAATGCCGGGCAAGTATCTTGCCGGACAGCCTCCGGCGTCGACGATATTTACCGAAAAGCCGAGGCGATAGGACATGCGGCCGTTCAAGGCATCGCCCGGAGCATCGATGCTTTGGAAGCAATCGTGGCGTCTTCCGCGCCGGTGGGCCAGGATATTGAAGCCTTCTTGAAACAGGCCGTTGCCGACGTGAGCCGGTTGCCGTTGGATAAAATCAGCGCTGAACGTCCGTTTGAGGAGTTCGGTCTGGATTCGCTGATGATTACCGCGCTTAACGAAAAGCTGATCGCCAGGTTCGGGCCGCTGTCGGCAACGCTGTTCTTTGAGCATCGCAATCTGGCCGCATTGACCGAGTATCTTGCCGCCCGGCAGCACAGCGTCCAACCGGCGCCTGCAAAGATCGCGGAGCTTGAATATAGCGCCGGCCGGCCTGCGAATAAGCAAGCGTCCTCGCAGGCAAAGCTTTCGGACGTCGGCAATATTTACAGCAGGGCTAAAGCTATAGGGCACGAGTTTTCCCGAAGTGACGGCTGTGTTGTTGCAAAGGCGGCTGCTTCGGCCGCTTCCGTTAATGTGCGTCAGGATATTGAGGCTTTCCTGAGAAAAGCCGTTGCCGACGTCAGTGCGTTGCCGATCGAAGAAATCGGCGTTTACCGTCCGTTCGATGAGTTGGGGTTGGATTCGCTGATGATTACCGCGCTGAACGAAAAGCTGATCGCCCGGTTTGGCCAATTATCGGCGACGCTGTTTTTTGAATACCCTAACTTGGCGGCGTTAAGCGAGTACCTTTCAGGTTGGCAGGCATCGGCGAAAGCTTGCGTAGTTGCGGAAGAAAACATCGTCGGCCGCACGCCTTGCCCGGACGACGCTAAAAGAACGCTGAATATCGGCGATATTTACAAAAAGGCCGCGCAAATCGGTATCGCGGACAATGCCGCAACGCAGGCTTCGGCGTTTCGGGCCGATAAAAGGCAAGATACAAGCAGCGTTGCCGGTAATTCCGCGTTAGACATTGCGATTATCGGCGTCAGCGGCATTTATCCCGAAGCGGATAATCTGGAAATTTTTTGGGATAACCTGAAAGCAGGCAGGGATTCCATCACGGAAGTCCCGCCAAACCGCTGGAACCCGGACGAGTATTACGACGCGGACCGCACCCAGGCGATGCATGGAAAAATGTATTGCACAAAGGGAGGCTTTGTTGACGACATCGATTGCTTCGATGCTTTTTTCTTCAATATTTCGCCGCGCGAAGCCAAGCTGATCGATCCTTGCGAGCGTTTATTCCTGCAAACCGCATGGGCCGCGTTTGAAGATGCCGGTTATACGCGCAAGAAGTTGGCGGAAACCGGCAATGCCAATGTCGGCGTTTTCGCCGGCATCAGCAACTACGGTTATTCCCTATGGGGGCCGCAGGAATGGGCAAAAGGCAATTCGTACACGCCTTGCAGCGGGCTTTGGTCCATCGCCAACCGCGTGTCCTATTTCATGAATCTTAACGGTCCCAGCTATCCGGTCGATACCGCCTGTTCATCGTCGTTGAGCGCGATCCATCAAGCCTGCGTGAGCCTGAACAACGGCGAATGTTCAATGGCGCTTGCCGGTGGAGCTTCGTTCAACGTGCATCCCCATCAATACGTGGCGATGTGCCAGGGCCAGATGCTGTCTCCTACCGGCAAATGCCATAGTTTCGGCGAGCAAGGAGATGGTTTCGTGCCCGGAGAAGGCGTCGGCGCCGTATTATTGAAGCCCTTGGCGCAAGCCGTTGCCGACCGCGACCCTATCTACGCGGTCATCAAAGGCAGCTCGGTTAATCACGGCGGGCGCAGCAACGGCTATTCGGTGCCGAACCCGAAAGCGCAGGCGGAGCTTATCAAACAGGCTCTCAATAAGGCCAAGATAGACCCCGCCACCATCAGCTATGTCGAAGCGCACGGCACCGGGACTGCGTTGGGCGACCCGGTTGAGTTTGAGGGCTTGTGCCGGGCTTGGGACGAAGCCGCGGGACAGCAAGCGGTCGAAAAACAGTCCTGCGCTTTGGGCTCGGTAAAATCGAATATCGGTCATTTGGGCGCCGCGGCAGGTATTTCGGGACTGACCAAGATCCTGTTGCAAATGAAGCATAAAACCTTAGCGCCATCGCTGCACGCGCAAAAGCTTAATCCCAAAATCAACTTTGCCGATTCGCCGTTTTTTGTCCAGCAAAGTCCGGCGAGTTGGGAAACCAAGCCGGAAGGACAACCCAGGAGGGCCGCGGTCAGTTCGTTCGGGGCCGGCGGCGCGAATGCGCATGTAATTCTTGAAGATTATGCGCTGCCGTCGACGGCCTGCGGCGCGAGTCCGGTTTCGGGGCCGTACATTATCCCGATATCGGCTAAAACGCCTGAGCGGCTGCTTCGCTACGTGGAAAAAATACTGGCGTTTTGGGAAAAGCACCAAGGCGAGTTGCAATTGCAGGATTTCGCTTACACCTTGCAAACGGGTAGGGAAGCGATGACCGAGCGTTTTGCCTGCATCGTCAACCACAAGCAGGAGGTCGGAATGAAGCTGCGCGCCTTTTTGCAACATAACGGACAAGCGGAGCAGGGGAGCTTTTTTACCGGTCAAGCCGGGGATAATGCGGCTCAGGAAGAGCTTGCGGCTTCTCCCGATCACGAACAACTGGCCAAGCTTTGGGTCAGAGGCGGCGACATCGACTGGGAAGCCCTGTTTTACCGGCAGCAGGCGGCAAAGCGCATTTCCTTGCCGACCTATCCTTTCGATAAACAGCCGTACTGGTATGTGGAAAAGACCGTTGTCGAACCGGCAGGAAAAGCCGGGCGGGCAAACGATCCGCTGGCCCGCTGCACGGAGGCTTTCGACGACTTGGCCGAGCTCGGCGCTAGCGGCTTGCTGAGCGCATTCCAGCAAATGGGCTGCTTTCGGCAGGATCGGGAAGAGTACGCAAAAGACCGGTTGAAAGCCTGCATCCGGCTGAGCCTCGAGCACGATTTGCTGTACGACGCGTTGCTGGACATTCTGCAAACAGCCGGTTATTTGGCGATTGACGGCGACAGGATACGCAGTACGGAGCGGGTTTCGCAAAAAGTTGAAGCGCATAACCTTGATTACTGGTGCAACAAACATCCCGAGCTGGCCGCTAACTTTCAGTTGTTGTGGCAATGCCTGGACAATATGACCGCGATTTTGCAAGGCGATATACCGGCAACCGAGGTTATGTTCCCGAACGCTTCGATGGCTTTAGTCGAGAAGATTTATCAGCAAAACGCAATCTCGGATTATTACAACCAACTCGTCGTTGACGAGGTCGTGTCCTTTATTCGCGAGCGGCTGTCCGAATTGCCCGAAGGAGAAAAAATCCATCTGTTGGAAATAGGCGCAGGCACCGGCGGCACCAGCGCTGCGGTGCTTAAGGCGATTGAGCCGTATCAAGAGTATCTTCGCTATGACTACACGGATGTTTCATTGAAGTTCATTCAGCACGGCAGAAAGCATTACGGTCATTATACGTTCGTCGATTTTCATGTTTTGGATATAGAAAAGGGGATCGAAGGTCAGGGTTTTGTTCGGCAAAACACCGATTTAATAATTGCTACCAATGTGCTGCACGCCACGCGCAACATGAACGTCACGCTGAAAAACGCCAAGTCGCTGTTACGCCGGGGAGGGAAACTTATTATTAATGAAGCGGTGGAGCCCCATGTTTTTTCCACGTTGACTTTCGGCCTGCTGAAAGGCTGGTGGTTGGCCGAAGACCCGCATAATCGGCTGCCGGGCTCGCCGTTGCTCAGCGTTTCGATGTGGCGGCGGTTGCTGGAGCATGAAGGTTTTATGTCGGTGCGAACCTTGGCGCCTGTGATCGAGACGGGAGTGAGCCAAAACGTATTTGTAGCGCAAAGCGACGGCCGCATCCCTTTGCATGAAGAGCAGGAGCCGCGGGAAATGGCGGCGTCAAGCATTCCGAAGCCTGAGCCTGTCGATATACCTGAATATGACGAAAAACTAAATATACTGGCGCAAAAGCTCAGGCACATTGTCGCTGCGGTGATTGAAGTTGAAGCGGAGACAATCAATCCCGATTGCGCTTACGTCGATATGGGCGTGGATTCGATTCTGGCGTTGGAAATCGTCAGCCAAGCCAACCGGGAGCTGGGATCCGAGCTACGGACGACGGCCGTGTTCGATCATGCGACCGTCAACAAGCTGGCCGCGCATATCGCGGCGCAACATCCCGGCGCGGTGCAGCAAGACGCCTTGCTGGATGTTTTTCAACAACTGCATAGCGGCGGCTTGGATATTCACGAAGCCGACAGGCTTTTGGGTCTTTGATAATAATTTTTTAGGAATCATTTCATGAGAAACGGCATTAATCAGGAAGATATTGATTTTTTCATCTCGTTCCCACGGGCTCCGTGGGAATGCAGTGCAGGACGCGCTGCGTCCCCTATACGCCGGACGCTGATCGTGATTCGCGGCGCAGCGCGCCTTGACTGCATTCCCACGCGGCGCGTGGGAACGAGGAAACTTTATCTCGCTCCCACGCGGCGTGCTCGTCGTTATACACAAGTAGTTGTGAGACGCCGTCATCCCGGCAGGGATTGCCGGGATCCAGAAGCCAGGGATGGCAATACCAAAGCAAGTGACAAACCTTACAACGCGAAATTGTTTGGTTACGAGCCTTCACATCCCTGTGCTCTGGATTCCGGCAATCCCTGCCGGAATGACGTGCTTTTAAAGACTTGTGTATAACGACGAGCGCGGCGCCTGAGAACGAGGAAAACTTCGTGTTCTTCGTGGTGAATGCTTTGTTTTTGTTCTGTCACGAATACTTTCAGTCTCATAAGCAACGCGCATCCACCAAAACCGGCGATGCAAAAACTTTTGCGACTATTAATAATAATTTTTTAGGAATAATTTCATGAGAGACAGCATTAATCAGGAAGATATTGATTTTTACAACGAGTACGGTTTTGTCCGGATTCACTCCCTGCTTACTCCGGAAGAGACCGAGCGTTTGCGCATGCACCAGTATAATGCGCTGGAGCAACGCGGCAAGTTCCGCTACCCCGACCGGGATATTCTGGGCGAGGATAATCCGGTATATGAACGCATGTTTTTGCAACGGTTGAACTTATGGCGGGACTACGAACCGATTCGCGAATTTACCTTGAGTCCGCGCATCGCCAAAATCGCCGCCGAGCTGGCCGGCGTTGATGCGATGCGCTTATGGCACGATGCGGCTTTTATCAAGAAAGGCTGGGCCAATCCTACCTCTTGGCATTTTGACGCGGCTTATTGGTCGTTTAATTCGCCCGGCGGCATCACGGTTTGGGTCGCGCTGACCGATGCCCGGCCTGATAACGGCGGGCTGTATTTCATGCCCGGTTCGCATCGCGAGATTGATTTTTGCCTGCCCATTTTCTCTAACGACCATGTCGCCGGTTTGTTCGATTTGCCGGGCTATCAGCATTGGCGCGAAAGGGAAGCGGTATCGCTGCCGTTAAAGGCCGGGGATTGCACTTTTCACAGCGGCCTGACCCTGCACGGCTCGGGAATCAACATGACGCCGCATCAACGCGCCGCCTGGGTATGCGCCTACATGCCCGACGGCTCCGTTTACAACGGTAAGCCCAACGTGCTGCCGGACGATTATGTCAAAAATCTCAGCGTCGGCGATTACTTGCGAAACAACGACTTCAACCCGGTTGTTTATCGGAAGAGTTAACGGAGTAGGGCGTGCCGTGCGCGCCTAAAGGTATATTTAAAGCACCGAAGAAGGCGCGCACGGCACGCCCTACGGCAGCGGGTTTACAGGTCGGAAAATTTTAGAATATCTAAGGTCTAAGGAATATGAGCATCTCAAAAGCAGAAATTTTGCAGCAGGTAAAAAGCCGGCAATTGACTCCTGAAGCGGGTCTTAAGCTTTACCGCGAACTGGAACAAGCCGAACTTGACGCCGAGGCTTTAAAAGCGGACGCCGCTGTAAAAGTGCCGCTTGCCGATGCCGAGCATTCCGCTACGACCGAAGGGCCGGCAGCGCCGGAGATTGCCGTGATCGGCATGTCGGTGCGGATTCCGGGCGCTCAAAATCTGCAACAAATGTGGACGATGCTGAGCGCGGGCAAGGATGCGGTCGGCGAAGTCCCGCTGTCGCGCTGGGCGCAAGACGACGGGGAAGGCCGGACCGGCCGCGGGAAAAAGTGGGGCGCTTTTTTAACCGATATCGACTGCTTCGATCCGCTGTTTTTTGAAATTTCTCCTAAAGAAGCCGAGCAAATGGACCCGCAGCAGCGCTTGTTGTTGCAGGAAAGCTGGAAAGCGTTTGAAGATGCCGGTTATTCCGCGGAGTCCTTGAATCAAAAGTCCTGCTGCGTTTTTATCGGTTGCACTCAAGGCGATTATTTAAGCGAAACCTCCACTAGCGACATCAATCCCCACTCGCTAACGGGCCGTAGCGTTTCGGCAATAGCCGCCCGCATTTCATATTTTTTCAATCTGCGCGGTCCGAGCATCGTGTTCAACACCGCCTGTTCATCGTCGTTGACCGCATTGGTGATGGCCTGCGAACGGCTGCGCAGCGGCAGTTCCGAAATAGGCTTGGTCGGCGGCATTTCGCTGATGAGCACGCAAATAGCGCATACCACGATGGACAAGGTTGGGATGATTTCTCCCGACGGAAAATGCCGTAGTTTCGACAAGGACGCGAACGGCATCGTTCCCGGCGAAGCCGTCGGCGTCGTTATTTTGAAGCGGCTGGGCGATGCGTTGCGCGACGGCGATCCTATCCATGGCGTCATTCGCGGCTACGGAGTCAATCACGACGGCAAGACCAACGGCCTGACCGCGCCCAGCGGCCCGGCGCAAACCGCGTTGCTGCGGGATATTTACCAAAATTTCCGCATCGACCCGAATACGATCAATTATATCGAAGCGCACGGTACCGGCACCAAATTGGGCGATCCTATCGAAGTGCATGCGTTAACGGACGCCTTTGCCGACTACCGGGTGGCTGAGCGCCAGTGCGCGATCGGTTCGATCAAAACCAATATCGGACATGCGCTGGAAGCCGCCGGCTTGATGGGCTTGATCAAGGTTTTGCTGTGCTTGCAGCAGCAAAAGCTGGTGCCTTCGTTGCATTTCAACCAAGCCAACGAGCATATCGCCTTTGCCGGCAGCCCTTTTTACGTCAATACCCAATTGCAGGATTGGCCGCGCATCGCCGGGCGTCCGCTTCGGGCGGGAGTCAGCGCGTTCGGGATGAGTGGCACCAACGCCCATGTGGTGGTTGAAGAGCCGCCGCTACGAAACACGGCCGCCGCATCGGCGAGCGGGCATTTACCTTACCTGGTCGTGCTGTCGGCAAAAACGCCGGAAGCATTGGCGCAACGCGTTCAGGATTTAGAACAGTGGCTGGACGCGCACCGGCACGATGAGGCGTTCTCGTTGGCCGATGTCGCTTACACGCTACAGGCGGGTAGAAGCCATTTTGCTTACCGGGAAGCTATCGTGGCGCGTAATGTCGAGGAATTAAAAAAACGGCTATCGCAATTGCAAAAACAGGGCGTCAATACGGTCGAGCTGGTGCAACAGCCTGCCGCCGTCAGGGAGGCGAAAAAGTCGGTCGAACAGGACTTGCGCAGCCTAGCCCAGCGGGCAACAGAATCAAGCCAGGTTATGCGCATCTTTGAATCGCTGGCCGGTTTTTACAAGCAGGGAATAGCGCTTGATTGGCTGCAACTGTACCCGGATCGCACACCCCGGCGCATCGCCTTGCCGAGTTACCCGTTTGCGGAACAGCGTTATTGGCTTCATGGCGCGGAAAAGGATCCCGGCGCATGCGGACATAGTGAGCGCCTGCATCCGCTGCTGCACCGGAATACCTCGGATTTATCCGAACAGCGCTATACCTCGCTGTTTACAGGCGACGAGTTCTTTCTGGCCGACCATCGGGTTCGCGGCGAAGAGCAAATATTGCAAAAGGTATTGCCCGGCGTGGTTTACCTGGAAATGGCCAGGGCGGCGGTGCTAGCCGCTAGCGGCCGTAAAACCGGCAGCGAAACCCGCATCCTGTTCACAGACGTTGCCTGGATTCAGCCCATTTATATCGATCAAGCGCGGGAAGTTCACTGCCGATTATACGAACAGGCGGATAGCCGGATTCGTTATGAAATTTATACAAAAAACGGCGGCGAACCGGAAACCGTTGCCGTTCATGCCGAAGGAACAGCGCAAATACCGGAATCTTTGGCAACGCAGTCCGCGTTGACGCTGGATATTCCGGGCCTGCGCCTACAGATGCCCCGCGAACTCGATGCCGAAACCTGCTATCGATACATACGTTCGGCCGGGGTTCATCACGGCGAACGCTTGCAAGGCATTCGTACCGTGGCAGTTGGCGAAGGGCAAGCGCTGGCCGAATTGGTCCTGCCGCCGGCGCTGTCGGACAGTGAACAATCGGCCTACGGCCTGCATCCGACGCTGATGGACGCAGCGATTCAGGCCGCTATCGGTTTGGTCGCCGGCATTGGTGCCGATGCCCTGCAACCCAGCTTGCCTTTCGCATTGGAGCAACTGGAAATTCTCGGCGAGTGCGAACAACGCATGTTCGCATGGTTGCGTTTTTCGTCCGGCGGCTTGTCGCCCGATAAGGTGCAAAAACTGGATATAGACCTCTGCGATGAACGCGGCAAGGTCTGCGTCAGCATCAGGGGCTTATCGTCAAGACTACTGGCCGAAAGGAAAATCGACGACATTCGTTTGCCCCAACCGGCGTTACCGCTTCATGCGCTGATGCCGGTTTGGAATGCTGTTCCTGCCGGCGAACACGCGGGGCTTGCGCCGGATTACAACTGCCCTTTATTGGTTATCGGCGCTACCGAGTTGGAAATGCAGGCTATTCGGCAAATTTATCCGCTGGCTGCAAGTTTGCCGCTTAATCCCGCCGATTCTATAGACAAGATCAGCCAACAGTTAAAAGCCGAGGTTTTCGATCATCTGGTCTTTGTTGCGCCGGGAAGCGCGGCAACGGACTGGCAGCCGGACAGCCGCATGATCCAGGCGCAAAACCGGGGCGTGCTGTTCTTGTTCAGGATTATAAAAGCCTTGCTTGCGGCGGGCTACGATGAGCAGGAACTGGAATGGACGCTGCTGACCTTTAAAACCCAACAGGTGACGGAACTGGACGTAACCGATCCCACGCACGCAGGTATTCACGGTCTGGCAGGCAGCTTGGCCAAGGAATACCCGCATTGGAAAATCCGCTTGCTGGATCTGGACCCCGAACAAGATTGGCCTCTGCGCACGCTGTTTGCGTTGCCGGTGGAGCCGAACGGCCAGGGGCTTGCCTATCGCGGCGGCCGTAACGCAAGCCGCGAACCCGAATGGTTCCGGCAAGCCTTGATTCGAGTTCATCTGTTGCAAACGGATGCCAATACGCCGGCGCTGTACCGGGACGGCGGCGTTTACGTCGTCATCGGCGGAGCAGGGGGCATAGGCGAAGTCTGGAGCCGGTTCATGATCGAACGCCATCGGGCCAAAATCGTTTGGATAGGCCGCCGCGACAAAGACCCGTTTATTCAGGAACAACTGGATGCGTTGCCGATGCCCGCCAACGTGACTTACATTAGCGCGGATGCACGCGATTTAACCGCGCTGGAACAAGCCTGCCGCGAGATTAAAAGCATCCATCCGAAAATCCATGGCGTGGTCCATTCCGCCATCGTGCTCAACGACCTGAGTTTGGCGCGGATGGACGAACAAGGTTTTAAGGAATCGTTATCGGCTAAAGTGGACGTCAGCGTCTGTATTGCCCAGGTTTTCCGTAAGGAGCCGCTGGATTTCGTGCTGTTTTTTTCCTCAATGCAAGCGTTTGCCAAAGCGCCGGGGCAGAGCAATTACGCGGCCGGCTGCACGTTCAAGGACGCTTTTGCGTTAAAACTTGCGCAGCAATGGCCTTATACGTTCAGCAACGGCAGCAGTTATCATAAGCCTGCGGTTAAAGTGATCAATTGGGGCTATTGGGGTTCGATAGGCATCGTTAACGACGTGGCTTACCGGGAGCGCAGGAAAGAGGCTGGCGACGATTCCATCGAGCCGCAAGAAGGCATGGATATTCTCGAAAAATTTATGGCTTCATCTTTCCGCCAACTGGCTCCGTTCAAGGCATTGACGCCCGAGGTCGTGGCGAAAGCCTGCGGCACGGAAGACATTACGTCCTATCCTCGGCAAATTCCGGCTATCCTGGACGAAGTCCAACAGCGCTTTTATCAAACGCAAGATCAACTGCCTCATGCCCAAGTGGAGTGGCGTCGATTGGAGCAGGAAGCAAAAAACGACGAGTTGGATGCATTGTTGCTGAGATTGCTGGACGCGACGCTGCAATCTTTGGCTTTACGCGACGGCAAACGCTCGCTGCCGGGTTACTTGCAGCGCTGGTTGCAGGAAAGTCTGCGTCTACTCGACACAGCGAACGGACAGCACGAGACGCTTGACAGCCTGTGGCGGCAATGGGAAGCGGCAAAAGCGGGCTGGATAGAAAATCCCAACCTGAAGGCCGTAATTATCTTGGTAGAGGCTTGCGTGCGTGCGCTGCCCGACATTTTGACCGGCAAGGCCGCCGCAACCGATGTGATGTTCCCTAACGCCTCAATGGAATTGGTCGAAGGTATTTATCGCGGCAACCTTGTGTCGGATTATTTCCAACAGGCGCTTGCGGATTTCCTGGTCGCGGCGATCCAGCAACGCTTAAGCGTTGCCGCCTCGACCGGTCAGCCTGTTCCGAAACTGCGCATTCTCGAAATCGGCGCCGGTACCGGCGGCACCACCGCCACTCTTTTGCCTAAGTTGCAGCCGTTTGCGGAGGCCATTGACGAGTATTGCTATACCGATCTATCCAAGGCTTTCCTGCTGCATGCCCAGGAGCATTACGCGCCGGGCTGTCCGTTCCTTTCCACCCGCATTTTTAACGTGGAAAAACCTCTTGCCGAACAAAGCGGCGAGGAGATTGGCGTTGCGCCGGACCGTTACGATTTTGTTATCGCGGCCAATGTCCTGCATGCGACCAAAGACATACGCAACACCTTGCGCAATGCGAAAGCAGCTTTGCATACAAACGGTATCTTGCTGCTAAACGAGCTTAGCCAACATTCGCTGCTGTCGCATCTGACCTTCGGATTGCTCGAAGGGTGGTGGTTGTATCAAGACGCGCCGTTGCGGATCTTGGGCAGTCCCGGCTTGTATCCTGAAACCTGGGTGGAAATCTTGGCGGAAGAAGGTTTTTCACCGGTAAGCTTGCCGGTCGAGCATGCGCGATCTTTAGGGCTGCAAATTATCGCGGCGCAAAGCGACGGCATTGTGCGCCAGAGCCGCGCGCCTTTGGCTGCGGACATAACGGAAAAACCGGCGGATAGCCAAGTTGAAAGCGAACTGAAAGCGGTCAATACCGCTGCCGTCAACGAATCCTTGCTGCGCGAAAAAAGCACCGATTATCTTAAGGAACAGGTCGCGCGTACTTTAAAAATGAGCCCGCGCCGGATCGATTCCTCCAAGCCCCTGGAAATCTACGGCATCGATTCCATTTTGGTGGTGCAGTTGGCTAACGATTTGCGCAAGGATTTCAAGAAAATAAGCAATACGCTGTTTTTCGAAGTCCGGACTATCGACGCGTTGGTCGAGCATTTCCTGGACACGCAAAAAGACGTTTTGATGCAACTGACGGGCTTGCAGGACCGGCCTGTCGAACAAATACCGCTACGTCAGAAAAGCAAACCCAACCGTTTTGGCCTAAGCGTGCCGGCTTCGGCGAAGACTTCGCGGTTTACCGACGCAGCCGGCGCTGTCCGCGAACGTCAGGGGTTGCATGTATTCGATGTCGCGGTGATCGGCTTGAGCGGCCGTTACCCGCAAGCCGACGATGTGGGCCAGCTTTGGCGACAACTTAAAACCGGGAGCAATTGCGTTGGCGAGATTCCGGCCGAGCGTTGGGATTGGCAGGATTATTTCGATCCCGAAAAAGGCAAAGCCGGGAAAATGTATACCCGATGGGGCGGTTTTATCCGGGACGTGGACAAATTCGATCCGCTGTTTTTCCATATTTCGCCGTATGAAGCCGAAGTCATGGACCCGCAGGAGCGGCTCTTTTTGCAATGTGCTTACGAAGCGTTACAGGATGCGGGCTATACCCCGGAAAATTTCGGCGACGACCGCAAAACCGGGGTTTTTGTCGGCGCGATGAACTCAAGCTACCGGGGCAGGTCGTCCCATTTTTCGATTGCGAACCGCATTTCCTACCAGTTCGACTTTCAAGGGCCGAGCATGGCGGTGGATACCGCGTGTTCGGCTTCGCTGACCGCGCTTCATGTCGCGCTGGAAAGTTTGTATTGCGGCACCAGCAAACGCGCGGTTGTCGGCGGCGTGAACCTGATTTTGGACCCCGCCCATTTTACCGGACTGACCGAATTGGGCATGCTGTCATCGGGTCCCGAATGCAAGTCGTTCGGGGCCGGGGCGGACGGCTTTATTGCCGCGGAAGGCGTAGGCGCCGTCATTCTTAAACCCTTGGCGCAAGCGGTAGCGGACCGGGACAATATCTACGGCGTGCTGAAAGGCAGCGCGATCAATGCCGGCGGCAAAACCAACGGTTATACGGTGCCGAATCCGAAAGCACAGGCCGCGATGGTCGGCGACGCGCTGCAAAGGGCCGGCGTTTCAGCGGCCGATATCAGTTATATCGAAGCTCACGGCACCGGGACCGCGCTGGGCGACCCGATTGAAATCAAAGCCTTGGCAACGGCGTTCGGACAAGCGCCGCCGGACATTGCCGGCACCCAACAGGCTTGCGCAATCGGTTCGATCAAATCGAACATCGGCCACTGCGAAAGCGCGGCCGGTATTGCCGGCCTGACCAAAGTATTGCTGCAATTGAAGCATCAACAATTGGCGCCGTCCCTGCACAGCGCAACGACCAACCCGGCTATTGAATTTGCCGGTACGCCTTTTGCGGTGCAACAGCGGCTGACGCCGTGGCCGCGTCCGCAGTCGGGCGGCCCCAGAGTCGCGGGCATCTCCTCGTTCGGAGCCGGCGGCGCTAACGCCCATGCGATTGTTGAAGAGTACATCCCGGCCGGACAAGACCCGGCCGCGCAAACGGCATCGGCGCAGCCCGCTATCATTGTGCTTTCCGCCAAAACCCAAAATCGTCTGCGTATCGTTGCCGAGCGCTTATTGCAGAAAATTCGCAACACAGCGCTTGAGCAAGGAAGCCGGGGCTTTAACTTGCTCAATCTGGCTTATACCTTGCAGCTTGGACGGGAGCCGATGGACGCGCGCCTGGGCTTTACGGCCTCGTCGATGCAGGAGCTCGAACAAAAGCTGGATGCGTTTCTGGCGCAGGCCGACGGCGAGTTGGCAGGCGTCTATTTATCGCCTGCAAAAAACGAATCGATCGGCGTATTTCGGGCCGATGAAGATACCGCCGCGATGATCGAGGCCTGGATTGGCAAAAACAAATACTCAAAGTTGCTGGAACTGTGGGTGCTGGGCTTCAATATCGATTGGAGCCGCCTGTATGGTGCTGAATCGCGTCCTTATCGTATCAGTCTGCCGACTTACCCTTTTCTGAAAGAGCGTTACTGGCATGAACAGCAAGCGCAACGGTCAACGGCAAATGTTGCGGAAGTAAAAACCGGGCATCGGCAGTCCGATGTGCCGAGCAACGATCCGGGCATCGCTTTTGCGGCCAAATGGGCAGCACAGGCCGACATAGCGCAAGGCGAGCCGGTTTGCCATCAAACGGTGCTGATCGTTGGCAACGAATTCTCGATTGATCTGCAACAAGCCATCGCGGATTACCACCGCGATGCCGAAGTGCTTTCGATTCGCTTGGCCGATGAATCAAGACGCTTATCGGCCAACGAATGGCTGTGCGATATAAAAGACGAATCGGGTTTTGCGGCTTGCTTGCAGGGCGCGGGCAATATCGATTGCCTGTATTTCCTGTCGCTGGACGGCAGTAACGCCGACGTCGCGCATTTGGCCGATAGCCAGGAAAGCAACGAAATCCAATTGCTGAGGCTGGTTAAATATCTAACAACACGTAATCAACGCACTATCGATACCTATATCCTGACCCTGGACAACTATGCGCTGGATAATGAATCGGTTCGGCCTCAAGGGGCCGGCCTTACCGGCTTGGCTTACGCAATCGCGCAGGGAAATCATTTATTTGCATTGAGAAATATCGACCTGTGTTGCCACGACCTGGCGCAGCCGCAACATTTGCTTCCGCTGATCGTGCGCGAACCGGCGTCGAATCGGGGCGAGGTCGTAAAAATCCGGGCCGACGTCCGTTACCGGCAAGAGTTTCACCCGCTGACCTGGCCCGAAACCGGCTTGTCGCCGATCAGGCAGCGCGGCGTTTACTTGATACTGGGCGGTAGCGGCACGATAGGTCAAGCGATAACCCGGCACCTGATTAAACAATATAAAGCGCGGGTTATTTGGCTGGGACGCAGCGGCAAAGATTCTGTAAAAGTACAGCAAGCGCTGAATGCCTTTTCGGAATTTGCCGAACAGCCTGCGTATATCCAGGCCGATGCGACCAGCCGGGAGTCGATGCGGCAAGCCGTTGCCGACGTCAAGGCGGAATATCCGGCCATTCACGGCGCGATTTATTCGGCGTTGGTGTTTGACGCCGAAAACTCCGTCGATAAAACCACGGAGACCGTGTTCAGGCAAATTCTGGAAGTAAAAACCAAGGGCGGCATTTATTTTTATACCGCGCTGGAACATGAGCCGTTGGATTTCATGTGTTATTTTTCTTCAGGACAAGCGTATGCCTTTTCCGGCGCGGCCAAGCATTCGGCCTATGCGAGCGGCATCACTTTTCAGGACGCTTGGGTGCAGGCTTTGCGCAAGCAGGCCGCGTTTCCTGTCGGCACGATTAATTGGGGCTTCTGGAAATCTTCGTTGCCTCCCGATGCTGTCCCGCAAAACTTTGCCTGCCTGGACGACCGGGAAGGCGCAGACTGTTTCGAAAAATTTGTTTTTGCGTTGCAGCAGCAAGAACCGCTGTCGCAGGCGCTTTGCCTTAAACCTTCGCCGGCGGTACTGGAGCTGATGAATTACCGGCAACAAGAGCCGGTGCAAGCCGCTGTTAACAAGATAAGCGATATGGATCAATATATCAGGGACACGCTAACGGACAGCTTTGCAAACACGCTAAAAGCGCCGCTGGAAAAAATCGATCATAACCTTGCTTTTGCCGAATACGGGATGGATTCGATTTTGGGCGTCAGGTTTGTCAACCAGCTTAATCAACGTTTGCATATCCGTTTGAATACGGCAATTATTTTCGAGTATTCGTCATTGGCGCGTCTTGGCAACTACCTGATAAAGCGCTACCGCGACGAGATCGGGGCCCAAGCCGGAGCGCGGCAAGATGATCATGAGCCCGGCACGCAGCAAGCAGCCGCGCCGATGCCTGAGCAAACTTGCCGGCCGCCAGTGGCTCCGGCAACGGCCGATATTGCGGTGATCGGCATGTCCGGTAAATTCCCACGCGCGGAGAATGTGGAAGCGTTTTGGAACAACCTGGTTCAAGGGCTTGACGGTGTTGAAGAATACCCGGCGCAGTATCTGGACCAGGCCAATTATTTCAGTGCGATCAAGCAAGCGGGCAAGAGCTATTGCAAATCGGGCGGCATTTTGGCGGAAAGGAATTGCTTCGATCCGCAGTTCTTCGGTTTGTCTCCGCGCGAAGCCCACTCGATGAATCCGCATCAGCGCCTGGTCATGCAGGAAGGCTGGAAAGCGCTGGAAGATGCCGGTTACGATCCGGCCGCTCTTTCCGGCTCCAAAACCGCTATTTTTATCGGCGCCGAGCCGACCGGCTATTTTCACGGCAGTTTTACCGGCTCTTCCGATGCGTTGATTGCATCGCGGCTGTCTTATCATTTGAATTTGAGCGGCCCGGCGCTGGTGGTTAATACCGGCTGTTCCTCTTCCGGTGTTGCTATTCATTTGGCTTGCGAAAGCTTGCGCAACGGCGAGTCCGACCTTGCGCTGGCCGGCGGCGTTAACGCCTGCATGAACCAGGATGCGTTGGTCAACCTGTCGGCGGCGGATATGCTGTCTTCGCGCGGCGCTTGTGCGACTTTCGACGCGTCGGCCGACGGCACGATTATCTCCGAAGGCATCGGCATGGTGGTATTGAAACGCCTGCAAGATGCGATTGCCGACGGCGACAGCATCGACGGCGTGATTTGCGCATCCGGCATCAACCAGGACGGCGCCAGCAACGGCATTACCGCGCCCAACGGTTTAGCCCAGGAACAGTTGATAGCCGACGTTTACCGGAAGTTTAATATCGACCCGGCGGCTATCGGTTATATCGAAGCCCACGGCACCGGCACCAAGCTCGGCGATCCGGTCGAAGCCAATGCCTTGGTCAGGGCGTTCAAGCCGTTGACCGACAAGCAGGCGTATTGCGCGGTGGGCAGCGCGAAAGCGCATATCGGCCATACTTCCGCAGCGGCGGGCGTTATCGGCCTGATCAAAACCTTGTTGTCGATGCGCCATCGAAAACTCCCGGCGCTATTGCATTTCAACCGGCTTAATTCGTTGATCGAGTTTGCAAATTCGCCTTTCTATATCAATGCCGAAATCGCCGACTGGCAGCCGCAGCCAGGAAAGCCGCGTATGGCGGCGATCAATTCTTTCGGCCATAGCGGCACTAATATCCATCTGGTAGTCAGGGAGCATGTGCCTTCAACGCCGCCGGCAAGCAACATCGAAAGCGGCGAAAAAATCAGGCTGATACCGCTGTCGGCGAAAACCGAAAGCAGCCTGCGCAGCTTGGTTCAGGCTTTTGCCGAAGGCTTGGAAGACGGCTCGCTAAGCAGGGCTGTTACGCTGGAGGAAGTGGCTTATACCTTGCAAACGGGCCGGGAAGCGATGCGCTGCCGGGTTGTTTTTTCCGCGCGCACGTTTACCGAACTGACGCGGAAAATGGCCGCTTTCCTGAATGGCGAACAGGCCATCGCAGGCTGTTGGCAAACGGGCAAGGACAGCCCGGCGCAAACGGCCGGCGATCCCGACGAAGAGACGGCGCAACGCTGGTGCTCGGGCCGTGACGTCGATTGGGCGGCCGCATACGCCGGCAAGCAAGTCAGGCGCGTGCATTTGCCGACTTATGTTTTTAGCAAAACGGAGTATGGCCCGCGGCAGGGCAGCCAAGCTGCGCAAACACGTAAAAGTGCGCTTCTAGCGCAACTGCGGGCACAGAAAAACGATCTGCAAAATCTAAAAATGGAAGCACTGTTGTTCAACCTGCTTTGGGCAAGCCTTGACGAGATCGGTATTATTTATCGAATCGATGGGCAAGAACAAAGCGGCGAGGTTGCGGTATTGTCGATCGCGGAACTAGCCGACAAGTTGCCGGGCAATGCCGGCAGGATCCCGGCGTTCTACCAGCGCTGGCTCGACGAAAGCATTCAGTCGCTGATCGACAGGGAATACCTGTGCCGGCGCGAGGGAAAGTTGTTTTCGCTGAATAAAAACAATGCCAAGCTGGATGCGCTTTGGCGGCAATGGGACGGCGAAAAAACGCAATGGCTGGAAAATCCCAATCAGCGCGCGCAGGTTAACTTGGTCGAAGCTTGTATGCGGGGATTGCCCGCTATCTTGAGCGGACAAAAAACGGCGACGGACATCATGTTTCCGAATGGCGGCATGGAATTGGTCGAGGGCATTTACCAAAGCAACTTGATTTCCGACTATTTCAACGAGGTGTTGACCGATGCGTTGATTGCAGCGATTCAGGCGCGTTTGCAGGAAAATCCGCAGGCTAAAATCAGTATCCTGGAAATCGGCGCAGGCACCGGGGGGACAACCCGGGGGCTGTTAAAAGAATTGCAAATGTTCAAGCATGCGATTACGGACTACTGCTACACCGATCTGTCGAAAGCTTTTCTGAACCATGCGAAAAGACATTATGCGCCGGGCAACCCTTATTTATCGACCCGGTTGCTGGATATAGACCGGCCCTTAAGCGAACAGGATGTGCCGACCGGCCGTTTCGATTTTGCCATTGCGACCAACGTGTTGCATGCGACCGGCAACATCGGGCGCACTTTGGCCCATGCGCGTTCCGCGTTACGGCCCGGCGGCGTATTGCTGATCAACGAAATGAGCGGCAAATCGGTGTTCGTACACCTGACTTTCGGCCTGCTTGAAGGCTGGTGGCTGTACGACGACGCCGAGCTGAGAATCCCCGGCATTCCGGGCCTTTATCCCGAAAGCTGGTCGCGGATTTTGACGGAAACCGGTTTTGAATCGGTGGACTTTCCGGCTCGGGAGGAACACGTTTTCGGCCAGCAAATCATCGTTGCCAACAACAGCAGGGAAGGGGCGTCGGCTGTTAATATCAAAAACACAATAGAACCCAGCGAAATAACAGAGTGGATATTGGAGGATTTCATCGCCGAAGTGCTCAAGGAACAGTTGGCCGATGCGTTGCAAATGGAACTTGACGACATCGCGATGGACGAGTCCTTCGCCGATTACGGGCTGGATTCCCTGTTGGGCATCAACTTTATACGGACGGTTAACAACCGCCTGAACATCGATTTGGAAACCGTGGCGATCTTCGATTATAACTCGGTGCTGAAGCTGAGCGATTATATCGCCGAGACCTATAAAGCTGAGTTGAGCGGCTCGCCCGCTCAAACGAAACTTATGGCCTTTGGCCATAAAGAATCGTTGGCGTTTCCTTCGCATCGCGTTGAAAAAGCGCAGCAAATCGGTTTAAAGGACCTTAAGTTCGACTGTCCGAAACCTGAACGAAGCGCGCCTAAACAGGCAGACGGGGTTTTGGTTAAAGAACCTATTGCTATTGTCGGCATCAGCGGCCGTTTCGCGCAGTCGCCGGACTTGAATGAATTCTGGAAAAACCTGGCGGCCGGGAAAGATTTGGTGCGCAAGGCCTCTCGTTGGGATTTGTCCGCATTCTTTCCGCAAAGCGTATTGGAAGACCCGGATTTTTGCACCGACGGCGGCTTTATCGACGACATCGACCGCTTCGATCCGTTATTTTTCAAAATTTCCGGCGCCGAAGCGACTTATATGGACCCGCAACAGCGACTGTTCCTGGAAGCCGCGTGGAGCGCGCTGGAAGATGCCGGTTATGCGGTCGACAGCGCCGATGAAAAACAATACGGCGTATTCGTCGGCTACGGCGGCTCGGATTACGCCCACTTGTTCGATAAAGACAGCGCGCCGGCACAGGCGTTTTGGGGGAATTCGGCGGCGGTTATTCCGTCCCGCATTTCGTATTACCTGAATATCAAAGGTCCGGCCGTTACTGTGGATACCGCCTGTTCCGGCTCGCTGGTCGCTATTCACCAGGCTTGCCAAACGTTGTGGACTCGGGAAATCGATCTTGCGCTGGCCGGATCGGTATCGCTGATGTGCACTCCCAGCTTCTACCGAACCGGAACTCATGCGGGCATGTTGTCTCCGACCGGCCGCTGTCACAGCTTCGATGAAAAAGCGGACGGCTTTATCCCCGGCGAAGGCGTGGGCGTAGTGGCGTTAAAACGCTTGAGCGATGCGATAGCGGACGGCGACCATATTCACGGCATTATTCGCGGCAGCGGCATTAACCAGGATGGCAGCACCAACGGCATTACAGCGCCGAGCGCCAAATCTCAAGAACGTTTGGAACGCCATGTTTACGAGCGTTTTCGCATCGATCCGGCCGATATTCAGATGGTCGAGGCGCACGGCACCGGCACGAAACTGGGCGATCCGATTGAAATCAGTGCATTGAACCGATCTTTCCGCGCTTACACGGACAAGCAAGGCTATTGCGCGCTAGGCTCGGTAAAAACCAATATCGGCCATGCCGGACCGGCCGCAGGCGTCGCCGGGATGTTTAAGATATTGCTGGCGATGAAGCACAAAAAAATTCCGGCGTCGCTGCATTTCCGGCAGGCGAATCCTGAGATCCGTTTTAAAGACAGTCCTTTCTACGTCAACACCCGCTTGCAGGATTGGCACACCGACAATAACGCTCCCAGAAGGGCCGCATTAAGTTCTTTCGGCTTTGGCGGCACCAATGCGCATATGGTCATTGAAGAAGCCCCTGTAAGCAGGCATCGCCACAGCGAAAAACCGGCTTGGTTGATCGTGTTGTCCGCACGCAGCCCGGATCGGCTGGCGCAGCAGGCAAAAAACCTGCTTGAATTCTGCACTGAAGCGGATAAATCCGGCGAGCCTGTCGATTTGGGCAATCTTAGTTACACCCTGTTGATGAAGAGAAAGCATTGGCCGCATCGCTGGGCTTGTGTCGCGGACTCTCTGGAGAGTTTGCTGGGCCTGCTGGACAAATGGCTGGACGGTAAAAGTCTGCGTCAGGTCCATGTCGCGGAAATGCAGGAGCAGAGAGGCAGGGAACAGGCCGCGTTAAAGCGTCTCGGCAATGAGTGCATTGAAAAATGCCTGCATAACCCAACCGACGACGCTTACATCGACTGCCTCGATACCGTTGCCGATCTTTACGTTCAGGACTATGCGCCGGACTTTGATCGTCTGTTTTCCGGAGGCCATCAAACCCTGTCGCTGCCTACCTATCCTTTTGCCAGGGAAAAATACTGGGTAGGGCGGGCGAAGACGGTTCAGCGAGCCTGCGCAGCCGTTGCAGCGGAAGAAACCGGTGTTATCGCGGCAGAGCCGGTTCCTGCAAAGGAATGGCTGTTTGTGCAAGAGCAATGGGTGGACAGTCCTGTTGCCGGGACAGTGGATTGGAAAGCCGGGCTTAACCGCTATGCGGGCAAGACTATTTGGGCCGTTTATACGCACGAAAGCGATAACATGGCTTTCACGGAACTGTTGCGTCAGTTGCAACAGGCCGCCGGCTTGTCTTCGCCGTTGAATGTGCAGTTGTTAAATGCCCGGGACATCGCGCTAAATCAGCCGTTGATTATTCCCGATGCGGTGCTGTTTTTAGGACCGGCTAGCGATCTTGACCCGGCCGATCAACCCGCGGCCGTCGATATTTCCGCAGTGTATCATTTGAGCCGCTTGCTGATGAGAAAAGCCTGGGAACAGCCGATCCGGCTTTATTACCTGTATCAATGCAGTTCGGCCGCGCCGCGTTTGGATTGTGAGGCGCTTTCAGGCTTAATCGGCACGGCGATGATGGAGAATCCGCTGCACAGTTGGACATTAATCGGCTGCTACGACCGCGGGCTCGAAGTTACCGGGTTGCAATTGCTGGTTCGGGAATGGTTGGCCGACGGCAATACCGGACAGCAAAACGCTTCGGCCGACAGCGCGCAAATTTTCCATAGCCGGGCTTTCCCTGAAATCCGTTATGGCGGGGCAGGGCGGCAGCTCAAACACAGGGTAAAAGCGTCTTTCGACAATACGGCGGCCTCGGTTTTTCAACCCCGGAAAACCTATTTGTTGCTCGGCGGTTTGGGCTTGATCGGGGAAGAACTCTGCACCGAGTTGGCTAAACGCTACCAGAGCACGTTGGTGATTTTATCGGCAAGCGATTACGGCCCGCAACGGCAGCAGCAATGCAGTAAACTCGAAGCGCTGGGCGCAACGGTGCATTACTATGCCGTCGATGCGACCGACCGGGCCGCGTTACAGCAAACTTATGCGGCGGTCAAACGTCAGGTCGGACCGATACACGGCGTCTTCCACTTGGCCAATACCGTCGAGGGCGGTCTTATCGCGGGAATGGATTGGACGTCTTTTCAGCAAATGGGCGCAATCAAAACCCGTGCGACCTTGCACCTGGATGAGCTGACCGCGGACGAGCCACTGGCGTTTTTCATGCTGTTTTCGTCCATCGTCGCGTTCGGGATACGGGGTTCGGCCGGCTACAGCTATGCTTGCGCCTTCCTGAACCAGTTTGCCGGCTATCGGAATCGTTTGAAGGATCAAGGCAAACGTGCGGGGAATGCGGTATCGCTGTGTTGGGGACCGTGGACTTCCGATCCGGTTCATGCTTGTAAGGATAAAAACCGCCGGCAAAAAATCGATGCCGACGGCTTTGACCTGATTACTATTGACGCTGCTTTCCCGCTGCTTGAGCGTAGTTCTTCGCAACGGCAGGATATGCTGGGGATCTGGGCGATCCGGGATATTAAAAGGACGGCGCAGCTTATGGATATACAGACAAGCCCGGTATCGGAACAAGATGCCGAAGCTTTGCTTTGGGAAGCCAGAGTCAGCGCTTGGGAGCAACAGGTTCTGCAAGGCAAGCCGACGCCCGTGGAGGAATTGGCCGCGGCAATCGATTTTGATCAGATCGAACGGCTGGAGCCTGTTTTACTTCAGCGTATTCACCGCCTGCTTTTCCAACAGCAAAATATGGAGCCCACGGTTCAGCAAATCGATGCACCGGTAGCCGCTTTTACCCAGGAAGAAGCCTGTGTTGATAACCTGGAAACCGGCCAAGACAAATTGTCGTATTTGAAGGAAGCCATTAGAGAAACGGCTTCGGAATTATTGAAGTTGAAAGACATGGATGACTGCGAAGCTTTCCAAAATTACGGCATGGATTCGGTGTTCGGTGTGCAGTTGGCGATTCGCTTGGAAAAGAAATTGGGGCGGGAAATCCAGCCCAAATGGCTTATTGATTTTCCGTCGATCCAGGCGCTGTCGGAATACCTGGAGCAAACGGCCGAATTGACTGAAGTTTAGGAGCATCGGCGATGAAATCTATCGAACAACTGTTGGGGCTTGATTCCCAACCCATGAGTTCCGGGCAGTCTGCGTTTCGGCCGCCTGTTTCGTTCAGCTTTCTGTTCTTCTCGGACGTTCGCAAAGACATCGCGGATCGGGAAAAGTACGAATTCACCCGAGATGTGACGTTGTTCGGCGACCGTGAAGGCTTCACCGCGATTTACCTGCCGGAGCGGCACTTTTTTGAATACGGTTCGGTTTTTGCGAATGCCGCGATTGTCGCGTCCTACCTGATTCCGCAAACCGAGCGCATTCGCTTTCGCACCGCGGGAATTTCGTTGCCACTGCATCATCCGGTGGAGGTCGTCGAAGCCTGGGCGATCAACGATATTTTATCCAACGGCCGGATCGATTTGGGTTTCGGCTCCGGTTGGCAGATTAAGGATTTTGTGTTGTCCCCAGGCACCTACGAAAACCGCCGCGATGTTTGCCATCAGCGTATTCCTGTCGTGCAGAAGCTTTGGCGCGGCGAAAGCGTCAATTTCATCGGGCCTCAGGGCGAGGAAATCCCGATTCGGGTTTATCCGCGTCCGCTACAGCCGGAACTGAATGTTTGGCTGCTCGCGGTGCAAAGCGATGCGGCTTATATTTATGCGGGCAAACAGGGATACAATGTTTTTACGATGCTTTCCGGGGCCGACCTGGACGCGATGGGCAAGAAATTTGCGTTATACCGCCAGGCGCGCGAGCAAGCCGGTTACGATCCGCAAACAGGCATTATCTCGCTGATGCTGCATACCTTTATTCATGAAAATAAACAGACGGTCGAAAACGCGATCAAAAAGCCGTTTACGGAATACATTAAAAGTTTTCTCGATGCGCACGTGGCGTCGGGACTGGGCAGCAGTAAAGGCGTTAACGATATTGGCGAAGCGGAAAAAGCCAAAATGCTGGAGTACGCTTACCATCGTTATTCAAAAACCGCGGCCTTGTTCGGAACCGTTGAAGAAGCCAAACAGGTTGTCGATCATGCGATTCAAGTCGGTGTTAACGATATCGCCTGCCTTGTCGATTTCGGCGTGGATTACGCGATGGTGAAGTCTTCGCTGCCGCATTTGAAAAAGCTGGTCTCAGCTTATCTTTAGGAAAAACATGCATAACCAGCAAATATTGGAACAAATAAAAGCCAGGATTTCGGAACTGTCCGGGCAGTCTTCGGACGATTCCGGCAGCAGGCAAAATGCGCAGCCGGTTGCCGGAAACGGCAAAAACGCGGCAACCGCTCCCCAACCGATAGCCATCATCGGCCTTTCCGGCTATTTGCCTAAAAGCCGATCCGTACAGGATTTTTGGCGGGCGCTGGATAACGACGAGGCATTATTGGAAGAGATTCCACAAAGCCGTTTCGATTGGCAAAAGCATTACGATCCCAACGCTGCGGATGCGATGAAAAGCCATAGCAAATGGGGCGGCTTCATACCGGATATTCGCGGTTTCGACGCGCGTTTTTTCCGGATGCTGCCGAACGATGCCAAACATCTGGACCCGAGACAACGGCTGTTGCTGATGTCGGTATACCATACTCTGGAAGATGCCGGTTACGCGCCCGAGTCCTTGCGCAAAACGCGCACCGGGATTTTTGTCGGCGCGGAGGAAAACGAATACGTTAAATTATCACAATGGAATAAAACGCAAAGCGAGGGCATCGGCAATGCGCCCAGCATGATTGCGAATCAGGTTTCCTATTTTTTCGACTGGCGCGGCCCTAGCGAATACATGAACACCATGTGTTCCGGCGGGGCCGTAGCCATTCACCGGGCGATGGCTTCGTTGCGTTCCGGCGAGTGCAACCAAGCCGTGGCCGGGGTTGCCAACCTGCTGTTGCGGCCTGAGACCTTCATCTCGTTGTCCGCGATGGGGCAAATGAGCACCAGCCGTTCGATAAACTCTTTCGGCCGGGATGCCGGCGGTTATCTGCCCGCCGAAGGCGTCGCCAGTATTTTGTTAAAACCTTTGGCGCAAGCGGAAGCGGACGGCGATGCAATTTATGCGGTACTGAAACATAGCGCCGTCAATTTCAACGGCCAAGGCGGCATGTCTATTGCCTCGCCGAATATTGCTTCGCATACCGAATTGATTTTGCAGTGTTATCGCGAAGCGGGCATAGACCCGCGTAACCTGGAGTATATCGAAGCTCAGGGCATGGCAAATCCGGTAACGGATATTGCCGAATGGTCCGCGTTTAACCGCGCTTTACAAACGCTGGCTCAACAGCAAAATGTCGGCTTAAAGGACGGCTACTGCACGGTAAGTACGCTGAAGCCGACGCTCGGGCATATGCAGTCCGCCTCTGCGTTCGGCGCATTGTTCAAGATTATCCGCAGCTTCGATACCGATACGATACATAAAATCCGCGATTTTCGCCACAGCAGTCCCGATATAGAAAGCAAACACCAACCCTGCCGACTGGCGACCGAAAACCAGCCTTGGCCGCCGCAAGCGCAACCGCGCTTGGCCGGTCTCCATTCTTACGGTTCAGGCGGCAATAACGCGCATTTACTGCTTGAAGAATACCGGCCGAAACAGACCCAAGCCGCCGTTCGGGACAACTTGCAGGTATTGCCGTTCTCCGCGCAAACGCAGCATCAATGCCGCGAGCTGATAGCGGAGTTTTTGGCCGCCGTGCGGCAACATCCCGAATATACGCCGACTTCAATCGCATACACCTTGCAGGCCGGCAGGGATGCAATGAATATCCGCGTGGCTTTTGTTTCGGCAAGCCGCGAGCAATGGATTCAACAGGCGGAAGCTTATCTCGGCAAGCGGCCGCAAAATGATGTGTTTGAAGGCGTAGCCGATAGCGCAAAGGCTTCCGGCTGTGCGGATACCGATCCGTATACCGTCGCACAAAGCTGGGTACGCGGGCAAAAACAATTTAAGAATGCTGGTAAGCAGGCGCGTCTCCACCTTCCGACTTACCCTTTCGAGCTGACGGACTACTGGTTGGACGATGCGCAGGCTGTAGCAAGCGAACCGGAAGCTAATCCGATAGAAAACGCGTCTTGCCGGAATAAAAAACCACCTCAACAGAAGGACACAAGAATGAATGCAAGCCCCGAAATAATCCAAGGCGAAAAAAGCGCAGGCGAGAAAGCTGCTGAGCTGTTTACTTATTGCGCCGAAACCAGCGACCAGGATTTTCACGAGGATTACCTGACGTTTTGTCCGTTTCCGGAGCGCATTCCGGGTTTCTCGATGACGCGGGTGTTTTTGAATCCCAAAAAATATCGTACGGAAATGGCCTTGATTCAGCGCAAACAGATTGAAATGCGCCAAGTGCTGTTCTTCAAGGAAGACTTTACGCAAATTCGGAACTTGTTGGACATCGGTTGCGGGCACGGCACCGATGTGATCCAGATTGCCAACTATTATCCTCATATTCACACCGACGGTTTTACTATTACCAAGGCGCAGGCCGATCTGGGCAATCATCGCATCGCCCAAAAAGGTCTCAGCGGGCAAGCGCGCATATTTAACCACGACAGTTCCAAAGTGAAATTTCCGCGAAACGATTACGACGTGATTATCGGTTTTGAAGTAAGTTGTCTTGTGGCGGACAAGGAGGGTTTGTTCGGCAACATCGAATCTTCCTTGAGGAATCACGGCCGGGTCTTATTGATGGATTTTATCGCCAATTTGCATGGCGCGATCGAAGATCCCGGCATCGATATTTATATCCCCACGCAGGAACAATGGGTTAAGACGCTGGCGAAACATCATTTGGTGATCGATGAGATCATCGATGTGTCGCCGCAAATCGCCAATTTTCAGTACGATCCCGAGCATGAAAACAATGTAAAAGACTGCCCCAAAGTCGTACGCGATTCCTGGAGAAATTACGCTAATAACGCTATTGCGATCGAACGGGGCTGGCTGAGTTATATGCTGTTCCGCTTGCGTAAAGACCTTTACGCCAATGTCGCGGAGCTGGAACAGTTCAATTTGGCCAAACTGCGCGCGCCGAAGCCGTACCCGGTTGCGTTGCAGGAAATGCTTGAATTAAGCCACGTGCCCTATCCGATTTTGGATGAAAGCCTGCTGGCGGACGCTTATCCCGATGAACGGCCGTCTGCCGCAAACCCGGGTTCCGCGTCATTGAACCGTTTCGCATTGCTGAAAACCAAGCTTGCAGGGATCTTCGAAGCGGCTTTGTCATTGCCTCAGGGCGAACTGGAACGGACCGAAACGTTCCATGACCTGGGGATTTCATCGATTAATTCGGTGGAACTGCTGCAAGCGATTAACGGCGAGTTCGAGCTCACATTACCGACCAGTTTGATTTTTGCGCATAACACGCTGGATTCGCTGACCCGCTATCTGGAAACCTATCTGAGCGAGCACCAACCGCAACAGCTGGAAAAACTCCAAAATGCGCTGCCGGTAACCCTGTCCGCAACTATCGTTGCAAATCCTTTAGCGGACAAGCTGCTGGCGCTGTTTGTCAACAGTTTGGCGTTATCAACGGAAAGCCTGTCGGCGGATGACAAGTTCAACGAGCTGGGGCTGACTTCCATCAATGCGGTGGAACTGATGCAGGCTATCAACGCCGAATTTCAGCTTACGTTGCCGACCAGCGTGATGTTTGAATGCAATTCCTTGGCTGCACTTACCGACTATCTCGCTGCTTTGGGGGTTAGCGTGGCGGGCGGCGCTCAAAAAAAAAGCCTGAACTAAAGACCCGGGAGGGGGCATCCGGCAAAATTGCCGTCATCGGCATGGCTTGCCGGTCTGCTGGCGCATCGAATCCCGGTGAATTTTGGCAACTGATGCAACAGGGAAAAGATTGCATTGACAGCATCCGGGAACAAAGCTGGCTCGATTTTTTTGCCGCGCACTCGCAAACGCCGGTTCCGCTACGTTACGGGCAAATGCAACGCAAAGAACATTTCGATGCCGCGTTTTTCGGCATCGCTCAGGATGACGCGGCAGCAATGGATTTTCCTCAACGGGTGCTGTTGGAAGAAACTTACAAAGCGCTTGAAGATGCCGGGATAGCACCGTCGTCGCTGCAAAAACAGCCGGTAGGCGTTTTTATCGGCAGCGTTGGCGGCGGCGAGCAAGCTGCCCATAGTTTACTAGGTACGGACACCGGGGCATTGTCGTCGCATATCGCCTATTTTTTGGATTTGAAAGGTCCCGCGTTGACGATCAATACTGCGTGTTCTTCGTCATTGATGGCAATGGACGTGGCCTGCCAGTATTTGCGCAGCGGCAAAATCGACTTGGCGATAGTCGGAGGAGCCACCGTTTATACCGATCCGCGCGCGTTCATTATGATGAATAATGCCGGCATACTGTCGCCGACGGCCGCTTGCCGTCCGTTCGATAACAACGCCGACGGCATGATCGTCGGGGACGGTACGGGCGTGGTGATATTGAAACGCCTGGACGATGCCAAGCGCGACCAAGACCCGATTCATGGCGTCATTGCGGCAATAGGCAGTAACCAGAACGGGCAAACGGCAGGCAGGACCGTGCCCAGTTATTTGTCGCAAAGCCAATTGCAGTCATCGCTTTACCGGGACAATCGCATTAATGTGGAAGATATTCAGTATATTGAGGCGCACGGCACCGCAACGAAACTGGGCGATGCGATTGAGGTCGATGCGTTAAAGCATAGCTTTCAACAATTTACCGATAAAAAACATTATTGCGCAATCGGTTCGGTCAAGGCCAATATCGGCCACACGACGGCGGCGTCCGGGGTGCTGAGCGTTATCAAGGTGTTGCTGGGTTTCCGGCATCGGTTGATTCCGCCTTCGCTGAACTTTGAACGTTGCAATGAATATATCGATTTTGAAAACACTCCCTTTTATGTCAATACAACGTTGCAGGAATGGCCGGGCAATGCGGTCAAACCGCGTATGGCCGCGGTAACGTCGCTCGGACACGGCGGCACTAATGTGCATGCGGTGCTGGAGGAGTATCTGCCTGATTCGGTCTTGTCCCAAGCGGCGCAACCCGAAGCTTTTTTAATTCCGCTTTCGGCAAAGACGCCGGAGAGTTTGGCGGCATATGCGACGAGGCTGGCGCTGTTTATCCGGCAAAACGCCACGCTGGACTTGAATGCGTTGGCTTACACGTTGCAGGTCGGCAGGGAACGCTTGCAGTACAGAAGTATTTTTCAGGTAAAAACGCTTAAAGAACTGGCCGCGAAACTGGAATGGCTTGGCCGCGGCGGCGCACGGGATGAACGGCCTGAAAATTATTGGCAGGGCGAAGGCAAAGTGCGGAATCGAGCCTATCCGGAGCAAAGCTTCGAGTCAGGGCCATTGGCTACGCTTGCCGAACATTGGGCCGGCGGAGACAACATCAACTGGCAAGCACTGTACAGCGAAGATAAGCCGCAACGGCTGCACCTGCCTACTTATGTATTTGCCAAGACCGGCAATATCGGCTGTTCGGAAAAAAAACAGGAAGCAGCAAAGGAAGAGGAAGCAGCAAAGGAAGAGAAAGCAGCAAAGGAAGAGAAAGCGTCAAAAGAACAACAGTTGGAACTGCTGCTGAAAAAAATACTGGCGCATCAATTGGATTGCCCGGTTCAGCAAATCGATAGCCGGAGAAACTTTTTCGAGTTGGGTTTAACTTCGTTGGGACTGGTGAATATGCTGAAGTCGCTGGAACAACTGACCGGCAAGAAGATCGCTTCGAGTATAGTGTTCGAATACAGCAGTATTGAGCGCTTGGAGGCCTACTTAACCAAAAATCACACCGATATTGTTGATCGGGCTGAGTTTGCGGATTGCACGGCACTGATAAAAAGCTCAGTTTTCAGTCAGCCCAGCGCCCGTTTTCCCGAACTCATCCTGCTGAATGAAAACGGCAGGGGACAACCGGTGTTTTGGTTTCATGGCGGACTGGGCGGAGTGCAGCCTTACCATATCCTGGCGGAAGTGTGCGAACGCCCTTTTTACGGGATTCAGGCCAAAGGCTGGATCAGCAAGCAGCCTGGGATACACGGCGTGCCGGCAATGGCGGCCTATTACATTCAGGCCATGCAATCCGTCCAGCCGGCAGGACCTTACGATCTGGGCGGCTATTCGTTAGGCGGGCTTATCGCCTACGAAGTCACCCGGCAGTTACAGGAGCGGGGCGAATCGGTAGCGACTATCGCGATGTTGGATACTTTCGATACTACCGGGATTAAGGATGTTAAGCATTCAGCCAAAAACGATTTTTTGCAGGCCGTCAATATTGCGCTGCAAACCACAGTCATGCAAAACCCTGAAGCCTTTTCCTCGACATTGATTCATCGCGATCAACTGGATGTTTCGTTAAGCGATGAAGCTTTTTTGCAGCAATTGCTGGATTTAGCGAAAACTCGCGGTTTGCCTTATAGCGAAGAGCAAATGTATGAGCTGATTCATAAACAATCCAAGGTTCAAACGGCTCATGAAGCGCATCGCTACCGGATGCTGCCGCTGGCCGCAGCCGAGTCGGTCGATTGCTATTATTTTCGTAATAAAAACGGCTTATATATGGGCGAGTTGGAGCCTTATTTCACACTCGTGGGCTATGAGTACGACCTTGATAAAAAGAAGCACTGGCAAATCTGGCAGGAATATCTTCCTCATTTTTCGATAGTGGATATGGATGCGTCCAATCACTTGGTCTTTTTGTCGGAACCCGACGTCTGCAATTCGTTAATCGATTTTTTCCGTGTCTTGTATTCCGAGGCTGGAATGACGCCTGAGTTTTTCCGGTCTTTTCAGCAGCGGACAATCGAAAAGCACGGCGTATTGAGCAATGAATAATCAATTGATGTTATGCAGTCGAATAATACAGCGTTTTTAAATTCGGTTAATTACTAAGGTTAAGTAACGGAGTGCAAGCTTTGCTTGCCAGCGCAGGCGAAGCCTGCACTCCAGCGGAAATAACAACATACTCTTTAACAGTATGAGTAACTCATTTAAATTGAAAACGCTGTAAGTCCACGAAAAGCACGAAAAAAAACGGCGGCCTGCCTGTCCTGAGTGTCGTCGAGGGTAATGTGAAGAATGTCCGGCATTACATCGTAAGCTTGGATCATTCCACTCTATTTTTTCGTGGCTTTCGTGCTTTTCGTGGACAAATGCGTAACGTCAGTAACTAACAAAATTTACCGTCCCCAATGAAAAAGGGGCATATTTTAGATGTTTTTATTTGCTTTGGAGTTGTTATGCGTAAATATGCAATACCCTTGTTAGCGCCGCTTATGTTTTCCGGTTGTGCAAGCCAAATTACCCCTACGGAATCTCAAGTTTGTACCGGCGCCGAAACGGCAACGACGCGCCTGTTCCTGCAACAGGTATCGGATACCAGCGCTATCGTAAAGTGGCGGGGAGACGCCGACAAGCTGTGTGTAGGAGCCGATATGAATCGGCTTAACCTGGAAGTAAAGGCGACTGCAACGGCAGGCGGGCATAAAGAAGCCCTAGTTACCGGCCTGCTGCCCGACCGGACTTATTACTATTCAGTGGGCGGAGCGATCAAAGCGCCCGCTGACCAATATTTCAAAACCTCGCCCAAACCTGGCAGCCTGCCGGCTGACGGCAATACGCGCATCTGGATCGTCGGCGACTCCGGCAGCGGCACCGATGAAGATTCCGGTAACGCGGGTAAGGCCGCGGCCGTTCGGGACGGTATGCTGAAATATATAAGCAAGCACGGCGGCGAAGCCATCGATATGTTTCTTATGCTGGGCGATAACGCTTACCTGAACGGTAGCGATGCAAACTATCAACAAGGCGTTTTCGATTTGCATAAGGATTTTTTGAAGAACACAGCCATGTGGTCAACGATAGGCAATCACGAGATGGGCACCGCACGTATCGACTATTGCAACATCAAGGATCGTAACGGCGTTCCGCTTGTACCTTGCGGACAAGTAGTCCGTGACGATCCCGGAGTCAGTTTCTCCGCCGATCCGAATAGTTGGGTCGACGGCGTTACCCAGGCATCGGGAAGGATGCCTTACCTGGATATTTACAGCTTTCCGGCCAACGGCGAAGTAGGCGGCGTCGCCAGCGGTACGGAGCAGTATTATTCCTTTAATCAGGGTAATGTGCATGTTGTGAGCCTCGACAGCCAGCTGAGTGCTCGCGATAACGACCAGCGCGCGGCGATGCGCCAGTGGCTGATAAGCGATCTTTCCGCCAACAATTTGGATTGGACTATCGTTATCTTTCATCATCCTCCGTACACCAAGGGCGCCAATCACGATTCGGACGATACCGAAAACAATATCGTCGATCGTCCTACCTGGGATATCCGCAACGAGTTCGTTCCGGTTTTCGACGAGTATGGCGTCGATCTTGTCTACAGCGGGCATGCCCATACCTATGAGCGCAGCTATTATCTGCACAATCACACCGGCACTTCCGACACTTACTCTCATAAAGCTTACGCCGAGTTAGTGCAGGGCGATCCCCGGAAGCCGGCTTCAGGGCAGGGCAGCGAAAGTTATGCGCAATTAAGCCCTGGCAGCGGCGGCATCGATAATCGCGTGGTGTACACGGTGAACGGCAGTTCCGGTAAAGCCAACACCGGAGGCGGCGGCATTACGACGGAGGCGGAATGGCTGCAACATCCGGCCCATATTCAGCAGGCTGCCGACACTGCGACTCCCAAACGGCATGGTCTGGCGGTTTTGGGTTCCGTTATTGTCGATGCATCGAGAACGGCGTTAAAGGCGAGCTTCATTGACGTCAATGGCGAAGTGCTGGATTATTTCACGATCACCCGCCAGCAAAATCAGTAGCCAAGCAAAAAGTTTTTGCGTGCTAGTTCCCAAGCTCTTGCTTGGGAATTCAGTACGGGAAGCTCCAGCTTCCTGGCTCGCAAAGCTAGAGCTTTGCTCACTGGGTTCCCAAGCGGGAGCTTGGGAACCAGCGTATTTCTTAACTTAATGGCAGTGCTCCGGAGCGTGGGAACGATAGCTGGGTACAGTATTTATTATTACTTCCCATTAAGTAGTTCGGCAAAAAGTTTTTAACAACAAATTTTTATCGGATAAGTCCTTATTAGGATGGTTCAAACTGGAATACTCTCTATGAACAACAATACACTGTGCTTTTTATTCGGCCTGTTTTTATTTCAGGCTGAAGTTTCTATCGCGCATGAAGGCCCCGGCGCGCATCTGGATCATATCAATGAAGCCCTTGAAAAAACGCCCGATAAGCAGTCGCTGTATATCGAGCGGGGGGTGATCTATTCCAGCGAAGCCGGTATGTATGAGCAGGCATTGAAAGATTTTCAGCGCGCCGAAAAGTTGGGGCCGCCTGTTGCTGTTGCTTACGAATTGGGGCTGCTGTTTTACCGTCGCGCCGAATTTGCTAAGTCCCGTACGTATTTTGACCGCTATATCGGTCAATTTCCGGACTATGCCCCCGCATACGAGTATCGCGCCAAAGCGTCGTCCCAGGTAGGAGACACTAAGCAGGCTATGGCCGACTTTAATGCCTTTTTTCGATTACAAAAACAAATCAATCCGGGCAGTTTTATTGCCGCGGCTAAAATTTATGCGTCCGCGAAAGAAGCCGGCGTCGATGCCGCGATTGCGCTTTTGGATCAAGGCATAAAGCAAATCGGCTTGAATCCGCAATTGCAGAGTTACGCTGTCCGCTTGGAGTTGCAAAGAAACCGGCCCGAGCAGGCCATTGCCAGACATCAAAGCTTGAAAACCATGCTTAACGACAGTCCGGCATGGAAGTCGGAGATGGCTGAACTTCTGCTGGATGCGGGAAAGCCGGCCCAGGCTGCGGCGTTTCTCGACGAAGCGGAGCAGCAGTTGGCGAAGCTTAAAGCCACGCCGGCGAGACTCAATCTGCTGCAAACAATCCAAAAGCTTAAGCAGCAGGCCGTTTCGAGCTAGAGCAATTCGTAACTATTTAGCGTATTACAAATAGAACACGGATGCCAAAAGTAGGCGCCTCTACGACTGCATGGACGCAGGAGGTAGAGCAACGCAGGAGCAGTTGCCGAGGCGACACAGATAGGACGGATTAACACGGATTTTTTAGCTCTTTTTAAAATCAGTGATTATCCGTTTAATCCGTGTCATCCGTGGTCTATTGAGCATACGGTGAGTAGTTACAGTAATTCAACAATTCCTTGGCTGCCGTTGACTCTAACCTTATCGCCGGTTTTCAGCCGCATCGTCGCGCTGCCCGTGCCGACCACAGCAGGAACGCCCAATTCGCGGGCGACGATGGCCGCATGCGAAAGCGGCGCGCCAATGTCGGTGACGATAGCGGCGGCACGCGGAAATAGCGGCGTCCAGCCGACATTCGTGAAAGAGGTCACCAAAATCTCGCCACTGATAAACTCATGCATGCATTCGTGGGAAGACAGCACCCGAACCGTTCCTTCCACCAAGCCAGCCGATCCGGGAAAACCTTTGAGCAGTTTGTCGTCTTCGATCTGAGGCAACGCCTGGTTTGCATCGAAGTAATCGGTACGCCGGTTCGGTAGTTTCGCCCACTGAAACGGATCTATCGAGCCCGATATCAAGTTGGGCACCGGGGGCAGGGCGCTGTAAGCCGCATAAGTTTCCCGTCTTGGGGCGATACGCTCCAGAACTTGACTGTTCCCTTGCAAAAACTCGATCAATTCATTTTTGCTCAGGTAGAACAGAGCATCTTCAGCTTGATGATTGAGTTGCGCCGCTTTTTGTACAAATTTCCGCACGACCCAGGCCTGACGGAAATTTTCCGATTTGGCCAGTTCGCGGTTGTAGGCGAGCGTGGTTGCCGTTGCGCACAGCTTCTGTAATTGCTCGGCCAGTTTCGGTTGCTGTTGAGCCAGCGTTTGCCAAATCCTGTCCCGGTTTTGTTTTTGCTTAAGAAGCAGGGCGGCGGGGTCGGCATCTTGATGCTGGGCCAGCAACTTATCGATCCAGTCCGGGTCTTCGGCTGTCCTGGGGGCCGCAAACTCGGCTTCGTCGGGACCTCTGTGACCGTAGCGCCGGACGAACTCGTCGCGGGTGATTTCGCCTTTGGTCATTGCCGCAATACCCATTAGCGGCGCCATGCTGGGTAATTGGCCGTCACCATCCAGGCCGGACAAAATGATTTCCCGGTCTTCCGCTGCCAGTGCGCCGGACAGTGCGGCCTTTAGTTTGTATTGTTGCTGCACGAATTGATTGCCGATAAACGCAACCATCGTGAAGGTTTTAAACAGGACCGGTTCGATGTCGGCATAGACTCTGAGTAAGTCGGCATTATTTTCGGATTGTTCGATTGCCGAAAATGTTCTATCGCACCAAGCCGGACCTTCTTGTTGAGCCCAAACCAGGAATTTTTTGAGCGCGAAGGCGGATTTCAGCGAATAGCTTGTTTGCTTTAATACGAATCCGAGGGCTTCGGGCCACGACAGGTTGAGCTGCGGAATTTTTATATGATCGGGGATAATGCCTAGGAATAAATCAAAGCTGTTTAAAATATCCGCGTGTTTTTTGCCGAGCTTGCTGAGAAGCGCGTAAATAAGGCTGATGTTGAAATAGCTTCGGCCTGCTATCAGGCCGATCAGGAAATGCTTGCCTACCGGACCCACGTTACGCTCGGTCACTTCACGAAAAATCGACCAAGTCAAAGGAGTAATCACATTGCCGAAAAGTTCACCCAGATTGGTATTGCTCCAGAGGTAATTATCTTTTAGCGAATCGTTCCAAACCTCCGGCGTGGTTTGCAGGCCGGTAATCGGGCGGCTTTGCAGTAGAAAAAGTTGGTTTTGGAAAATTGCCCATTCTATATCCTGTAGCGACTGGAGTTCAGCCGCCAGCCGGGAGGCCATCGAAAACAAAGCCTGCTGATGGGGTTTGAAATAATCGGGACCCTGGTAAGTGCCGGTATCTGTATGAAAACTGAAAGCATCGCCGGTAACTTCGCCTGAAACCAGCTTGTCGCCTGTCCCCGTGACTAAATTGCCTTGCATGGTGTACGCGGCCCCGGAAATAGGATCGGAAGTAAACAGTACGCCGGCATAGGACGGGGCCAGCATATGTTGAACTACCACGGCTATGCCTTGGTTGCCGGTTTGAGCTTTGGCGGCGGCATAAGTTTGCACCCTTTCGCTGTTGCCGGATTCATATACGGTTTGAATGGCCGCGTAAAGTTGGTCTTTAGACTCGACATTAAGTACCGTCTCAAATTCGCCCGCGTAAGACGCCTGGGCCGAATCTTCCGCCGGCGCCGAGGAGCGTACCGCTACTTTACCGGTTGGACTTGAATCGGTCAGTTGACGGTAGTAGGCATGTATTTGTTCGCGTGCGCTATCTATTAAGCCGCGGTTATCGAAAGCCGTCGACAGGATGATAAAGCCGTCCGGGACAGGGTAGCCGGATTGATACAGCCTGGCTAACATGCCGCCTTTACCACCGGCTTGGTTGGCATGCTCCTGCTCGGAAAACTGACTAAATGTACACAGCATGTTTTTTCCTGGGATCGATTGAATTATTGGAGAAGTTTGGTTTTATGAAGACATGGCGGGTCGGCCGTATTTTAAAGCCCGGTTACCGGCGTAATATCGTCCAAATCAAAATAGCCGTTGTAATTTTTCATGTAAATGGCTGCACGATGGCCGAATAATATGACGGCTTGGGTTTGGGTTTCCAACAGCTGTTCATAGCCTTTTACCCTGACTTTTGTGGCTATCGGGTAAGTATTGTTCCAGTTGTCGATGCGTTGCTGAATATTTTCAAAAGCAGGTTCTTGGTTCGATTTTTCGGCCGTGAAGCTATTTTTTATCTGGTTGACGAGTTTGGTCAACACGTTTCCGGGGCCGATTTCTTCAAAGCGGCTAACGCCTTGTAAAAGCAGGTATTCTATGCTTTCTTTCCAGCGCACCGAGCCGGTAATCTGTTGGCTGAGTGTTTCTGCGATATGGCTTTGCCGGTAAGGCCGGGCATCGATATTCGCCACTACAGGACAACGGAAGCCGGAAAAGCTGAAAGGCATTATGTATTGCTGAAACTCGCACTTTGCGTCTTCCATGTAGCGCGAATGAAACGCACCGCTGGTGTTAAGCGGGTAAAAAAGGCCGCCTAGCGCTTCCAGATGCGCTCGTGAGCGCTGAATATCATCCTGAGAGCCTGAAATGACCAACTGAGAAGCCGAGTTGTAATTGGCAATATCTATATTTTCCAGGCGGTTATCGCGCAAACATTGTTTGAGTGCGTTTTCTTCGATATTAACGATAGCGGCCATCGCGCCGTGTTTGGCCTGGCTCATAAGCTCGCCTCTTTTTTTCACCAGTTTTAAGCCGTCCGCAAAGCTCAGGACGCCTGCGGCGTACAAGGCGCTGTATTCGCCGAGACTGTGGCCAATGCAGAAATCGGGCAACTCGCCTGTATCCCTTATTTTGGCTTGATAGGACAAGGCATTGACTACATAGAGAGCCGGTTGGGTGTACTGGGTTAGATTTAGTGTGTTGTTTGGGTCTTCCAGGCAAAGCGCCTGCACGGAGTAACCCAAGATATTGTCGGCTTGACGGACAAGCTGGGGGAATTCATCAAACAATGCGCCACCCATGCCTTTGTGTTGCGACCCTTGACCGGGAAAAAGATAAGTAAGCAAAGTTATATCCTCAAGTTAATAAATAGTCGGCGAGCGCATCGCATTCATGATTGATGACATTTAGAAGCTCTTTTTCCGCTACTTGAATAAAAAAATGGCCGCCTTCGAAAAAGTGGCATCTAAAGCTGTGTTGCGTATGTTCCGCCCAGCCGAGCAGCTCGGTTTCGTTAACGTGAGTATCGTCCCGGCCCATTAGCGCGAGAATAGGCGTATCAAGGGGGGCATGAGGCCGATAATGGTAAGTTTCCAAAATCTGGAAATCCGAACGAATCCTTGGCAGAAACGCCGACATCAGTTCTTCGTTTTCGAGAACTATTTTCGAGGTTCCTTCGAAATGTCCGATTTTTGTAATGAATTCTTTATCGGAGAGGGTATAGATCGGTTTTGCCCGGGCAAGAAAGTGCGGCGCTCGATGTGCGGACGCCATGAATAGCTTTGGCGACGGCAATTTCAGGTCGTTAATGGTTCGAATCAATTCATAACTGATTAACGCCCCTAAACTGTGGCCGTATACGATATAGGGCTTGTTCAGATAAGGTGTTATTGCCGGGATCAGGCCGGCGATAACCTGCGACATCTCTGTCAGTGCCGGTTCAGTGTAGCGTGCGTCGCGGGCAGGGAGTTGGATTGCGATGAGTTCGACATCGTCGGGCAAGTATTTTGCCCAGCTTTTAAAAGCCAAGGCGCTACCGCCGGCAAAATGAACGCAGAATAAACGTATTGCGGAGGAGTCGTTACCGCTATAACGAATTAACCAGGGACATAAAGTTTTCATGTGGCGCCGTTTTTTCCATTCAGGAAGGAAATAAAAAATTGGGAAATAATCTTGTATGCCCAAGGCTTAGAATTAAGACTTTTAGCTGTTGATCAACAATAGTGTACACAATACGGTAGATAATTCGCTACCCTAATACGATAGTAATTAGCATTGCCTTACAACTTAAAGAAAGCCAGGCGGGCAAGGGTTATCGGCTGATATTTACTGATCATGGGGGTATCGGTCGATATTGCCACTGTTTGAGTGCGTCACACTTATAAAATCTTAAGAGATTTTATAAGTGTGACGCTTTTTTACCTAAATTAAACAGCATTATTTATTTTAACAAGTAACGAAAAACATTGATATTTTCACATAACATGTTGCAATAAATTAACTTTAACGGGGAGCATATGTCATGCAAGATTTGTCAGATAAAAATATAGTAGAAATATTCCCATTGCCTAAAAAACGCGGCAGGTCATCAACCCGCCAGGCTAAAAGCAGTGCTGAACGGCAAGCCGCTTATCGATTTCGTAAGCATCACGGCTCTGACGGTGGTCAAGTTGCGATTAATCACGGCAATATTGAGCAACAAACTTGCTCTTGAACGTCTAGCTCATCATTATCGTTGTTCAGAATCCGATATGTTGAATAAGTTGATTTCGCAAGCCGATATTGCCGTTACTTCGCAATTTGCATATGGTGATGATCAATGGAATATATTGGCAACATGTGACAAAAAAGCCTTTTACTATTTATTGTTACATGTTATGTAATAAATTAAACTGGAGATAATACCATGATTAGCTATGAGAAAGACTTTTACGGCTGGACCCAAGAGCAGGCTGCATTGCTCAGGGCAGGGCGCTTAACTGAGCTGGATATAGAGAATCTAATAGAAGAGGTGGAGACCATGGGGCGCAGTGAAAAACGCGAATTGGAAAGTCGTTTAACCGTGCTGTTATTGCACTTGTTGAAATGGAAATACCAAGATGTCAGGCGCGGCCGTAGTTGGGAGCTATCTATTATTGAACAGCGTTTAAAATTCGAAGAAACCCTCGGTGAAAATCCCGGTTTAAAGCCTCAGCTTGGCGCTATATTGCTCAAGGCTTACAAATACGCCGTTATCCAGGCTTCCCGTGAAACACATCTTAGTCGTAGCGTTTTTCCGACAGAATGTCCTTGGACTTTTGAGCAAATTACTGACGACAACTTTTTTCCCGATTAATTTTTTTAGTTACTGTAACGCGTTACGCTAAATATTGTCATTTTGTTAGCATTAATAACAGACAGGCCGCCGGCAGCATGGCGCTTGCGTCAATTAACTATCCCCATAACTGGCCCTGCGGGCCTTTCCGCGCGTGATGGATGGCCTATCGCATTATTGAAACATGTTACGATAAATTCTTCATCGGCTGCGCCATCCAACACCTAAACAACTGATGCCAGTGTTTATAACGCATAAAGAGGGGCAGGGAAGCAGCCCCGGATAGGTAACGCATCTTTTCCAATTTCGTTTTTCAAGGCGCAGTGTTACGATTAACGCTTATTATCAATCGCCTTAATACAAACGGGGATTTTATGGGCTTGCAAGATCGCGATTATTGGAAAGAACAATATCAATAGGACTTTCGCAATCCTAACCAAATAGGTTATGTTATCCGGCATGATCACCAAGCAACGTTATGTGGAATACTTGATCTGCACACCGA
>NZ_RYFG02000121.1 GCF_003994235.2 Candidatus Methylobacter oryzae
TGAGGTTATCGCCACGTTCATCACCGGCTTTATGCCCGGCAAAGACCTGCTCAATCCACAATATTAACCAGCGGTCAATGCGTAACTTCTAGAGACATTCAACGCAGTGAAATGGCCGGATGAGTTTATTGTTGAATTCAAAGATGGCAAAGAACAAACATTTGTTTCAGCCCAAGGGGTATATTGGGATGATGGTGGCGATTTGGAAGGCAAAAATGAAAACAGAGCAAATATTACATGCGCCTGGAAGAAGAAAAGCCCAAGCCAGCAAAAGTACAAACTCATTGAGTTTTTTGTAGATGAAGTAAAATCATTTAAGAGGGTCTCTGGTGATGTTATTTGGAATCCCAACAAAAACAATGGGTCAGGTCCTGCAATTTTGCATTCGGCATAACACGGCGCTCAACCGGAGCGCGGTCATAATGCGGTTTTATTTTTCAGCTTTTCGGATCGCGCCCGGGTAGCTTTACGTTATGCTGCATCATCACCGAGCGCGGGAACGAATGGTTGAGCTAATTGAGGTTGAGACAGACCGACTTACGCAGTAAGGCGTAATTCATAGGGTGCAATAGCATAGCGTATTGCACCGCATGTTTCTGGAAAAACAAATATGAACATATCCTCTTCAAAACGTTTTAATGGCATTGCTAACGGTTATGCGGCAAGCGAGGTTCACTCAGGCAGCCCAACGCTTGACCGTCTGCATAAACTCCTGCCTGCCGTGGATTCGGTTTGCGATATAGCTAGCGGCGCAGGACACACTGGTCTTGGATTCGCGGATATCGCCCCGCTAATCGTAGCAGTCGATCCCGCACCGAACATGCTTGCACAGGTGCAGCGGCTTGCGGAGGAACGCTGCATTGCGGTCGAGACAGTCGAGGCGTTCGCGGAATCAATACCGTTGGCGTCAGCGTCATTCGATCTTGTTACTTGCCGCCTGGCCGCGCATCATTTCTCCGATCTCCCCAAAGCCATGACGGAAATGACTCGTCTGGTAAAACCAGGCGGCTACGTGGCTATTATCGATATGGAAGGCGACGAAAATCCGGCTCTGGATGCGCTCAATCACGAAATTGAAGTGCTCCATGACCCGACACATGTGCGCTCTTATACGGCAGAGTATTGGCGGGAGATTTTTGAGGTAAACGGGTTAAAAGTTGAAGCATGCGAAAATCGCTGCCGGGAAATTCCCGGCGGCCTGACGGTTAAGCGTTGGTGTGAGTTGGGCGATGAAGCTTTTCAAGCGATACAGGACCGGCTTGCATCAGCCTCTGCGGAAGAGCTGTCGGAACTTGATATTACACGGGATGCCGACGGAGGTTTTCGCCTCCCGATCCGCACTCTACTCGTTCTTGGACGCAAACCTGATGAAGCCCGTGCTTAACATGGCGCTCAAACGCGGCGTTATCGGGTTTGAGAGGCTCGCATGTTGAAACGTCTATTGCTTATCGGCCTGCTTTGCATCCCTATTGCTGCCTGGGCATTCATTAAGCCGGTTCGAATTGTTAAACCTGAATTGTCAGGGCTATCTTGCATCAATGGTACTTTGTGTACGGACGACGTGTCCCGCTTCCGGGAAGCGGCCGAATTATACGACGAGGCTTTGCATTTTGTCGATGCGTCGGTGGGTGCAATCGAGAACAAGCCGCGTGTCATTTTCTGCAACTCCGATGCCTGCTTTCAGGCCTTCAGGTTTAAAAAACAAGCGGGCGTGACTATCGGTACTTTCGGTATTGTTATCAGTCCTCGCGGATGGAAACCGTATTATCTGCGCCATGAAATGATTCACCACCTGCAGAATGAAAAACTGGGCATGATAAAAGCATGGCGTGAACCCAATTGGTTTAATGAGGGGATGGCGTATTCTCTTAGCGAAGATCCCCGTCCAAAATTATCCGAGCCTTTTCAGCAGTACCGTTCTGAATTTGAGGATTGGTATAGGCTGGTAGGCAAAGAACGGTTATGGATAGAGGCCGGTAATTTATGACCCCGTAAAACAAGGGCCGCTATCGCCCCTTACGTTGAGGCTACAATGAAAATTCTCGGTGCAATATTATTCCTGCTCACATTGTCGTTTGCTGTTGCGGCCGAAGAATGTCCCTCGACGCCGCCGAAAATCGACAAGGCCATCCGTCGCCATGTTTCGAAACTAAGAGCGGCTGAATATTGCGAAGCCCGGACCGTCAAGGCGGAAGGCGGGATTACCGTGGCGATCTATACCGCGGAAGGGGCGTGTGCCGGTTTCAATGCTCGCTCGAAACCCGGTACATGTTCAAACAACTGGAGCCGTTATATGGTTGTGCTTGCCGGCCAATGTGTCACACCGCCAATCGAGGTCGGAAGCAAAGGGGACCTGAGCGATACCGGCGTCGAGATTTCGGAGGGGATTATTAAAATTACGGGGCTGGTTGTTGGCCCGAATGACGCAATGTGTTGTCCGTCCGTGCCCGAGGCGAGGCGATTCAAATTTTCGCAGGCGCGCCTGAGCCGGATTAGGCCATAACGGCGAGCCCAAAGCCTGCAATACACCGGACTTAGCGCGAAAAGCCGAGCGGGGCCGATTAGCTCAAATGCTTATCTTTCATTATCAATCAACGCTGGTTTAAACTATTTTTTATCTTAGTCCGGGTTTTTGGTTCCGGTAAGGAAGCGTTAGGTAAGCGGCTGCGCGGCATCGTATCGCTAAATGAAAGGCTGTTTTGAACCTGGCGCTATCTTGGCTATACGATAAACTGCAACAGGTAGGTAACAATGCGCAAAATTATGATTGGTCAAGCCGCTGAAAATATCCCATCTTACGATCTGGCTTTTTTGGATCTGGAGCATCTGGCCCAGGTTGAGTTTACTTCGGAATGTCCGGATCGTCCTGTCGAGTCTGCCTTGCTGCTGACGAAAGATGCGGGCGAGGGATGGCAGGCGGCAAGCCCCGGTGAGCAAACAATCCGTCTTGTCTTTGATCAACCTTGCACTATCGAACATATTTTTCTGGTATTCGATGAACAACAGCAGTCGCGTACCCAGGAGTTTGTGTTGCTTTGGCTGATGGATAAAGAAAGTACTTACCGGGAGATTCTACGTCAGCAATACCATTTTTCTCCCCCGGATACGGCTCGCGAAATCGAGCATTATGAGGTCAGGCTTCATCGGTTAAAGGTGCTGGAATTAAGAATAATCCCGGATATCAGCGGGGGGGACGCGTGCGCCCGGCTCGCGCAGTTGCGTCTTGCCTGATGCCCAGTGAAGTGCGCCATCGTACCGACAGGCTGGATAGCTTTGGCAATACTGCTTATCACCTATCACTTTGCTTAAATAGCACGCCATACCGGCATGGACTGCCGGTATCCAGATCACAGGGATGTGATCTGGGCTTTGCAGTTCCCGGCTTCTCGGCAACTGCTCCAGGCGTTGTTAAGCCACATGGAGGTGGTGGCCGCGATTGCTCCTTGCAATCTTGCGGCATTTCCTCCATTCCTGGAGGTCAATGCAGCTTACGCATGGAGCAGTTTTTTGCCTACCTCCTGCATCCTTGCCGTCGTGGATTCCGGCATAAATCCGTTTGGAACGGATTTGGATAGCCCGGAGTGAATCCCTGCCGGAATGACGTATTGAATACGCTGACAGGTGTTGAGAACTGCCGGTAAATATTTTGTAAGCGCTCCTACGATGCCGCCCCTGATTACGCAACTTGTGCCGTCGGTTGTAGGGTAATTTTTAAAAGCTCATCTGTTTACTAAGGCATAAGACCGCAAAGACACTAAATTTTTACTTTAGCTTTTCTTCATGTTCTTCGTGGTAAATTAATTTTTTGTGTTTAATTATTTGAATTTATTTGGTTTTGTATTTATATTCGCCAAACTTTAAGATCCAAGCTGAGAGGTTGATATGTGTAAACGGCTGATTGTTTTGTTCATGATGACTATTTTGTCCGGCTGCGGTTACAACACGTTGCAGTCCGGCGATGAGGGTATTAAGGCTGCATGGGCGGAAGTGCTGAACCAGTACCAGCGCCGCGCCGATCTGGTGCCTAATCTGGTGAATGCGGTTAAAGGCTATGCCTCTCATGAAAAGGATGTATTGACGCAAGTGACCGAGGCTCGCGCCAAGGTCGGGGCTATGCAGGCCACGCCGAAGCTGGTTGATGATGAGCAGGCGTTCCAGAAGTTTATCGCCGCTCAAGGACAAATGACCGGTGCAATCTCGCGATTGCTGGCAGTGGCGGAAAGCTATCCGCAATTGAAAGCCGATAGTCTGTTCCGCGATTTACAAGCGCAATTGGAAGGCACGGAAAACCGGATTACCGTGTCGCGCAATCGCTATATTGCTGCGGTCAAGGATTACAATATTACCGTGCGCTCTTTCCCGTCCAATCTTACTGCGATGATGTTCGGCTACAAGCCTAAACCAAGTTTTGCCGTAGAAAACGAGCAAGCTATCTCAACGCCTCCTGTGGTTGATTTTGGTGCGCCTGCAACGGTTGGCGGGCATTAGAATGTCGGTTGCGTTATATCCTCGTATTTGTTGCGGACTTGGAGTTTTGCTGCTGTTGTTTTGCCTGGAGGCTTGGGCAGTAGTCGGTGTTCCTGAATTATCAAGTCGCGTCACCGATCTTACCGGCACGCTTAGTGCCGGACAGGTGTCCGAATTGGAGAATAAGTTGGCGGCGTTCGAAGCCAAGAAAGGTTCCCAGATTGCGGTGCTGATTGTGCCTACCACGCAGCCTAAAGATATAGCCGAGTTCGGCATAGAGGTTGCCGATCTGGCGCAAATCGGTCGTAGAGGCATTGATGACGGTGTTATCCTGATAGTGGCTAAAGACGATCGAAAATTGCGTTTGGAAGTCGGCTACGGGCTGGAGGGTGTTATTCCCGATGCGGTTGCTAAGCGGATCATAGCGGAAACAATTACCCCGCATTTTAAAGAAGGCGATTATGTGGGAGGGATTAATGCGGGAGTTGATCAGTTAATGACGCTAATCGAGGGAGAAGCTTTACCGGCACCGGCTGAGCGTTTGGCCGATAGCCAAAATGAAGGGAGTTTCATAGTCATTTTGATCGGCGGTTTAATTGCAGGTTTTGCGCTATCGGCCATAGTAGGCCGCGTAATGGGAGGCATGCTGGCAGGATTGGGTAGCGGTATAATCGCGGCATTGTTTTTGGGATTGGCTTTTTCGGTGGCATTGTTTATCGGCTTAATGATTTTTTTTATCGTCGGAGGGGCTCGGTCAACGGGGAGACGCGGTTGGTATGATAGCGGCGGTTTTGGCGGCGGTAGCAGTGGTTCATGGGGCGGGGGTGGCGGCCGCTTTGGCGGAGGAGGCGCATCGGGATCATGGTAAATATGAAACGTTGGTTTCGTCATGCGTTTATGCCTCCGTGGCGCTTGCGTATGTCGTTTTCTAAAGATGTGCTTGAGCGGATAGAAAAAGCTATTAAGCATTCCGAATATCAGCATCGCGGCGAGCTTCGTTTTGCCGTTGAAGATGCGCTTGCGCTGGGGCATGTTTGGCGCGGCATATCGGCCCGTCAGCGTGCGCTAGAAGTATTTTCAAATTTGCGGGTTTGGGATACTGAATATAACAGCGGCGTTTTAATTTATTTGTCGTTGGCGGACCGGGAAGTTCATATTGTTGCTGACAGGGGAATTGCCAAGTGTGTGGCGCAAGCCGAATGGGATGCGATAGCAACGGCTATGCAGGAAGAATTCCGGCGCGGTGATTTTTTGAGTGGAACTTTGCAAGGCATTGACCGCATCACGATGTTGTTGGCTACGTATTTTCCAGGCAATGGAAGTAATCCCAATGAGCTTTCCAATAAGCCTGTTGTCGTTAAGCATTAATGTAGTGTGTTTCTTTAATTAACTGCTTTATTGAGTAAAAATATGGTTTCTTAATCTTATTTGCTTATGTAGGGCAGTTATTTAGGAATTGACGAATTCGTTGTTTCCATATAATATTGCGCGGTTATGTTAGCTCGATTACCTGAATTTATAGACCCTTTGCACTTGGCTGATAAGCGTGGTGAATTAAAAGGGCAAATACCTGTAAGTAAATTGGATCGCTTGGCGGATATACTGTTTAGCGATACAGGAGCGGTGGCTGTTGAACTTTATTTTGGCCGTGAAGGAAAATTGGCTAAAGTTGAAGGGCAAATAGAAACTGTTCTGGAACTTGAATGTCAAAATTGCTTGCAAATGTTGCAATGGCCTATCAAGCATGCCATTAAATTGGGTATTGTTACTTCACTGGATCAAGCGGACAGATTGCCTGAGGATTATGAACCATTGTTAATCGATGAGGGGAAAATCCTTTTAAAGAATATTGTTGAAGACGAACTGTTACTTGTTTTGCCTACATTTCCCAAACATCCGCACAATTGTCTTGTCCAAGAGACGGATAATTCTGAGGTGGATTTTTCACAAAATGAACAACAGGCGCCTAAACAAAACCCTTTTTCCATCTTAGCCAAATTAAAAAATACTGGAGATTTATAATGGCCGTACAAAAAAGTAAAGTAACGCGTTCAAGGCGCGGTCAACGTCGTTCACACGATGCGTTAACAGGTAGAACTTTGTCTCAGGATCCAATGACAGGTGAAACTCATATTCGTCATCATGTTACACCGGATGGCTTTTTTAAAGGTCGCCAAATTGTAAACAGCGTCGACGAAGATTAATAAATCTTTTTACCTTAGCATCATGAATGCCGAAGTTGATCAAATCAGGTCAGGTTCGGCTTTTTTATAATAACTCAGGAGTCATCCGTAAGCGTGAGCCTAACAATTTCGATTGATGCAATGGGCGGGGATTACGGTCCTGAAGTCACCATTCCGGCGTCATTGGATTGTTTAAAGAACAATCCAGATTTAAAACTAATCTTAGTGGGCGATGAGGCGGTTCTCAAACCTCAGTTAGCCCAGGCATTAATTGATTACCAAGACAGACTCGTTATTCAGCACGCGTCCCAGTGTGTCGGAATGGATGAGTCTCCATCCAAGGCATTAAAAAATAAAAAAGACTCGTCAATGCGGGTTGCCATCAATTTGGTTCATGAAGGACGTGCTGACGCCTGCGTGAGCGCCGGCAACACCGGGGCTTTAATGGCTACGGCCCGTTTTGTGCTCAAAATGATTCCCGGCGTTGACCGGCCTGCCATTATTTCCACGTTGCCGTCAATTAATGGTCATACCCATGCGCTTGATTTGGGCGGAAATGTGGATTGTACTGCGGAGCATCTTTTCCAATTTGCAGTGATGGGCGCCGAGTTGGTTAAAGCTGTTGAAAATATTGATGATCCCAAAGTGGGACTGTTAAATATTGGCGAAGAAGATGTTAAAGGTAATGAGCAAGTTAAAGCGGCTGCAAAATTACTGGAGAATTCATCGTTAAACTACATAGGATACGTAGAGGGTGACTCTTTAAATGCCGGCCATGTCGAAGTGGATTTAATTGTTGCCGACGGGTTTGTCGGCAATGTCGCGCTTAAGTCTATTGAAGGCGCGGCAAAAATGATCGCCACTGCATTAAAAGAGGCTTTTAGCAGAAATGTTTTAACCAAACTGGCCGGATTGCTGGTTTATCCGGTGCTCAAGTCATTTAAAAAACGTATTGATCCGCGCCTATATAATGGGGCGAGCTTTTTAGGATTGCGCGGTTTGGTTATTAAAAGCCACGGCGGTGCTGATGTGCTGGCGTTCAAGACAGCTATTCATCTTGCCGAAGTTGAAGTAAAAAAAGATGTCATTAGAAAAATAAGTGAGCAAGTCGAAAAGACTTTAGCTCAGAGAGGGAATGCATGACTCGTTATTCAAGAGTAATCGGTACCGGTGGTTATTTGCCTGAAGAGGTTCGGACCAACGAGCAAATATCGCAGACGGTAGATACTTCCGATAGCTGGATTATTGAACGAACCGGCATTAAGAGCCGTCGTATTGCAGGCGCTGACGAGACGGCCTCGAGCATGGCTGAGATTGCTGCGAGGCAAGCTATAGAGGCGGCGGCTTGCGATCCCGAAGAAATTGATTTGATTATCGTTGCGACCGGAACGCCTGATCGTGTTTATCCTAGTACCGGCTGTTTATTGCAGCAGCGCCTGGGGATTAAAAACTGCGTCGCTTTTGACGTGCAGGCCGCCTGTTCGGGTTCAATTTTTGCGTTAAGCATTGCCGATCAATATATTAAATCCGGCGCGGCCAAGAAAGTTTTGGTTGTTGGTTCGGAGATATGTTCGCGCCTTGTTGACTGGACGGACCGGGGTACCTGTATTTTGTTCGGTGACGGTGCTGGGGCAGTATTGCTGGGGACATCGGATGAGGCCGGTATTTTATCGACCCATATTCATTCCGACGGTGAATTCGAAGATTTGCTGTATTGTCCGAATCCTCAAGTTGCTACCGAGGCAAGTAAAGATGAAACCGGCTATATTAAAATGCGCGGCAACGAAGTGTTCAAAGTGGCAGTCAATACACTGGGACGGATAGTTGATGAAACTTTGACTGCAAATAACATGCAGCAGTCCGATGTTGACTGGCTGGTTCCCCATCAAGCAAACATGCGAATTATTGCTGCGACGGCAAAAAAACTAAAAATGTCCATGGATCATGTCATTTTAACCCTTGAAAATCAGGGTAATACCTCGTCTGCATCCGTGCTGCTCGCCCTCAATGAGGGAGTTAGAGACGGTCGTATTCAGCGAGGGCAAGTCGTTTTGCTTGAAGCATTTGGGGCGGGATTCACTTGGGGTTCTGCATTAATTAAATACTAAATAACGAAATGAATAACCAAACTTATAATTTAGCTTTTGTTTTTCCCGGTCAGGGATCGCAATCGGTCGGTATGTTGGCTGGTTTGGCCGCCAGTTATCCTGAGGTGAAGCATGTTTTTGAACGGGCATCCGATGCGTTAGGCAGGAATTTATGGTCTATTGTCTCGGAAGGTCCGGTAGAAGAGCTTAATCAAACACATAATACGCAACCGGCAATGTTGGCCGCCGGTGTGGCTGTTTGGGATATTTGGTGTAAACACAGCAATATTCGTCCCGCATGGATGGCGGGGCACAGTTTGGGTGAATATACTGCTCTGGTTTGTTCCGAGGCTATGTCTTTTGAAGACGGCATAAAACTCGTTGCAACAAGAGGGCAGCTAATGCAAGAGGCAGTGCCTCATGGTGCCGGTGCAATGGCGGCAATTTTAGGACTTGAGGATCATCAGATCGTTCAAATTTGTGCTAATGCGGCCGAGAACGAAATAGTTTCAGCAGTTAACTTCAATTCTCCTGGGCAAGTGGTTATTGCCGGTAATGTTGCCGCCGTTGAGCGGGCAATGCTTGCGGCGAAAGCAGCCGGAGCTAAACGGGCCGTGTTATTGCCGGTTAGTGTTCCTTCTCATTGCGCATTAATGGAGCCGGCGGCACAAAAACTGGATGAGCAATTGCAGCATACCGTGATTGATACGCCAAAGATGACGTTGATTCATAATGTGGACGTCGCATCACATAGTGCGCCTGAGGTCATTCGTAACGCATTAAGGGAACAGCTTTATAAGCCGGTGCGCTGGGCCGATAGTATCAAGTTTATGCATGACCAGGGCGTTACCTGTTTTGTTGAATGCGGTCCTGGGAAAGTGTTGGTCGGTCTGAACAAGCGCATTGCCAAGGATGCCGAACAATTATCTATTTACGACCCGGAAACATTAAATATAGCTTTGGAGCAACTCAATGGGTAAAAAAGTAGCTTTAGTAACGGGTGCCAGTCGAGGCATCGGTCGGGCAATCGCAGAAAGATTGGCTCAGGACGGTTTTTTTGTTGTCGGTACTGCTACAACCGATAACGGCGCTGATTCAATCTCCGCCTATCTGGGTGAGCAAGGCAAGGGGCTAAGGCTTGATGTCGCGAATCCGGAATCAATTGAAGAAGTCATGAAAACTGTTAATGACGAGTTCGGCGTGCCTGCCGTATTGGTTAACAATGCCGGCATCACTCGCGATAATTTATTGATGCGGATGAAAGACGAAGAGTGGGACGATATTATCAATACCAATCTGACCTCGGTTTTTCGTATGAGCAAGGCAGTACTGCGCGGTATGATGAAAGCCAAAGCAGGACGTATCATTAATATTTCATCCGTAGTTGGCGCGACCGGTAATGCGGGGCAAGCGAATTACGCGGCAGCAAAGGCCGGAATGGTCGGGTTTGCCAAGTCTATGGCTAAAGAAGTCGGTTCGCGCAATATTACTATTAATACTGTATCGCCCGGATTTATCGATACTGATATGACCAAGGAGTTAAGCGACGATATTAAAAGCTCCTTGTTATCTTCTATTCCGCTGTCCCGTTTAGGACAAGCCGAAGAAATCGCGCATACGGTTTCGTTTTTGGCGTCTGAGGGCGCGGCTTATATTACGGGTGAGAACATTCACGTAAACGGTGGTATGTTCATGCCGTAGAGATGTTGGCTATATAGGCTATATTAGTATGATCATGCCTTTATATTGTGACATTATCGCAATATAAAGTATAATTGCCCCGCCGTCTGGAATTTCCGGAGACGGGATTTCAAATAAAATTAATAACAATACTATTGTAAGTCTCAGGTTGAATACTGGAGAATTTACATTGTTTGAGGACAATAATTATGAGTAACATTGAAGAACGAGTAAAAAAGATTGTTGCAGAACAATTGGGTGTTAAAGAAGATATCGCTACCGATGCTTCATTCGTAGATGATCTAGGTGCTGATTCTCTTGATACAGTTGAACTCGTCATGGCTCTTGAAGAAGAATTCGAATGCGAAATTCCAGACGATGAAGCTGAAAAAATCACAACTGTTCAGCAAGCTATCGATTACGTAGTAAAAAACGCTTAAGACTAAGCTTTAGTTGACGAGCTTGTAGGTGGGGTTACGGCTACTACATGGACGCGAAAGTAAAACAACGCACTGAGCGGTTGCCAAACGTAGCGTAGCCCATACTGAGTGCCGCGATGATGAGTCGCAAGCACTACCCGCCTATATAGCTAACTCTTTATCCCCTCCTTTATTTTTCTTACGGTAAATCACATTGAGCAAACGTCGAGTTGTAATAACTGGATTAGGCGCAATCACGCCTTTAGCTAACACGGTCTCGGAAACATGGGACGGTATTATCAATGGTAAAAGCGGCATCGGCCCAATTGATTCCTTCGACATTTCTCCTTTTGCTACTACATTTGGCGGCGTTATAAGAAATTTCGATATCAGCCAATACATTCCCGAAAAGGATGCCAAACGCATGGATGGTTTCATTCATTATGGTATTGCAGCGGGCTGTCAGGCTATTGAAGATTCAGGTATTGAAGTAACCGAGGCTAATGCTGAACGTATCGGAGTTGCTATCGGATCGGGGATTGGCGGTATTACCGGTATTGAAGAATGCTACGCGCTTTACGATAAGAGCGGTCCGCGTCGTATTTCGCCGTTCTTTGTTCCCGGCAACATCATTAATATGATTTCAGGTAACCTTTCAATCAAATACGGATTAAAAGGCCCAAATTTTGCGATTGTTACGGCCTGTTCCACAGGCACTCATAATATAGGCGATGCAGCGCGATTAATTCAACATGGCGATGCCGATGTGATGATTGCCGGCGGCGCTGAGCGTTGCACTACATCGCCAACGGCAATGGGCGGATTTGCTTCGGCAAAAGCGTTATCCCGCCGCAACGACGATCCGCAAGCGGCCAGCCGTCCTTGGGATAAGGATCGCGACGGTTTTGTGTTAAGCGATGGCGCAGGCGTGGTGGTTCTTGAAGAATTGGAACATGCCAAAGCGCGGGGCGCGAAGATTTATGCCGAGTTGGTAGGTTATGGCATGAGCGGCGACGCTTATCATATGACTACGCCTTCACCTGGTGGCGAAGGCGCTGCGCGTTGCATGAGAAATGCATTGCGCGATGCCGGCTTAAACGCCGATGCGATCGATTATATCAACGCGCATGGCACGTCAACACCGGCCGGCGATGTCGGTGAAACTCAGGCAATGAAAGCCGCATTGGGCGAGCATGCTTATAAAGTCGCGGTCAGCTCGACAAAATCGATGATCGGCCATTTATTAGGTGCTGCGGGCGGTATTGAAGCAGTACTGAGCGCATTAAGCATTAAAAATCAAATTGCTCCACCAACCATCAACTTGGAAAACCAGGACCCCGAATGCGATTTGGATTATGTGCCGAATACAGCAAGAGATATGAAAATCGACGTAGCGATGTCCAATTCTTTCGGATTTGGCGGTACGAACGGTTCGTTAATTTTCAAACGGTATGAGTAATTTTCAGTAGCTTGATTACAAAACTGAAAACTATGAATCAAAAAAATGATTCTGATCAATGGTGAAAGTAAAAACCATATTGAAATATCAGATCGCGGCTTTCAATACGGCGATGGACTCTTTGAGACCATTGAAGTTAGAGACGGACAGGCTGTTTTTCTCGAACGCCATTTAGAACGATTAAACTCAGGCTGTCAGCGGCTTCATATCCCGTTTCTCGACACTGAATTGTTACGCTGTGAAGCAGGGAGGCTTTGTCGCGAATGGACCCGCGGTCAACATTCCTTCCGGGCTGTGCTTAAAATTATCGTTACGCGCGGTTCGGGGGGAAGAGGTTATCGCCAACCCGATACGATTCAACCTACTCGCGTATTGAGTCTTCATCCTTATCCTGATTATCCGCAAATATACTCAGAGCAGGGCATAGTCGCACGTATTTGCACGAGCCGTTTAGGCTTGAATCCCTCCTTGGCAGGTATTAAGCACTTGAACCGGCTTGAGCAGGTCATGGCTAGGGCAGAATGGAACGATTCTTCGATTCAGGAAGGACTGATGCTCGATTTCGATGAGCATGTTATTGAAGGAACAATGACGAATTTGTTCTACATCAAGAACAATAATCTTTACACCGCTATACTGACTCAAACAGGCGTCGCCGGCATTATGCGCGGCGTGATAATGATGCTTGCGGCTGACCATGGCCTTTCTGTCGTTGAGCATACCTTCACCAAAAATCAGTTGCTGTCGGCTGACGAGGTATTTGTTTGTAATTCAATTATCGGTATTTGGCCGGTCAAACAAATCGAAAGAACGTACTTTTCAGTGGGACCGGTAACCCGCAATATTCAAATCCAGCTGGATAGGTTTATCAATATGGAGCTTAACAATGAACAATAAAATCATTGGCTTCATTTTGTTGATTTTAAGTTTTTCCAGCGGCTGGATGTGGATGGATTACCAGACTGCGTTACATAATCCCGCGTTGCTTGATAAAACGGTTACCATAGAAATTGAAAAAGGCGACTCGATTAACCGCATTATCGACAAGCTTGTCGCTGAACAGCTGGCAATCAAACCCTTCTGGTTCAAAGTCATCGCTTTTCAGCTAAACGTACTGAAAAAACTTAAAACAGGAGAGTATGAATTAACTTCCGGCTTGACAGTGCCGCAAATCCTGGCGTTATTCGCCCAGGGAAAAACCAAGCAGCATATTATCACTTTTCCGGAAGGCTGGAGTTTTAAAGAGATACTGCGTGAAATCGAGAAAAATCCCAATCTTGAGCATACGTTAAGCGGTGCCGATTTCGGATGCTTAATGGCTAAGTTCAAATCTGACGTAAAATCGCCGGAAGGCTTGTTTTTTCCCGATACTTATTATTTTGAAAAGCATACGTCCGATGTGTCTTTGCTAAAAAGAGCTTACGACAAAATGCAGCAAGTTTTGCAGCGGGAATGGGGAAGTAAAGCAGAAGGCCTGCCGTTTAAAACGCCTTACGAGGCGTTGACTTTGGCTTCGATTGTGGAAAAAGAAACCGGGGCGGTTTCGGAGAGACCCTTGATAGCCGGTGTATTTATCCGTAGGTTGGAACAGAATATGTTGCTGCAAACCGACCCTACCGTCATTTACGGTATGGGGGAAAGTTATCAGGGCGATATTAAAGCCAAGGATTTAACCACGGCCACACCGTACAATACCTATGTTATTAGCGGTCTGCCGCCAACTCCGATCTCGATGCCGGGACGCGATGCGCTTTATGCCGTGCTGCATCCGGATAAGGGCGATAGCCTGTATTTTGTAGCGCGCGGTGACGGCACGCATGCGTTTTCGGCGAACTTAAAAGACCACGAAGCAGCCGTTGACAAATTTCAAAGGAACAAAAAATGATCCGAGGAAAGTTTATTACGCTGGAAGGCGGAGAAGGCGTCGGTAAAACGACCAACCTGGCCTTTATCAAAGACTACTTAGAGCAGCGTAACATTCCAGTTGTTGTCACGCGCGAGCCTGGCGGTACCGAACTTGCCGAAAAAATACGCCAATTGTTGCTGGATAGTAAAAGTGAAGCGATCTCGGAACAAGCGGAATTATTAATGATGTTTGCAGCCAGGGCGCAGCACATTAAGCATGTGATTGAACCTGCTTTGGCACAAGGAAACTGGGTGTTGTGCGACCGCTTTACCGACGCCACCTACGCCTATCAAGGCGGCGGCCGGAACATGAAAATCAGCGCTATAAAATGGCTCGAAGACTTTGTGCAAGGTTCATTAAAACCCGATTTAACCTTGCTGTTGGATGCGCCGATTGAAGTCGGCATCGCACGAGTCAGGGAGCGCGGAGCGCTTGATCGTTTTGAATTGGAAAAAATCAGTTTTTTTGAAAATGTCAGGCGGGCTTATCTATTGCAGGCCGAACTCTATCCCGCGCGCATCAAGTTGATAAAAGCGAATCAACCGTTAATTGAAGTGCAAAGGGCCATTAGCGATGTTATTCGCACTTTACCGGGCCTGCATCCCTTGAATTGTTCATCGTCTTCCAGACACGGCATTATAAAATGACTGTGCCGCAGCCATTACCTTGGCAACAGCCGCTATGGGAGCATCTTTACGGTTATATCGCGCAGAAACGCATTCCCCAGGCCTTGCTTATTACCGGCCATAAAGGCTTGGGCAAACAGCGGTTGGCCGAGCAGTTTGCGCTGGCATTGCTTTGTGCCGTTCCGCAGCACAACGGTATCGCGTGCGGTCTTTGCAGCAGCTGTGTATTAATCAACGCCGAAACTCACCCCGACTTTATCCGGGTGCAACCCGAGGAGCCCGGCAAAGCCATTACTATCGGACAGATACGCGGACTGATCACCCAATTAACCTTAAAACCGCAGTTCGAGGCTCATCGCGTTGTCATTATCAATCCGGCCGACAATATGAATAATGCCGCGGCTAATGCTTTCTTAAAGTGTCTTGAAGAGCCGACGGAGCGCACGCTGATTATATTAATCAGCGAAAAACCGGGTAAATTGCCGTCGACGATTATCAGCCGTTGCCAGAAACTGGCCTTGGCGACGCCGGATAAAGAAACTGTCGTGGATTGGTTGGCAGAAACATCGTCATGCAGTACCGAGACATTGCGAAATAATGTCGCGTTGGCGCAGGGGGCACCTTTGTTGGCGCTGGATTACCTGAACGACGAAGTATTAATGGTGCGTAACGAGTGCTTCAATGCATGGATCGCGATAGCGAAGCGGCTTAAATCTCCGGTTATCGTCGCCGAAGACTGGCACAAGTTATCGGCGTCGCCGTTAATATTCTGGATGACATCCTGGGTTATCGATTTGATTAAGAGCTCGTATCATGCCCAGGCTCAAAACTTATACAATCCTGACTTGAGCAGCCAGTTGCAAGAACTGTCCGAACGGCTAGAATTAAAAGGGCTTTATAAATTCTACGATTTATTATTGGCAAGCAGGCAACGCCTGGATACTCAGATAAACAGGCAGTTATTGTTTGAAGAACTTTTAATTCAATGGCACGAACTTAACCGGAGAAAATAACCATGGCAGATGCAGCGCCCGGACAAGGCATATTGTCCCTTTCGATTAAAGATAAAAATGCGTTGTACGCAGCTTACATGCCTTTTGTCACCAACGGCGGGTTGTTTATTCCTACCAGCCGCGAATACACAATGGGCCAGGAAGTGTTTATGCTGCTCAATTTAATGGATGAGACCGAACGTTTGCCGATAGCCGGAAAAATAATCTGGATAACGCCGCCGGGATCCGAAGGCTATAGAGCGGCGGGCGTAGGCGTACAATTTAGCGACCAGGACGGCGGGGTGTCGCGCAACAAAATAGAAAACTATCTGGCCGGCGCTTTAGAGAGCGATCGATCGACGCATACTATGTGAGGTACAAGGTACAAGGTACAAGGTACAAGGTACAAGGCTAAAGCTTACTTTTTCGCCTGTTTTTAAGCAGACTTCTTATTTTACAACTACTGATGTTAATAGACTCCCACTGTCATCTGGATCGCATTGATCTGGCACCTTATCAAAACGATTTTGCCTGCTTTATCAAAGAAGCGGCAAACAGCCAAATTGAACATATGCTCTGCATAGCGATAGATATGGAGGCCTATCCGGCAATGCTGGATTTAGTGGCGCCTTATCCGCAAATATCCGTGACTGTCGGCGTGCATCCTAACGAGCATGAGGGTAAGGAGCCCAGCGTTGAAGAACTGATCGCTTTAGGTCAGCATGACAAAGTGATCGGGATCGGCGAAACCGGTCTCGACTATTTTCGTAGTGAAGGTGATTTAGGTTGGCAGCATCAGCGTTTCAGGAATCATATTAATGCCGCAAAAGCTTTGAACAAACCGTTGATTATTCACACGCGCGAAGCCAAGCACGATACGTTGCGAATATTGGAAGAAGAAAATGCCGGCGAAGTAGGGGGCATTATTCACTGTTTTACAGAGGATTGGGAGTTTGCCGAAAAAGCGCTGGATTTGAATTTTTATATTTCGTTTTCCGGCATTGTTACGTTCAACAGCGCGAAAGAGATTCAGGAAGTCGCCAAAAAAGTGCCTGCCGACCGCTTTTTGATTGAGACCGACTCGCCTTATCTGGCACCGGTGCCTTTTCGCGGCAGGCCTAACTATCCCACTTATGTACGCTACGTGGCGGAAAAACTGGCCGAATTGCGCGGCACGACAGTGAGTCGGATCGCCGAATTGTCGACGGAAAATTTTTACAGACTATTCAAACTTGAGCGGCCTTAGGGTATTTGCCGCTTGCAGGCGGCTCAAGGCCGCCTGATTTAATACCGGCTTGTACGTGTTTTGCCGGATGCGCGGTAAGTGATGAACGAAAGCCAATACGATCATTTAATCGGGACAATCTACGATGCCGCGTTCATGCCGGAGTTATGGCCGGCTTTTTTGGAGCAATTGTCCGACGTCTTACAAAGCAGGGGCACCGCACTGTACTTGGTGGATTTCGTCAGCCGCAGTTCCACTTGTTGCAGCGATGAAATTTCCTTTGTGCAAACCGTCTGGATCGACCCCGACGCTGGCGCGTCTTACGACCGATATTATTCCAAAACCAATGTCTGGTTCGAAAACTCCAGCGATTTACCCGAAGGCAAGTTAATCACTACGGATCGCTTGTTTCCGGCCCGGGAACTGATCAAGACTGAGTGGTATAACGACTGGCTTAAACCTCAGGGTTATTTTCATGCGATGATTGGCCATTTGCTCAAGCAGGATATGCTGGCGGTACGTCTGTCGATTTTCAGGTCCAAGCAACAACCGTTTTCCGCCGGCGAAACGGCGCTGTTTGCCCGCTTGGTGCCGCATTTGCGCCGCTCTTGCACGATCCACAAAAGATTTTCCGAAATCAAAGGCGCGCTGGCTACAAACGCTGATATTTTGAACCGCTTGCCGGTCGGGTTGATTTTGTTCGATAAGGGCGGTCAAGCCGTATTTATCAACGATATCGCGGAAACTTTAAGCCGTTGTGCCGACGGCCTTAGTCTTAATGCCGCCGGCCGATGCTTGGGTGCTAACAATCATGAAACCCGCACTCTACGCCAATTGATCGGCGATGCCGCAGATCAGGGGCAAAGCCATGCATTGAGCTTACACAGGCGTCGCTCAAATCGTCCGCTATCGGCAATCGTGGTGTCGCTGCAAAAGCAATCGTTGTTCTTTGCCGGCTCGGAGCCGGCCGTTGCGCTATTTATTAGCGACCCGGACAGGCCGCTAGAAATTAGCGACAAGCTGCTGATGCAATGCTTCGATCTTTCCCCGGCCGAAGCCAAACTCGCGGCCGCTTTGCTGGGCGGACAAACGCCAAGCGATTACGCCAAAACGCGGGGTATCAGCAGCAACACGGTAAAAACGCAGCTAAAGCAGGTACTGGCGAAGACCGGAACGCATCGCCAGTCCGAACTTATACAACTGCTAACGACAGGTTTCGGTATGCTTGCAGGTTCCAAGGCTACGTTAACGCTATGATGCCTAGAACTTGCAGAGCATTTCTCGAGTAATCAAGATCAACCCACTGCTAAGCCATCCTCGTTGAACAGTAGAAGCTTACTGTGGTCCGGATGGGGCTCCGTTTGCTGCGCCGGCAGGCAAAGCCTGCACTCCAAGCATCTTCACCCGAACGGGTGACGCGCAGTTCAAGCGATTGGTTTAAATTGGCTACACCGTGCAGCCCTATTAAACCGGAGTACCGATGAATTCCCGCCATTTACCGCTTGTATCCATAAGCCTGTTATTTTTGACATTGGCAGGCTGTGCGCAGCCCGGCAAAGACCGGCAAACCCTTCGCCCTGTCAATGTCGTTCGAATAACAAGCCAACAGACACCAAGCGACAGCTCCTTTCCCGGCCAAGTAAAAGCGCGTTTTGAAACGGCGTTATCGTTCCGCGTGGCGGGAAAACTGATCAAGCGTTCGGTCGATATTGGAGATAGGGTGCGTAAAGGCCAAGTGCTGGCAAAGCTTGAGCCCAGCGATTACCGCTTTGCGGCACAGAACATCAAAGCCCAATTGATAGCCGCCAAAGCCGACCGCGCCTACAGTAAGGACGATTTAAGCCGGTACCGGGAATTGTTCGAGCAATACGTCGTCAGCCAGCCTGAGTTGGATCGCCGTCAAATCCTCTACATTGGCGCACGGCAAAAAGTGGCGGCGTTGGAAGCGCAGCTTGGACAGGCCGACAATCAATTGGCTTATACCGATTTATTGGCCGACCGCGACGGCGTGGTGACGGCGCTTGAAGCCGAAGCCGGGCAAGTCGTCGCCCTGGGCCAGCCGATTATCAAGCTGGCCCAGGGCGACGAGAAGGAAATCGCTATCGACATTCCCGAGCATCGCATTGCCGGGATCAAACAGCGGCAGGAAGTCGGCGTTACTTTGTGGGCCGACGGCGACAAACGCATCAAAGCAAGTATTCGCGAGATTGCTTCGGCAGCCGACCCGGTCAGCCGCACTTATCGGGTTAAGGCGACTATCCTGGACGGAAAAGACGATGCGCGGCTAGGCATGACGGCGACAGTCTGGATACCATCAAGCATGTCTGGCGATTTCACCGTTCCGCTGTCGGCCGTTTTTACATCCCATCATGAGCCGGGACAGACTAGCGTTTGGCTGGTTGATGAGCGCAGCTCAACGGTCAAAGCGGTGCCGGTGCGGATAGGCGGCGCGTATGGCGGCGAGCGGGTTGCAGTGACCGGGCTTAGCGCCGGGCAACTGATCGTCAGCGCCGGCACAAACCGCTTGATCGAAGGCCAAGCCGTGCGTTTGCCGCAAGGGTTTACAACGGCTATGAATAGCCGTGACGCAGGCGGCATAAAACTTTCTTTGGCCGGGATGGCGCAGGCCGGGCCGTTGACGAACGCAGGCCGGAATACAGCAAGCGATTTATTGGAATCGCTGTTGGCTGCGCGCGCTGAGGCAGGCCGATGAGCGCCTTCAACCTCAGCGCCTGGGTATTGAAGCATCGCGCTTTCACCGGTTTCATGATGGTGCTGTTGCTATTGGGCGGGCTTTTCGCTTATTTCCGCCTGGGCCAACGCGAAGATCCCGAGTTTACTTTTAGAGTCATGGTGGTCAAAGCCCTGTATCCCGGTGCGACGGCGCTCGAAGTTGAACAACAGTTGACCGATCGCTTGGAAAAGAAAATCCAGGAGTTGCCGAACCTGGATATTTTGCGCAGTTACTCCAAACCGGGCGAATCGGTCATTTTCGTGACCCCGCGTGAAGACACGCCGCCGAAAGAAATCCCCGGTCTTTGGTACCAAGTGCGCAAAAAAGTCGACGACATCCGCATGACCTTGCCGCCCGGCAGCATAGGGCCGTTCTTCAACGACGAGTTCGGCGATACCTATAGCGTGATTTACGCGTTCTCGGGAGACGGTTTTACTTACGCCGAGTTGAAAAAAGCTGCCGACTCGGCCCGTCAACAACTACTGCGGGTTAAGGACGTCGAAAAAGTCGATCTGATCGGCAGCCAAGACGAAAAAATCTACATCGAATTTTCCGACAAAAAACTGGCCGAATTGGGACTTGACGCCAACGCGGTCGGCGAAGCGCTGCAAGCGCAAAACAGCATGGCCTCGGCCGGCATGGTGTATACCGCCCAGCGCAACTTGCCGATACGCATTACCGGCCAATTCGATTCCGTGGACAGCATCGCCAACCTGCCGGTACGTATTCAAGGCCGGGCCTTGCGCGTCAACGATTTCGCCGAAGTCAGGCGCGGCTACATCGATCCGCCGGCGTTCAAAATGCGCGTCAACGGCAAGGAAGCTGTGGCTTTGGGCGTCACCATGAACAAGCGCGGCGACGTGCTGGAATTGGGCAAGGCGCTGGCTGAGGCCAAAACGCTGATCGAAGGCGAGCTCCCGCTGGGGATGGATATAAATCAGGTCGCCGACCAGCCCCGCGTGGTTCGAACAGCTGTCGGCGAATTCCTGTCCACTTTCTTTGAAGCCTTGGCCGCGGTGCTGCTGGTCAGCTTCTTGAGTCTGGGCTTTCGCACCGGTTCCGTGGTCGCGCTGACCGTGCCGCTGGTGTTGTCGGGCACATTGCTGTGCATGTTGCTGTTCGGCATGGAAATCCACCGCATCTCGCTGGGCGCCCTGATTCTGGCCTTAGGTTTGCTGGTCGACGACGCGATGATCGCCGTCGAGATGATGGCGCGCAAACTGGAAGAAGGCTGGGACAGGATTCATGCCGCGACTTATGCTTACAGCGCCACCGCGTTTCCTATGCTGACCGGCACCTTGATTACCATCGTCGGCTTCCTGCCGGTAGGCTTGGCCAAATCGCAAGCCGGCGAATATACGGTGGCGATATTTCAGGTCATGGGTATCTCGCTATTGCTATCGTGGCTAGGCGCGGTTGTGTTCACGCCGTATCTGGGGTTCCTGTTGTTGAAAGTCCGGCCCGGCAGCGGCCATGATCGCGACTTGTTCGACACGCCGTTTTACAACCGCCTGCGCCGTTGGGTGACCTGGTGCGTGTCGCATCGCAAAAAAGTTATCGTCGCCACGGCCGTATTATTCGGCATCGGCGTAGCGGCTTTGACCCAAGTTCCGGAACAGTTTTTTCCGCTGTCGAACCGGCCCGAAGTCATCGTCGACTTGTGGCTGCCCGAGGGCAGTTCGTTTGCCGAAAGCGAAGCAACCGCCAAGCGCATGGAAGCAATCCTGAGCAAAGACGAAGACGTATTGAATTACACGGCCTATATCGGCGGCGGCACGCCGCGTTTTTTCCTGTTGATCGTGCAGCAGCTGGCCAATATCAATTTGTCCGAATTTGTCGTGATGACCAGGGACAACACCGCCCGCGAGCGGGTCATGCAGCGTGTCCGGCAGGCGTTCGCGACCGGTTTCCCGCAAGTGCGCGGGCGCGTGATGCGCCTTAACGTCGGCCCCCCGATGGATTATCCGCTGGTGTTCCGGGTATTCGGCGAAGATCCCGCCATGGTCCGGGCTATAGCCGGCCGCGTAACCGAAATCGTGCGCGCCAATCCCGGCACCGTCGACGTCAACGACGACTGGCACGACAGAATTCCGTCGCTACGCCTGGTGTTGGACCAGTACAAGGCCCGCGCGCTGGGCGTGTCGACCGCAAGCCTGTCGCAAGCCTTGCAGGCGTATTACACCGGCATTCCTGCCGGGCAGTTCAGGGAAAACGATAAGTTAATCGACATCGTCTGGCGCGCGCAAAACGACTTGCGCACCGCCGCCGAGCGCTTGCTCGATGTGGCCGTGCGCACCGGCAACGGCCGGACCGCATCGTTGTCGCAGTTCGTCAAATTCGAAACCGTGTTCGAGGACGGCGTGCGCTGGCGCCGTAACCGCTTTCCGGCCGTTTCGGTGCGCGCCGACGTGATCGACGGCAAGATGGCGCCCGACGTGGCGTCCGAAATTATCCTCAAACTCAAACCGATACAGGACCAATTGCCGGCCGGTTATTTCATCGAAACCGGCGGTTCCAAGGAAGATGCCTGGATCTCGCAAAAATCGATTTTTATCTGGATTCCGCTGGTCCTGGTTGTGACGTTGGTTTTGCTGATGGTGCAATTGCACAACCTGTCCCGGACTTTTTTGGTGTTTGTCACCGCGCCGTTGGGCGTGATCGGCGCGGCGTTCGCGCTGCTGCTGTTCCGTGCGCCGTTCGGTTTCGTGGCCTTGCTGGGCATCATCGCCTTGTCCGGCATGATCATGCGCAATTCCGTGATCCTGATTGACCAGATCGAACAGGACCATAAAGCCGGGCTCGACACTTGGACCGCAATCGTCGAATCGACGGTGCGGCGCTTTAGGCCCATCCTGCTGACCGCGGCGGCGGCCATATTGGCGATGATCCCGTTGTCGCGCAACGATTTTTTCGGACCGCAGGCGATTGCGATCATGGGCGGACTGACGGTAGCCACGGTGTTGACGGTTTTTTTCCTGCCGGCGCTTTATGCGGCCTGGTTCAAGGTGAAACGTATTGATTCATCCGGTAATGGAGTTGCCCAATGAAAGCGTTGATTTGTCCACGAAAAACACGAAAGGCACGAAAACATCTTGGCAGAGTCCGGAGTGCGGCTTGCGGCTTAGCTCTTGTAACCGGCAAAGGAGTGCAAGCTTTGCTTGCGCGCGCAGGCGAAGCCTGCACTCCGGCTATTTTAATCATGACGCTGCTTTTGAGTGCCTGTACCCCGACCCGAGTCGATACTTCAATCAACAGCATAGAGCCGCCCAAGGATTGGCATCATGCTCCTCCCAATGCCTCGGCTGTTAATTCAGCCAATTTGAAAGCCTGGTGGCAAGGATTCGGTGATCCGAAGCTGAACGTCCTGATTGAACAAGCCTTGGCGAACAATCACGATCTTAGGATTGCCGTGGCGCGAGTGCGCGAAGCTAACGCGATGGTTAGCGTCGCCGAATCCGCGCTCTATCCCACCATTGACTTGGCGGTATCCGGCGGTCGGGACAAGAAGATCGACCGGGTTATCGGCGTGCCTAACGGACTGCTGATTCCTACCGCCAACATGGTCAGCGGCGGACTGGCCGCGCGTTGGGAAATCGATTTATTCGGTACCAGGCATCTGGAAGCGGAAGCCGCCTCCGCTCAGGCCGGGGGAGCCGTGGAGATTTTGCATGTCGCGCAAGTAGGGTTGCTGGCGCAAGTGGCGACGAACTATTTGGAGTTGCGCGGCATGCAGCAACGTATCGCTATCTTACGGGAAAATATCAATATCCAGCAGGAACGGTTAAGAGTGCTACAGGCGTTTAATCGCGCCGGTTTGGGCAATCAGTGGGATATTGCCGGTCAGGAAACCCTGCTGCGCAGCACCGAAGGTTCGCTTCCGGTTTTTACCTGTGTTGCGGCCAGCCTGATTCATCGTATTGCCGCGTTGCTGGGCGAACTGCCGGAAAACCTGGAACGCAGCTTGGCCAATGCGGAGCCGTTGCCGGCAAAGTCTCCGGGCATTCCTGGACTGTTGCCTTCGGGGTTGCTGGAGCAGCGGCCGGATCTGCGTCTGGCGCGAACCGAAGTTAGCGCGACGGCGGCCCATCTTGGCGCGGCGCGGGCCGATTTATTCCCGAAGTTAGTGTTGTCGGCGGACGGCGGTTTCGGTGCGTTGGCGGTAGGCGGCATGTCCAGTCTTGCCGAAAGTGTTTATGCGCTTGGGTCGGGATTGACTGCACCGATATTCAACGCCGGTCGCATACAGGCTCGAATCACCGCGGCGGATGCCCGTTTGGAACAAGTCGCGGCGAATTACGAGAAGACTTTCCTGCTCGCGCTGGAAGACGTGGAAAATGCTTTTGTCGAACACGCTACATCGCTGGAGCGCCGCAAGCGCATGGACGAGGCCGAAACTGCGGCAATGGAAGCTTACCGGCTCGCCGGTGTACTATATCGGCACGGGGTTAATGATTATTTGTCGGTGCTGGACGCCCAGCGTAGCAAATTCGCCGTTGCCGATGAACGCGTCAAGGCCGAAACAGCGGTGTGCGTAGCCATCGTCTCGCTGTACAGGGCTTTTGGCGGCGGATGGGAGGCTGAAATTGCGGTTCCGTAACGATCTGTATGTTAATGAATTACGGCATAAAACAGTCGGCTAGGATACGCTGTGCGTATCTTACGGAACTATGTCTTCGTTTTTGGAGCAAGTCCTGCTTTTACCGGCGGTAGCGTAGTGACTTTTAGCAGTGCTAATTCGTTGATTGCAACGTCGGCGTCAAGTTTTACTTCGAGCGACTTATCGACGACCAGAGCAATCGGCTTGTCGGTGGCAATATTCAAATTCACATTGAGCGTACGAGCCGCTCAACTCAGCTTTATCAGAAAGGAAGACTGGGATTTTATTCTTGAAGATGACGCTATTCCAAGATAAATATGAATAGCTGCAAAGAACCTGGTAGTGTTTGCTTTCCAAATGGATAAGCAAGCACTAGACCTGATAAGGGAAGGTGCTCGGTAAAGCGAGTAGACATTAAGAAGCTGTTACCGCTTGTTTGGGCTGCAATGCCTGAACAAGCGGTAACAATAACAGTGCATTTTACGAGCGATGCACCCAGTCCGCTCCTAAAGTGCCTTGCAGTTGTTGCAGATACGCCGGATCGTTGATTTCGGCCAGCATGCGCTCGGCTGATTCAAGTTTTTGGCTTAATTCGGCACGGTTTGTCGAATCATTCTGCAATTGCTGTTGGATATAAGCCTTGTGTTGCTGCCACAGTTCACTGTCGCGTTGTTGTTTGATTTCAAGGCGCTGTTGATACCAATCGCTTTGTAACAAATAGTCGCGGGTGAACATATTCCGTATCGCGGGATCGCTGGCGGTTTTGCCTTCATATTCGCCGTTGGCCATGATATATAGCAGTGCTTTCAGCGGAGGGCAGGCGTCATCGATAGAGCCATCCTGAATATACAGCTGCGCTACCCGCTGCTGCGCTTCATAGACGTTATCAATGCCGTCGACATAGCTGGGCAGATCCTGGGTTTCCGGCTTCAACATGGCTTCGTCGAATACCGCTGTCGGGTAGTCGAACATCTTGCCGAAGTTGGTATGTACAAACCGTTCGGTAATACGATAACCCAAGCGGCTTTGGTAGACGGTGCGGCCTTCGTATTCAAAATCTTCCAGTTTTTCCAGCTGTCCTTTTTCAATCAAATACTGCGGGTCGCGTTCGGCTACCGGCAAACGCGACCAGATTTCCGGAATCAGCAAGCTGATGTCGTGATCGATCCGGCGCTGTGAACCTATGTAACCTGCGGCTGTGGAATAGCCGTCGTAGCCGCACAGAATGAAAGACACCAGCGCGGTATTCAGGTCGGCGGTGGCCGATACCGCATTGAACGGGCCTTTGGTCAGCGCGCCTTCGGAACCGGCGCCGGTCGTGGATGGCGATTTTCCGGTCAGGCTGCAGATAAAATCCATGAATAATTCAGGAAGTTCCTGGTAATGGATAGGATTATAGATCGCCAAAGGCCGGATGCCCGATTCCAGGTCGGCGGGATTGTTGCGCCGTCCGGTCAAGACTTCGTTAACCGGGAAGTGAACCGTTTGGCCGGCGTTAAGGCCTCTCGCCAAGCGTGTAGACAACTCCGCGATATAACGCATTTTAGGGTTGGCTATATCCGGGCGCAGTTGCAGGTAGCGGACGTTTTGGCTGGGTTTGCCGTCGACCAGCCGGGGATGCGCGGAGGAAACAAAATATTCTCCTTCCTTGCAGTGGACGGCCTGGCGGATCACGTTTTGCATCGGCTCGCTGAATTCGTCGAAATGAACCACGTCTTCGAGAAACTCGCGGGCATCTTCTGCGGTTAGCGGCTGGAAATTGGAAATGAAATTGTCGGTGCGTGAAAAATCCAGTTCGGTTTGTAAATCGGTACCGCGGTGGATTGCATCGTCCGGCCGTTGGAAGAAACTTTTTTCGCAGTTCTCGACCAGTTTAACGCTGGGATTTTTATAGTCCGGATTTAGCCCGTTCAGGTAACGCACAGGCACAACGGTGGACGCGGAAATATCGTCTTCCAACTGGACCTTGGCCGAAGCCATGAAGTCCTGGCGCAGTTTGAAAACCCGCCACGCGCCTTTTTCGTCAAAGCCGACGCGCAAGTAGCTGGCGATTAGCTTGCGGCCTTGGAATTTCAGTTCGTTGCCGGGGTGGCTGTTGACCATGTCGACGGAGAAATGCTTTCTCCAGTTCGAGCCCCATTCCTCTTTGTAAAAACGCTTGATCATCAGCGCCACGGCTAATATATGGCGGGGGATTGTGTCCAGCCACTGGTTATGGGCATCCGAATATTGCGTTGCGGACGGGGTCAGCAATTTGATAACTGAACCTAGGGTCCGCTCGTTGCTGAGCAGGGGCCGTTTGTCGATGCCATGCAGCGTCGGGTCGCGAAAACGTGTTGAATAATCGTGCTCGAATATTTCGGTGATGATATCCATGTCTTTGTCGAAATCGTCGACAAACACCGCGCCGGAAATGATCGCCCCGGCAATCGATTTGGAAATCTCCGACTTGCCGCCGCCGGATACGGTGCTCGGCTTATGGCAGAAAGTGCCTTCCTGATGCGTGCCGATCAAGCGCCAGCTGGGCGCATGAGGGTGGCGCTCCATGTGGATTTTAAAACCGTTCGGATAGACGTAGGTATGGTTGAACAGCAATTTAAGCGTGTGTTGCTGCCTGTTGTGCGTCCAGCTGATTTGCTGTTGCTGAATGTTGAACTTTGCCGAATTGGGGATGTAAACGATGTCGGGATAGTTTCTGTCGACGGCATAACCTTCTTCTTTAACCTCTATGACCGGCGCCAACTGTAGGCAGAGCCGGTCGAAAGAGTAATTGTCATTGATATAGGAAGACGTATGCGGCAAAAATATCTCGCCCAAAATAACCCTCGGGAAAGCCAGCGCGCCGCCCGAATGTTCTTCTTCGGCGCCTCCGTACAGGTTGGCCGAATAGCTGATATGGGATTTGATTTCCTTTTTGCTGTAGCCGAAATAGTTATCGGCAATAATCGTGACAATGACTCCTTTCATATTGCGGCATACCAGTTTGAAGGGCTGGCCGTTGTTGTACAGTTCATCTTCACGTTGCCAGCACATGCCGTCTTTGCGTTGCCGTTCGGTTGCATCGTCAAAATGCGGCAGGCCGAGATCTTTTTTCCGGCAATGAACCAGATGCGAGGCAAGAATGATGCAGCCGGTATGGCCGGTCCAGTGGTCAATATCCAGTGCGGCATCGTTTTCGGGCAGGAACGGGTCGCCGGCGTTGTCGAAAATGGATTCGACAAAATCCAGGTTGGCTACCAGCCCGCCGGGAGCGAAGAAACGCACTTCCATCGTTTTAACCGGCATCGTGTCCGAAACTTCCGGGCATACGATGGGCCTCATCAGCGATGAAACCCAGAGTTTTGCGCTGTTTTGCTGCGCACTGGTAAAAGGCAGGCTTAGAAGGTCGTCGGGAGGCGTCAGCGCGGCTCTCAGCAATGCCGCATAAGCGTTTACCGGCACTTCGCTTTTATCGGCCGGAACCGGAAGTCCGCCGGCAGCGATATGGAACACGCCTTTGGTGGTGCGGCGGTCATTTTTGGGATTATGCAGCACGCCTTGCTGAATCCGGTAGGAATCGACATAAGGCGAATGGAATTCGTTATGCTGGAAAGGCAGGGACAGTTCTCTTGCCAGTCCTTTTTGTTCCAGCACAAAAGTTTCGCCGGGCAAGCTGACGGTTTCGTTGATGTTGTTTTCAGCCAAGTAGCCGTTGAGGAAATCCTGTATGCGCCGATCGGCAGGGCAACGGTATTGGGTCAGCGCCAGAAGGCGGCGTTGTTGCGAATAATTTTTTAATAGACCGCCTGCAATCTTGAGGTACTGCGGATCGTTTTCGACTTCGCATGTGGGCTGGCCGAGTGCGGCCAATTGCAGGTTGATATGCTGTAGTTGTTCCAGTCGGTTCGGGTTAGGTTGATTGGTAAATGAGCTCATGCTTGTTGGTTCCGGCGGCCTTAGTTGGCGGTTTGTTAAGATTGTAGTTATTATTTAGTGGCCAAAAGTAGAAAGCCGATGACTCTGATTCGAATAAGATTAAAGGCTAAAAACTCATTCATTATTTCATCGGCGTTCCATTACCTTAAATTTATACCCAGAGGGCATAAGTTTCGTTTGAGCAGACAAGCTGCTCAACTCAGCTTTATACCCACAGGGCATAAGTTTCGTTTGAGCGGACAAGCCGCTCAACTCAGCTTTAAAACGTAAGCCTTTTTACTGACATTGTAACAGTTACTCAGGAATAAAATTCCTCAAACTTTTTGATGAAAATAGCCAGCCGGTCGGCGGGTAAATGATTGATCCCGGCTGCGGCTTTTCGTCCGCCGCCGCTTGGGAATGCGGAGCACAATTCGTCGGCCCCGATTTTGCTGGATAACGGCGCCCTGACGCTAACTTGGTAATCGTGCTCCTTGTTAGACGTAATGACGGCATGAGCCCGGTCCGGGTTAAGGTTGGCCAAGAAATTTCCGAACACGCCGCTGACGCGCCTTGCCCAGATGCTGTCCGGCAGGATGAATATCGCGCCTGCGCCGCTTTGATACTCCGGTTTAAGACGTTCGGCATTGGCCATGTCTTCCCGGTAACCCTGTTCCAGTTGCTCGAAAATGTCATGCTTGTTGTTGATAAAGTCGAAAGGCGATTGGAATTCCGCCATTTCCCGATACAGCCGGTCGGGGGCAAAATGCAGGTCGTCAATGCAACTGCCGTAGCCGTTATAGTTAATGTAGATGCCCAGGTTAAGCAGGGTGTCCAGCTCTGTTGGGGTTAGATTCAGCGTGGCGGCCAGCTGTTCGGCGCTGTGGTTTACATTATCGCCAAAGGCTGCCGTTATTGCCCATAACGGGTATTTGCCATGCAGGTATTGATTGACCAGCAAGCTGGTGCAGATTGAGCTGTCGGTATTGATCAGTGTTTTTAGATGGGGGTGTTCCGGAATATCGCCGGGCTGGTGGTGGTCTATATACAAAATATGAGCGCCCTGATTTAGAAACTGATTAACTCGCTTAATGTTTTTTTGCAGCGAAATATCCAGTACCGTGACGCGATCGTCTGGGCTTACGGTAAATTTATCCAGTAATTGAATATCGCGCTTAATGCCGGTAATCAGCGTCGATGACAGCGGCTGGGCAAGGCGCAGTTGAATCAGTGCGCAAATGCCGTCGGCGTCGCCATTGAAGACATCGAAATACATGATTTACTCCATCGGCTTAGATATTAATGAAGCGGCACGGACAGAATGTTTTTAGTGTGCAATAGCGCTATGACCTGTTGTACGCTTTCTTCGAGCGTAAGCCGGCTGGTGTCGATTTTTAAATCGGGGTTTTCCGGTTCTTCATAAGGCGACGATATGCCGGTAAAGTTTTTTATCTCGCCTAAGCGCGCTTTTTTGTACAGCCCTTTCACGTCGCGTTGTTCGCAAACGGTCAGCGGGCAAAAACAGTGAATTTCAATAAAGTCGCCATGCGGCATCAAGCCTCTTGCTATCGCGCGTTCCGCCCTGAACGGCGAGATAAATGCGGTCAGCGTTATCACGCCGGCTTCGAGGAACAGTTTGGCTGTTTCGCTGATGCGGCGGATGTTTTCCTTGCGGTCTTGATCGCTAAAGCCCAAGTCCCCGCACAAGCCGTGACGGACGTTATCGCCATCCAACACGAAAGTATTCAAACCGTGTTGATGCAAGTGCTCTTCAACAGCATGGGCCAGCGTTGATTTGCCGGAGCCGGATAAACCGGTAAACCAAAGGACTACGGATTTATGGGCGTTTTTTTGTTCGCGGCGTTGCCGGGTGACAGTGGCGCGATGCCATACCGTATCGGGGCTTTTATCTTCGGGCTTATTCACAGGTCGTTGGTGGCGCGCCTTTATTCAACTTAAAGAATAGCCGATTTTAACGGTGACTTGCCAGTGCGCGATTTTGCCGTTTTCTATATGGCCGCGCGTTTCGACAACTTCGAACCAGCGCATGTTTTCGGTCGTTTCGGCGGCTTTAGCGATTGCGTTTTCGATGGCTTGCTGCATACCGACGGTTGATGAGCCGGTCAGTTCTATTTTTTTATAAATATGATCAGGCATAATCTTCACCTTTTAGTTGAGTGTAAGTAAAGTCCAGTTCCTGCAGGCGTTCCGGCGTGCCGATATCCATCCAGAAGCCGTTCATTTTTTGTCCTGAAACCCGGCCGGATGCAATCGCTTGCCGTAATAAAGGCCCCAGTTTGTTAGGCCCTGCGGGTATGTTCTTGAACAATTCGCTACGGTACAGGCCTATTCCGCTAAAGGTGAATTGTTCCGCGGCGTTTGTAACGACCAGCCCCGACTGATCCAGGCCGAAATCGCCCTCAGGATGATGGGCGGGATTGTCGACCAGAACCAGATGGGCTAAATCGACAGTCCGGTTTTTGAGTCCGGCAAAAGGAAAGTCTGTGGCTATATCGCCGTTTACCACCAAGAACACTTCCTCGCCTAATAAATGCAATGCGTTGATGATGCCGCCTGCCGTTTCCAGCGCTTGCTCGCCTTCCGGCGAATAGCTGATGTTTGCGCCGAACCGGCTGCCGTTACCGAGCCGGTCTTCTATTTGCGAGCCCAGATGGGCATGGTTGATGACTATATCATTAAAACCGGCCGCGACCAGTTGATTTATTGTATGTTCGATCAGCGCTTTTCCGCCGGCAATAAGAAGAGGTTTCGGGGTGTGGTCTGTTAGCGGGAGCATTCTCTCGCCGCGTCCGGCGGCCAAAATCATCGCTTTCATGCGGCGTTGGAGATGCTGTGGTGGGCGGGCAATACGTGCCGGTGTAGGAAGTCATTAAATTCGGCAAGCTCAGGGTAGGCGGCGCAAACGGCGGTGACGTAGTTCAGCGTGCGCGGGATGTCGTCAAGATAATTGGACTTGCCGTCCCTCAAATGCAAGCGGGAAAAAATGCCGATGGCTTTAAGGTGGCGTTGCAGTCCCATCAGGTCGAACCAGCGTTTGAATTGGGCCTGGCTGCAATTAACAAGAGCCGCTTGTTGGAGACGCTCGAAATAGTTAAGCGCCCATTGCTCGACCTGCTGTTCAGGCCAAGCGATATAACAATCGCGCAATAACGACACCAGGTCATAAGTAATTGGGCCAATGACGGCATCCTGAAAGTCGATCACTCCCGGCGAATCGTTGTCTAAAACCATCAGGTTGCGGGAATGATAATCTCTGTGAACGCAGCAGCGCGGCTGCTCCAGTGCCGAGGCGGTAAGAAGGCTGCGGATTGTCTGCCAAACGGCTGAAGGAATTGAAATGTCCAGTAATTGTTCCAGGAACCATTCGTCAAAAATAGCCAGTTCCCTGTGCAGAAGCGCTTCGTCATAGCTGGGCAGGCCGGAGTCTTGTGTCGGTGTTTGGTTTTGCAGTTTAAACAAGCTGTCGAAAGCGCTTTGATATAAATCGGAAGCAGTCGAATCGTTAAGCCGGTCCAGAAAACACTGGCTTCCGAAATCTTCCAGCAGTAAAAAACCGTCGGCCAGGTTTTGGCGAAAAATTGCCGGGACATTGATTTGAGACTGCGTTAGCAGTTTGGCAACCCTAACGAAAGCTTCAATATTCTCTTTGGCCGGCGGCGCGTCCATCACAATAAACTGTTCTGTTGAAGTCTTGACTCTAAAGTAACGGCGAAAACTGGCATCGCTGGATGCAGGGGCGCATGCGCTTATATCGAGCAATAAATCGTTTTCAAGCCAGTCGAACATCAATATTGTTCTTAAGTCTTCAGGCATCATGATGTTTAGGATAGATTAGTATAATGTAGGGTAGTAAGGTAAAATTAGCGTCCGGCATTTTATTCGATTTACGATTCACTACGCTACTAAACTTGATATTACCTATGCGCCGCCGTTTATTACTGTTTTTTTTACCTTCTATTTATGTGCCCGTCAGCACTGCCAACGAATCTCTCTGGAATTGCTCACAAGATAAAAATAACAAAGAGTGGGTTTGTGTCGGTGAAAAAAAATCTTCGGAGAATAACGGTGCGGAAAAGACGCCTGCCCGCGTCGAACCGGTTAAAGAAACACAGCCTGCGCCAGAGGAAGTTGTTGAAAAAGTTCAGCCGGCCATAGTGGAGCCTCAGCGCGAACCTGTTGAAAACGTTGAGGCTCAGCCCTTGCCTGCCGAGAAAAGCCTGGAGCCGGAAGCGCCTAAACTTCCTGTGAATGCCAAGACAGATCAAGACGCCCGGCAGGTTAGCGTTGAGCCTACGCCAATCGCTCAGCCTTCAAATGATAAAAAGTTACTGCAAACTGAAAACAATCGCCCGGGTTGGACTTGCGACGCCAAGTCGTCGGATAAAAAATGGGATTGCAAGCTGGTCGGCGCCGACCCTAAAGGGCAACCGCAGATTATTGAAACGTCCGGTCCCGGCATCAGCTTGCTTACCCCGGCGTTCGATCATAACGAAGAGCTAACCTTTAATAATCTTAAATCGCAATTGAAATACGACCCTTGGCAAAGCTGTATGGCGCCGGGAAGCAAAAAGCCCAGAGTTGCGTCCGGCGGAAAAGATTTGCGGGATGAAGCGCCGCTGGATATCGATTCCAATTACGCCGAAATATACGAGAATGAAATCTACAGTTATACCGGCAATGTTGAAATGAATCATGCGGATCAGCATTCTGTCTCTAATAAAGCGACTTACGATACGGTATCGGAGACACTGGATTTACAAGGCAGCGTTTATTACAACGAGGATGAGCTGGCCTTGCACAGTGAGTCGGCGTCGCTTAACTTAGCTTCCAATCAGGCCCGTCTCAGGGATGCCCTGTTTATTTCTCCGGCTACTCCGCTTAGAGGCCGGGCAAAAACAATTTATCGGGAGAGTAGCAGCCTGTCCCGATATAAAGATGTTGCTTATACCAGTTGCCGTCCCGGCAATCAGGATTGGGTCGTGCATGCCAGCGAGCTGAAGATCAATAAAATTAGCGGTCAAGGTTCCGCTAAAAACGCTTGGCTTGAATTCAAAGGCACGCCTGTGCTTTATTCGCCTTATCTTTCTTTTCCGACGGATAATAGGCGGCTTTCTGGGTTCCTCGCGCCTTCGTTTGGCAATACGCAACGGACCGGTTTTAGTTTCTCGCTCCCTTATTATTGGAACATAGCGCCCAATTACGATCTGACTCTACGGCCGCGCTATCTTTCCAAAAGAGGACCTATATTGGGCGGCGATTTCCGTTATTTGACGGAGATGACAAAAGGATCGGCGGATCTGGAGTTTATGCCTTATGACCAATTTCGTGATACCTCGCGATATTCGCTAGCTCTTAAGAATATCTCCCAATTTACGCCTCATATTTATTCGAATTTTGATTTGAATAAAGTGTCGGATAAAGATTATCTTGCGGATTTAGGCAACGCGCTCAGTATGTCTACGTATAGCAGTTTCCTTTTAAGCCAGGCTAATCTCGGCTATGCAAATGAAGGCGTTTCGTTACGCGGCCATGTTGACAGCTATCAATCCATCGATAAGGCGATTTTAGATACCGGTATGCCGTATCGAAGATTGCCGCAAGTTAATCTTAACTTGAATCATGCTTTCAATTTTATGCCGTTGAATACGGCAATGGATGCTGAATATACCTATTTTCAGCATGACGCATTAGTCAACGGACAGCGGACCAATGTTAAACCGTCAGTCAGTTTTCCATTGCAGACGGCCAGCGCATTTTTAACGCCAAAGATTTCTTTGCTGTCTACTCAGTATTCGCTAAGCAACCCAAAAGAAGGCGCAGCATCATTAGCTACGGACAGCGTAACAAGAACCTTGCCGATCTTTTCTACCGATACCGGTCTATATATGGAAAAGGACGTGGATTTTGCCAATCGATCTTATCTGCATACTCTTGAGCCCAGATTGTTTTATTTGTATATACCCAGAAAAGACCAGAGCAATATTCCTATATTCGATACCTCGTTCTATGACGTTTCGTTTAACAGTCTTTTCTTGGAAAACCGCTTCAGCGGTTTGGACAGAGTCGGCGATGCCAATCAGCTAACGGCCGCGTTAACAACGCGCTTGGTTGACGCTAAATCCGGCCGGGACAAATTAAAACTCAGCGTCGGCCAAATCGCTTATTTTCAGGATAGAAAAGTGACTTTACCGGGCTATCAGGAACCTATACCGGGGTATTTTCCTGATACCGATAAATTTTCAAATTTAGTCAGTGAACTCAACGTTGGGTTTACCGACCATGTATCGCTAAGTTCCGGCGCACAATGGAATCCTAGTTTGAATCGGGTCGTCAGGCATAACGCCACATTGCACTATATTAACGGACCGGGTGAAATTATTAATTTCGGTTATCGCTACAGAAAAAACACCATGATTCCGGATACATCGGGAAAAAGACTTTACGATATTATCCAAAGCGATGTTTCCGCGCACTGGCCGGTGTATAACGATTGGTCCGTGGTTGGGCGTTGGACTTATTCACTGTTGAATAATTCGACGCAGGAAAGCTTTTTAGGCTTAGAGAAGGAAAATTGCTGCTGGCGTTTCCGTATTATCGGGCGGCGTTGGATTAACAGCTTAACGTTTATTCAATCGCCAATTATCCAGAATACCCTAGCCATCGATCCTACAGCGACCGGCGTCAGTCAGGTGGGGGTATTCTTTCAGATAGAACTTAAGGGCTTGACCGGTATCGGCGAGAAATTGGATCAGTTCTTTGAAAGACAAATTTATGGTTATCGGGCACCGAAAGATGATTAACAAAGAAAACATGAAAAAAGCCATTGTAACCGTATTGCTGTGTCATTTATTGTTCGGCAGCTTTTTAGCGCGCGCTGAAGTGCTTGATATGATCGTCGCTGTAGTTGAAGACGACGTTATCCTTGAGCGTGAACTACAAAACGAAGTGGCGGCGATTGAACAAAGAATACGGCAAAGTAACTCCGAGGCTCCGCCTTCTTATGTTTTACGTAAGCAAGTACTGGAGAAAATGATTGTTGATAAGCTTCAGCGGCAGCTGGCGGAAAAAGCCGGGATTACCGTCAGTGAAGACATGCTGAACAGTTCGGCCGCGGATATAGCCCGAAGAAATAATATGGATGTTGAACAATTCAGAACGGAACTGGAAAGGCAGGGCATGAGTTATCAAAGCTTTCTGGATAATATCCGCAATGAAATCGTTATTAATCAATTACGCGGCAGGGAGATCGGCGGACGCATCAAGGTTACCGACCGGGAAGTTGAGCACTATATGGAAACCCAGGATAAAATCGGCGAAGAATCTACGCAGTATCACTTGGGCCATATATTAATCGCGGTTAAAGAAGGCGCCTCATCGACGGAAATACAGAAAGCGATGGGCAAAGCCGATGATCTGGTCAAAAAACTGCGGGCAGGGCAAGATTTTGCTCAATCGGCCATTAGCGATTCGGACGATGCCAATGCGTTGAAAGGCGGCGATTTGGGCTGGCGCAGGATGAGCGAGATTCCTACATTGTTTGTTAACGAGATCCGGCAAATGAGGCAGGGTCAAGTCTCCGAACCGATACGCAGTCCTAGCGGTTTCCATATTATTAAAATGATCGAGTTGAAAGATGCCGATAATCATGTGATTGTCAAAACTAAAGTCCGGCATATCCTGATAAAAACCAATGAACTGGTTGACGATGCCGAGGCCAAAAAACGCTTGCAGGCGTTAAAAGTCCGCATTGCCGATGGCGACGACTTTGCCGCGCTGGCGCGGGCGCACTCGGACGATAAAGGTTCCGCACTAAAAGGCGGTTCGCTTGATTGGGTGTCTCCCGGCGATTTGGTCAAACCGTTTGAAGAAGCAATGACAAAGCTCGGCATTAATGAAATCAGCGAACCGGTTCAAACCCAATTTGGCTGGCATATTATTCAGGTTCTAGGCCGGGAAAATAAGGACGATAGTAGCGAGTTTAAAAAGAACCTGGTCAGAGAGGCCATTCGTAAGCGTAAAATTGAAGAAGAAACAGAGCTTTGGGTGCGCAGATTGCGCGACGAGGCTTTCGTGGAAATTTTTCAGAATAGACTTTAAAAACAATATAGTAAGTCTTTTGGGATCGGAATGATCAGCGATAATAAAAATAGCTGCGGCGGTACGACTGCAGAGATGCAGGGCGAAGGAGGTACGACCCCAAGGATGGGGGAGGTAGAACCGCGTCTGGAACAGCGATCGAGAGCAATTGCCGAGGTAGGGCAATGCAGGGAGCAGTTGCCGCCGAGCACAAAAAAAACAAGCCTCTTGAATAGTGCGGCAGCAGGCGTAGTTCAATCAGGCATTAAAATGATTCGCTATCGGTTGGACGTAGGGAGTAAACATCAAGTTACATCCGAAGAGCTTAAAAAAGTATTGATTGAAGAGTCCGGGGTCGATAAAAATAATATTAACAATATTAATATCCAAGGCGAGTACACGCTTGTCGAGTTGCCCGATGAAATGCCGCAGGATATATTCTTACATTTAAAATCGGTCGAAATTAAACAACGTAAACTGGATATAAAGCGGGTAAAAGCCCGTAATAAAAAACGTAACCACAATTATCGCCGGCGCGGAAGACAGCGTGTTTCCCAATCTGAGAATAAAAGCTCCGATCAAGTCAGCCGGAGTTAACTTGATCGAACGGAGTCGAAGAATTAAACGCCAACGAAAGGATTGCTGCGCATTTCCTCGCCAAAAGTAGACATTGGGCCGTGGCCGGAAATAAACGAAAACTGTTCGCCCAAAGGCCACAAATTATTTTTGATTGAATTTATTAACGTATTGAAATTTCCTTTGGGTAAATCGGTTCGTCCGATTGAACCTTTAAACAGCACATCGCCGACTATGGCCAGTTTGGTATTACGGTGAACATAAACCACATGTCCCGGTGTATGGCCAGGACAATGAAAAACATCCAGTACTTCTGCGCCAACTTTAACAATATCGCCTTGATTTAACCAACGTGACGGTGTAAATGAGTCACAGGCTGGAAAACGAAAGGCTTTGCATTGTTCCGGAATCGCATCGATCAAGAATTGATCGTCTCGATGAGGGCCTATAACAGGAACCGAAAGCAAGGCCGCCAGCTCCGCGGTTGCGCCGACATGATCAAGATGTCCGTGGGTAATCAGGATGGATTCAGGCGATACATTTTCCTTGTTAATGGTTTTAATAATCGCGTCAATATCGCCGCCGGGGTCGACGATCGCAGCTTTGTTGGACTGTTCGCAAATCAGCAGTGAACAGTTCTGCCGATAAGAAGTAACCGGAATAATACAAAATCGCATAGTAAATGAAGACAAAAAACTAAATTCTATCACTGAAATAAAAACTACCATTAATCGTAAAGCGCATGAGTTTACGGTTAATTTAATAACTGCTCGTTTAACAATATGACAAACAAAATCCAATATATAAACACTCCGGACCAGCTGGCTAAATTGTGTGAACAAATTAAGACGGAACCCTGGTTGGCTCTCGATACCGAATTCTTACGGGAAAAAACCTATTACCCAAAATTCTGCCTGCTGCAAATAGCAACGCCGGACTGGGTCGCATGCGTTGACCCGATAGCACTGCCATCCCTGGATAATCTTTTTGATGCGATATACAGCCCAGCGATTGTAAAGGTATTTCATTCCAGCAGGCAGGATCTGGAAATTTTTTATCAATTAACCGGGAAATTGCCCGAGCCGCTTTTTGACACTCAAATTGCTGCGCCGTTGCTGGGTTTCCAGGAAAATCCGGGCTACGCAATGCTGGTTTCCAGTTTGTTGAATGTGAATTTAAACAAAGCCCATACCCGGGCAGACTGGAGCAAGCGGCCGCTGATCGATGCGGAAATCCAATATGCTGCCGACGATGTGATCTATCTATGCAAAATCTATCAAATGATGCTGCAAAAGTTAGAAGAACTCGGACGCGCCGATTGGCTCGAGCGTGATTTCGCTGAACTCGCCGATCCTGCGCTTTATGTGGTAAAGCCGGAGAAGGCCTGGTTGAAAATCAAGGGTAAAAACAAGCTGACCGGCAGGCAATTATCCATCATTCAAACCTTAGCCGAATGGCGTGAAAAAACAGCGCAGTCTGAAGACAGGCCCAAGAGTTGGCTGTTGCGTGACGAAATGTTGTTCGATATAGCCAAACTGCAGCCGGAAACAGTGGGGGAACTAGCCAATATCCGAGGTATCAATGAGCGCGTGGTAAACCGTTATGGTGCTGAATTATGCCAATTAATCACAGCTGCGAAGAATAGGGCGCCGATTCCGTTGCATGAAAAAGGCCGGCCCGCTAAAAAAACTCAGCAGCAGGAAGCGATACTGGATATTTTAACGGCACTGGTCAGAATTCGCGCTGAAGAAAACTCGTTAAATCCGATTATTTTGGCAACGCGCAAGGATTTGGAAGCGCTGTTGTTTAATGACGGCGAGGAAGAGTGTCCGTTACTGCACGGTTGGCGTTTTAAAATGGCCGGCAGGGAACTGGTTGGTTTGTTAAAAGGGGAATTGTTGCTTGGAATTGAAGCCGACAAACTGGCTATTCTTGAAAAAAATCCTGTTGTATAGATTCATTTTAAAATCAGCTATAGCTGTTTCCGAGATAATAATGAATAGATGCAGCGGTTAAATTGAGTTAACGATTTTATATATTTGAAGAGTCAGAGTTTGACATTGCATCAATGTTAAGTTACGGTTGGCTTAAGGAAATCTTAAGTTTTGCGGTTTCCTTAATCAGGTTCTTCGGGCCGTATTTGCAACAGAATTGATTCGAATTGTAAATGCTTCCGGTAGATTAAACATTGAATGAGGAGTTAATAATGAATAACAAAAACCTCTTTACTGCCTGTGTGCTTTGCAGCGCATTATTGTCAACAGGGTCGGCTTATGCGGAGCATGAGCATCAGAGTTACCTAGCGGGGGTAGGTTCTAAATTCGGCCAAGGACTAGCCAATGCCGCAACCGGCTTTATCGAAATACCGAAAAATATTATCAATATCAGCCACGACCAAAATGCCTTTGTTGGATTAACATGGGGAATGTTGCGCGGCGTCATGCAGACTGTTAGCCGAACCACTCTCGGAGCTGCGGAACTGGTTACAGCTCCTATTCCTACCAGTGACTTTATCACTCCATCCTATATATGGGATCGTTTTAGTGAGGACAGCCGTTATTTTGGCCATCATATGCCGGGATATTGGACTACTTACGGGCCGTTAGACGACGGCGAATAAGCCTTTTGACCATTAAATAATCGTTGCGATCATTCGCCGGAAAGTGGTGTTTGGTCAGGATTTGAAAAGGATAAAGTTATGAAAAGACAATGTATTAAGGTGCCGTTTGCCGTATTGGTTGCTTCTCTTGCGGCTTGTGCAACTCCACAGAAAGATATTCCAGGGTTGAGTTCAGGAATTGATGCCGCGAACGCAGGCCATTACCGTCAGGCTATTATGCATGAGGAAGCGGCCGAGAAAAAACTCGCAGAAGCCAACAAAGCTTTAGCTCAATGGAAAAACGATCATTATTGGAATATTAATGACCAACAAAAAGCTAAAGATGCCGCTCAAGCTGCAGCTGAGCATCGGCTGGCATCGGAAAAGGAAATGTGCCAATGGTTAACGCAAGTCCATAGTCAAAACCACGTTCAGGACGGACCGCTTTCGGCTCAACACACTGCCGTATTTTTCGCGGATGGCAGCGCAACGCCTTATAAATCCGAGGAACATGAAATTGCCATCCTGGGCTCATATTTGAGGGCTAATCCCGATGCTACCGTCGATGTCACCGCTTCTACCGATACGGTTGGCAGCACAACAAGCAACCAGAGCCTGTCGGACAGAAGGGCTTCTTTCGTCAGAAACATGTTAATCAAGCACGGTGCTAGTGCCGGTCAATTGAATGTAAAAGCAGTAGGCGAAGCTGCCGGGCCGGCGAACACACGCAATCAGAATCATCGGGTAGTTACGATGGTTACTGTTCATCCCGCTTATGCAGATTGTCCCGAACTGAAATAATCATGATCCATTTCCCTGAGACCGTCATAACGGCCTCAGGGATACGTCGATTTCAGTTTCATTCCTGAGAAATAACTATAAAGCTGAGCTGGGCAGCTTATCCGCTCAAACGAAACTTATGCCCTTTGGCTATAAGTTATTATTGTCGCTAAGAGTAAAAACAGCACTGCGGCAGTGAAGCCGGTAGCTGTTGATATAGTCTCTTTTCCTAATATTGTGTTTTAACACGCTAAGCTGATGCTTGCAGCGCTTGGTTGTCATATAATGCGCGTTTTAGTTTTATGATCCCATAAGGAAAGTTAATATGAAGAAAATCGTTTTATTAGTTTCAGCTTTGCTGTTCTTTTTTACTTCACTAGCCAATGCTCACGGCCCCGTGCGTCAAAAAGCCGAAGAGAAAATCACCATCAATGCACCTGCTGCAAAAGTATGGGATATTATTAAGAACTACGGCGATATGTCTTGGCATCCAAGCATTATGAGTACCACAGTTAAAGGCGATAACACCAAAGGAGCGGTTCGCGTTTTAACCTTGAAAGACGGCAGCACTATTACCGAAGAATTGAAAAAGTACGAAGAAGCTAAAATGTCTTATGCTTATAAAATCACTGACATGAGCTCTTCAAAGACTATTACTCATGCCGGTGCTGAAGAAAAAGTTCCTGCATTGCCTGTCAATGACTACGCAGCAAGCATTGAATTAGCCGATAAAGGCGGCAACACTGAAGTTATCTGGAAAGCCGGTTACTACCGCGCTTACATGAACAATAATCCACCTGAAGAAATGAACGAAGAAACTGCTAACGCCGCAGTGAAAGCCGTTTTGGAAACAGGTTTGATTAACCTGAAAAAATTGGCTGAAAAGTAAGGTTTAGCGAATGTTCCTCGCGAACTATCGCCGCACCGGTTCGCGGCTGGCCGGCGGCATACAAGCCATCCTTGGCGATCGCGACGCCAGTTCCCGACTGGCTAGTGGCATACACACCATCCTTGGCGATTGCCACGCCAGTTCCCGACTGGCTAGTGGCATACACACCATCCTTGGCGATAAGGCTGTAGCGATTTGCATCGCTACAGCCTTTTTATCGACGCCGCTTGCTGCCCAGCCTTTGGCTTATATCAGCAATCAGTTGGGCGATAGCGTCTCTGTTGTCGATACGGCAAGCGGTAGCGTTGTCGATACGATCGCAGTTCAGGGCAAACCGGCCGGGGTTGCCGTCGCGCCGGATGGTGGTAAAGTTTATGTCAGTACGCCGGAAGCCAAAGGTTTTGCAGTTATCGATACCAAAAAGCGTGAAGTCGCCACTACCGTTACGGTGAACGACGGTACGTTGGGTATTGCGGTGGCGCCGGACGGCAAGCGGATTTATGTGGCGGATTGGTATAAAAACACCGTCTCTGTTATCGATGCGGACAATCTGCGGATTATCAAAACTATCGGAGTCGGCGAATCGCCGTCCGGTTTGGTTGTCAGCCCCGATAATCGCTGGCTGTATGTCGCGAACCGGATCAGTAACTCGGTTTCGAAGATTGACTTGAAGACATTGGCCGTTAGCAAAACCGCGCAGGTTGGAACGCATCCGTTCGGACTCACCATCGATTCCCGGGGCGAACGCATTTACGTTGCCAACGTAAAAAGCGATGACGTCACCGTTGTCGAAACGGCAAGGATGAAGCCTATCGCTACCGTAAAGGTCAATATGTTGCCTTACGCCACCGCTTTGGCACTTAACGACAGCCGCTTGTTGGTGACCAATCAGGACGACGGTTCGGTTTCCGTTATCGACACTGAAACCCTGAAGGAAATCGCGTTGATCGCCGTCGGCACCAAACCGGAAGGTATCAGCACCCATCCCGACGACCGGCACGTCTACGTCGCGAACTGGTTTGACGGCAATGTTTCGGTCATCGATGCCAGAACCTTGAAAGTGATCGATACCGTTAAAACCGGCGAAGGCAGCCGGGCGTTTGGGCAGTTCATGGGCAAATAGTCTTGTTAGTAGGAGGGCTAAAAATCCTCCTATTATTTGAACGGTTCCGATACAACGCGCGTTACAATCCCTCCTCAATCAAAGTACCCCTTTAAATGCCGTCACCGAATCAACACATCGTTCCTCTTCCTTATTTTACAGATAGCTCTGAACTATTTTCCGCTTACGCAGACAAGGCTTGGGCCGTTTTTCTGGACAGCGGTTTTCCGGGCAGCAACCAGGGCCGATACGATATTATTGCGGCCGATCCGGTCTGTACTCTGGTCACGCACGGCGAAATTACCGAAATCGCCTGTAACGGCGCAACAATAAAATCCACCGAAAACCCGTTTGATTTAATCAAGCAACAGCTTCGCTTGTTCCCGGATTTTAAGCCGGTTGACGATTTGCCGTTCAACGGCGGAGCCATCGGTTATTTTTCCTATGACTTGGCCCGCCGTCTCGAAGCGCTGCCGGCAATCGCTGAAGATGCGGAACACATCGCCGAAATGGCAGTAGGAATTTACGAATGGGCGGTCGTCGTCGATCATCACCGCCAGAAGAGCTATTGGGTAGGGAATTGCGACGCGCAAAAGCGGCAAGATTTAATCCGGCAGTTTAGCCAACCGGCGCATCAAGATCATCATGCGTTTAAGGTCGTCGGTGAAATTAAGTCCAACATGGACAGGAATTTCTATGTCAATGCGTTTAACCGGATCAAGCATTACCTTAAAGAAGGCGATTGCTATCAGGTAAACCTGACCCAGCGCTTTGCGGCCGATTGTGAAGGCGAGCCGTGGACGGCTTATCAAGCCTTGCGCAAACTGAATGCCGCTCCGTTCAGTTGCTACCTTAACTTACCCGAAGTCCAAATTTTAAGTTCGTCGCCGGAGCGCTTCTTGAAGCTGACCGATAGCGTGGTCGAAACCAAGCCGATTAAAGGCACGCGGCCGCGAAAGCAAGATTACACGGAAGATCGCCAACAAATAGAAAATCTGGAAGCCAGCACCAAAGACCGGGCCGAGAACCTGATGATCGTCGACCTGCTCCGCAACGACATCAGCAAAACCTGCAAGAGCGGTTCGGTCAAAGTGCCGGTGCTGTTCGATGTGGAAAGCTACGCCACCGTACACCATCTGGTTAGCACCGTAACCGGCATACTGGCGGATGATAAGCATGCACTGGATTTGCTGAAAAGCTGTTTCCCCGGCGGATCGATTACCGGAGCGCCGAAGATACGGGCCATGGAAATCATCGAAGAACTCGAACCGAACCGGCGCGGCGTTTATTGCGGCGCCATCGGCTACATCGGCTTCAACGGCAACATGGATACCAATATTGCCATCAGGACGCTGGTGCATTCGAACAATACGATCCGCTTCTGGGCCGGCGGCGGCATCGTTAACGATTCGGTGGCCGACGAAGAATACCAGGAAAGTTTCGACAAAGCCGCTGCGATGCTCGACCTGTTGCAACGCTTTACAGTCAAGTGATGCACGTGTGGACGGCATTGTCGTAATCAAACTGGGCGGCAGCCTGTCCCGCTCGGATAACCTCGTTAACTGCCTGGATGCGGTCGAAAAAAATTATCGGGGCAGGGCGGTGGTCATTGTTCCGGGCGGCGGCGCGTTTGCCGATCAGGTTAGGATAGCTCAGCAACATTGGCAATTCGACGATAACACCGCGCATTACATGGCTCTTTTAGCGATGCAGCAAATGGCCTTGATGTTTAACGCACTTAAACCGGGTTTCGTTATCGCCGATACCGTTGCGGCAATTCAAGAACAATTAGAGCGGCAAAGAACCGTCATTTGGTCACCGGATAGTATTGAGCTCGATAATGCCGGCATTGCCGCATGCTGGGACATCACTTCGGACAGTTTGGCGGCATGGCTGGCTAAAACCGTCTCGGCAACCGAACTGATCTTAGTAAAGTCGGCGAACATCAATGAGAAACTAAGCCTGCGACAACTTGCTGAACAAGACATAATCGATAAAGCATTCTGCGCTTTCGTTGCTCAAACTGTTTTTCAAATACAAATTGTTAATGGTCAAAACTGGGCAGCTAGATCGTTATGGCGACAGGAATTGCCGCCTCTATAACGCAAAGATGAAAAGGATTCACGAATGTTAAATGTTTGGCAAACGGCCTGCATCAAAATAGCCGAGTGGTTTTCGTTATGGATTGTGGCCGGTTGTGCATGGGCATGGTGGCAGCCGGAATTATGGTTATGGTTCCAGCCGTACATTACGGCCGGGCTGGGCGTAATCATGCTGGGCATGGGCCTGACTCTGCGCTTGTCCGATTTCTCGGACATATTCCGGATGCCGAAAATTATCGCAGTCGGCATATTGGCGCAGTTTGTGATCATGCCATTGTCGGCTTATCTGTGGGTTAAAGTATTGGAACTGGAAACGAGTCTGGCGATAGGGTTGATTCTTGTCGGCGCTTGTCCCGGCGGCACCGCATCTAATGTGATCACTTATCTGGCTCGCGCCAACGTCGCTTTGAGCGTGCTGTTGACGATGTGTTCGACGTTCTTGGCCGTTGTGTTGACGCCGCTGCTGACCGAATGGCTGGCAGGCGCTTACGTTCCTGTTGACGGTTGGGGCCTGTTCCGTTCGATGGTTTTGGTGGTATTGATACCGTTAATAGCCGGGTTAGCCATTAACACGGCGCTGGATCGTATTCAACAGCATAAGCGTTATGTTGTGCGAGGCGCGATCAATGCTATCGGTCCAATCGTCAGCGTCGGCGTGATCGTGCTGGTGGTGGGCAGCATTGTCGCCGGCAATAAGGCCGCGATTGCCCAGATAGGAGCGACATTATTCGGTGCGGTGTTCCTATTTCACGCTACCGGCTTTGTTTTGGGTTATATCGCTATGAAATGGCTGGGTTACGGTACAACTGAATGCCGCACTGTATCAATCGAAGTCGGTATGCAAAATAGCGGCTTAGGTGCGTCGCTGGCTAAAACGCACTTCGCGGATATGGCGACGGCTCCGGTTCCGGCCGCCATTTCCGCGGTAATGCATTGCTTGATAGGCAGTGCGCTAGCTGGAATTTGGGGTAGAAGACGCTAGAGATGGTTTATTATATTTCTACGCGTTCCATCAAATAGCATAAGCAATCCTGCCGGATCACGCGCTCGTCCAAGGTCAACATCGAAGGCATGGCCGGACGGGTAATGACCAACTGTTGCCCATCGTTGCTGAAAAAACGCCCGGTCACATCGTCGCCGCTCTCGTTCTTGGCAATGACCGGAATAGCGCCGTGATTGGTTTTTCCGAGCACAGTACCGGCCGGAATATCGGTAAAATTCATCCTGTCCAAATCAGCGTTCAATAACAGGTCGACAGTTTCTTCGCTGAAACTGAACGTCGCATCGTCCGCAATCGTAACTTGGGCGACCGTGTGGTAAATATCGACATCCTGTTTGGCAATAGCATGAGAGGGGAGTTCCGCCAGATGCAGACAACTGTCGAGAAACTCAAACGCATGCTCAGTGCCATGCTCCTGGCCGGGGCGGCCGCATTCCAATGTGGCTGCCGGGCAAAACTCAGCAAAGGCGGCCGATTGCGTGCCTTTCGGATGCGTGAAATGTACCAGCAGCCGTCCGAATAATGCCCCCAGTTGTAAAAAATCGTTATCCAGCTTGTTCAAGCAAGCATAATGCGGGTTCAAGCCGGTATTGTTATGTATATCGACACTGGCGAACATCTTGCGTTGCCGCATCGTTGCGACGATTTGTTCGGCAATGCGCCGTTCGGGCGAGTCGGGTAATGCGGTGCCGGGCCAGACGCGGTTGAAATCCGGCTGTCCGTCCAGCCGGCGCAGATTCAAACGCGCCGCTTCAATGTTGCCGAAAAAAATACTGAGCGGCCGCGGTAAAGTTTGCCGATGGTATTTTTGCAATAAGCGTTGCAGCGCTAAAAAACCGGTCGGTTCATTGCCGTGCAGCAGCACCGAAACAAACAGCGTATCGGATCGTTCGCCGGGAAGATGGAACAGCGCGGGTTGCGGAATCAGCCGATGCAGGTTTTCGGCCCGAATATCAAGCAAACCCGCAGGCAAGTCGGTGAATTGTTGAAGTGTATCGATCAAGGTATTTCCCATTCGCCGACCGGTCGGTTACGGCGTTGATTATCTAAATAGCAGCGGGTCAGTGCGACAAAATCGCCCGGATATTTTTGCATAAAACGGCGCTGCCAGGTACTGCCGTTTTGCAAGCTTTCAACCCGCTGGCGAACGATGTCCAGATACAGCGTGATGTCTGCCGGGTCGATATGCAGCGATTTTAATCCCAAGGCCGCGCGCGGCAGCAACTCGTTTTTTAAAAGGCCGGGCAAACGCTGTTTTTGCCGGTCGAGCCAGACAAGATGCACGCCCAAACCGTAGCGGGCGGCTTGATAGAAATTGTCCTTGGCTTCAGGAAAAGTTAACAGCGGGCCTTGTTGCGTTTGCAGTTGCTCGCACAGATTCTGGCACAGTCCATAGAAAAATGCCGCGTTGGCAATAGAGTCGATTACTGTCGGCCCTGCGGAGGGCGGCCGGTGTTCGATACGGATATGCGGCGCGCCGTCTTCGTCGAAACCGATCAACGGCCTGTTCCAGCGCCAGATCGTGCCGTTATGCAGGCGCAAATGCTGGAACTGTTCCGGTTCGGTATCGAAACATTCCGGCAGCAATATCGGGAAATGGGCAAGATTCTCGGCGAAGCATTCGAAGATCGAATGACGGACAAAGTCCGAACCGAAACTCACCCGCCACAAAGGGCCTAGCGCCGCACCACCTAATCCGCCGATGCCGACGGCCTGCTCAAACAGCGGAATCCGCGAGTCGTGCCATAAGTCCTTACCGAACACAAACGGCGCATTCGCGCATAAAGCCACCATCGGCGCGGAAGCGAGCAGTGAGGCATTGTAGTAAAAATGGGCAAGGCTCAACGGGCATTGCAGGTGCAGTTGAAACGAAGTGGCCGCCGCTTCCAACATCACGTCGTAATGATCGATTTTCAGATGCTCGTGGCCTTTAATATCCAGTTGAATCGGCTTATTGCGCTTTTTTAGAATCTGCTCGTTCAATACCCGGTAGCGGTGCATATCCGAGATATTGCCTAGATGAAGATCGTCCTGCCGTAGCGTCGGTAAAGAGCCGATCATCAACAGGTGAAGCTGCATTTGCCGGGCATGTTGCCCGGCCTGCTGCCAAGTGTTCAGCAAATCATTATTCAGCTCGGTAAGCGCATTATTCGTTAAAGGAACAGGCGCGGTATTGAACTCAACATTAAACTTCGACAGTTCGGCACCGGCTAGCGGATTACTGAAGGACGCCAGATAGCTTGCATTGCAGGGGGCTGGGCGCATGTCGTCGTCCAGCAGCCAAACCTCAATTTCAAACCCGGCAACAGGACCGTGCTCCGAACAGGCGCCTTGAGTAATCAACTGTTCCAGCAGCTTAGTTTCTATTGCCAAGCGCTGCTGGAATTGATGAAAGTCAGCCGCTTGGTAAATTTCGGTGTGAATTTCTTGACCCATGATAATTCTCCCGGATAACAAACGTAGCTTTGAGTAGGCGTCAGCATAAACACAGTTGAGAGGTGTATCAAGCGATAGGTTAATAAAAAATCTGGAGATTGGGAGTCAGCGTAAGTGAGGTGGTGGAACGAAGCAGCGTTACCCGTAGCGATACGATAGATTTAAAAACGATGCGAAATATTTGCCGCTTTCATAATACTGTTTGCCGTGTGTCGCGATTTGCAGCAATGATTGACTGTAACAGACACGCCCTTTTCTGTTGCCCAAATCTCATGCGAACCTTTGCCTGTACGGACTAATTTATAACCGTGTTTGAGTAATTGCTCTTTGACCAGTTTTTCATAGCCATTCATAGAGTGATGGGGTGTTGAATAAACGATAGATGCGTTGCAGCTTTTGCGCGTAATTTTGGGGTATCGAGCTCGAGTAATTGCGGCGCTAAATCCAATACTTCTTTTTCCAATTCATCAAGGGTTTCGGCTTCCACTACCAGCCCTTTTAGATCGGAGCTGGTTGCGACATAAACGTTCGCTTCGTCGTCATGGATAATTTCAACTTTAATTAATAGCGGCATTCCTATTTTTGAAAAGAGTGTCGAAAACGGCCAGCCTAGACGATACATGAAATTCTCCTGAAGATTCATTTTGCACTTCAAATTTGAAGGGTTTGGAAGAAATAATAGCATAGAGAAAGTGGACCATGCTGTATGTGACTGACGTTCCTATGTTTCAATAGCCCTGTGGGAAGACTACAAGCAACGCAAGTTACAAACGCCAAAAGGTAGGTGAGTTATGGCATTGACTCGTGATTTTAAAGAAACTGTCGCCGCACGTGTGCAGACAGACCCGGCTTTTGCGCAAGCACTATTGGATGAGGCTATAGCTCTGTTTTTCAATGGCGAGCCCGATACAGCTAAGCTGATCCAGCGCGATCTGGTCAATGCGACTATGGGGTTTGAATCGCTGGCAAAAGACATTCACAAGCCGGCCAAGAGCTTGCACAGGATGTTGTCGAAGTCAGGCAATCCGACGATGAGCAACATCTCGGCGATCTTTGTCGCTATTAAGCATGCGTTGAAGGTGGGAATCCGGACTTCTGTGGCAACTGTCTGATTTTATTGTTTTCACGTTTCCGCTAGTCCGCTAGTCCGCTAGTTCCCAGGCTCCAGCTTGGGAACTAGCGTAAAAATATCAATCGAGACAGATGCGCTTTGTAAGCTTAAGCTGGCATACGGCAATAATTTTTTACGGCATAATGGTGGAGCTAACAGCCCATCAGCGTGAAAGTCATTCTATTAGGGCTAATTCAGATGATACGCAAATACATTTCCTTACATCAACCTCGAGACTTATGAGAGAAGTCTTCATTAAGTAAAGATATTTCCAACATTAATGTAGAAGAGAAAATTGCAAAGCTTCAACGTATAGTTATTAGGTTGAGCTAAGACTGAAACAAAAATTATACAATCTATTTAACATTTAAAAATAAAGACATGAATACCCCTATACAAAAAATATTATTCGGTAGCCCTGGAACTGGCAAGAGTCATAAAATTGACTCTGAAATTGTCCCTAATCAGTTAAAAATAGACATAAACAAAACACCAGAAAATGTAATAAAAACAGTTTTTCATCCTGAATATACTCACGGAGATTTTATTGGAAAATTAATGCCGATTACTCGATCAGGAAAAGTAGAGTATAACTTTTATGAAGGACACTTTTTAAGAGCGTTAGCTCAAGCTTATAAGAACATTTTGAAAGTCCACGATAAAAATGGAAACCAACTTGATGAAAGTGAAATAGAAAACACTGTGTTAATTATTGATGAAATAAATAGAGGAAATTCTGCCGCTATATTTGGCTCTGTATTTCAATTGTTGGATAGAGATGATCAAGGATGGTCAAATTACTATATTAATATTAATGAAATTGCTTTTATAAAAATATTAGAGCTTATTGAACTCAGCTTTACTTACGATAGAAATGGTGAAATAGATGAAAAAAGTTTAAAAACATTACAAAGCAAGCATAAGTTTTTAAACTTTGACTTTGTTAATCGTACTATTAAAATACCGCATAATCTCTCTATTATAGCTACGATGAATACATCTGATAGTTCTATTTATTATATGGATAGCGCTTTCAAGCGGCGATGGGAATGGGAATTTATTGATATCAACTCTGAATCGATATGTGAAAAAGGTACTGCTTTTGAAGATAGAGAACAATGGATAAGTTTTATAGGGAAATTAAATTTATTTATCAAAAGCAACCATAAATATGTTCGAGGCATAGAAGATAAGCAAATTGGTCATTTCTTTATAAAAGATAAACAAATAGAAAAATCAACTATTCAAAATAAGCTCATGTTCTTTTTATGGGATAGTGTTTTTAATAGAGATAAAAAACCTCTAATCAACCTACTTTACGGTGAAGATAAAAAGTACCATGATGAACTTACCACCTTTGGAGATTTTGCTAAGCAAGTCGATACTTTTATTAAAGCGATAAACGAAAAGTATTATGTTTAACTTCAAAGAGCTGAAACTTGATAGAAGAGAAAATAGTGACAATTCAAATTCTTTTGTTGGCATTAGACGAAGCAATGATGAATTAGAATTTCGTCTACCCAAAGGTTTTGAGAATTTTCCAGATAATGATTTTGATGCAACTAAACGCCTATTTTTTAGGATGTATCGGACTTTTAAAAAGTTCGAGAAAGATAACTTATTGTTGTCGTTAGATGAAAAGCCTGCGGGTAAGGACAATATTGAAACAAAAGCAAATGCTTATTTATTCAAAGATAAAGAAGATAATGAAGTATTGTTGTACAGCAAAATATCAGTTATAGAAAATCTACTTGATGCTTATCAGGATTTAGCACTAGACCTTATACAGCGCCGTATAGGACTAGATGAAAAAATAGATTATTCAAAAATTGATCAATATCTGCATAATGCTATTTACTTACCGAATGACGTTATTTATCTTGATGAAATGCATTTACCTCGTCAAACCTTACACTATGACTCAGCAACTTTAGTCGATTTATTTTGTTTTATTTTATATGAATTAGAAAGCGAGCTAGAACAAGATTCAGATGAGCGTGTTAGAGATTTAGCGAATCGTCTAAAGGAACAACATTTAAGTCATGATCAGTCATTATTTAATGAAGAAACCTTTGAAACAACAATTACCATATTAAAAGATATATTGGATGACATTGATAAAATAACAGCTTATAAAGATGAAGACTATTGGCAGCTTTATGACGCTATAGAATCGTTTCTCTACGGTGAGCTAGATATGCAAAACACTCATGATAACGGTATATTTTGGGGAATTAGTAACTTTTATCAAATATGGGAAGATATGTGTCATAGCTACGCTTTTGCTAACTTTGACATTACTTATGCTGATACTAACATTGTTTTTGAAGGTAAACGTGTAGCTAATGACACCTCAACTGGTTTTTCCATTTTTAAAAGGCAAGGTTTTGAAAACCCGTTCTTTTTACAGTTTAGAGACCAAAAAAGATGGATACGTCCTGATTTAGTGCATTCGGTGTTAGGCAATAATGATATAACTATTATTTTTAATAATATTATAGATATAATAGTAATAAAAGATCATGGTCTTACTTTAGATTTCGAGGTCAAATTAGTAGATAAACAGAAGGAGTCTATTTATACATATTTTTGCTCAAGGTTAAGAAAAAACCTTGGAGGCGCAAGAGCAACAGCTAAGAATATTTTTTACCACTATAGAAAGCCGGAGCTTGAAAAACAGAAAAATGCTATAGAAGAGAGATACAGAAGATTATATGAACCACTAGAAAAATATAATCAACTTCATATTTTTCTAGATTGGAAGTATAGAGATATTGAGTATTTTTTAAGCTCCAGAAAAAGAGTAGAGCGAGACATTACTAAACAACTTTGTTATGAATTAGCGCTACATCAATATATTCCTAACTCTATAATACAGAGTCAATTTATTATTCCCTATTTTTATAACGGTTCTGATGAAGATATTGGTGAATTTGTCGATGATGAAGTACTGTATCGACGTATTAGAGATAATGGTATAAGAGTTTTTCAAGCAAATTTTTCAAAAATACAAGAAGTATACTTAAATCATGATTGAAGAAAAATCTGAATCTAAAAGCGATTTTGTTGCCTATTTAAGTGTAAAAAATCATGAGAAAATTAATCATGAGTTGATCTTGCCAAAGATAAAAGAATTTTTTAAAGTAAGGAATATAAGCGACTATAAGTCTATTGTTGAACAAGCGTGTATTTCGGACTTAGATTTTAAGAATACTAACTTTTCTGATTTTTTTCCGCACTTTTACGACTATATAATTGATAAGATTTATAAAGATAAAGAAAAGAATATAGAAACAGTTGTTACTTACTGCATAACATTAGACAAAACAAATTGTAGTAAAACATGCGATAAAACCGGTATAAACTATGATGATTTTTTTCTTTATCAAAAGCCCGTTTTCTACTTTATCCACATAGACATTCAAGACATTTTTGCTTTTCTAAAAGCCGAGCCCGCGTAGGTCCGATTAGCGTAAGCGTAATCGGACTTACGTGATTACCTTCCCCATCAATCAAAAAACCGCCGCAAATAAACCCCGGTATGCGAAGCCGGATTCTCCGAAACCTGCTTAGGCGTACCTTCCGCCACTAACGTACCACCGCCGTCGCCGCCTTCTGGCCCCATGTCGATGATCCAGTCGGCAGTCTTAATCACGTCCAGGTTATGCTCGATGACGATGACGGTGTTGCCGTGGTTGCGCAGGGTGTGCAGCACGGCCAGCAGTTGCTTGATGTCGTGGAAATGCAGGCCGGTGGTCGGCTCGTCCAGGATATACAATGTCTTGCCGGTATCGCGTTTGGACAGTTCTTTCGCCAGCTTGACGCGTTGCGCTTCGCCGCCGGACAGCGTGGTCGCGTTTTGGCCCAGCGTGATATAGCTCAGGCCCACTTCAATCAAGGTTTGCAGCTTGCGCGATACGACCGGCACGGCGCTGAAAAATTCGGCCGCGTCTTCGACGGTCATCTCCAGCACTTCGTTGATGGTAAGGCCTTTGTAGCGGATTTCCAGCGTTTCGCGGTTGTAGCGCTTACCGTGGCAACTGTCGCAGTTGACGAAAATATCCGGCAAAAAGTGCATCTCGACTTTAATCACGCCGTCGCCTTTGCAGGCTTCGCAGCGGCCGCCTTTGACGTTAAAGCTGAATCGGCCCGGCGTATAGCCGCGCGAGCGCGCTTCCGGCGTCGCCGCGAACAGTTCGCGTATCGGCGTGAATAGGCCGGTGTAGGTGGCCGGGTTCGAACGCGGCGTGCGGCCGATCGGGCTTTGGTCGATGTCGACGACTTTGTCGAAATGCTCCAGGCCTTCGACGCCGTCGCACGGGGCCGGGATCACGCCGGCGTCGTTGATCGCGCGCGCGGCGTAGCTGTATAAGGTATCGTTGATCAGCGTCGATTTGCCGGAGCCGGACACGCCGGTCACGCAAGTCAGCAGGCCGACAGGGAAAGCGATATCGACGTTTTTCAAGTTGTTGCCGTGCGCGTTGCGGAGCACGATTTGCTTGCCTTTATCGACCGGCGTCAGTTTTTCCGGCACGTAAATGCCGATTTCGCCGGACAGGTATTTGCCGGTCAGCGAATCTTTGCTGGCGATGATGTCTTGCAGCGTGCCTTGCGCGATGACTTGCCCGCCGTGCACGCCGGCGCCGGGGCCGATGTCTACAATATGTTGGGCCGAGCGGATTGCGTCTTCGTCGTGTTCGACGACGATAACGGTGTTGCCGAGGTCGCGCAGCCGGAACAAGGTGTTCAGCAGGCGCTGGTTATCGCGCTGGTGCAGGCCTATCGACGGTTCGTCGAGCACGTACATCACGCCGACTAGCCCCGCTCCGATCTGGCTGGCAAGACGGATGCGCTGCGCTTCGCCGCCGGACAAGGTATCGGCGCTGCGGTCCAGCGTCAGGTAGTCGAGGCCGACGTTGACCAGGAATTCCAGCCGTTCCTGGATTTCCTTGATGATTTTGGCCGCGATTTCGCCGCGCTTGCCGGGCAGCGTCAGTTGCGAGAAAAAGCTCAGCGCCTTGCGGATAGGAAAATTGGTCACGTGATGCAGCGGCAGGTCTTCGACGAACACGTTCCGGGCCGACTCGTTGATACGGGCGCCGTTGCAGCTGGTGCACGGCTTTTGCGACAAGTATTTGGCCAGTTCGTCGCGCACCAGTTGCGAGTCGGTTTCGTGGTAGCGGCGGTCCATGTTGGCGATGACGCCTTCGAAGCTGTAGCGGCGCTTTTTGACCGAACCGTCGCCGGACATGAACTTGAATTCGATTTCCTCGTGGCCGCTGCCGTACAGGATGACGTCCTGGATTTTTTGCGGCAGCGACGAAAACGGCTTCTCCGGATCGAAACGGTAGTGTTTCGCCAGCGAGCAAATCAGTTGGTAGTAATAGACGTTGCGCCGATCCCAGCCGCGGACCGCGCCGCCGGCCAGGCTGATGTCGGGATTATGGACGATCAGTTCCGGGTCGAAATGTTGGCGCACGCCCAGGCCGTCGCAACTGGGGCAGGCGCCTTTCGGGTTGTTGAACGAGAAAATGCGCGGTTCCAGTTCCGGCAGGCTGTAGCCGCAATGCGGGCAGGAATAGCGTTCGGAAAACAGCAGTTCGGTCGCACCGGCAACTGCTCCCTGCGTTGCTCTACCTCCTGCATCCCTGCAGTCGTCGTCGATGCAGGCCGCAATCGCTATGCCGTCGGCGATGCGCAATGCGGTTTCGAACGATTCGGCCAGTCTTAACGCGATGTCGTCGCGGATTTTGAAGCGGTCGACGATGACTTCGATGGTGTGTTTCTTTTTCAGATCCAGCGCAGGCGGCTCGTCCAAATCGTAGACGGTGCCGTCGATGCGGGCGCGGATAAAGCCTTGCGCGCGCAAGTCGTCGAGCAACTGGATATGTTCGCCTTTGCGGTCGTTGACGACCGGGGCCAGTAGCATCCAACGCTGGTCCGGCGTTTGCGACAACACCAGGTCGACCATTTGACTGATTGTCTGCGCTTCCAACGAAACCTGGTGTTCCGGGCAGCGCGGCGTGCCGGCGCGGGCGTACAGCAATCTTAAATAATCGTAAATTTCGGTGATCGTGCCGACGGTCGAACGCGGGTTGTGCGACGTGGATTTTTGCTCAATCGAAATAGCCGGGGACAAGCCTTCGATATGATCGACGTCGGGCTTTTCCATCATCGACAGGAACTGGCGAGCATAAGTGGACAGCGATTCGACATAGCGCCGCTGGCCTTCGGCATAAATGGTGTCGAACGCGAGCGACGATTTGCCGGAGCCTGACAGCCCGGTGATGATAATCAGTTGGTCCCTGGGCAGGTCGAGGTCGATATTTTTCAGGTTATGCGTTCTCGCGCCGCGTATGCTGATGGTGTCCATTAAAAAATCCCGGAAATTGAAACAACTTTATAATATACGGGCAACGGCCTATGAACACAAACGGCGCCTGATGCAGATTCGTTGGCCAGTTGGATGTGCTCGATCCTCAAATAAAGACAGCGCTTATTTTCTCCGTTGATTTTCAATCCGTCCGGCAGCACTTTTTTAACCTAATCCGTAGCGTCGTTTATTTAATCAGCGGAAACGGGCGAGTAAAGCTTGTTATAATGGCCGCCATTAAAATAGTGAGATAAACCACTGGGTTAGTGCGGGTATGCGTTGCATACTTTCTTCTAAGCCCGGTAAAGGTGCGCGATGCGGCCTAACATTTATCGATAATTCTGGTTCAAGAAGGAGAAGCTGGTTTTGACAACAATGCAAGACATTACAAGTTCGATGACGCCATCGGAGAAACGCGCCACATGGTCTTTGGCAAGCATTTATGCGTTGCGGATGCTGGGACTGTTCATGATTTTGCCGGTGTTGTCATTATTTGCCGAGCAGCTTGAAGGTTCGACGCCGGCGTTGATCGGTCTGGCAATGAGTATTTACGGCCTGCCGCAAGTTTTGCTGCAAGTTCCGTTCGGGCTGTTATCGGATCGTTTCGGCCGCAAGAAAATGATTGTTATCGGCTTGGTATTGTTTTTCATCGGCAGCGTGATTGCGGCGCTGTCGACAACAATCTACGGCGTGCTGGTCGGCAGGGCTTTCCAGGGTGCCGGTGCGGTTTCGGCCGTTATCATGGCCTTGGTCGCCGACTTGACCCAGGAAGTTCACCGCACCAAAGCCATGGCGATTATCGGAATCAGCATAGGGGGATCGTTTGGCGTCGGCATTGTCGCCGGGCCGATTATTTCCCAGTTCGGCGGCGTGCAGGGCGTTTTTGGCGTCACCGCGGTGCTGACCTTGTTGGCTATTTTAGCGATTATTTATATCGTGCCGAATCCGCAAAAGTCTAAATTGCACCGGGATGCGGAAGTGGTGCCAGCGGAAATGTTCCATGTATTGAAAAATCCGGATCTGTTGCGGCTGAATTACGGCATTTTTACGTTGCATATGATTTTAATGGCGATTTTTGTCGTGGTGCCTTCGCTGATGAGAAACGCGGGATTGTCTGCCGGGCATGAATGGATGGTTTATCTGCCTGTTTTTGTGATTTCGATGGCGTTCGCGGTGCCGTTCGTGATCCTGGCCGAAAAGAAACGTAAAATGAAACAGGTTTTCTTGGGCGCTATTGCGGTATTGATCGCCGCCGAAGCGGGTTTGTCGGCCGTTTATCAAAACCTGGTCGGGATTATCGGCTTCTTATGGTTGTTTTTTTGCGGCTTTAATTTGCTGGAAGCGACGTTGCCTTCTTTAGTTTCAAAAACGGCTCCCGCCGATTTAAAAGGAACTGCGATGGGCGCGTATTCAAGTTCGCAATTCATGGGGCTTTTTATGGGCGGCGTCGTCGGCGGTTGGTTTAACGGCAAATTCGGCGTGACGGCAGTATTTTTATTCTGCTCCGCTGCCGCGTTCAGCTGGCTGGTGGTGTCCTTATGGATGAAACCGCCGCGCTATGTCGCGAATCTACTTATTTCATTGGAACAGCTCAGTGAACAAGGCGCTAACGAATTTGTCGCCGAGATGCTTAAAATCAGCGGCGTGGAAAATGTTACGCTGCATTATGAAGAGGCTTTGGTTTATCTGAAAGTCGATAACCAAAAACTCGATAAGGATCAATTGCAAGGTTTGATCACTCAGTACGTCAACGCGTAAACAATGAGGAGAAATAGATGCTGAATAAAGTGATGTTGATAGGAAGGCTGGGCGCCGATCCCGAGGTTCGCTATATGCCGAGCGGCGGCGCCGTTACGACGTTGAGTCTGGCCACATCCCGGCGCTGGAAAGACAGGCAAACCGGCGAACGCCGCGAAGAAACCGAATGGCATCGGGTGGTGATGTTTAACCGTCTGGCTGAAATCGCCGGCGAATACCTGAAAAAAGGCAGCCAGGCTTATATTGAAGGCCATATCCGCACGCGCAAATGGCAGGCCCAGGACGGCCAGGACCGCTATACGACCGAGATTGTCGCCGATTCGATGAATATGCTCGACAGCCGTAGCGGCGGCACGTCCGATTTCGGCGGCGAGCATGCGCCGAGCGGATATTCGAAGCCTGCCGGTCAACCGCAGCCATCGGCGCCGCAAAGCAGTTCGGGTTCCATGCCGCCTCCGCCGCCGAATTACGACGATTTTGACGATGATATTCCGTTCTGAGCGGTTCGATAAGCTGCTCAGTATCTTGCAGGTGTGAGTCCTGCCGCAATAGTTGGTTAGTTGATTGCGTAGCTATGGCGTATATGTGGATGGCGACTGAAACGTGGAAGCAACGCCGGAAAAACGTTGCCTCCGACCTAGACAGTGGGTGCGCGCAAATGTACAGCCCGTAAACGAAAGTGAACTTTAACAAGCCTCGTAAATGTCAGTCATACGGTTATGCTAGGACCACTACACCCGCCGTCCTGGCTCTATGATTATTAAGTTATACAGCCATCGGTAACCGGAGATGAAAGGAGTCGGTATGCACGCGTTGTGCCGTCGTAATGCAGTAGGAAGAAGACAGCAGGAAAGCCGTGTGCGGGAAAACTGTACGAAGGATGGTGGGAATGCCGCAAGATTGCCTGGAGCAATCGCGGCTGACTGCCAAGGATGGTGGGAATGCCGCAAGATTGCCTGGAGCAATCGCGGCCCATCCCTGTGGATTATCTAGGTAAGGAGCGTGAGTTGTGCCTGCCGGAGCAAGCACAGCTTGCACTCCCGTTGTCCGGCAGAATATTAAAGTTTAAATATTCAACAACTTGAGAATTCAGAAATGGATAATGACACTTTAATCAATCAAGCTCGTCATCTTTATGCAGTCTTACAAGTTGAACAATATACACGGCCTATAGAAAACAAAACTCAATTTGATCGTCTTAACCGTTTGGTCGTATGGGCTTACTGCCGTTACCAGCGGCGCTTAAATCGCTGTATTGTCTGTTATGAAAATCGGCCAAACGACTGTAATCGCGAGTTTGTAGGGAGTGAACGGCGGTTTTGCCCTAATTGCCTGAGTCAACAGCGTTAAGGTAAAAAACGTTAACGATCTTTCTCGCTCGTTTGCGCATCGCAAAAGCAATACGGCCTTCGACAACGCCGTTCCTTTAAGCAGTTATACCTATTGTGTATTGAGACAAGGTAAAGGTATCTTGATTTCATAAGAGGGAAACAAATTAGCAGCTTTCGATTTAACGCATTAATCGTTGTATCTCCTCTTTCATTCCCCTGAACAATTGCTAAAACAGCTCGCAATGACACCTGATAATCCGCGGTACTCGCAGTTATTCTGGAAATCAACATGCAAAATTATCATCAGCGAACATAGCAAAACTTACACTTTGATTCCCGGAATAGCGCCATTAGCCACAGGATGTGATTTCCGAAGGAGGTCATTATCATTAACGATGTCGTTGTTGTCTGGTTGCAGTTCTTAGCCTGCCTGTTGCTGGTGGGCTATGCCGGCGTCAGATTGACCGTTTACGGCGACGCTATTGCCGACAAGACCGGCTTGGGCGGCAATTGGATAGGCTTTTTGTTGATAGGCATTGTCACGTCGATGCCTGACTTGGCGAACGGGCTCAGCGCCGTCACTTTAGCGGATGCACCCGATCTAGCGGTGGGGGCTATTTTCGGCGCCTGCATTTTTAACCTGGCTATCATCGTGATTTTGGATTTGTTGTATCGCCAAGGCTCGGTTTTCTCTTCAGCCAGCCAAGGGCATATTCTCTCGGCCGCGTTCGGGATTGTGATGATCGGTTTTAGCGGGCTGAGCATGAATCTGGCGTTAAACAGGGAAGAACCTGCGCTCGGTCATATTGGGATCTTTAGCCTAGTGATATTGGTACTGTACTTGGTTTCGGTTTATACGGTTTTTAATTACGAGAGCCGCCAAGTCAAGGAATACACCGAACAAGAGCCCGACGCTTATCCGGGCCTGTCGCTGGGTGTCGTTATTGCTCGATACGTCGCCGCCGCTGTAGTCGTTATCGTCACCGGCATATTCTTACCGCTGATCGCCAAGGAAGCTGCTTCTCTGATGCACTGGCAGGAAAGTTTCGTCGGTACGCTGCTGGTTGCTTTTATCACCACGCTTCCGGAAATCATCGTTGCAGTAACGGCGGTCAGAATTGATGCTCTGGATATGGCAATCGGCAATATCTTCGGCAGCAACCTGTTCAATATGGCGATTCTTGCAATAGAAGACGTTGTCTACAAGCCGGGGCCGCTGTTCTCGAAGATAGCGCCGGTTCATGCTGTCTCGGTGATGACCTCGTTAATCATGACCGGTTTCGCGATTACCGGCCTGTTTTTTCGCCCTGAAAAGCGGCTATTGAAAATGGTAGGCTGGATCAGCTGGATGCTGCTGTCGCTGCTTTTGATCAATTCGTATTTCCTGTTTATCAATGGCCGGGCGGCCTGATAGACAGCTCAAGTTTATTATTGAAGGTCAACAATGATGAACGCCGCTACGCAACACAACAACGCGCAAAATTATCTACAGATCGTTCACGACCGGGTTGCCGGGCGAATCCGCGTCAAAGTGCCCGGTTTGTACCGGAATGAGCGTCTGTGCGCGAACCTGGAGTCGAGATTAGCCGGCCGGGACGGAATCAGGCTCGCGCACGCCAACACCTTAACCAGCAATTTGCTGGTTGAATATGCGGCGTCCCTGGATACCGGCGAAATGCCGCAGCATATTGCCCGGCTGCTCGAACAGGAATTGGGCTTGCCGTTGGTTAGCGATATTGAAAGTATCGATCGCCCTACGAGAAAGCGAGTGCCGCGAAAACGGCGAAGACCCGAAGCTACGCAATATCAAGAGCAGCCGTTACGCTTATGGCATACGCTTTCCGGAACCCGCGTCGTCGATTTTTTGCAAGGTAGCAAGCAAGGCCTGACTGAAGAAATGGCCGCGCAAAGGCTGTCTCAGTACGGCGCTAACGTGTTGTCCGAGCAAGCCCGGCGCTCTTCCTGGCAAATATTCTTGGCACAATTCATGTCGGCGCCGGTCGCGATGCTGGGCGTATCGGCCGCGGTTTCACTGGCTACCGGCGGCGTTGCGGACACGGCCGTTATCGTGTCGGTGGTGATGGTCAATTCGGTTATCGGTTATGTGACCGAAAGAACGGCCGAAAAAACCATTAATGCGCTCGGACAGTTGACTCCGGAAAGCGCAATCGTAATTCGCGACGGCAAGACGCAGGAAATTCCGCTGCCGGACGTCGCGCCCGGCGACCTGCTGGTGCTGTCACCTGGTGCTTATATTCCGGCCGATGCCCGCTTATTAGCCAGCCACCGCTTGACCGTCGACGAATCGCCGCTGACCGGCGAGAGCCTGCCGGTCGCTAAGAATCATGAATACTTGGGCGAAGAAGGGACCGCTTTAGGCGATCGGCAAAACATGGTTTACATGGGCACGACGGTGAGCGGAGGCGACGGCCGGGCGATAGCCGTTGCGACCGGACGTTATACTGAGATCGGCAAAATCCAGCAATTGGTCGGAGAAGCGAAAGCGCCGGAAACGCCGATGCAAAAGCAAATCGATGACATGGGCAGACAGTTGGCTTTACTCAGTTCCGGGATTTGCGTATCGGTGTTCGCTATCGGCCTGTTGCGGGGCCGCCCGTTGACGCAAATGTTGATGTCGGCTATTTCGTTGGCGGTGGCCGCGGTGCCGGAAGGACTGCCGGCTGTTGCGACCACGACGCTCGCGCTCGGCATCAGGGAGATGAAACGCCGGAAAGTGCTGATCCGCCAATTGCCTGCGGTTGAAAATCTGGGTTCTGTGCAGGTTATCTGTCTCGATAAAACCGGTACGCTGACTTTAAACCAGATGAGCGTCGTGACGCTGCAAACCTTGCATGCCGATATTAAAGTCAAGCCTCAAGGTTTTTATCACGGCAACGCCAAAATCGATCCTTACCGGATTGACGGGGCATTGCAGCCGATGATGGAAGTGTTGGTGCTTTGCAATGAAGCAACGCTGGCCGAGAAAGAAACCGGCTCACCTACCGAAAAAGCATTGTTGCAGGTAGCGATTGATGCCGGCGAAGACGTTCAGTTCTTAAGAAAAGATCGTCCGCCGCTCAAAGTGGATTATCGCGCCGAAGACCGTCCTTATATGATCAGCGTTCATGCGTTGGCGGACGGGCGATTTTTCTCGGCTGTGAAAGGCAGTCCTGCCGAAGTGCTAGAGCTTTGCCAAAAATGCAGTATTGACGGGCGCGTGGAAGATTTATCCGAGGATCGACGTAAAACGGTTCTAACCGGGAACGAAAGACTGGGCGCCGATGCGTTGCGCGTTCTGGGCGTCGCGTATTGCATTTCCGGCGAGGCCGACGGCTGCAAGCGGCGGGAATTGACCTGGCTGGGACTGGTCGGCATGGAAGACGTACTCCGTCCGGGCATGGCAGAGCTGGTCGCCGAGTTTCATCAGGCCGGCATTGAAACAGTAATGATTACCGGCGATCAAAGCTCGACTGCTTATTCGGTCGGCAAAAGGCTGGGCTTAAACGGCGTTCAGGGTAAATCGTTGGAAATCATCGATTCAGGTCATCTGGAAAAATTGGATCCTTCGGTGCTGGCCGGTTTAGTGGGGCAGGCGGCGATTTTTTCCCGCGTCAGTCCGGCGCATAAGTTGCGCATTGTCGAAGCATTGCAGCGAAGCGGTAAGGTTGTTGCGATGACCGGCGACGGCGTCAACGACGGTCCGGCGCTCAAAGCCGCCAATATTGGCGTCACGCTGGGCGAAAAAGGCACCGATGTGGCGCGCTCGGTAGCCGATGTGATTCTGGCGGACGACGATTTGCAAACCATGGTCACGGCGATACGCGAGGGTAGGGCGATCTACGACAATATCGGTAAAAGCCTGCATTTTCTGTTGTCGACGAATCTGAGCGAAATCGAAGTGATGCTGGTTAGCGTGGTATTGGGCGGGGCCGAAATTCTGAATCCGATGCAACTGTTGTGGATTAATTTAATAACAGACATTTTTCCGGCTTTGGCTTTGGCGCTTGACCCGCCCGAAGCCGACGTGCTGAAACGGCCGCCGCGCGATCCGAATGCCGCGATTGTAAGCCGAAGCGATTATGCCAAACTGATCCGGGAATCAAGCATCATCACGGCCGGAGCCTTGGGTGTTTACGGCTACAGCCGCCTGCGCTACGGTCCCGGACAAAATGCCGGCACCCATGCTTTTATGTCGCTGACATTTGCGCAACTGCTTCATGCTTATCGATGCCGGTCCGAGCATAGTTCTATTTTCGATGCAAAGAGCCGTCCCGCTAACCGTTATCTCGATAGCGCAATCGGCTTGTCGGCATTGATGCAGGCGCTGGCGGCGGCTTGGCCGCCGTTGCGCGGGCTGTTAAGGCTGGGGCCGATAACGGCTGCCGATATGATTGCGATCCTGGCAGGCGCCGGATTGCCGCTGCTGGTTAACGAGGCGATAAAAGGGATCAATAAAAATATAGGTCTAAGCACATAGAGAAATGGAATTCGGCAATTGCTCCTGCATCCATGCAGTCGACGGACGACACGGATTAAACGGATCATCGCTGATTTAACTTGGCTTGGATTAAAAATCCGTGTAAATCCGTACTATCCGTGTCATCCGTGTTCTCTTTATTTACTAGCCTATCAATGTCTGTTAATGAATTACCGCGCACATAGCTTTATTCAGGGGAATCAAAAATGATCACTGACTTTGTTTTTACCTCTCAATCCGTTACCGAAGGCCATCCCGACCGTCTTTGCGATACGATCAGCGATGCGATTGTCGACGGTTTTCTCCGGCAGGACCAGACTTCCGCGATTACCGCGGAGTGCGCGCTGTCAAAAAACGTGCTGTTTCTTGCCGCACGGTTTGCCAGCGAGGCGATTGTCGATATGCCGGAGCTGGCGCGTACCGTGATCAAAGGCGTCGGTTACCGGCCTGAGGATTTCGATGCGGCGGAATGTACCGTTGTGAGCAGTCATATAGAACAAACGAAAAGTCCCAGGGACATCGTTTTTGCAGACCTTGAGGATGACCAAATAGACCGGATCAGCGTTGCCCATCAAACGACGGTGTTCGGTTATGCTTGTCGCCATACCCCCGAATTAATGCCGTTGCCGATCAGTTTGGCGAACCGTTTGGCGCGGCAATTATCTCAAACCCGGCGCGACGCCGATATTGCGTACTTGTCGCCGGATTGTACTTCGCAAGTCGGCGTCGAGTTCGTGAATGATGGGCCGAGCCGGATCGATAGTATCACCCTCGTTATCGGTTGCGAAGATACCGGCTCGCCGCCCGGTTTTGCACGCATCGAGGAAGACCTACGGCATTATGTGATTAATCCTGTGTTTAAAAATGCGCCGATCAAGCCGGACAATTTGACCCGCATTACGATTAATCCGAACGGCCCTTATCGGCGTAGCGGCCCGGCTACGCATTCGGGCATGACCGGACGCAAGACCGATAGCGATACTTACGGAAGTTTTGCCCGGCATTGCGGAGCGGCCTTGAGCGGCAAAGGGCCGTCGCGTATCGATAGGGCTGGGGCTTATGCGGCCCGTTACGCGGCTAAAAATATCGTCGCGGCGGGGTTGGCGGAACAATGCGAAGTCCAGCTCAGTTATAGCATTGGTTTTCCGGGGCCGGTCAGCGTCTGTTTGACGACAAAAGGGACAGGCGTTATCGATGACATGGAGATACGCAAGAGATTGCTCCGCCATTTTGATTTCCGCCTGGGAGCTATTATCAGGGATTTAAAATTACAGGAACTTACTCAAAGCCACTGCGGTGCTTTTTATCAAAAATTGCCGGCCAACGGTCACTTTGGCGCTGATGGATTGCCGTGGGAGAGAACCGACAAGGCAGGCTTGCTTGCTTGTTGAATAATAGTTATCAGATAGGCAGACCTTCCAGGTTTTTACTGGAGCCGCTCCCGCCATCCATGGCAGTCGTAAAACCTGGAAGGTCTAAGACGATACTGTACAGTCCGCACTCTACCTGGCAATGCTCTCTTCTCTCAATAATTCAACGGCTCCCCAAAGCAGGCTGGCCGCAGGCGTCATGATTTTGCCCCTGGCTATCTGGTGAACGGCCAACCCGGTTAATATCAATAAAAATAAAGAACGGCTATCGATCAGGCCTTCGCTAAGCTCCATCAGCGATTGATCCAAACGATTCAGGCGCGTTGAAGTCAGTGTGGCTATAGGTTGATGGGGGATCGAGAAAGTCTTCTCCGGCGGAGGTTCGGCTATGTTAAACAGGCCGTTTGTTTGCGCGAATTCGGAAATATTGCCCAATTGAGCTTTGGCCTCGTCATGGCGAATCAAAATAGTTCCTGAGTTAGGGTTAAATTGAAGTTGCGTGATGCCGGGGAATTTGGAGAATGATTTTGCAATGCGGGCAAAATAATCCGCGTCGCCTTTTTTTTGCGGAATTTTCAACCTCACGCGCCCAGGCAATTGATGCTTAACGTATGCGGAAGGATGCTTGCTCATACATCCTCTTTATGGGCTGATTGGCCATGGCGTTCGGCAGATTCTTCGGCCAGTTCGATTTCGCTTTCTTTTATCAGTTCGTCCCTGGCTTCGGCAAAAATATCTTCAAGTTGTTCGTTGGTTTCGGCTATTAATTCTTGCGCCCGTGCTGTGAACACTATGCCGGATTTGATGACAGCGCGGACAGTAGGGCGCGCGGCCCTGGCAAGTGCCGGTAATATTGGAATAAAAGTTGCGGCTACGACCGTGGCGCCAATGCCGATGACGATTCCCAAAGGGGTGCCGCTCTTAACAAAGTCATCTAATTTAGCCATGTTGAGTTCTCCTCGGAAATTATAGAGTGGCGGTTTCTGATAGAAAACTTTTCGCTTGTTGAGGATTTTATTGGGACTCCACATTGTTATATATGCCGGGTTCCGTCAATAAGTAGTTGCACGCATGCGGCATTAAAATGCTTTGATTCGGTGGGATGCAGGATGAAAGAAAATAGTGTGAGAAATGATTGTTGACTGGTGTTATGCGCGGGGCGTGCTTCTCCCGTTTGCCGCGCCGAGACCGGAGCTTTCGCCGGGACAAATCGGCAACGCACGGTGAAAGTGAGGAACGCGATTCAAATAACCGTTGCGCTGGCGGCTACTTAACTAACTGATGTTACGCATACAGATGATAAATAAAGCGTCGTCCACGAAAGGCGCGAAGATAGTTAAACCCCATCGTTATAGACAACTTGTCTGCCGGCAGTCGTCATAACAACCGTCCTTGATTTAAGGTTGAGCAAGAAGCCTGCCGCTAGGCAGATCTTCCTGTTTTTTTAAACCTGGAAGATCTAAGGCACCGTTTCGAATAGACGAAAACGTTAATAAAGGCCGGATAGACACGGTCGGCGAGCAATCGACGGTTGCTATTTTTTCGCGCCTGTCGTGTACTTCGTGGACGCTGAGTAACATCAGTTAACTAACAAAGAAATACTCTAAATCCATTGAGCAGGAGGTTGTAGTATTAACAATATGCCAAGATTGGCGCGCGCATTCGACTGGTGCCATTCAAAAAGTGTATAAAGCATGGAAAATATTTCTCAAAAGCTTGAGGTTTCCTCTATGTGGAAAAGAATTTACTCAACCGTTTTCACGCCTCGTCTCGATGATGAGGAGCTTCGCAAGCGTCTTGAAGCGATCAAATCGTTTATGCCGACACCGGTTTTTTGGTTGCTGGGAAAGACTCAATCCGGAAAAACGTCTATTATCAGAGCCTTGACCGGAGACGACCGTGCCCGGATAGGGAACGGTATGCAGGCTTGTACTAGAAATTCACTCATTTATGATTTTCCCGATTCCCAGGATTGCATCATGCACTTTCTGGATACGCGGGGATTGGGCGAGGTGGATTATGAACCGGATGAAGATATCGAGGCTTTCAGCGAACAGGCTCACGTGTTGATCGTGGTTATGAAAGCGATGGATCATTCCCAGCAGGCTGTGATGGAGGCGATTCGAACGATTCATAAAGCCAAACCCGATTGGCCGGTTATTGTTGCGCAAACGGCCTTGCACGAAGGTTATCCCGATCCGGCTTTCGAGCATTTAAGTCCTTATCCGTTCGATAGCGAAGATTGGCCTAAAACGGTTCCCGATGATTTGCGCCGGTCTTTGCTTGAACAACGAAAGTTATTCAAGGGTATAGCCACTCAATTTGTCCCGCTTGATTTTACGTTGCCGGAGGACGGCTACCAAGCGGTCAATTATGGGTTGGAAGCGTTATGGCGTAGCCTGGAGATTGCATTGCCGCACGGTATCGCCATGGTGCTTCACGGCATGAAGGAAGTTCGCCGGGAGCTGCACGATGTCTATAGTAAAGCAGCCCATCCCCATATTATTGCTTATGCGCTGACTTCCGGCGCGGCCGGAGCCGTGCCTGTCCCTTTTGTCGATGTACCGCTGGTGACGCTGATTCAGGCCAAAATGTTCCAGACCATTGCGTCGATTTACAATTACAAGCTGGACCGGGAAAACTGGGCTGAAATCAGTAGTTCGCTCGGCATTACGCTATTAACCAATATCGGCCGCCGCGAGTTAATCAAGTTGATTCCTGTCTATGGTTCGGCCGTGTCTTCCGCGTTGACTGCTGCAACTACTTATGCATTAGGCAAGACGCTGACAATTTATTTTGAAAGTTTGCATAGCGGCAACAGGTTGTCCGGCGAAGTGTTTCGGGTCATTTACAAGGAACAGTTTGAAATGGGGCGGTTGATGTTGAAGGATTACGTGAATGAAATTCAGCAAAAGGTGCTGGAATGAAAATGAAAACACGCTGGACAATACATTTATTAGTCATAATGGTTCCGTTCAGCATCCCTCTCGCAGCAGGCTTTTATTGGTTATGGCTGCATCAGTTATTGATTTTATGGTTGGCGTTTTCGGCTGTGTTGGGCGCGCTTTGGTGGCTGATTAATCAACGTTTGAAGCGCTTGGATCTGGAATTGCTGGATATTTCGCCGGCGGTCGAAAAAAATGCTCAAAGCAAGCAGGCGTGCGAAGAAATTGAGCGAATTTCCGCATCGTACAGAAACAGCGATCCCGATCTGGCTTCTTCGGAATTTTATATGCAGACCCTGCTTGAAGTAATGCGGGCTGTCGCTGAGCAGTATTATCCGAATCGTAAGGATGCGTTGATGGAAATTAAGTTGCCTTATTTACTGAAGGTTATCGAGAAGCTGGCGCAGGAATTACGTGTCGGACTTGCCGAGAATGTGCCCGGCAGCCATATGTTCTCGGTAAACGATATTGTCGCCAGTCACCGCTTGGCGAATCGCGGGCGCGAGCTCTATCGCCTGTTCCGTATCGTATCGGCCGGCTTGGACCCGGTTTCGGCGATGGTTCGCGAGCTTAGGATACTCGCCACCGACAGTTTGTTGTCGCATTCTGCCGATGACTTGAAACGCTGGCTTATAGACGCTTACATCAAGAAAATCGGCTACTATGCGATTGAACTTTATAGCGGCAGCATGGTTTTGGACGACAGTTTGTTTGCCAATGCGACGCAACGGTCTCAACAGGAATTGGACGGAATCAAGCACAGGGAAACGGCAACGTCTGCGGAACCGCTCCGGATTTTAGTGCTGGGCCAGACCAATGCCGGCAAGTCCAGTTTGATCAATGTGTTGCTGGGTGCGCAGAAAGCCGAAACCAATGTGATTCCCACTACGGAAGGTTTTGCGTCGTACCTGTTTGAACATCCGGGCTTGGAATCTGTGATTATATTGGACTGCGAGGGTTACGGCGGCGATTACCGGGATTCTATTGCCAAAATATCCGAAGAAATCGTCCGTAGCGACATTATTATTCTAGTGATTTCCGCAACCAATGTTGCGCGCGATCCCGATAAGAAAATGCTGCAAGCCATTCAGCAGTGTTTTGCCGCCAGAGACCGGAGCAATTTACCGCCCGTGGTGGTGGCATTGACGCATATCGACCTGCTGCGGCCTGCCAGGGAGTGGGCGCCGCCTTATGATGTTATCAAGCCTGATTCGGCAAAAGCCCAGGCAATCAGGCAGATGATGGACGTGGTAACGGCAGAATTAGGTTTAAATGGCGAACAGATCGCACCGGTTAATTTAAAACCGGGCTTTGAATATAATGTTGAAGAAGGGTTGATGCCGGCTATTTTTCAGCAGCTCGACCAAGCCCGGCAGGTGCGTTATCTGCGCTGTCTTAAAGCCTATCATAAAGAAGATTATTGGCGCAGGCTTTGGCGGCAATCTAAAGGGGCAGGGCAGTTTATTGCCAAGAAAGGCTTTAGCGTTTTTAGCAAATCGTCTGTTTAAAGTAACATCAGTAAGGTAATAAAAATGACGTTCTCTTTGCGATTATGATTTCTCGCCGACCGTGTCTATCCGGCCTTTATTAACGTTTTTGTCTATTCGAAACGGTGCCTTAGACCTTCCAGGTTTAAAAAAACTGGAAGGTCTGCCTAACGGCAGGCTTCTTGCTTAAAATTAAATCAAGGACGGTTGTTATGACGACTGCCCGCAGACAAGCTGTCTATAACGATGGGGGTTAACTATCTTTGTGGACTACGCTTTATTTATCATCTGTATGCGTAACATCAGTTAATAATTACCGCGTGTCTAAAAAACTGCTAAGGAACTCGCTTTCAAGTAGCGGGGTAACTGCTTCGGTAACAAGCGCTTCAGAAATTTTCGGTTATTGAAATAAACTGAGACGGAAGCATTTTTATTGCCGGCTTGTTACTCTTAATATTCTGTATGAGTAAAAAGCTTACAAATAAATAATCTTTGGCTGGCATACACAAGGTGTGGTTTGAGATAAAGTATCGAGATAAACCACACTGTCTGTTCTAACTGGCGGCTCAGTCAGGTATATAGAGCGCAATTTCCCATATACCAATTTCAGAAGTCCGAAACTGGATCCAGCTTTGGCTGCTTTAATTCTCAAAATGATACAACTTATCCCGGCTAACTGGTCGATACCGGATATTTATGTCATGCACGAGCAATTGATTTAAGAAATAACTTTAGGTCTAAGGTAATGCGGATAAAGAAACATACAATGACTGAATTGGTTGTTGCATTAAAAGGAGAAAATACTATGTCTGGTGGGGATAATCTGGCGGATTGGGGTTTTGATGCCGATAACGGTGAAAAACATCCACATAATTTACTCGGGCAAAGACTATGAAGAAACACCGGTTATTGATTAGTCTTGCTATTGCCCTGCTTATAGAGGGGTGTGCTTATATTACAGGCGCACCCGATGCAGGTGAGCGCGAACGTCTGGCTGCCAAGATGGTAAAACTAAGTTCAGTGGTAGACAGATATTTCGCCGAACTGCCCGAGGAACCCGTCGATAGCGGCGATGTTCTTTTGGAAAATGCAATTCGTCATGATCGCAGCCTGTTGGGTCCCGAATTTGAGCCTTATTTGCTGAAAGCGCGTTATCAAAAAGCGTACGCGGTATTGTTGTTGTGCAGTAAAGACGGTAGCAGAGCGATTATGGAAGATGCCGGTTGCTCAGCTCGATTGGATCGCCAAGTAAACGATGATGCACCTTGTGCATTTACTTTGGCCGTTAAGGGCAGTTGCCAGGTGGTGGGAGCGGATCCCCAATAGGACAATTTAAAAAATTGTTGGAAAACTTATTCATCTAGGCATCTTTTAACTAAATTGCGCATTGACGAGGGGTTACAATTCTCAAGTGGCACGAAGCAGCAGTTATTACCAATCTAGGGTTGTGAATGAAATTGCTATTTCCCAACAATTTCCGCATTCTTGGATTGTCACCATTTCCGGATCGTCCGGGTTAACCGTAAAACCATGTTGACATTGCGATACCCGGACTACTGGGCCTTCGCAGCGAAGTTTCACAATCCTGTTGCCTTTTTTCATGTAAATGAAGCAGCGCAATTGTGTATTTAGCTCAATAGGTTCTTGCGTGGTGAATTTAAGCCCGGTAGTGCTAAGGTTTAATGCAACACCAATCCCGGTAATTGCTTGAATGCCGATGGTCTCTTCAACCAGTGAGCCGCCACTGTATTTTACAGTGACCGTTTTCATTGCATGAATATCGAACTCCACATCCGCAGTGGTTGGGAACCTGCTTGCTCTTCTATTGTTATTATTCATAATTCACCTGATACTTTTACTTTGCTTCCGTACGTTTCCAGATGTATCGCGTAAGGTTACATTCGTTAGTATTTCTTTAAGTCATGAGTTAACTGCTAAAAGTAAATGTAAAGCTTAGTACATAAATTGTCGACTGTTACTGTATTCATCCTTATGCTGCCAGGTAATGAAAAGAAAGCGCCAAGTGAAATAACTTACGGACTCTTGGAGCCGGCTGGACAAGTAGCAAATGTTGACAGAAGCATGGCATTGATTTTTCGGATTGAATACGAACTTTGGCGGAATGTTTGACTATTGATTTTCGGATTTTAAGGTAAGTTCTAAATGCCAAAGTTTTTCTTTTCATTAAAACGAAACAATTATTACAGGCAATAAAAAACCCGCTAAGCCTTTCGGCTTGCGGGTTTTGCAGTTCTTTGCACGGCTCTGAACCAATATTTGGTACCGAGGGCCGGAATCGAACCGGCACGATGTCACCATCACCGGATTTTGAATCCGGCGCGTCTACCAGTTCCGCCACCCCGGCAAAGAAATGATAGTATAATTAATGTTTATTAAAAATGCTAGTTTTTTTTAAGCGATTAGCAATTTTAATTTGAGGTTTTGCTTGGATGCTAAGTATGACGATGCTGGCTTGAATAATTTTAATTAGAAAAACCTGCCAAACGAGCCAGACAATTATTTGTTGGTGATGAATTTCATGATTATGATGAAGACGGGGCTATTGGGTAGATAAATAGACTATCGGATTGATTTAAAAGTTGAGTTTTGGCATTGATGACCTCATATTTTTAGTAACTGAATTATTAACAATAAGGCCATTCCATGAGTACATTGCACATCGTCTGCCCCCACTGTCATGCTGTAAATCGTATTGCTTCCGAACGATTAAGCCAGCATCCTCGTTGCGGTCAATGCAAAGAGGCTTTATTTATTGCACATCCTTTGGAATTAACCGGTAGAGATTTTCATCAGCACATTACACGAAATGAAATTCCCGTTGTTGTTGATTTCTGGGCGCCCTGGTGTGGACCATGCAAGATGATGGCGCCCGCTTATGCCCAAGCGGCTGCATCACTTGAGCCTCATGTACGCTTGGCCAAACTCAATACCGAGCAGGAGCAGGGCGTTGCCGCTCAATTTAATATTCGCAGTATTCCTACGCTGATAATATTTAAATCGGGTCGTGAGATAGCACGTGTATCCGGGGCAATGAGCCCGGCGGATATTATCCGCTGGGTCAAAAGCAATGTTTGAGCACGATTAGCTTTGCTGACTTTTAGCTCCTTTAAGAATTCGGCAACCCAACGTTAGCAGGGCAGAGCATCCTGCTACTTGCTGCGTCAATTGGCCAAGTCTGGATAAATTTCGTCATGAGTAAACCTGACGCGTTCTTCAGCAGAGCGCCCCAATGCTTTAGCGAACCATGGCGGTGGCGCATCGAATACTTTTTGAAATTCTTTTAATTGATCTACCGCTTCAGTCACATCGGGAATCTTGATTGGGTAAATATCGGCGCGTATCACTTTAGCCGCGGCCGGACCGCCAATCGATTGCACGAACATCACATGGCAATCCTTGATCAAATTGGCGCGAAACAAGTTCCTGTCATCGCTGCTGTCGGCTTCGATAGTCGAGCGTATATCGACCAGCCGGTAATCGTCGCGCGATAATTGATAAACCAAAAACCGTATGCAGGAACCGAAATGGCCGTTTATCAGCGCGCCGCTGTTTGAGCCTATCGCGACACGGATAGAATCGGGCATATCGCCGTCTTTATAAGGCATGATTTCCGGTAGGTCTTCGTCTTCCGCCTCATCGCCCCATAGGTAGCGCACGGCCAGTTTGATGTTGGCAAGGCCGATGCCTATATCCTCGCCGTCTTCTTCGCCGTCCAAACTGCCTAAACCGGTTTTAAGATTGGTAACGGTGATGGACTTTAATTTCTCATCGTCTAAGGGCGAACCTACCCGCTCGTGTAGTATCTCCAGCAGCCTGGGTACGTCAATACCAGGCAAAATACGTGAAGCTAAGGCAATGCGTAAGGCGAGTTCTCGGGGCAATGCTTCCATTTTAATCTCCTGATTTAACAAGCTTGGATAATAATTTGAGTATTTTTAAGGTGGAGGCTAAGTCCAACGCAGTGAAATCGTCGTGCGTTTTAAGTTCCGGATCGGCACCGGCTGCCAGTAGTTGTTCGACAACTTTTTCCCTGCCGCTGGAAGCCGCAAAAATCAAAGCCGTAGCGCCGGAGGCGGAGTTTTGATAATTAATGTCGATGCCGGCACGGATCAGCGCTTCGATACAGTCGCAACTATCGGCATAACAAGCAGCCCATAATGCGTTATTGCCGTATTGATCCATTACATCCAGCGTAGCGTTTTGTTCGATCAAAAAACGGACGACATCAATGCGACCTTGTTGACTGGCTAAAATTAGCGGGTAAATGCCGTCGTTGTTCTTTAAAACCGGTTGGGCGACAGAAAAATAATTGTTTTGTAACCAGTTTCGTATTTCAGCATTCATCATGCCGGCTGATGTTTTTCTTTCCAGACGGAATAACCGCCTTCCAGGCTGTAAACATCTTTAAAGCCGAAATCGCTAAAAAATTCGGCCAAATGTTCGCTGGCATGACCGTAATAACAATAAATCAACAGGCTGCGTTGCTTATCGCCGCGTTTAACCAATGAATCTTTTAAGCCTTCATGAACGTGCAGCGCATCTTCCAAATGTCCGGCTTTGTAATCTTTCATATCCCTACAGTCCAGGATCATAGGTTTGGACTCTTTAATCAGTTGTTCGGAGTCGGCAACGGAAATGGTTTTGTATTTTTTCATGGTCGTGTTAAATGACTTTAAAAAGTCATTTCCTCAACAGGCTAAAGATTGTAAGAAAACCAACAAAGAAACAGGTTTTGTTGCTGTTAAATGTAACGAGTAGCTCTATTTCTTAACGTTAACAGGCGTATAGAAGCTATATGAACTCATCAAGCAAGTTATTTGCCATAATCTTAAATGTCCCGTGTTTTCTGGTGTTGAGGGGGAATTTCAGGCAAAAAAAAGCGCCCTAGTCGAGAATATAGGACGCTGAAGGTACAACGCTCAGGAAAGGCTCTGCAAACGAATTTCAATCATATAAATAGATATGCAGTAATAATGCCAATGTTTGTTTGTTTCGTATTTTAAGGTGTTGCGGCTGTTTATCCGGGTTAACAAATATAATGTCTGCACCAAACGCAATGATTTGTGTTGTTTAGCTGCCCTAATTTAGGGCATCTGCTATGGATTGCTCCAGGTCCATGCCGCGAAAGATTGAGCAACGTTTAAAGACATCCAGCGTCGGAGTTACTTTTTTATGTTGGCAAAATTTTGCGACCAGTTTGGAAAGCCCCTTGATGTCGCGGCCTGTCGCTTCCGGAAAGCTGGACACTAATTGATTAATTAACTGCTCATCAACGTCCAGGTCGAATTGTTCGATCATGACCTGCCAGATGCGGCGGCGAGCGTCGGCGTCGGGCGGATAATATTTAATCAGCGCAATGCAACGGGAAACAATCGCTTCATCAATGTCATCGACGCGGTTGGTAGTCAAGAACAGCAGGCCGTTAAAATATTCCAGCACGCGTAGAAATACCCCGACCACCGCATTCATTGCGATATTATTGTCGCGCCGCTTGATGTAAACATCCGCTTCGTCGATCAACATTACCGCGCCCCAGCGTTGCGCACGGGTTAAAACGTCTTTTAAGGCTTTTTCCATTTCGCCGACGTTGAGGCCCAATTGCCCGGAGTGCACCCGGTATAACGGACGCTTGATAATTTCTGAATAGACTTCGGCCGTCAGCGTTTTGCCGACCCCGGCTGGCCCTGCGCACAGCACAGTCGTGCCTCCCGACTTGCCTTCAATAATATCGTCCATCAATACGTCCATTTCGGCGGTAAGAATGTCGATCAGGTCGATCTGTTCGTCGCGGAGAATCAGCTTCTGTTTTAATTCCGGTTGATATTGATAAGGTTTGATGTCGTTCACATGCACCCACAAATGATGGTGCAGCTCCAGGTGAAACATCAGCAGGTAGCAATGCACCGGCAGTTCGGTAAATAAGCCGTGGGGAATCTCTGTTTGCGAGGCCTCGACTTCATTTTCGACCTTACAGTCGTAGCGGTTGCTTTTGGCGGCTTTGCGTAAATATTTAGCCAGGATGTCGCCTTTGGCATCCATTGTTAACACGCGCTCGCTAAGGATGCTTTCGTCGTTGACCAAGCGGGCGGAGCCGCCTTCCGTAGATAGAACCACGACATCTTTGCGTGCCCAATCGGTACTGCGGTGCGAGGCGGTCGGATCTTCCGCATAAAATCCGGTGCCTTTACCGAGAAATTGTGTACCGGACTGTCCGCACCATTCGAAATAACGTTCGGCGGCATCGTCATAGGCGGCGATAAGTTCGGCCGTTTCTTTCAGAAAGCCTTTTGCAACGAAGATTTCGGTAATGGTTTTGTCGGCAATGTCACGGGCGCGGATAGTAATCGTTGAGATCGCCACTTTGCCTTTGGCGTTAGCTTTCAGCTCAAGCGTAACGCGTCCGGTTTCTTCCTCGCCCGAAGGCGTAAAGTCGAGCCGGGTGACCACGTAAGCCATCGCTTTGCCGGCAACATTAGTCTGGAATAACCAACCGCGTATCGCGCCGTTAATCAGGTAACGCGCAATGGCCGGCAGCAGCATTTCCAGGTCATGTTCTTCAAATTTGACTGTATCGTCGTTCATTGCTTTTTGCAGCGTTGACAGCAACGCGACATGGCCCTGCATTTCAGTGCCGGCTTTTTTATAAAGGTCCTTTAGAAAATCGAGTTCGGTATTGGAAAGCTGTTTGAACGACACTTCGGCTTTATTGCCGAAGCGCAGTTGATCGTTCAATGCCGATAGTCCTGGAAACTCACTCACCATCGCTTCTACATACTTGCGCTCAATTTGAAGTTTCATAGATTCTCTATATTAAGGCATTGAAATGATAAAACGGGAAACTAAGCAACGCTGACGGATATGCCCCTCCGTCAGCGTTGTTAGCCATAACAAGTGCAGAAAGTTATGTTTAAATCAAAAGCGTTTAAATTGCGCCTACCGCCGCTTCTTTAACCACCACAAAAGTGTTTTCTTCGGCTTCGGCAAATGAAACCAGCGGTGATTTCGGCTTATAGGATTTAGCAGCGTCATAAGCGACAGCCACTTTGTCTTCGGCGGATTGGCCTTTTAGATCGCTTTTTTCAATATAGAGCTCTTCAAGCAATTCATTCCACACCAAGCCTTCCTTGAAAGGCAGTAATTTATAGCTAATGCCTTCCAGTTCAACCTGCAACGCTTTACCGATGTTTTCTACGTAAATTAAAGCAACACAGTCAGGTGCAATATCGGCTTTGTATTTTTCGACAAAAACCGGTAATAAATCGAGCGTGGGTAATAGGCCGTTAACAAACTTGATCTTGTCGTTTTCAATAATCAACGCCGAATGAATCAGTAGCGCTTCGGGCGGTTTGCGATCGCTTGTTGAGCCTTCGCGCAACGCGCCTTCTTTTAAAACCAAGTCGCCGCGATAAGCATAAACGCCCGCGGTGCCGGTTTGACCGTTGACCAACGTGACAGTTAATAATCCTTTATTTTGATAGGTTTCTAATAGCATTGTGTTTTCTCCAGATGGGGGGTTAACTATTAACCTTAATAAAGCAGGGTTTATGCCATGTTTGGATGTTGGATTGTTTTACTTTTAAAACAAATGGATGGGGCTAATTGAAGGGAGTGGGATGCCGTGCTTAATGATGTTTAACTCAACAACGCCGATTTACTTTGTAAGAAATTGTCGGAAAGCAGACAAATTAAAATGACGTTGGAGAGGGCAGGGATTGTGTGAAATTGATGCTACAGCATTTTTTAATGCGACGGCTGAAGGATGAGAACGATGCGAAAAGTGTCGACAGCTTGCTGCCATTAAGTTAAGACTTGTTCCGTTCGCGCTGATCCTTCGGCTACCGCTCAGGACTAAAGGCCTTGTCGAATGAGGGGAGTGGAACAAGCCGTTAAGCTAAGCCAAATTAGGGTGCTGTTGGCGCCTAACATTGTTTATGGTTGTGTCTGACACACTTCACAGACAACAGGGATGTTGAGGTTTTCACCGGTGCTGTCATTCACTGACGCATTATCGGCATTCAATTTAAATGTGCCGGTAAGGCCACTGGCATTTGAGTTTGTAGAGGCGACACTATAGGAATAAGTTCCGGCTTTTAAACCATAGACTGATAAAGGGATAGTTTTAGCAAATCCCGAAACCGATACAGCACATGCCACAAGCACATCGCCAGTTGGATAAACTTCATTTAGAACCACCTCAAAATGATTACCGTCAAAGCGCTGATGGACGACTGGGCTCAAACTTCCGCAATCATTAAAGCGGCCAAAAAGTTTTAAAAAAACTTGAGTTGGAAAAGAACTCGTGGTGATCACTTCAACTTTGTATATTGGAGCAAAAGTCAATCTATTTCCCGTATTTACCATAGACGTTTCTTTCAAGCTTAATAACTGCCAAGTACCTTCAGCAGTCGGCTTTAATTGCACATCCTGATATTTACCCACTTGCTCGGCAGTATCTATGCTCGGAATCGTCAATAGTCCTTCTTTATAGGTTGGATTATCGTCGGCAAAAGCTGTAACGGCGGGTAAAAACGCGACGATCAATTGTGCAATGGGCATTAAACGCATGTGATTTTCCAAAAATATTAATTATGAAATTGTAGACATTGACTCTATTGCCTTTTTCGATGTTTAGAGTCGGTATGTTTTTACGGAATCTTTGTTGCGAGATGAACCGAGAGGTATACAAGATAAAGGAGCAAGTCTAGCTATTAAAGTTAGCTGCGTCAATTTTGGAAGCTGGAGTGTAGCAATGCGGGAGAGAGACTAAGAGGGATTTACTTTTGATTTTTTGATGAACTGCTTTTTCAAGATGGACCGATTAGGACGAGCATGCATCCCACAGCCGCTTATAACTGCTGTCCATCCGCGAAAGTTTGGCCGTGACTTGATTGAGCAGGTTAAATTCCGGAAAGCGTCCTTTATTGCCGGAGCCGTACCATTGCTCCATCGCCAGATTCAATTGTTGCCTGTCCGCATAATCCTGGGCTATCTGGTCCTTCAACCAGGTCATACTATTTTCAGGCGTTAAATCGACAATCCGGTAGCGCACTGCATCGTCAAAAATGCGCACGCCGCCTCCTTCCGCGACAGTTCGATATAGCTTGGCCGGATCGACCACTTCAATGCCGGCCAGATAATTAATGCCGAATTCGTGCAATTCCGGCAGCCACGGCACGGTCGGTCCCATTAATACGGTGGTCGCGTGTTGTGCAAGTTCGGCCAGACGCGGGAAAGTTTTATTGGTAATCGAGCTGGCCGTTAAAAACACCCAGTCGGCGTCCGGCAATAAAAATTCGCAGGCCGGATCGGGATAATCGCCCGGTGAAGGCTGGCGCTCGATAATGCTGAGACTGAATTGCTCGGCGTAGGCCTCAATGCCCGGATAACGGCCGATCACGACGACTTTTTTACCTTGCAGCCGGGGCAGGAAATGATCGAAAACGGCCAGATTGGCGCGGTTCGCAGCCGGTAATAAAGTGATGCCGGCCGGCAGCTCATAACGGTTCAGGCTGCAGTTTATCGCGGCCATCGCCACCGTCGCCTTATACGGCTCCCAATCGGTAATCCATCCGGCCAGTTCCGCCAACGGTTTACCGGCCAGCGTACCCGGCCACGGCAAGGTACGGGTCGGCATGCCGGGACTCATCGCCAAACCGATATGCTGTGTTTTGCATAGCGTCCAGACCAGGCCGATGTTTAATTCGGTGACTTCGGTATCGCTACCGGCATAATCCAACAATAGCTCGTAAAGGCGTGCAGGATTTTCCATAGCGGGCTATGCGGGCATTTCCAGCAACTTGGCTTCGGACTTAATCTGTTCGGCTTTACCCCAGGCGGTAACGCCTTCAACAAAGCGGCGGGTTTTGGTTGGATGCGGTCTGACGACATCGTATTCCGCGTAAAAAGTGCCGTCGCTATTAAACTGAAGCCGGCCTATACGTTGTCTTTTAGCACCGTCATACCAATAGCAGGTTAAGTGATCCGTTCCCGCATAAGGGTCTTTAACCAATACAAAATCGGCATCGTCGTAACTGGGATAACGTTGGATATCCGCGTTGGTAAAGCCCAGTTCATGGATCTCTTCAACCAGCCGTTGACAGATAGATTCGGCCAGCGGACGGTTTAGTGCAATGTGTTCTGATAGCTCCATTACTCGCTTACTCCTGCCGCTAAATCCATAATGACCGACGCACCGGAAAGATCTTCGGGGTCCAGTTGCCGCAAATGCGTTAATACCAACTGCGCATCGACCGAAAAACCAAGTCTTAGCTTGATGAATGCCAAAGCTTTCAATGTATATAAATAGAACAGGGTAATTTCATTGGCGTACAAATCCCATTTTTGCCGGTTTTTTGCCAATCGGCGGTAGTCGTTGGGAAAACCGCCTTGTCTGGCCGCTTCTTCCAGGCCTGCTATGGCAGTCCGCTCGGCATCAACAAGACGCTTCTGGAAGAAGTAAAATTTATACAGCGCAAAATAGGTTTGCAAACAGCGGCTATCCAGCTCTTGCGCTTGTAAAAACAAGGATTCCGCGCGGCTTTGGTCAACCGAGCTTGCAGCCACAGCCGCTTGCAGAAGATGATTAACTTCGGCGGGAATATTCGGGCTAAACATCACCCGTTCATCTACAAATGCAACTGCAGCCATTACCAGACCTCGGCAGGAACCATCAGGTTGGCAACCGGTTCGCCACCGAGCAGATGCTGTTCGATGATGGTCTTGACATCGTCTTTTTTCAGCTTGCCGTACATTACCGAGTCAGGATAAACCAGTACGCTAGGGCCCATCATGCAAGGTCCCATGCAGCCGGTGTTGGTCAGGGCGATTTTTTCGAACAGGTTACGGGCTTGTATTTCATTCATGAATTCGTTCATGATTTCGGCGCAACCGCTGCTGGTGCAGGAACCGCGAGGATGGCCTTGCGGACGGTTTTGGGTGCATACGAATACGTGTTTTTCGGGTCTAGGCATGATCGTGGTCCTTATTACAAATTGAGCGGTGAAATTGTTAAGTTAATAGAACACGGATGAGACGGATTGGACGGATCAACACGGATAAAATGCGGAAAAAGCGGCATTGCTGGACGGGGTCTTGTAACTCCGTCCGAAACGTTCGGCATCAGTTAAGTCCAAACATCGAAAAAACGTTAGGAACGGCAACCCACCCGTCCAGCCTGACCGACTTTTAAAAATCCGTGTAAATCCGTCTAATCCGTGCCATCCGTGTTCTATTTTTTAAAATTTAAGCCGCTTGTTTATGTTCGTGAGTAAAACAGCTTTTCGGACAGACTTTGGAGCAGGCTTCGCAGCCGATACAATCGAGTTTGTTCTTGATGCTCATGACCATGCTGTTGTCATCGTCGTCTTCAAAATCGCCGTAATCGTCATCAAAATCATCGGCATCAAGCACGTCGGCTTTTTCGACCAAATCGAACACATCGCGCGGGCAGACTTTAAAGCAGCGTCCGCAACCGATGCAGGTTTTCTGATTGATGTCGGTGACGTAGGCGGGCGTCCATTCGCTGCCGCCAAAAGTAACGCCGGTTACAAATTCAGACATGGTTATTCTCCTGCTCAGGCCGCTTCGGATTGCGCGGCAATTAATTTTCGGTTGGCTTCGTCCCAGGCTTTACAGGCATCGTAAGTAGCCTGGGCAATGCCCATCAGTTCGCCGTAGGCTTCTGGCAGACGGTCTTCAATCAGATCGTGCAATTCCATCGCCTGTTCGCTGGCTAGGCGCTTGGTTTTTTTGACTTCTTTTTCCAGTTTTCTTAATTCTTCAGACATACGGCCTCCTTAGTCGGTTGCGGCGGCATTGTATTTTTCGATCAAACCGAGCGCTTTTTCGATGGTTTTATCGCTTTTCTCGCACAAGTCTTCCAGGCTGGAGAAGCCGAAACGATGGGTGTCGCGCAGGATTTTATCGACCACAATCAGCTTGCCGACCATGATTAATGCGCGGCCGAAACCTTCGTGGCTGAGATGAACCATCGGCGCCGCCATCAGTCCGGATTTTTTCTCGATCAGCGTCGCCAATGAGTTGTAGTAGGCTTTTAAGCGGGCAATGGTGATTTCATCGGGATCGCCGATGACCGGAATATTCTTTTTGCGTTCTTTGGTTAATACGACAGGGTCGATGATCTTTGCTTCCGACCAGCCTTCGTAAGTGTCGTAAGTATCAATCGCGCGTAATTGTTTGATCATGTCTTTGACGATGTCGGAATTCAGATTAACGTCGTCTTCTTGTACGACTAATGCAGCAGTGGCCATGTTTTTCTCCGTTAAGTAGTAAATGTATTCTCGTTCCCACGCCTTGCGAGGAAATGCGGTGCCGGACGCGCCCATTGGTTCCAAAGCAGGAGCTTATGAAACGGATGCGTAAAAGCATCATTCGTCCCAACCCTCGTCTTCCATCCGGTTAAAACGTTCAGGATCGGGAGTTTTATGTTGATTAATCGCTTTTGCCAGCCAACTGGACGGTCCCGCCTTCATTTCATTTTGCAAGTCTACGATCAGGTCCTTAATTCTGCCGCCTTCATGGATCTTGACCGGCTGAATGCCCTTGGTGATCAGCTGATTAATCGCCGAGCCGCCAACAGCCTGGCAATACACTGCCGCACAGCCGTTCAGCAATTCAATCTTGATCGACAATTTATCTTCATTGCCGTCCTGCTGGAGTTCGCCAAACTGGGCGGCTTCCAGCAATTGCGCATCGTCCATATTCACCGCATAAATCGCGAAAGATTTGGCCGAGCCGAAATGTTGGTTTACCGTTTCCATATCGGTAGTCGCAAACGCTATTTTTAATGCGGTTTCCATAAATTTCCTCTGATCAGTGCTTTGCACTATGTGCATGCGTCTTGTTAATGACATGACAGTGGGTAGTCGGTAAGTTCGCCGGCCGGTTTTTGTCCGTATATCGAACGGTAGACCGGGATTTCTTCATGCGAATAATTGATGACCAAATTGGCTAGGTCGAACAACGTTTGCCGTGAGCCGCGATAGCCGATCCAGGTTTTTTGATAGCCGCCGATGATGTCGTAGAGCGGAAACCCGGCTCTTAAAATCGGCGTGCCCAAGCGTTCGGCCGTATCGACCGCATGGGAGTTGCCTATCACCAGTTGTACGTTGTTGGCTTTGCCGATCAGTTCCATATCCTCAAGATCGCCGATTTTGATGCTGGCGACCGGAATCCGCGACAACAGCGGCACGTTGCAAGAGGTGACGGCGGCAACGACTTCCGCGCCCATCTCCTGAACCTGATCGACAAACGCATGCAGTAAATCCGCGTCGGCTGCAATCGCAATGCGCAATTGGCCGAGCATGAAATGCGTGTCCAGCATCGCGTCCTGTAGCTGCGCGCGCTGGCGTTCAATGCGCTCCGGCACGTCATGGCCGCTGATTTCGGCCAATGCGCTTATCAATGCATCGTTGGCTTTCAAGCCGTAAAGATGATCGAGCGCATAAGTCGGCACGCCGGTTTTTTCCTCCAGCAATTTTGCCGCGTTGGCTAGCGACGGGCCGATAACGACAGTCGCCAGCGCATCGCCGAGCGTCGCCATTTCCGAAATTAAAGTGCCGCCGATAGTTACCGGGCTGAAATCTTCAGCCGTCAAGCAGCCGTCCAGCGAATCGGAAAGGTCCGGCACGAAAACCGGCCTAAGTTGGAATTGCTCGAAAATATCCCGGAGCGCTTCGATGTCGCCGGGCGTCAGCATGTAATTGACCAGGACGTTTACTTGCTTCTTGCGTTTGCCCGGATATGTTCCGGCTTCCTTTGCATCCGGCACCAGCGCGCGAATGATTTCAGTTAGGGTTGCGGCAAAGCCGGTTTCGACGCTGCCGGTAAAATCAGGCGTATTGACCGCGACCACCGCAACATCGGCAAATTCGGGATTGGCTTCCCTGAATTCCCGGACATTTCGATGCACGTCCGCGCCTTGCGTTTCGGCCAAGCCGGTGGTCAAAATCGTAATCAGGGCAGGGCGTGACTTTTCGGCGATGGTCTTGATGCCTTCAACGACATTTTCATCGGCGCCCATCACCGAACTGCCTTGGTCCATTGCCGTGCTTTGCAGCGGAATCGGCTCGCGGAAATGACGCACGAAAAATACTTTGGCGAACGCGGTGCAGCCTTGCGAGCCGTGCAGCATCGGCATTGCGCGGTTAAAACCCAGTGTAGCCAAAGAGCCGCCTATCGGTTGGCTGGCTTTTAGCGGATTGACCGATAATGCTTTGTTTCTTTTCAGGATGTCAGCCATGTTACACCTTCCTGTTTTTCCACGGTGCGGGTGCTCTGACCGCCTCCCAAACCGGGCTTTCAATTGTTAACGCCAACTGGCGCACCAGTTCCAGCATGCCTTGATAACCTTCGTAGCCGAACTCGCGTTCCTGGTTAATATCCAAAAACGGAACCTTGGCTTTTAACGCTGTGTACATATTGCGGCCGCCGGCGATCAGGATGTCGGCCTTGTAATCATGGACGATTTTCAGCAACGCCCTGGGGCTGCCGTCGTCGATCATCACCGTATCTTCGCCCATCAGTTCGCGAATCCGGGCCTTGTCTTCTTCGGTGGATTTCTTCGTGCCGGTCGCAACGACGACCATGCCCAAATCCTGTAATGCGGAAATCACCGACCAGCTTTTGACGCCGCCGGTAAACAGCAACACCCGTTTGCCTTTCAGGCGCGCTTTCCACGGCTCCAGTTCTTTCCTGATCCGGGTTTCTTCGCGCAGGATCAGCGCTTCGGTGCGTTCTGTCAGGTCGGGATCGTTAAGCACTCTTGCGAAATCCCTTAACGATTGGCTGGTGTCGGTTATGCCGTAATAACTGCCTTCAAACCACGGCGTACCGTACTTTTGCTGTAATTTGCGGGCGACGTTAACCATCGCTTTCGAGCAAACCATCATATTGACTTCGGCTTTGTGCATGGTTTGCACCTCGCGGAAGCGGGCATCGCCGGACAAGGTGCACAATACCCGCAGTCCCAATTCGTCGAGAAGAGGCAGCACATGCCAGAACTCGCCGGCAATGTTGTATTCGCCTATCAGGTTGACGTCATGAATGATGATTTCCGCGCGTTGGACGGTTAACGGCAGCGGGTCGGGATCGCGGGTGCCGATCACATGGTTGACCATCGCGTCGCCGGCAATGCGGTTGCCCAAATTTTTAGTGCCGTAAAACCCGGCGCTATCAATCGGCACGACCGGTACGCCCCAGCGCTGCTCGGCGGATTTACAGACCGCGTTAATATCGTCGCCGACCAATGCAGGAACGCAGGTGTTATAGATAAACACGGCAGGCGGATGATAGGTATCGATGGCCTGTTTGATTGCATGGAACAAGCGTTTTTCCGAACGCCCCATCACAATGTCCTGCTCGGTCAAATCGGTGGTCATGCCGATGCGGTATAAATCCGCGCCGGAAGAACGCGTACCCCGGTTGTCCCAGGAACTGCCCGCGCAAGCGATAGGGCCGTGGACGATATGAGCGACGTCGGCAATCGGCAGCAGCGCGATTTGCGCGCCATCGAAAGCGCAGCCGCCCGCCGAAGCGCCGGGTTTAGGTTTGGCGCAACCGGACTTTTCCTTTTTATTATGCTCGCAGGCAGGTTCGTCGAGCAGCGCGGCAATGTCTTTAGTTGATTTCATCGGCTTGACCACAATAGCTTTGTTTGATTAAGCTAAAGCAATGGTTGTGCCATTTTGTATTATGTTGAAAATATTGGATTTTGTTGGGTTTTTCTTTGTAGCAAAGCTTACAAAGTGGGAGGCGGAATATGACAAGCAGGAACATTAGAGCAATATTGATGATGAAGAAAAAACCTATAGTTACAGCGAGCTACTAATTAATAAGAAATTAGTATTATGGTGTGGTTAGAGTGTTATACTAATTTTTCATTAATTAGTAATTAGGGTGATAGCCATGAAATTGCCGCTCTCTCCACCTCGTATTGAAACCCTTTTAAAAAAAGCTTTCGATGAAAAATTCGTTGAATATTTTGTCTCAAACTTTGGGCCAACCGATGCGGAAGGCCGTTATTTACATTGGGATAAATTACGACATTTAAAACCGCCCGAAGGCTGGACTTCAGAGTATTATTGGTTGGCACTAAAATTTGCCCGAAAAAGCCTCTATAAAAAACTTCCTTTTACTAGTAAATCCGGCGAGCCATTTCAGTTTTGTATGACTGACAGCATCAATAGAGATTTACATTGGATCGATAAAAATGCGGCCGGCCGTATCGGCATGGATAAGCCCGTCACCAATCCGCATACCCGCGACACTTATCTTGTTGGCTCACTGATTGAAGAGGCTATCAGTTCCAGCCAATTGGAAGGTGCGTCAACAACTCGAAATGTAGCGAAAGAAATGCTCAGGCAGGGTAGAAAGCCTAAAGATCACAGCGAACAGATGATCTTTAATAACTATCAGGCCATGCAATTCATCCGGGAATATAAAGAAGAAAAATTAACTCAGGCGATGATTTTGCAACTGCACCGTATTCTTACGGAAGCAACGCTGGATGATGCAGACAAAGCAGGGCGATACCGGGACGCGGGCGATGATATTCATGTGGTTGATGCCTCTGGAACAGTTTCGTTGCATACCCCGCCGGACGCATCGGAACTGGCGGAAAGAGCCGAACGTCTATGCCAATTTGCCAACGACTTGAATGGTAAAGATTTTATCCACCCGGTAATCAGGGCGATTATCCTGCACTTTATGATCGGTTACGATCATCCGTTTGTTGACGGCAACGGCCGTACGGCGCGGGCGCTATTTTATTGGTCGATGGCGAATCAGCAATATTGGCTGATGGAGTTTATTTCCATTTCCCGGATCATCAAACAAGCCCCGGCGCAATACGGTAGAGCCTACCTGTACACCGAAACCGACGACAACGACCTGACCTATTTCATTATCCATCAGTTGGAAGTGATCAAGAAAGCGATCAATGCGTTGCATGAACATCTTGCAAAAAAGGCGGAGCAACTGCATTCCATTGAAAAACGTTTGGACGGCTCGGTTTTGCAGGGGCAGTTAAATCATCGCCAGTTGGCTATCCTGCGCCATGCGCTGGATCATCCCAATGCCATTTACAATATAAAAGAGCATCAGGCGGCACATAAAATTACTTATCAAACGGCACGGACGGACTTATTGAAACTGTCCGACCAATTCAAGATTCTCACTAAACGTAAATACGGAAATTCGTTTGTTTTTGTTGCGCCGCCCGATTTAGGTCAAAAGCTGGCCGAGATTGAGCAAATTTCCCGAAAGGCCGAGAACGACTTGTTAAATACTTTGTTATAGGACAAGTTGACGAAGGACGCCCATCGTTTTCTTGAGCTACACCATATCCGCATACTGCTCAGCAACCAGATAAAACTCTGCCTCGTTATTTAAAAAAGCTTCGACGATATCCGGGTCGAAATGGCTGCCGCTGCCTTCCGCTATCATCTCTTTAGCCTGTTCGCGCGAGAACGGCGCTTTGTAAACGCGTCGGCAGGTGAGGGCGTCGTAAACATCGACCAGCGCTAAAATTCGCGCTACCAGCGGAATCGATTCGCCGTGCACATTGCAGGGATAGCCGCTGCCGTCCCATCTTTCATGATGACTATAGGCGACATCCATACCGCATTTAATAAAGCTTTGCGATGGATATTTCTCATAGACCGTGCGTAGCGTATCGCCGCCAATGCGGGCGTGGTTTTTCATGATCTCGAATTCATCCGGCGTCAAGCGGCCGGGTTTTTTCAGGATCGCGTCGGGAATGCCGACTTTGCCGATGTCATGTAGCGGCGAGGAACGCACCAAGTCTTTAGTAAATTCCGTCGTGATAATATCGCGGTATTTGTCGGTTTTGGCCAAGAACCCACAAATCAGTGCGCAATATTTTTTCAAGCGCAGCAAATGCGAGCCGGTCTCCGGGTCGCGATATTCGGATAACTTGGCCAGTGCGGTGATGATGGCGTCCTGGGCGTCGTCGAAGGCTTCGCGATGCCAGTGGCTTTGCAAGGCTGTGGCGGTAATATCGGCCATGGCGGTTAATGCTTCCAGCGTATCGCTTGCCAGCTGCGCGTTTTCACCGGCCAGGTTGAGCAGTCCCAACACACCCTGTTCATCCGACAATGGCATGGACATGAACGGTTGACCGCAAAATAGCGATTGATCAAAAGCATTCAGCGCCGATTCTTCGAAAGCGCCGCGCTGCCAGGTTTGCTTATCGGCAAGAATGTTCGCTATCACTCCGTCGGGGCAATTTTTCATATAAAAACCGGATAGTTTTTGGTCAACCGGATAATGACAAGTAAAGCGTCCATCCTGTTGGGGCCTGAGCCATAAAGTGATGTCGCGTAGGCCGGTTAATTCGATAACGGCGTTCACCAGCGCATCGGTAATGGCTTGCGAATTGCTCATTTGGTTCATATTCGCAGCATAGCGGTATTGTAATTCCAGGGCGCGGGTTTTTTGTGCGACCAACGTTTCCAAATGGCCGTTCAACAGGTTAAGTTGCCGGTTGGCCTGTTGCAGCTCGGCTTGCAGCAATTGTTCGGACATTCGCAGACGGTACTGTTCCAGGCCGTCGGTCAGCGTTTCCTGCAATATTTGTTTGGGGCAGGGTTTGTTTAGAAAGCGCGAAACATGGGCGTTGTGCAAGGCGTTGACGGCCACGTCCAGCTCGGCACGGCCTGTCAGCATCACTAATATGGTATGCGGATGGCGCTGATAGACGGCGTTCAGAAAGGTAATGCCGTCCATGCCCGGCATATTGTAATCCGACACGACCACGGCAAACGGTCCGTTATCGGCCAATACCGCCAGTGCCGCTTCGCCACCCTCGGCGACGGTAATGTCGAATTCCTTTCTTAGTTGGCGCTTGACTCCCTCCAGTAATAAGGTTTCATCGTCAACGAACAAGACTTTTTTGCTGATAGCGGCAGACAGCTTCCGCTCCAAGGCTTGGTAAGTGGATTGCATGATGTTATCGGCAGTTTTTTAGGGGCATAATGAATATCTCTTACTTAGCGGCGTGATGGGCGATTATTTTGTCCGCCAATGTCTGCCAATGGGGCAAGCGATCAAGTTTGTTGATGCGTTGCAGGTATTCGGTATCCAGGGTTATCTCAAACAGTCGGGCACAGTCCGATTTTGCCGGGGGTTTTAATAGACAGGCCGCGATATGCACGGCGGTCAGCGCATTGACGCCGTCGTAGCCGGTATCGCTAGGCGAGTTTTGCAACAGGATGGCTTCGATAATGCGTGGAGGAATTTTCCATAGACTCAATACATAAGCTGCCGCTTCCGAGCGCGTAAAACCGAAAATAGCCGTTTCCAGTGCGGCAGTGGGGGTGTCGGTGTTTTTAAGCCGTTCGATCAAGGTCTTAAGCTTATCGCCGCCGCGCGACATGAAGATCAGCAAGCCCATGTTGTGCAGTAATCCGCCTAGATAAGCTTGATCGGGCCGGTCTTCCTGTTGGCCTTCGGAAAGCGCTATCTGTCGCGCCAGTTCGGAAACGCGGCCGGAATCTTGCCAGAGACACTCCATATAATGCGCTATTTCAGGATCATTGATCGAAAATGAGGTTTTAACATGTACCGACAGTACCAGGCTGCTAAGCTTTTTGAGTCCTATCAGATTGATTGCGTCGGTCAGGCTGGAGACAATCCGGTTTAAACCAAAATAAGGCGAGTTGACCAGTTGCAGCAATTTGGCGGACAGCACCATGTCGCTGGCAAAAATATTGGCAATATCTTGAGTCGTGGTGTTCTCGTCTGCTATGGCTTTGTTCAGTTCCTGATAGATTCTCGGCAGGCTGGGCAGCTGATTGGCATCGCCAACCCCGGCGACGATACGCGGATTTCGTAAGCAGGTTTGAATTTTGAAAACTTGGGAGATAACTTCGCGGAGAGTTTCCGCGCTGCAAGGCTTGCTGAGGTATTGATGAGCGACTTCCAGGCCGTTTTTTAAACTTTCTTCGTCGGCATCGCCGCTGAGTATCATTCGCACAGTCGCTGGATAATGTTCGCTGACTATGTTCAGCAATTTATCGCCGCGCATTCCCGGCATCATCATGTCGCTGACGATCAAGTCAATCGGTTGCTGAGCCATCAATTGCAGCGCTTGAGCGCCGTTGCCGGCAAAAAATAGCTGCCATTGCTCCCGATAAGGACGTAATTGGCGTTGGATACCGCTAATTACGTTTTCGTTATCGTCGACGAACAGAATATTCTTTTTGTTCATGAACTTTATTTTGATGATTTAGTCTGCGAGCCGAACCGGCAACTGGATATGAAATGTCGTACCGATTCCTGCGTTAGATTCAAAAAATAATTTACCGCGATGTTTTTCAACAATAATGCTGTGGGACAAGCTTAAGCCCTGGCCGGTGCCTTTGCCCACTTCTTTGGTGGTGAAAAACAGGTTAAAAACTTTCTCTTGAATCTCCTCCGGAATGCCGGCGCCGTTATCCTGGACCAGAATTTCAACCATGTTGCCCTGCTTGCGGGTGGCTATCCTGATCAGGCCCATGCCGGCCTTTTTTTCTTCAATTGCATGGGCGGCATTGATGATCAAGTTAAGAAACACTTGGTTGAGCTCGCTGGCATAACATTCGATAGTGGCGACGTCGGGACTAAAGTCGGTTTCAATTTCAGCAATGTATTTGTAGCCGTTACGGCTGATGGTCAGCGCGCTTTTCAGCGCTTCGTGCAGGTCGATAGTCTGTTTATGCTGACCTTGTTCGATATGCGAAAAAGCTTTCATCGCTTTAACAATTTCCGCGACGCGCTCAACGCCTTCCTTAGCTTGCCGGATGGCTTTGGGGCTGTCTTCAAGGATAAATGCCATATCGTATTTGTCTTGCAGCGCATCCAGTTCAGGCTTTCGTGACTGATCAACCAGATCGCGCAGGGCGTTTTGATAATCGATGATGTCGATAAAGTTATCGTGCAATGCGGAAAGATTGTCGCCGATGTATTGGATCGGGGTATTGATTTCATGGGCAACACCCGAAGCTAATTGACCGATGGCTTCCAGTTTTTGCGCCTGGCCCAGCTGGGCTTGCAAGGCTCTGGTTTCGCTGATGTCGTCGATTAAACCGGAAAAAAACAATTCGCCGTCAAGTTCCATCGGGTTAACGCGAAGCAGGACCGGAAAAATTTCGCCGTTTTTACGTTGCGCTTCCACTTCCCGGCGATTGCCGAGTATATTGGCTTTTTTAGTTTCCAGATAACGTTGTAAATAAAGGTCATGTTGCGCAGCGACTGCCGCCGGCATTAGGCAGTTGATGTTTTTGCCGATGATTTCACTGGCGGCGTAACCGAAAATCCGTTCGGCCGCATGGTTAAAACTTAGTATTGCACCGGTTTTGTCTATGCTGACGATTGCACTGGCAGCGGTATCCAAAATAGTATTAAGCTGAGTGCTGTGTTGCTCCAGACTGTCCATTTTTTGCTTCAGCAGCCAGCTGGTTTTACCGCTAAAATTGCCGAAACATCCCAATATCAGAGGTGCGGTCCAAACAATCAGTAAATCGTAATGAAGATGGTGCAGTGCGGCGATATTGCCCCAGCTAAAGGCCATCTTATCGTGCCAAAGTAAAAGCAGGATGGTACTAATCGGGAACAAAAATCCAAATAATGTTGCAAGAATAGTGGGCAATCGAACCGGATAACGCAGCCAAAGTTTGCTCATGGCCGAGGCTCTTGTATAGAAAATCGAATGTAATGCAGCGGGTGTTTGTTTATCACGAATTTATCTAAAGCCTGCAAGGAGTGGAAGATTTCCGCCCACGACAAAAAGCTCTAAAGCAACGTAGCTCTTTGTCGTGGGCGGTTTCGCTTTATTAAGCCGCTTCTTTTTTTAGACGCATCAGCGCCAGGCCGACTTCACCGGATATTGTAGAGAAAGGTGAACTGCCACCCAGCATTGCCTCCGCTTCGTCAAACTTCCTCGCATTAATGGAGGTTGCTATTTTGCCGGCTTCAATATGAAAAGCGGCATGCTTATTCAAGGTCATTGCATAGCTCGGTAAAGTGCCGCATTGCGTTTTACCTTCCCCGTGCAGCCATTTGCCGAGTTCGCAGCAATTGTCCTTGCCAATCGTCAGGGCATCCATTTGTTCTTGTTTGGCGATGGCCGTACGGAATTTAACTTTCCATTCCATGTGTTTTTGAATTGCAGTATCTAAGTTCATAATTTTTCTTTTTATTAAGGTGCTATAGGGTTGATGTGTATTAACGCAAGCAGTGCTTGGTGATGTCGTTTTTAATATATGGGATATGGTTTTTAGAATTCCTCCCAGTCGTCGTTACTGTCTATTGCCGATTTAGTTGATAGTAATGCCTGAGAGACTGTCGCTGTTTTGGCGGCGGCTTTTATTGGCACTGCCGGTGTTTTACCATGTTTAAATGTTTTAATAGAATCGTCTGTTTCGTTTGAATTGACTTTAAAAAAGCTAACCAATTTAGCCATATTAGTGGACTGTTCGCTCATTGAGATACCGCCCGCTGCGGCTTGTTCCGCCAACGCCGCATTTTGTTGAGTAATGTCGTCCATTTGAGAAATCGCTTGATTGACCTGGCCAATACCCGCTGATTGTTCAGCGCTGGCGCTGGCAATGTGCGAAATAATGTCACCGACTTTCTCAACGTTATCAACAATCTCGATTAGCGTTGTGCCTGTTTCATTGACAAACGCTGTTCCGGCGCGAACTTTTTCCACACTGTTTTGGATCAGGTCGCTACTTTGTTTGGCGGCATTTGCGCTACGTTGGGCCAGGTTGCGCACTTCGGTCGCGACTACCGCAAATCCACGTCCATGATCTCCCGCTCTGGCCGCTTCTACTGCTGCGTTTAAAGCCAAAAGATTGGTTTGGAAGGCGATTTCATCAATCACGCCGATAATTTCAGCAATATTATTGCTGCTGACATTAATTTCCTGCATTGCAGCGATAGCCGATTTAACAATTTCGCCGCCTTTTTGAGCGACTTGAATTGCAGAATGAATCGCCTCGGTTGCTTGAACCGTCTGTTGGCTATTGTTCTTTACCGTGCTGGAGAGTTCTTCCATGCTGGCAGCCGTTTCTTCAAGGCTGGCCGCTTGTTGCTCGGCGCGACTGGAAAGATCATTGTTACCCGCTGCCATTTCCTGTGATGAACTCTCTATGAAATTAGCGGCATTTTTGATTTGAATTATAAAATCGCTCAGCTTTGCCAGAGTGTCGTTGATATTATCCTTACATTCATCGTAAATGCCCTCGTAGTGATGAGTAATAGCGCAAGCTAAATCGCCTTCAGCCATTCTTTCCATGACGCTATTGACGTCATTAAATACACTTTCTATGACATCCGATAATTCATTAATTCCAGCCGACAGCATTTTTGCAATGCCTTCTTTATTATCCATACTAATTCGCGTACTCAGATCGCCCACTTTGATGGCCTGCACTAATTGTTCAATCTCTTGTTCAATTAACACATCGGCTGTTCTGTTTTGCCACTCCGCGATAAAACCGAGGTTCTCGCCCTCCTGGTTAATAACCGGGCTGGCAATAACATGCATGTGTTGATCCGCAACGACCATTTGGGCGTTATAAGGTTTTGTTAAGTTGTTTAGGAGACGGCGTTGGTGGGCAGGATCAGTGTGATATAAATCGATACTGGAGCCCAGTAATTTATCGGCATTGAAATTCGGCAACTGTTTACGGATGGCGTTTTCCGCTTTCTTGAACATTTCCCGAATACTGTCGTTCGCGTAAATAATTTCAAGGTTGGTATCCGCGACCATAATACCGGCGTGAACATGATCGAGCGCCTCAGTCAAGCGCATGGCCTTTGATGCGTCTTCCCTGGATTGCGTCAAATCGTATCGTAACGTCATTTCCATCGAATACAAGGCGCGCTGGAAATCACCGATTAGATCGTTCCTGCTTAAGTCCGGCGCTTTGCCAAACTTTTTCTCGGCCAAACGATAAAATGTACCGATTGTTTTATTTAACAATCGGCTGAAAGTCTTGGCTACATTGAAATCTATTGCTGATGCCGCGATTGAGGACGCTAAAACGCCGGCTAAAAGCGGATAATCCTGCGCTAAAAATAATTGATACATCAAATAGAAGGCAGGAACCAAGTGCATTGCCGATGCAAAGGTTATTTTCTTACTGACATCCATTTCCTTGATCGATTTGGCTGCTGCCGCTAACCCGGAGGGGCGCATGGTTGCCTTATTGGCGTTAAGCTGTTTGTGAAATTGTTCTGCTTTTTCAATCTCTTTGCGACTTGGAACACGGCGAACGGAAAGATATTCATGAACCTGCCCGTTTTTAAATACAGGCATCGCATTCGCTTCCAGCCAGTAATAATCGCCGGACTTGGTCCTGTTTTTTACTAGTCCTTGCCAGGGTCTAAGTTCTTGTAAGGTTAACCATAAATCCTCAAAAACCGCCTGAGGCATATCCGGATGCCGGACAATATTGTGCTCTGATCCTATCAATTCCTCGCGGGTAAACCCGCTAGCTTTAACAAACTCATCGTTGGCGTAAGTAATAACGCCTTTTAAATCTGTACGCGTGGCTAACAACAAACCTTCTTTGATGAATATTTCTTGGTTAGTGACAGGCATATTAATCTTCATAATCTACGATCCCATTTATAAATCAGCGGATATGTAAATCTTTTACAATAATTACGTATTAAGTATTTAATGAAGGGAGCCGGATTTTGTTTGTAGTAATGCTGTATGATTCCCCCGCTAAGGCTCACTTCCACAATTTGCTTCTCGATAGACATAAAGCTAGCGTGACTAGTTTCAGAAAGGTAGAACAACGGGGAATTCAGTTGTTTCAGCGGAATAGCCATGAAACTGACCGGAGGAAGTCTGCCTGAACGATGAATAGTATTCACGCTAATGCCGATGAATAATGAGCGCGGGTTGCTATAAATAAATAGCAAAGCACTAAAGCAATATCACTCGGATTTTGGCGACGGTGATCTGAAAAGAAAATAACAAGTTGCCTGAACACGCGTTTCTCCTGCCGATTGGGCATTCTTCGTCAATTCCCGCTGATAGAAGTCAAATATTGCGGGTAGCTTAACAAGGCGTGTTCTGGGCCTCATGAATCCGGCGCCGGGGTCGGGGGCAAGCCGGATATAATGCGTTGTAATTTATATCTTACATTCGCTTTAAAATCAAAATATTTTCAACCCCGAGTTCAGAAAGCTCTGAACACGGCAGTTAAAATTAATTTTAACTTACAATATAAGGACGGCTGGATAGCCGTAAGCTATTTGTTTAAACAAGGGAAGAGAGCTTCCGGATCCATCATTACAATTCCAACTTCTAACCCACCAGAAGGAACCTCCGCATGAAAATAATTTCCTGGAATGTCAACGGCGTTCGTGCCGTGCAAAGCAAAGGTTTTGCCGAAACGCTCGCGCTGCTCGACGCCGACTGCATTTTGTTGCAGGAAACCAAGGCCCAGGCCGACCAAATCGACAAGGCGCTGGAGGGCATCGACGGCTACCGGATTTATTCCAATTGCGCCGAGCGCAAGGGCTATTCCGGCGTGACGATTCTGTCCCGGAAAGAGCCGTTGCAAGTCATCTGCGATATCGGCATTGCCGAGCATGATTCGGAAGGGCGCGTGATCGTTGCCGAATTCGAGAATTTTTTCCTGCTCGACGTTTATGTGCCGAATTCCGGCGAGGCCTTGGGGCGGTTGGATTACCGCCAAACTTGGGATCGCGAATTCCTGGCTTATTGCCAAAAATTGCAAAGCCAAAAACCGCTGATTGCCTGCGGCGATTTTAATGTCGCGCACCGGGAAATCGATATTGCCCGCCCGAAGCCGAACTACAATAAATCGTCCGGCTACACCCAGGTTGAAATCGACGGCTTCAGCCGTTTTCTCGATGCCGGATTGGTCGATACGTTCCGGCATTTTTATCCGGATAGCGTCGCTTACAGTTGGTGGAGTTTCCGCGCCGGAGCCCGAGCCAAGAACATCGGCTGGCGGATCGATTACGTGTTGACCAGCGAAGCGATTGTCGACAAGGTCAAACAGGCTTTTATCCTGCCCGAAATCATGGGTTCGGATCATTGCCCGGTCGGCATCGAGATCGATCTTTAACGACGGTTAGGTCATTTCCATGAAAAAACACATTCTAGTCAAATATATTTTCTTACCACGAAGACACGAAGTAAAACATAAACTCCGTGTCTTCGCGGTAAATAAAAAAATCGGATATGCAGAGTTTAAATGATGGCTATGCGTGAACAAATGATGAGGACACACCGGACCGCATTATTCAATTGCAGCAAATGTCCGGAAATGATCGGTCCTGTCGTCAGCGGCAGCCCGGTGCTATCGAAGATTTTACTGATCGGCCAAGCGCCCGGCGATAAGGAAGGCGGATTCGGCAAGCCGTTTGCCTGGACGGCCGGCAAAACGATGTTTAAATGGTTCGAGCGCATCGGGATTGATGAGGAAAATTTCCGTCAGCGTGTTTACATGGCTGCGGTGTGTCGCTGTTTTCCGGGTAAAAATCCGAAAGGCGGCGATCGTGTGCCGAGTCCGGATGAAATCGATAATTGTGCAGGTTGGCTGCAAGCCGAGGTCGATTTGCTTAAACCCGATTTGATCCTGCCGGTCGGCAAGCTGGCGATAGTCCAATTGATGCCGGTCAAAAAGCTCGACGAGGTGATCGGTAAACTGCATCCGGTTACTTTTCACGGTCATCATACAGAAGCGATTCCGTTGCCGCATCCGTCCGGTGCGTCGACTTGGCATCGTAAAGAGCCGGGGATTACATTGCTGGAATCGGCATTGACGATTCTGCAACAGCATCCGTCCTGGCAGCAGCTTTGCCAAGACGGCATATCGGATGTTGTGTAGGTTGGTGCCGGCGCCAACTATTCGGGGCAAGTGTTTCGGAAGCTGAGCTTCCCGCACTGCGTTTCCAAGCTGGAGCTTGGGAACGAGCGGATCATGAGGACAGACCTTCCAGGTTTTGAAAACCTGGAAGGTCTACTCGCGGAATTGTGTGTAACGATGAGAGAGGGAGTTTGGGAAAGAGTTTACTACGCTGTAGGGCGTGCCGTGCATGCTTTTTCAATCTAGGCAACGGCGCGCACGGTACGCCCTACGCAGAATTTAAACTCTCAACAACGCCTTAGCCATTTTTTCGGAAAGCTGCTCTTCAACGAATTGCGGTTCGTTGGGCGGATAAAGTTCCACTTCATCCAATTCAAAATTATATTCTTTGCCTAATGCAATCAGTTCCCTGATTTTTTGTACGGCTAACAGTTTCTCTTTTAATTCGCTATCTGTTTTTGCCAGTTCAGAGAATGCTTTTATTTGTGCAATTGACATTGTGTTGACTCCTTTTGTTGAAAATTACTGCATTACAAAGCAGTTGGAAATTTGCAACTACTTATCTCCTAGAGCACCGGTACCCAAGATCGGCGCCTGATCAACACCGGTAAAAAAATCCGTGTAAATCCGTCCAATCCGCGTCATCCGTGTTCCAATAAAGTAGTTACGGGAATTTAGTATCTGCTACACGCTATAAGGCGTATCAATCCAGTCTTTAAGCACCGCAACGTCGCGCTCGGGCAGGTAAGAAAAATCTCCGCTGATATCTTTATAAACCGCTACGCCGCAGTTCGGCGAAACCAGTTTGCCTTTGACCATATAGAAAAACCAGGCAAACGGGTAACCGGCTTGTCTATCGAAACGGGTCAGCAGGTTATGCAGCGGCGTGCCTTTCTTGCCGCTAATGTCTTCCATTTGCGGTACGTTTTTTTGCAGGGTATTGATCAGTTCCACGTTGATGATTTGTTCGCCGAAACGGCCGGTGTGCCTGAATGGACGAACAATCCAGTCGTCGGAAAGCACGGCTTTTTGCTGCGCGCTGCTGCGGTTCCAGTCGTCCATGAAGCGCTGCACGGGATGTTCGCTGACATGGTATTTATTGATTTCATCCATGAAAACCGCCACGTCAGTTTTACGTCGATAAGAATAACGCGACGTTCCAATACCGAATGTTTCTATGCATTCCGGGTCCAGTGGATCAATAAATTCTTCCAGATCCTCCGGCGGATAATCGCCGTTAACAAGCAGCCGGTCCGACATTTCATGGGTTTTATCGATGTCGATCTGGATGAATTGTTCCGCTTTGGCGCCGGTTTGGATAACAAAATAAAGGGTGTTGCCGATTTGCCGGGTGGCGATGAATTGCTGCTCTCGCGCATGATCGATCAATGTTTGTAAATTCTTGCCGCATTCGATGTAGGTGCGTTCGGTCCATTCGATCAAATTATTGGCGATGCGTTTGCCGTCCATATCGACAATGCCGCCCAGCCGGTACCATTCTTCGCCGGTTTTGGCCAAGCGAATCGGATAGCCGGGGTTCAGCGCTTGAAGTTTGGAAAGTAATAGTTCGTCGTCCTGGTCGGGCAGGGTGTGCTTGCAGATTTTTGCAAGCTGTTGTCCGTCAAGCCGAAAAGGTTGGTCAGTCATACGCTGCTCCCGGTTTCTCGGTGTTATGAGAGTGTATATTTAATCGATCCTGCACCAGCGCCCTGACATCGGGTTCGGGATCGTCAAGCAGACAGGCCAATGCTTCGGGCACGACGCGTTGGGCAGCGGTGTAACGTACGACCCAATCGGCGTCTTTCAGCATGACCGCCGCATCGACCGGGTCCATGCGCTCGGCGACGATGCGCCTGACTTCGGGCGCGCAGTCGTCGATCATTAAGCCCAGGCTGACTTCGGGCAGTCGTTCGGCGACGATTTTCCGTACTTGCAGGTCTTCGTCGCGAATGAAGCGGAACAGGCGGCCTTTCGGCAGCCTTTTGGCTATCGTCAGCCTGACGATATAGTCTTTGTCGCCGGCCATTTTTTCCAGGTCTTCAGGCGGCAGACGGTCGGCAACGGTCATCCGCACTTCCCGGTCGGTATCGTCGATTAACAGGTGTAACTGCGACGGCGATATCCGATAGGCGACCGCGCGCCTGACTACTTCGTCTTCGTCGTCGATCAGCTCGGCAAGCGCTTTTTGCGGCGCGTAACGAACCGCAATCGCGCGCCTTTCCCAAAAGCGGTCGTGCAGGTATTGCTCGGCGTAAGCGGGATTAACACGGAAAAAGCGGTCGATCTGGCGGCCGCTTTCGACGAACACGCAGGTGTCGCCGGGCATGCAGCGCCCCATCAGCAGCGTTTTGCCGCGAAACGGACAAAGGCTGCAATCGGCAAACGGAACGCTGACAGGGCTTTTATGATCGGACATGGGAACTTCCGATTAGTCAGGGATGATTTCTGCAACGACAATGCCGGTTGCAATATCAAAATCAGTGGTCAGGCACAGGCAATGTTCGCGCCCGTCGATTAAGTAAAGATTGAAATCTTTATGCTCAAAAACCGGCGTGTTATTGGGCAGGTCGTCGTCCATGCAGTAAGTGAAATGGATCGGTTGATATTGCTGTCTGAGTTCTGAGACAGTGTCATCGCCCAGCCCCATCGTTTCTATTTTTGCGGTGATCGCGTTGATTTGTTCGCTGGTAATCATCCTGTCGCCTCCCGCTCAAACCTGAACCGGTCGTTTGCTTCAATACCGATGACTTTAGCCAGCCACGGGGGCGGCGTCCCGGCAATAACGCTTTGCAGTTGTCCGATCACTTCGTTGACAGAATCGACACCGGGAAGTTTGATCGGATGGATGCCCAATTTGACGATCTTTGCCGCCGCGGGACCGCCGACCGAGGCGATATAAAGCACTTGGCAATCCCGGATCAGTTCGGCTCGGAATACGTTCTTATCGTCGATTTCAAGATCGTCCGGAATATCGGTAGTGCGCACGTCGATTAACCGGGCTTCATCGGCGGAAACCTGGTAAATCATGAATTGGCTGCAAGAGCCGAAATGACCGTCAACGTTGATGCCGTCGTTGCTGGCGCAAGCGATGCGGACCGAGCCGGGCATGTCGCCGTCAACATAAGCTTGCTGCTTGGGGACGTTAAAACCGGATTTAAGAATGCTTAAAGCGTGAGTCAACAGCGGTTCGTCGACATCGATAAACTCACCGGCTTTAGCGGTTTTAAGGGTATTAAGGTTAATGCCGGCAATTTTTTCTTCGGTGATAGGAAGGCCGATGCAATCAGTCAAGACTGAAAGCAGGCGTTTGGCATCGGTATCGGGCAAGGCGCGAGCGGCCAGCCCGATACGTAAAGCCAGTTCTCGCGAGAGTGCAGCCTGGCTGTTCATTGGCTTATGCCTCTAAAGGCAAAATGCAGTTATCGATAGGACATACTTTGACGCATTGAGGAACGTCAAAATCCCCTTCGCATTCGGTACAGGTTTTTTTGTCGATTTTAAAAACGACAGCTCCTTCGCTGATTGAATTAGTCGGGCAGACCGGTTCGCAGTCGCCGCATGAAATACAATCCGCTTCAACAATATATAAGGCCATGGTTATTCTCCTAATCTAAACGTTTTGCGCGCAAGGTGACGGGGAAATCCGGTTGTTCGTCCAGCGGTTCGAAATAATATTTCGAGCCGTCGCTGAGCAGAACTTCGCCGCCCCATTTGTCGGGACTGTCGAATTCAACGGATTCCGCGACTTCTTCCAAATCTTTTTTCGGTACGTAGAAGACTAATTTGCCTTCTGCATTTTTTTTCAACATGACACTAGGCATTTTCTTCTCCGATTGTTCGTCCGCAAGCTCCCGCTTGGGAACGCAGTTGATACACTGATTGATTCGCCACGAAGACACGAAGAAAACAAGGTAAGTTTCTCGTTCCCACGCGCTGCCTGGGAACGAGGAATATTGCTAAACGTTAAGGACGGGGTTGCAAACCCCGTCCCGCTTGATTTAAAGCCTTCGTGTCTTCATGGTGAAATCTTCTAACTTAACGAATCAAATCGTAGTTATAGTCGGTTGTACCCATGCCGCGGGTGTCTTTATCCAACTGCTCCAGCACTGCATTAACCAGGGTAGTCAGCATATACATCGCGCCTTCGTAACCCAGCGTTGTCATTCTGTGCAGGTGGTGTCTGTCAAAGATTGGAAAACCGATGCGGATCAACGGCACTTCAAACTCTTCACCTTTGTACAAGGTGTCGCGTTGGATGAACTTGCCGTAAGAATTGCCGATCATGAAGTCCGGTTTGTTGGTGAATACCAGTGAACGGAAATGCCATAAATCGCGGCCGATATGGACTTCGGTTTTTTGTCCGTATGGCGAATCTTTGCATATTTTGTCCATGGCTTTTTTCCAACGTTTGTTGGCATGGTTGCACAATACGTCGGTCGGCTCGGCGCCTACTTCCAACAGGAATTTCGTCATGCCCATAACAAAATCCGCATCGCCGTACAACGCAAACTTTTTACCGTGCAGCCAAGCGTGCGAGTCGGTCATCATGTCGACCAAGCGGCCGCGTTCCAGTTCCAACGAAGCAGGAATCGGTTTGCCGGTCAGTTCGGAGACTTTCATCAGGAACTCGTCGGTCCATTCCAGGCCCATTGGGATGTTGATTGCGGTAGCCGGCTGGTGCCAGATGCTTTGTACATACTTTTTGGTTTTTTCCAATTGCCAAGGTTGCAGCAATAAAGTATCGATTGCATTAGGCGAGTCTTTCAGTTCGGCTTGGGTCGTGCCGCCGGCATACAGGCGGAACGAGCCGTCGGCAGGCGTATCCAAAACTTCGGAAGGATCGCTTAATAACGAATAATCGACGCCCATTTCTTTCATCATGCGATGCATGACGCGGAAGTTGCCCAGGTAAGTTTCAAAGCCCGGAACCAGGTTGATCTTGCCGTTGGAACCGACTTTTTTGCCGTCCATTTCGTTCAGCGTGAAATACTTGATCATGCCTTCGAACATATTGTCCCAGCCGGTGGTATGGCTGCCGACAAAGCTTGGGGTATGCGCAAAAGGCGTTGGAAAGTCTTGCTCGACATGTCCGGCTTTTTTCGCGTTGTTGATGAACGCATTCAAGTCGTCGCCGATAACTTCCGCCATGCAAGTGGTTGATACGGCGATGATGTCGGGCTTGTACAAGGCTTTGGCGTTTTCCAAGCCGGCCATCATGTTCTTTTGGCCGCCGAATACCGCCGCGTCTTCAGTCATCGAGTCGGAAACGCAAGCCACAGGCTCTTTGAAATGGCGGTTGAAATAAGAACGGAAATAAGCGACGCAACCTTGCGAACCATGAACATAAGGCATGGTTTTTTCGAAACCCAATGCACAGAGCACAGCGCCTAACGGTTGGCAGGCTTTAGCGGGGTTTACGGTTAACGCTTCGCGGTTGAAATTGACTTCTTGGTATTCCTTGGTTGTTGTCCATTGGAACACTTCGTCGATTTTTTCCTGCGGGTGACGCTCTTCATAGGCTTCACGTTTATTGGCGAGGTTTTCCTTGTATTCGTCGTTGCGGAATAAAGGATAACTCGGTTGTATGTTTTCGACTTCTTGACTCATGATAATCTCCTACGCGCCACTAATCTGTGGACGACGGTTGAAGGAGTAGGAACGGCTCTGAGGGGGAGGGGCCGTTCCTACACAAAATTAAGCGCTTGCAGCGACCGCTACGTCTGAACTCTCAGCTGTTTTCCAAGGTGCTTTAACTTGTTTCCAGCATGGGTTGTTCAAGGTCATGTCCATATCGCGGGCGAAGATCGCAAAGCCGTCATAGCCGTGATAGGGGCCTGAATAATCCCAAGAGTGCATTTGCCGGAACGGAATACCCATCTTTTGGAAAATGTACTTTTCCTTGATGCCGGAACCGATCAAATCGGGTTTAACCTTCTTAACGAATTCTTCGAATTCGTAGCCGGTCACGTCGTCATAAATCAACGTCGCATTGCCCATTTCTTTGATGGTACGGTCGTAATCGTCGTTGTGGGCGAATTCGTAGCCGGTACCGACCACTTCCATACCTAAGTCTTCATAAGCGCCGATTACATGGCGAGGACGCAAGCCGCCGACATACAACATCACGCGTTTGCCTTGCAGGCGCGGTTTGTATTTGGCGATGACCGCATCGTATTCGGCTTGGTATTTAGCGATAACTTTTTCAGCGCCGGCTTGAATCGTTTCATCGAATAACGCAGCAATTTTACGTAAAGATTCGGCGATTTTGGTAGGGCCGAAGAAGTTGTACTCGATCCAGGGGATCTTGTACTTTTCTTCCATATGCCGGGCGATGTAGTTCATCGAACGATAGCAATGGATCAAGTTCAATTTAACCTTTGGCGTTTTTTCCATTTCCGCAATCGTGCCGTCGCCGGACCATTGCGCAACCACGCGCAAGCCCATTTCTTCGAGTAACGTACGCGAAGCCCAGGCGTCGCCGCCGATGTTGTAATCGCCGATCACTGCGACATCGTAAGGCGTTGTTGCAAAGCTATCGTCGCCGTCGCGGTTTTCCAGAACCCAGTCGCGAATCGCATCGTTAGCAATGTGATGGCCTAACGATTGGGAAACGCCGCGGAAACCTTCGCAACGAACCGGAACGACAGGTTTGCCGATTTCTTTGTTGGCTTTTTTAGCGACTGCTTCAATATCGTCGCCGATCAAGCCGATCGGGCATTCCGATTGGATACTGATGCCTTTGTTTAAAGGGAACAGTTCTTCGATTTCGGTCATGATTTTGGCAAGCTTTTTGTCGCCGCCGAAAACGATGTCTTTTTCAGTGAAATCGGACGTAAAGTTCATCGTGCCGAACGTATTAACGCCGGTTGTGCCGACGTAATAGTTACGGCGGCCGGCGCGCGAATATTGTCCGCAACCGACCGGGCCGTGCGAGATATGAATCATATCTTTAACCGGACCCCAAACCACGCCCTTGGAACCTGCGTAGGCACAACCGCGAATGGTCATTACGCCGGGCTGAGATTTACGGTTTGAAGTAATGCATTTATTCGATTTTTCCAGAGATTGATCGTTGACCGCCAAATGCTTAGCGCGATCTTTCCTTGCTTGTTCGGGATAGACTTCCAGCACTTCTTGGATAAGCGCTTCGGTCTCTTCTTTTGTTAGAGCTGCCATGATTGTCTCCTACTATGCCGTGGGTAATCCCCCAACAGACAGGTTTTAGGATGGAAATCGTAGGGTAGGCAGCGCGTACCATTTTTTGGACTTGCCAAAAGGTACGCGATACGTACCCTACGGTTATTTGGTATTAAGCGCCTGCTTCGGCTGCCGCTGTTACGCCGATAATCGATTCGTCTTCTTGCTCGAGAATACCGAATTCCATCATCAGTTCTTCCAGTTCATCCATAGTGATTGGAGTAGGGATAATGAAGTTCTTGTTATCGCGAATCTTCATCGCCAATTGACGGTATTCGTCGGCTTGTTTTGCAGTGGGTTCATACTCGATAACAGTCATACGGCGGATTTCAGCGCGTTGTACAACGTTGTCGCGCGGTACGAAGTGAATCATAGTAGTGCCGATTTTTGCAGCCAATGCAGAGATCAGTTCGTCTTCGCGAGCCGTGTTGCGAGAGTTGCAAATCAAGCCGGCCAAACGGACACTGCCTGAGTTAGCGTATTTCACGATACCTTTGGCAATGTTGTTGGCCGCATACATCGCCATCATTTCACCCGAACAGACGATGTAAATTTCTTGCGCCTTGTTTTCACGGATTGGCATGGCAAAACCACCACACACAACATCCCCAAGTACATCATAAAAAACGAAGTCAAGTTCATCGTCATAAGCACCTTCTTCTTCTAAGAAGTTAATCGCTGTAATAACACCGCGACCCGCACAACCAACACCGGGCTCCGGACCGCCTGATTCAACGCATTTGATGCCGCCGTATCCGACTTTCAGTACATCTTCGAGTTCTAAATCTTCAACGCTGCCTGCTTCGGCAGCCAAACTCATAATCGTAGTTTGGGCTTTCGCGTGAAGGATTAAACGTGTAGAGTCGGCTTTTGGATCGCAGCCGACGATCATCACTTTGTTGCCTAATTCCGCTAATGCAGAAACCAGGTTTTGAGTTGTAGTAGACTTACCGATTCCACCTTTACCGTATATTGCACATTGACGTAATGCCATGGTCTTCTCCTCTTAATTAGGACGTTGTTGTTAATGACATTAGGGTTAAAGCAATGGCTGTGCCAAGTGTTGTAAATTAGTTTAACTGTATGATTTATAATATAAATATTTTTTGTTGGCGAGGCGGGGTAGCGTTGTCTTTCAAACATTTTGTAATGTTCTGTAAGCTTAGTAACAGTGCGGTTATTCGATATTGTTCGAATAGTCCGTATTTTGCGGTACCTGTTTTAATAAGCGCTCGATTTTTTTGTGTCACAACAGCAAAAAACGCTTATTACAGTTACTAAGTAGTGTTGGCTATCCGGTTAAGATGAAACTTTCATACAAAAATAAGGAAAACAGCTCATGAGAAAATCACATATTTGTTTGTTAGCGGTTTTAACAGTATTTTCTGTTTCTAATGCTTATGCGCATTCACCGGCTAAACATACATCGGTCGGGCATACCGCGGCGCAAAAGTTCGGCAGGGGATTGGCGGGAATGACGACAGGCTTTCTTGAAATACCGGGCAATATTGTTAAGGAAACCCAGGCTAAAGGCGCCGTGGGTTTTCCTATCGGCCTTGCTACCGGTTTGGGAATGACGGTTACGCGCGAACTGGTAGGCGTTTATGAATTTATTTCCGCGCCTTTTCCGGTTCCGTCCGGTTTTCGGCCAATTTTAACTCCTGAGTATCCTTGGGATTATTTTGAGTAATTGATGTTACGCAGTCAGTCGAATTTAGACTTAAGGCGTCGCTAGCGCGACAGTTTATTTGAATCGGGGTCTCGCCCCCGAGGGCGAGTTACTTTCTTTTGCGTCGCCTCGGCAATTGCTCCCTGCGTTGCTCTCGATCGCTGTTCCAGACGCGATTCTACCTCCCCCATCCGTGGGGTCGTACCTCCTGCATCCGTGCAGTCGAAAAGAAAGTAACCAAAGAAAAGGCGGCCCCATGCCGCTTGCTTCCTGCCGCGCCCCTGCGGGCAATTCCCTGGCGAAAGCTCCGGTGCTCGGCGCGGCATAGGGAATTGGTTCCGTGCTACATCCGAGATGTGTATAACGACGAGAGCCGGGGCTTTGGGAGTCAGCGAAATCTAGGGATATTGAGAGCTCTCATTTGGCTCCTTATGTAAAAGGTAAATGTATTAAAGCTTTTATGTTTGTATTAAACGAGGCTACAGAAGAATTGTTATAAACAGAACAAACCGCTAGCGTCATTCAGCAGTAAATCAAGATATGTAAATCTATATTATTCAGTCGGTTAAGTTATTCATTAAAAACTGGAAGAAACTGGATTGAATATTGCTTAAGTACAAAGATACACATACTTAAAATAGGAGTTTGCAATGTCCGATACTGTTTTTTCCGAAATACTCGATGGTTTATACGAAAACAGCGTTGTGCCTTACCTGGGGCCGGGTGCGCTTTTCGATGCAACCAATAAACTAACCGGAGCCCCGATGCCGGCCGACAGCAACAGCCTGATTTTGGCGATGAATAACGGCGTGCCGATGGCGCCCAAACTGATGTACGAGTTTCCGAGGGCGGCGATGAACCAGGAGCTGAAAAAAGGCCGGAATTTTCTGGGCCAGTTCCTGACCAAGCTCTACGGCGAAACCGAATATACGCGCGCCGCAGTACACGACTGGCTGGCCGAATGGCGGCCCGCCTATGTGATCGACATCAACAGGGACACGCAGTTGCAGGATACTTACGCCGACGAAGAACACACTTTAATCGTAGGCGTCGCAAGAATTACCGCCAGCCAATACCGATACAAAATATATCATTTCGACGGCAGCGATTATTTTGAAATCTCCCAGGAACAGGTCGACAAAGAACTGCCGATTTTATTTAAACCGCTGGGTACGCCCAGGCCCGAAGCCAACTATATCGCTTCGGATGCCGATTATGTCGATTACATCACCGAGTTGATGGGCGGCTTTGCGATCCCCGAGTTCCTTAAAGAATACCGCAAGGGCAAGCAATACCTGTTCATCGGCGTGCCGTTAAACAGGGACTCGGAGCGCATGGTCATGAGCGACATTATTTACGGTGCGGCAGAAAAAAAAGGCTGGGTTTTAAATAAAAATCCGACCGACAAAGAAATTCGTTATTGCAAAAAAATAGGCCTGGAAATCCTGGATGTGGATGTCGAAGAGCTGGTCTCTACAGTGCTTGTCTAATGAGCCGGTTCGCCAACCATCGTTTGTTGCTTTACTACAAAGGCGACATCAGCGCGTTGGTGCTGTTCGCCCAGCATAGCAACGGCAGCATTTGTTTTCCAGAGGCATTGCCGGCGTTGTCCAGCGCGTTGGAACCGGAGGAGTTTCAGTCCGGCAAGGTCAGTACCCATCCTGCTACGCTGGTCAACAACATCAACCAACTGTTGCAACTGGACAATGACCTGTTGCGCGTCGAGCCGGAATTTAGCGAGCAAATCGACGCGCCCGGCGGCATTATTACCGTGCATATGGCGCGCTTCATGCTGCTCGATCCGCCGCACAAATTGATGCAAAGCCGGGATTGTCGGATGAGAACCCTGCCGGAACTGCGCGGCAGGCCGCCTGCGGAAATGGAGTTGCTGCGCCGCGCCTATACCAAAGTGATGTAGGTTTACTATGTTTGATTTTATGGACATCGACTACGATGAAGCCTACGAACCCGTGGGAGCGGGGCCTTATATCCCGGATGCCGGGGAATGCATGCGTTGCGGCGTTTGCGTCAGCAGTTGCCCGACTTTCCGGCTGTTCCAGATCGACGAAGAAACCCCGCGCCGGCGCATCCGCACGATCGGCAGGATTCTGGTTGAGAAGCAGCCGGTCAGTGCCGAGGAGCGCAAGCATCTGGATAACTGCCTGCAATGCCGGGCTTGCGAGAGCGTTTGTCCAAGTAGGATGGCTTACGGGCAGTTATTCGATCAGGCACAAGCCGAATTAAAAGTTAAGCCGGGTCTGCTGGCGAAACTGGCTTTCAAACTGATTGAAAACAAACACTGGTTGAGGCGCTTAATGCCGCTGTTGGTTGTTTACCTGAAATCCGGCCTGCAAAAACCGTTACGCTTTAGCGGATTGCTGAAAAAACTGCGTTTGGCGGAGGCCGAAGCCTTGTTGGCTAAACCGGCATTGCGTCCATTGGTCGTTTCTTATCCTGCGAGGGCGGCGAAGCGCGGCCAAGTGGCGTTGTTCACCGGTTGTATCGCCGAGCATTTCGACCGCGAAACTTTACAGGCTGCAATCCAACTGCTGAATGCGATAGGCTACGACGTGCTGGTGCCGCCGCAACAAGGCTGCTGCGGAGCGATACACCAGCACAACGGCCAATCCGCCGCCGCATTGATCGACAATAACATCGCCGTGTTCAACGCGCTGAACGTCGATGCGGTGATCCACACAGCCACCGGTTGCGGCGCGATGCTAAGCGAATATCAAGCCGACGATGACGCCGGGCAACGGTTTCGGCAGCGCTTGTGCGACATCAACGAATTTTTGCTGCAACATTGGCCGGACGAACTGCAATTGACGGCATCCGGGTTGAAAGTCGCGGTGCATGAGCCGTGCAGCCAGCGCAACGTACTGAAAAACCAGCAAGCCGTTTATGCGTTGCTGGAAAAAATTCCCGGTTTAAGCATTGCCGCGCTGGCCGATAATCACATCTGCTGCGGTGCAGGCGGCAGCTACATGCTGACTCATCCCGACAATGCCGGGCAGTTGCGCGATTTGAAACGGCGGGCGATCGGCGATTCCGAAGCGGATTTGGTGGTTAGCGCTAATTTCGGTTGTGCGGTTTATTTGAACGCCGGCGGGGGCAGGGTGGAGCATCCGTTGCAGTTGCTGGCTAGGCTGTTGCCTGTGAATATGTAGAGGCTATAGCCTCTACACAGCCTGTCGTTCTTTGCAATGAAGAATCGGTCTGGGTCCGGGATATTGGCCTAAACTTTCAACGTGTCCATTAGATCAATCATAAACTCCATTTCCTCATCTTCAACTTTATCCCAACCGGTAAAGCCTAGACTGGAGAGCACTTCCCGGTTTTTCTCATCGGCATCCATATCCAGAAGCAGGCGGCTGATGAGGTCGTGTTGGTCGGCCAGTTTGGGGCCTAGCATTAACGAGTGGTGAATAACGCTGATTTGGCTGCGAACCAATATCCGTAGCTGATTTTTTATCAGCGTGGATAAATCGTCGAAAGCTTCGGCCAGAAAAAAACCGACATCGCTATCGTCGCGTAGCAGATGCTTCGCGACTAAAACATAAGAATCGGAGGTCTTCAATTCGATATTAGCCGCATTCAGGTCGGCCGATTCCAGCATAATCATACCGATCATGTTGACGTCCGGATCTTCGGTTGTGGCAACCTTAATGCCGGGCTGCAAATTTGCAATATCTTGAACCGGGCTATTGATAGAGGTGGCGACAATGACTTCGTCGCAACATCCCCTGGGCTTTGTCAAAGGGCGGAAGCCTTTGTCCCTGACCAGTATTGCGGCATCGTAAGGGTTGGCGTAAATCAAATCGATGCTGTCGTTTTGAATAGCCGAACGCTGACTGTGAAAATTGTTATACATCTCCAAATGGATGGCCAGATCTGTGTGTTTTTGCAGCCAAGTATTGAATATGTACCACCCGGAAATATGGTCAGGCGAAAAATCGGGGCTGACTGTGAAAATATAGGACATAGGATCGCTGGTAATGGAAGTTGGTTAAAATAAGGTTGGGTATAGTTTGATGCATTCATCGACTTTGGCTTTCGACGGTTTGCGGCGCACCGAAGTATAGCCGACAGTAATCCCGTTCCGGATATTAGGGATTACTGTCGCTTTAACCCAATAATAACCGCCGTCTTTGCGCAGATTTTTAACAAACCCCTGCCATTTTTCACCTTTTTGCACAGTATCCCAGAGCTCTTTAAACGCTGCCGGCGGCATATCCGGATGTCTGAGAATCGAATGCGGCGCGCCGATGAGTTCGTCTTCGGTATAACCCGACATATCGATAAAAGCCTGATTGACATGCGTAATAACGCCAGCAGGATCGGTTGTCGACACAATCAGTTTTCCGTCGGGGTAAGGCGTTTCCAGCTCGGAATAGTAAATTTTCCGGCTAAAACCACCGTATAAATTTAGAATGATTTCCTTGAACTCTCCTACAATATTTTCAGGCTTCATATCCTGGATCATGTTATATCCGCCTCCGCGATGCTTCGAATTAAATCAAAATAAAAGGGTTAAATCAGTTCTTGAATAGATTGCGCCGCCCGTTTCACATCCAGAAAAATGAGTCCTAATTTTGCATTAGGTTTGGCCAACACAGTTAAGACCGCATCTTGTCCGGCCTGGGTCATCAGAACATAGCCTTTTTCACCTTTAATCAATACTTGATCCATATGGCCGCGGTCCAATTCTTGCGCTGTGCGCGAGCCTAACGACAACATCGCCGCACTCATAGCGCCGACCCGGTCTTCATCCAGGCTTTGAGGCAATTCCGCAGCCATCATCAAACCATCGGTTGAAATCACTCCTGAAGCTTCAATTTCGGCTGAAGTACCGTTCAGTTGCTTCAGTATAGAAGTCAACATATCTGCTCTCATTTTATTCTCCTTGAATATTTTTAATTTTAATTTTAATTTTAATTTTAATGTTTAGTGCTTGCTTTAATCATGCCATTCGAGTGCCTAAACGCAAGCATTGGAGTCCTTGGTTTTAATTAAGCATAGCGAATGCTTAAAGCCCAAATCAGGGTTACCAGCTCAGGCCGGTTAAAGTAGGGAATACCGGAAATGACTAGGACAAACCTGTTAGTGCCCACATAGACAGGCCAGAAACCGACTTTACTGTTGCCGGCGGCGTCGACGATGGCCCAGGCGTTGCTGGAAATGCCCATGTTATTTGATAGAACTCCGGACCGGCGTTCATGGATGGCTGCGATTTCGGCGCTAAGTGCAGAGAGCTCTTCGGCAACTTCGTGGGGGAAACCGCTGGTCGATAGGTAAAAACCGAGATTATCAGCCAATAATACTTTGCCTTGTAAGGAGATGGCTGCCAATAAATCCGGCAAGATGACTTCTAATGAACCTTCCGGAGCGCCGATAGGTTCATTAACGCCTTGCACCCAACCTAACTGCTGGCAATGCAGTAATAATTCCAGACATTGTTCAGCATTTTTCATATCCATTAAGCGCTTTAGTGTGTCCAGATTCATTGCCGGTGTTTGCGGTTCCAGTAACAATAGCCTGAGAAATTGAGCAGGCTTATCGATTTTTGTTGAGGAAACCGCATAATAAGCGCCTGCCGGTGTCGGATACAGGTACAAACTCTCGGTCAGGGTATATTGGCTCATGACGGATTATTCCTCCAGTTCAGGATCCAATGAGTAGAGCAAAGCCTGAATCAGGATAGAAACGTCCTTTTTTGCCCGGGGGTCGACGGCAAAAATAGGAGGGTTGATACCTAGGCCCTGAATATGCGTATGGTAATCGTCAATAGTGGGGGTGCTGCTTAAATCCATTTGCGTAACGCCGATTGCAACCTGCGTCTTATCGATAAAATCTTTGAACGCATCCAGAAAAAAACGCATATCCTGGAACGGATCAGCGCGAGTATTATCCAGCAGCAAAATCAGGCCAATACCGCCGGTTTTGAGAATATCCCACATGAAATCAAAACGTTCCTGGCCTGGGGTGCCGTAAAGATGGAGTTTTTCACCTCCCGCCAGCTTCATGATGCCGTAATCCATGGCAACGGTGGTCGCGGCTTTGCGGGACTTGGTCATATCGCTGGCGGAAGCGTCGGTTTGAACCGGAGCTTGGTCGCTGATGGATGCGATGGCTGTTGTTTTGCCGGCACCGACCGGTCCGGTGAAGATAATTTTATAATGGCTCATTTTCGATCCGTAATTTTGCGGTTAATCTCGGCGTAATTTGCTAATGATCCGGCTCATCAGGCCTTTGCGTACATTAGGTTTATGAGCTGGCGTTTCAATTTTGTCGTCAGATTCGCGTTGTGTCTGCCCGACTAAACCTACGGCATGAGCTGCACTGATAAAAACGAACACGTAACGGGGATTGATGTTCAACACCTGTGCGGTATTCATCATCGTGCGCGGGCTTTGAATCAGCAAGGCGGCTATACGCAAAGCGTGCGGAGTAATAAGCCAACGGGTGAATTCGGGCCATCTTTTCAAATACACCGGTTTGGTAATATCAAGCTCTTGTGGATAGCGCCCCTTTGATGTCCAGATGGCCAGTTTCCATAAAAAAGCATTCATATCTTGAAACTTTTCGGGCTGACCGTTAACGGCGGTATATGTGCGTTCATCGATGACTGCGATGGTGGGGGAGGGTGAATTCATTTTAATGCCGGCGAAAGCCCTGAGCATTTTGTCGTCGGCATCGAGCCAAATTTCACGGTTGTCGGGAAAAATCAGTAGTGGTTTCCAACCGGACCCCAAATTGATAGCCCGCACTTTTTCAAACGCAAATTTATAGGCTGCCTGCACAATACCCTGAAAATGTAGTTTAGCGTTGTAGGATGCCAAGACTACTTGACCGGGGTCGCTAAAGTCGATGTTGGGCGCTATGCCGATAAACGCCGAAAACCCTTGTTCGTCCATATTCATCGCTGCTTGATGCTTGGAGATTTTGGCGCGATCGTCGTTGCCGATGTTAATGGTTTTAAGGAGGGCGACCTGGCAGTCCTGAGTATCGGCAGGCGAACTGTCCGGCTGCATCTCTGTGGACGGGCCGGTGTTTAGGGCAATGAGATTTTTTGCTTGCTCCACCGCTGTCAGCATCCGGGCCGAGGTCACCGGTTTTTTAACATGGATCAGTTTTTCCTGCCCAGGCTGGCTGTCTTGTACCGAAAGGACGATGACCGGTTTTTCCGGATGTTTGTCCACAATGTCGTTAAGCACAGCTTGTGAACGGGCCATATCGGCATCAATCACGTTCGCTTGTGCATCCTGGCTGTTCGCAACGACCATGGCAGCTCCCTGGCAAGGGCCGTGCAAAAACATCGCCATCATTTTTTGAGCGCGTTCATCCATGCCGTGTAAAGCGAGCTGCAAAGGCTTTTGATTAATCTTCATGTACCTGTTCCGGGAAAGACGAACGCAGTTCGTCCCATAGGTGTTGATGGGGGTTTTCGAACTCGGCCAATAAGCCGGCCATACGCCGGTAAGCGGCAGCGTCTTGAGTGGAACGGTATAAAGCCAATAATTCAAGCTGTAAATCTTCCTTTTGGCTCTCTTCCAAGATAGCCGATTCCAGCACCGTTTTCGCCTCATTCAATTGGCTGTAGTTAATGTAATCGAGCGCCAAGGATAAAGCGTCAGGTCTATCCGATTGTACGGCCGCGCTTTGCTTCACTACTTGAATATTTCCTACGGCCCCAGTTGTCAGTAAAGTGAACGGAACAGTCTGTAATGGCTGTCCGGCGTTTTGCAGCAAGCGCCACTGCTCGTCGTTCAGCTTGGCCTTAGCGCCTGACAACATTCGGCGTTTCAGTGTCGCTCCTCGTTCACCCAATGCAATCGTCAGGTCAATCAATGCAGCGACTAAGTGGTCCGGCAAATTTTCACGGTAGCAAAAGAAAATGCGCTGGGTATGAGCAATTAAGTTTTCAGGATTGCGTGTAATCAGGTATAGCAAGTGTTCCAGTATGCCGGAGTGTTTTTCGGATAGATTTAATTTTATTGGGCGGGTCACCGCAAAATTTAGCTCTATGTCAGACGAATCGGGCCAAGGCTTGTTGTTCTTTGCATAGACAAGAGTCTGAATAAAATCGGTCATGGTTGAGGTATGGTCATAATCAATAGGTTTATTTACGGCTGTCTAAGAGAAAATACGGGTCAAGTTAATTCAGAAGTAAGTTTTTACCTATATGCATCATTGAAAAATGTGATGTAAATTTGAAAAGAAAGTTCAGGCTTTCATTCGCCGTTCTTTACAAATCGGGGGATTGGTTAATTAAAGCGGTAAGTAGAGCATGCCCAACGTGTATAATCGCGCGGTTAGCGCCCGGCTCATCATTCCATCCGCCGAATAATCAGGTCAATGATCCAGTTAAACTCCGCAACACTCATCACCTATGGCTTTTTAACCTTCGCGTTGCTCGATTTATGGCTGCCGCGGACAACTCATCTTTCACGATATGCGCCATGGTCTGTCTTTCTTGTCCTCGCCATTATCGCCGGGTTGTTTTTCAACATATTGCAGCCGACGGCTTTATTGTGGATTGTTCTATTCGGCGGTAGCGCTTGGGCTTTAACTCAAAAAGACTTGGGCTTAGCCGTTAAACGCGCGTTGTTCGCTAGCGTTTTTTTGCTATCCGGCGGGTTGCTGATGCACTATTTGCCTGGGTTTGACAATCCGAAAATCATCGCGAATTTATATTTAAGCGAAAACGCTCTTCCGTACAATAAATACCTGAATTTCGACAGTGCGTTGATCGCGTTATTCATCTTGGGCTTCGGTCATCAACGTTTGGGCGGCGCTTCGGAATGGCGGTCGACGCTAAAAGGCATGACGCTGATTACGCCGCTGACTTGGCTGACCGTGATGTGCTTGTCGCTATGGCTCGGCTACGTGCAATGGCAACCGAAATGGACGCCGATATTTTTTCTTTGGGCCTGGGGCAATCTGTTGTTTACCTGTATGGTTGAGGAAGCGTTTTTTCGCGGTTTTATTCAAAAACATTTGGTGCAGGGTTTGTCGAGAGTCCGCTACGGCGATGCGCTTGCGATAGCGATTGCGGCGGTTTTGTTCGGATTGAGGCATTACATGGGCGGCATTAACTACATTCTGCTGGCTACGGTTGCAGGTATCGGTTACGGCTGCGCCTACCGCCACACCGGGCGTATAGAAGCTTCGATTTTGACCCATTTCAGTTTGAATTCGCTGCATTTCTTGTTGTTTACTTACCCCGCATTAGCAGCGTCAATGCGATAGAGGCCGATTATTTCCAAACCGGATGAATGCCGTAATCGTGCGGAAACAGCGTAATGTATTGCACGACCCGCGGATAATGCGCCAAATTGCGGCCGCTGCCGTGCGGCAAGGCGTGGTTCCAGAGCACGAAATCGCCGGCGCAACCGGTGACCGGCACCGGTCCCAGGCTTTCCAAATCCTGGTCGCGCGGGTTCTGCTCCGGCGCGAGTTTTCCAATCCATTGATCGATGCGGCGATGAAAGCCCGGCACGCAACGGAAAGCGCCTTGTTCGGCGCTGGTATCGCTTAAGTACAGCAAGCCCTGGATGCCGAAAGGGATAGGCAGCGCAATGCTGACGTCCCAGTGCAGGCGGCTGGGGCCGGATATATCGATGCCGTTTTGCTCGGGCCGGTTCAGGCTGGAACGGTCTACGGTAGCCCATAAATCATCGGTCCCCCAGAGTTGTTCGAACGCTTTACGGATACGCGGGGCGGCGCGGTTTTTGTTCAGCGCCGGATGTTGGAACAGCGATATCCAAAAAGTATGCGTTCCGTCATACCAAGTCTCGGGGGTTTGCGGGTCCATGCCGAGAAAATCCCATAACGCCGCTTCGGCGGCCCGGCAATCTTCTACGGGAATCGCATTGCGCAGCACCACGTAGCCGTTTTGCCGCCAGAACGCCAGGTCTTCTGCCGACAATACCGGCTCCTGAATATCGCTGCCCTCGATGGGATAATGATGGGGCGGTTGTTCCAGATAAGCACTAACCATTTTATTGAGGCGATCTACTAACGCACAATCGGGAACGCCGCCAAGCTTTTGCACGATCCATTGTTCGAATTCGGCATAGGCCGGGCGATGACTAAACAGGTATTCCGCCGGTTCGACGATGCCCAAGCCCAAACCTTGCATCAGTGTGAAATCGAGTCCGTGTTCGTTTTGTACACTGTCCCGGTCAAGCTTGCCTTCGACTTCCAGCAGCCGTTTGCGCCAATAGCGTTTCAAATGCAGCAGGCCCAAGCCGCCGGTTTCCAGTGAAGAAATGTCGAGCGTGGAGTTTGCGGTCATTTATTTTTTCCGTTTGTTATTCAATGCGTGCCGTGCGCACCTTTGGTTGAGTTCAATAGTATAATTTGGCGGCTTAACGTTGCAGCCGCGCCAATTTTTGCAGACCGACTGTCGGTGCTGCGCCGAACGTTTTGCGGAATTCGTGGCTGAAATGGGCCGAATCCGAAAAACCTGTCGCGTGCGCCGCGGTTGTGAAATTGTTGCCTTTTATAATTTCGCGTATCGCTTTTCGTATCCGGTTCCAACCTCGATAACGGCGGAACGGAACACCAATCTGTTGTGTAAACAAGTGCTGGAATCGCGAGGCCGATAGTCCCGTCGTCTCTGCCAGCGTAGCCACTGCGGTGAGGTCGTCTTCGTGTTCGAATAAATAATCCACTATTTGAGCTATGCGAGGATCGATCAATTCGGCTTTTGCTCGTTGTTTGGCAAATCCCATCAGGTCGTCCAACGGTGCCGCAGACCAGTGAGGATTGTAGCGGTCTTCATAAAGGCCGCGCATGAATGCAATCTCGCCGCCAGTGCCGACCAGCGCGCCGTTGATTTCGCGGGTATTGCGGATCAGCGGTTTCAACGCATCGGCTCCGGCGACGTTCGGTTCGATATAAAACACCGTCAGCGGATCGCCGCCGACATCCAGCTCGTGCAGTACGCCGGCGGGAATGACAGCCGTGCGGCAGGACTGCCAAGCACAACCATGCAGCCGCAGCCGGAAGCTGCCGTAAATTCCGGCAAGAAAAACCGGCGCGCCGTGCTGATGACTAGCGTTGTAGTACAGCGGCCTGGTAAAAAATGTGCTGCTTTCGCTAATGTCCCAAAGCGCATCAAACTCCGAAACAGCACGTTTATACAAGCGGGGACTGTCGGCCATATTTATACTCCTCATCGTCTTGAGCCGGCCTGTGTTTATGCAGGCGTCGGCGATACAGTCTAGTCAAATCGCCGGGTAATGACAACGGACTGAGTCATTCGCCGGTTCTTCCGGGCCGGTAAAGTTTTTTATAACGATGAGGATAACCATGACCAAGCAAAAAACTTCATTCACAAACCTATTCCTATTGGCGTTTGCCGGGCTTTGCCTGACGATAGCTTTGGCGATTGCCTGGGTGCTCGGCGTTACGCTGTTTTTTCCGGACGGTGATTTGGCGGGCGCCTTGATCGACAGGGCCGACATCATCAGGGCTCATGTCGATTATTTGATGATGGCCCAGTTCCTGTTCATCTTTTTCCTGCTGTTCCGGCAGTATGAGGTCAATCCACCGGTTTGGGTTGTTGCCGCCTGTTGTTTCGGCGCTTTTTTCAATCCATTGGCATTTTTGATCAGGGGCCTGACGCCAAAACCGGCCGTTGTAATTCCTGTCGAAGCGCATTTTCCGTTTCAGGCAGGCTTGAGCTTTACGCTGACAACGGTTGGGTTTTTGACTGCCGTTGCGCTGGTGGTCCGGGCGGCCTGGAAACAGAGGCCATTGAGCAATTAAAGGTCACTTTCAGTACGTAGAAAAAGGAACACGGATGACACGGATTAAACGGATAATCACGGATTTTAAAAGCGTCATCGAACTTGGCTTGGACTAAATATCCGTGCAAATCTGACCCATCCGTGTCATCCGTGTCATCCGTGTTCTATTGGGAATACGCTGAATAGTTACGATTAAAGTCAATATAAGCCTTGGTTAAACAACAACGCATGTTCTTCCCGGCTCGGCAAACCCAGGCGCGCGCCCATTTTCATGCAGCACAAAGTGCCTGCGGCGCTGGCGTATCTTAATATCGATTGCCAATCCATGCCGAGCGCCAACGCAGCCGCAAACGCGCCGTGAAACGCGTCGCCGGCCCCGGTCGTATCGACAGCGGTAACCGGATAGGCCGGGACTGCGCCTTGTTCATTGCCGCGCTGCCAGATCAGCCCTCTTTCCCCGAGCGTGACGACCACGACAGGTGCGAGTTCGGCCAGTTGGCTTAAGGCTTTGTGCTCGTTACCCGCGTACTGGTTGGCGAATTTTTCCGAACAAACCAGGTAATCGACTTTATCCATCAATGCCAAAGTGCCTTCATGCACCGAACCCGCATCCAATACCGTCGGGATATTGGCTTGCCGGGCTTTTTCAACAAGGGCTAACGAGATAAAAGGCTCGTGCCCATCGAATAAAACGACCTTTGCCCGGACATCGGTAAAGTCCGGAGCGTCGTCGGCCGATAAGGCTTGGGTATCGCCCTTGTAATTGATCAGGCAGCGCTTGCCGTCGGGGCTGACCAGGATGGTCGATAAGGGGGTAGGGGAGGAGCCGCGAACGACCAGTTCCGTGTTGACTCCGGCATCGTTGAGTTCTTGCAGGTGCTTATCGCCGTATAAATCGCGTCCCAAGTAACTCGCAAAGGCCGATGTCAAACCCAGGCGTGCCGCGCAAACAGCCGCATTGGCAGCCGGTCCGCCGCCGCAGCCGAGCAGATCGTCGGCAACGGTTTTTTCATCGGCGCCCGGATGGCGGCTTACCGAGAAAATTAAATCGTAGGAGGCATGTCCTACGCACAGCACATCGATATTAGTAGTCATGGTTAAAAACAGCGTATTAAGGGTTTGTTTATCGGTGAAGTTTAGCGACCTGTCTGGAGGCTTGGTTTGTTCGCGACTATTAAAAGTCATCTGATCCGACAAATCAAAATTAAAAGCTGGTTCCATTTTGTGATGAATAGAATCCGGATGGGCCGATAACGGTGATCAATTTTTTGCTTCAGCTGGAATTGGGCTTTACGCTGATGACGGCCGTCGCACTGTTAGTCAAAGCGGTCCGGAAATCTTCGCAAACTGATTTGAAATCCGGTGAAATAGGGATGTAGTATCTAGTGCTATGTTCCCGTTTATAAAAATCTAGTAATGTATTGAATAGCCGTCGGAACGCGGTTAGCCGGCATCGAAAAGAGGGCATTTCTAATGAATACAATGTGGTATCGCGCATTCTGGTCTTTACTGACAATAAGCATACTAGTGATCGCTGTCGGGGTATTGCTGAAGTTACCGCAGTTGATGGAAAAAAGCGCCAACCCTTCGTTGAACAAAGCCGCTGTCGGTCCCGATACGCCTTATATCGTGTTGGGAATGGGCTGTTTTTGGGGCGCGGAAAAACGCATGCAGGCTTTAACCGGCGTATTGGACGTTGAGGCCGGCTATGCCGGAGGCGATATTCTTAACCCCAGTTACGAAACTCTTCATGACACCGAGGCATCGATACAGGCAGGCAAAGCCGTCAAAAATCATGCGGAAGTGGTTAAAGTCTATTACGACTCGCGGCAAACCACACTTGAACAAGTCCTGATCCGGTTTTGGGAAAGTCACAATCCCACCCAAGGTAATCGCCAAGGCAATGACATAGGCAGTAATTACCGCAGTGCAGTTTTTTACCGTACCGATGAAGAACGTCAATGGGCGGAGAAAACACGAGCGATTTATCAAGCTAATTTAAAAACGGCCGGTATTGCGGCGCCCATTACCAGCGAAATTGCCTCGTTAAGAAACTATACCTCCGCTGAAGCGTATCATCAGGATTATTTAGAGAAAAACCCGCTGGGCTATTGCGGTTTAGGCGGGACCGGCGTTGCCTATTTCGATCCCGATATGCCGGTGCGCACCGAAAATCCGCATAGTACGCAAGTCGCAGCCGCCGAGCAAAATTGGCAACAAATCAAACTCAATGCCAAAGAACAACTCATTGCTTTTGAGTCCGTCGAATGCGGCTATTGCAAGCAATTCGACAAAGAAGTGCTGTCGGCCTGGAAAAATCCTATCTCAATTGTTTCCACCAATTTAACAATACCGCCTGACGGCTGGAAGCTTTCTCAGGCATTATTTGCTACCCCGACCATTGTGTTGTTCAGGGACCGCCAGGAAGTGGCTCGCTATACCGGCTATCAAGGCGCCCAACATTTCCGGAAATGGCTGGGCGACGCCGCACTGAGCAACTAAATACCGAGTATTCTCGCTAAAGTTTTCCGGGATTCGGGGGGCAAGCTTTGCTTGCAAAACAGGCGAAGCCTGCACTCCGGTTTTAGTAAAAACTGTAAACCACTCCCGTCGTGATTAACTGCCATCTGTTCGCGAAGCCCGCCGCCTTGACAGCGGCTAATGTCGACTCATTGATAACTACGGGCTATCAAATCATTCCTGTAAACGATTAGACGCGCGCTACCGTTAAAGCAGACAATGCCGCCACCCGGCCGGGAACAATCACGGCATACCGTAGTTGCGGCTATGCCCAGTTATCCAATTAACACCCAGGTAAAAATAACATGGCTAAAATTGTTTGCGTACTTTATGACGATCCTATCGACGGTTATCCAACTTCTTACGCGCGCGACGACTTACCGCAACCGGAGATTTATCCCGACGGACAAACACTGCCCACCCCGAAGGGCATCGATTTCAAGCCCGGCGCATTGCTGGGCAGCGTCTCAGGAGAACTCGGATTACGTAAGTACCTGGAGTCAAACGGCCATCAACTGGTCGTAACCTCCAGTAAAGACGGTGCCGACAGCGTTCTGGATCAAGAGCTGCACGACGCTGAAATCGTCATTTCACAACCGTTCTGGCCGGCTTATATGACCGCCGAACGTATCGCCAAGGCAAAGAACCTGAAAATGATCGTGACCGCCGGTATCGGTTCCGACCATACCGACCTGCAAGCAGCAATCGATAACAACATTACCGTTGCCGAAGTGACTTACTGCAACAGCAACAGCGTCGCCGAACACGTCGTTATGATGACATTGGCGCTGGTGCGTAATTACCTGCCATCCTACAACTGGGTGCTTAAAGGCGGCTGGAACATCGCCGATTGCGTGGCGCGCTCCTACGACCTGGAAGCGATGAACGTAGGCACGGTAGCCGCCGGCCGGATCGGCCTGCGCGTTCTGCGCCTGCTGAAACCGTTCGACGTGAAATTGCACTATATGGATCGCCATCGTTTGCCGGAAGCAGTCGAGCAAGAACTCAACCTGACCTATCATTCCACATTGGACAGCCTGACCAAAGTGTGCGACGTGGTCACGTTGAACTGCCCTCTGCATCCTGAAACCGAGCACATGATCAACGAGCAATCGCTGAAAAACTTCAAGCGCGGCGCTTACCTGATCAACACCGCGCGCGGCAAGCTGTGCGATCGCGACGCTATCGTCGATGCGCTGGAAAGCGGTCAATTGGCGGGTTACGCGGGCGACGTCTGGTTCCCTCAACCGGCGCCGAACGATCATCCTTGGCGCACGATGCCGAATCACGGCATGACCCCGCATATCTCGGGCACCAGCTTGTCGGCGCAAACGCGTTATGCAGCGGGTACCCGCGAAATTCTGGAATGCTACTTCGAAGGCCGCCCCATTCGCGACGAATACCTGATCGTTCAAGGCGGCCGGCTGGCCGGTGTCGGCGCGCATTCCTACAGTAAAGGCAATGCAACAGGCGGTTCGGAAGAAGCGGCTAAATTTAAGAAGGATTGATCATACTTTACTTAGTCGAAACTGGGGATGCGGCAACGCCGCATCCTTTTAACCCACTGAATCTATGTCACTGATAAACAGAATCAAAAATAGCGGCAACTCGTTTGCTACAAGACCCTTAGTATCTCACATTGCACTGGCTTGGCTGGGCTCCAGCCTCGCTATTGCCGCTGTTGCTGTGCTCGGTCAATATTCCGGCCAGCCTTTGATACTGGGTTCTTTCGGCGCAAGCTGTGTTTTATTGTTCGGCTTTCCCGATGCAGTATTTTCGCAATCGCGCAATGTCATTATCGGTCACGCCCTTTGCTCTTTAATCGGTCTATGTTTCCTTAAATTCGTTGGCCCTGAATGGTGGAGCATGGCTATAGCTGTCGGTACGGCCTTGGCTGCAATGCTGGGTACCCGGACCGTTCATCCCCCAGCGGGTTCCAATCCGGTCATTATTTTTTTAACTCAGCCGGATTGGCAGTTTCTATTGTTTCCTACTTTAGCCGGAGCAAGCGGATTGTTTTTCCTTGCACGCCTTTTTCAAAGGATGACACGTGCAACCGGTTAATTTTAGGGATAAGCATTGACGCCCAATCTGAAGCTTGAAGCTTTAGCCAATAGAGCTTGGCTGAAAGTGAAATCTAATAAAGTATTTTTAAAAGAGGACGCTCAGATTCAGACCGGATCACAAAGGTTTGAAATCGATAACGTCTTTTTAACGAATGGATAAATAAATGAGTTTAATTAGTTGCCCAGAATGTAATAAAAAAATATCTCATAAATCAAATAATTGTATTCGCTGCGATAATCTTGTTAAACAAGAACAAACTTCGGCAAAAAATAATGGCCAAAAGCGTAAAAGCGCGAATGTTCAAGTTCATACAGCTCTGGATTCATGGGATTTGTTCTCATATGCTTTGTTCAGGAAATAACTTGTTGTAGTTAACCATTACCGCCCCGGTTTCGATGAATATAATTGTTTTGTTTTACGCGTCTTTTTCAAAATATAACGCACAACATCGGCTAATGTAATGCGCGTTCACGTACTTCAACATGTCGCTTTCGAAGGACTAGGCAGTATTGACGCTTGGCTTGCCGGCAGACAGGCAATGGTGACCTACACCCGTTTTTTTGAATCCGCTTCGTTGCCGCTCCTTGATGAGGTTGACTTCATTATTGCGCTCGGCGGCCCTATGAGTGTTAACGACGAAGATGAATTTCCCTGGCTGATCGATGAAAAACTGTTCATTGCCGAGGCCATAGGCAAAAACAAAACCATTCTTGGAATCTGCCTCGGTTGTCAGCTGATTGCCGGCGCTGTTGGCTCGAGAGTCTATCCAAACACAGAAAAGGAAATCGGATGGTTTCCCGTTTATTCTGAACAAAAAAGCCTTGAAGCACCAATCTTACCTGAATTTTTCGAGGCTTTTCACTGGCATGGCGAAACCTTTGATTTACCGGCAGGTGCAGTTCTGCTTGCAAGCAGCGCTGCCTGCCGGAATCAGGCATTTCAAATTGGGCAACGTGTTCTTGGGTTTCAGTTCCATCTCGAAATCACACCGGAAAGCATGGAAATGATGATTGCCCATGGTCGGCATGAGCTGTTACCGCGATGTTTTGTCCAGACAGAACAGCAACTTCGGTCCGTTTCGGTCGTTAACTATGGAGTTATTAATACTTTCATGGTCCTAGTGCTTGAAGCCCTGTTTCCGATGACAGCGTACGCTAATGACAATCGGCACGATTAAACGTGTCTGTTCCCACTGCGGAGCGGGCTGCGGTATCGTCATGGAGGTCGCCGGCAAGCGCGTCCTCAAGCTTATGGGCAAGCCAGTCATTTCGGGTGCCCCTATGCGCCAAAGGTAATGCCTGCCCGCAAGCCATTGTCGAATCGGGACGGTTTGAACATGACAATTCGGCTAACGTCATTGGCGCTTACGTGCGTTACTCGACCGAGCACAAAAAGAACCCTACTTTAAACGAAGAGGACAAAGCCATGCCACCCGTTGTTGCTCCTGACAATCAAAGCGATACGTTGCTATCAGCCGTAACCGATACCTGCCGATCCGATCCTGCAATTGCGTGCGATGAATCAGACACGGCAGTGCTGGCAATTATTAAGGTGATCCGCGCCGCAAACAAGGGCGAATTGCCGTTGTTCGCGGCGACGCTCGGCATGGCTTCGCAGGACTTCGCCGCGCTTCTTGATGAGTTGTCGCGGCGCGCCGTCCACTTCTCCCCTTGTCATGCCGGGCTATTGGCCGGATTACCCGATCTTTTTCCGCCGCTGGTGGAAATGTTGTGGGAGTCCCGAAGTTGCGACGAGCGGCTTAGCTGGTGGACCGCTCATGCGATCGCTTCCGCGTGTTTCGGGCGTGGGCATCTTTGGCAGGATCTTGGGTTGCGCGGACGGGACGATGTGTCGCGTCTCTTCTCACAGCGATTTTCCGAGCTCTTTGCGCTCAATATAGAGAACCTGAAGTGGAAGCGCTTTCTGTTCCAGGAACTCGGTCGGCGTTTGGGATATCCCGATCTGAAACCTCCGGCTTGCGACGCATGCGACGAAACGAATCTCTGTTTTCCATCGCAACGCGGAGATGTCATTGCGTTATATTAAGAATGCCTGCTCACTGCTGCGGTGCTGGCCGCGGCATCGTAATGCGGGTCTCATCAAAATCATGGACAACAAGTAGCATCCTGAGTTGCGGGCCGTGGCGGACGAGACCGGAATTAGCTAAATCACCAACATTGAGCGATTGATTGTCGCAGTCTGCGCTGTGGGAGTCGGTTACGCCGAATTAACGGGCGTTTGCTATCGCTTTATGAACAGACAGAGGCAACTCGGGCAGGTTCATGGGGTTCTATCCGGCCGTTTATACCGACCGCCTTCGCCAACCAGGGTGGGGGCTGTTTTTCCAGGATTTGCTGCAATTCGGCCAAGGTTTCGCGGGCTGCTATAGACAGCGGAACGCAGAGCGGATGGACACCGATGCCAACCAACACCGATCTTATCGGGGTGCCGATCGATTTTGCGTAAACCAGGCGGCAGTCGGCGACATGGCTTAAGCGCAGTTGTTTTCCACCGTTACGGCCGCCGCCGTCCGGATTTTCCCGTATAGCGACAAGACGAAGCGCGTCGGCCGAAACCTGATAGATTAAAAAGCGCCGGGCCGTCATGAAGTCTCCGTCGAGACGTTCGCCGTCGTTCGAGGCGACTGCCACCCGCAACGAATTGTCCATATCTCCATCGCGATAAGATTCAATAATAGGCAGGGGCGTGTCGAGTACGCGAATGGCCGTGCTACCGTTAAGATAGGACAACGCTCGTTCCAGGTAAATACCGGATATGCCGCTTAAAACGCCTTGACCGGCCTGACGCAGGCGTTGCAGCGTTAGGCTGTCAAGTTTTGCGCGGGTAATCGGCAAACCCAACGCATCGACAAGAATCGCAAGTCCTTGGGAAATATCCACGCCCGGCAGGCAGCGTACGGCAACGCCTATACGGAGCGCCAGTTCATCGGTCAGTTTTATGGTCATGGTTTAACCCCCCGCGGCCCGGCAGCCGTCAACCCGGCATGCGGACAGCGGTGCAAGCCGATTGGGCAGAGTGCTTGAGTTGTCTATTCCTGTCTTTCTGCATGCCGCATAGTGTCGAACTATCATAGTGAACCGCCTTGATTAAGTTACAGTGGAAAGTCGTTAATACTAAAACAGCAAGGTCCATGCCATGGTGTTTAATAAGATAAAGATGGCCAAGAATAACAGGGATACGCGGCCGATTCCGACAAACACAGCTGTTCCATCGTTCCGGGTTGTACGCCCGATAACGAAAAGTACCGATATGTACAGAATGTACAAAGCAACAGCTCATGGTTTTTGGAATGGGCAACCAGGCGGCGTACGGCATGCTGTTAACGGAATATCGCGGTTTTGCGTCTACGGATTTTGGCGCATTCATTGCTTTATTCACAGTACGGAATCTTGGTATCGAAGCGCTGATGAAAACGGATTCACCGGCAAATCGCTTTATCGGAAGTCTCCGGGCAGGACAAGCCGGGCTGAGCCCATGCCGGTATGACATGCTATTTAAAGCTGAGTTGAGCGGCTTGTCTGCTCAAACCCTACTTATGCCCTTGGGGTATAAATAAAGCGATAAGGGGCAAGGCTAAACAGTCGCCCTATAAAAAAGGAAAAATATATCATGCCAAATGCTGTGAAAAACTCGAATCAGTTAACCGTCAAGATGCGGTTTATGATAATTTTAGGCACGTTAGTCACCGGTTTTTCGTTATTCGGTTTTGCAACGTTTAATGCTATCAATTCAATTAGCATTGATGGCCCGAGTTATCAACGCATCATTCAAGGTAAAGATATTATTGCCGACGTGCTGCCCCCGCCTGAATATATTATCGAATCTTATCTGGCGGCGCTGCAATTAACCCAAACCTCGGACGCTGCCGAAATCAGTGAATTGACGGCGCGTTTTCAAGTGCTGAAAGCGGACTATGAATCCCGTCACCGCTATTGGTTAAAGCAGCCGTTGGAATCGGAGCTCCATGAGTCTTTAGCCGAGCGCTCTTACCGGGCAGCGCGAAGTTTTTACGATGAAGCCGAACAGCATTTCTTGCCCGTCATGCGGAGCCCGGAGCGTAGCGGAGCGCAAATCAGCCTTCAAAAAATGCGCCGCGCTTATGAAGAGCACCGTGGCGCTATCGATGACGCGGTAAAATTCACAAAGGCCCGCAATAGCGGCGATGAGGCACAGGCTCGACGCATAACGCACGGCTACAAAATCGTTTTGACCGGTATTTTTGCATTCAGTGTCGCGATTGCCGCCGTATTGACCCTAATGATCAGCCGCGGCATTTTGCGTTCGCTGAAAACTGTCCAACGGGTAGCGGACGCCATTGCCGACGGTAACTTGAATTCCAGCATCGACACTCGGCAACGAAATGAAATCGGGGATCTGTTGCGTTCGATGAATACCATGCAACAACAACTGCTTGCACGGGTAACCGCGGAACACCAAGCGGCCGAGGAAACCCTGCGCGTCAAGATTGCTCTGGACAATGTCATTACCGGCGTCATGATTGCCGGCAATGACCGCAATATCGTGTATGCGAATAAATCGGCAATCGCCATACTTGGCAAGGCCGAAGCAGAGATTAGCCGACAATTGCCGAAATTCTCCGTCGATAAACTGGTTGGCGCCAGCATGGACGATTTTCACCAAAATCCTTCGCATCAGGCCGTTATGTTGGCTGGGTTGACCGGTACCTATGAAGCCTCCATGCAGGTAGGCGGCCGTTCGATGGTCGTCATCGCCAACCCTGTTATTAATGAACACGGCCAACGACTGGGTACGGTGGTTGAATGGAGTGACCGCACCGACGAGGTTATGGCTGAGAATGAAGTCGCGGCGATTGTTGAAGCAGCCGGCAAGGGCGACTTCAGTAGGCGCTTCGGCTTAGACGGCAAGGAAGGCTTTTTACGCCATTTGGGGATGGATATAAATCGGCTGATGGAAACCAGCGAAGCCGGTCTCAATGAAGTCGTGCGGGTTCTTGAAGCGCTATCCCGCGGCGATTTGACCGAAACTATCGATAATGACTATTCCGGCACTTTCGGGCGGCTCAAGGACGATTCCAATACGACAGTAGAAAAATTAAAAGCGATTATTAACCGGATCAAGGGGACTGCCAACAGCATTGATGGCGCATCCAAAGAAATTGCCGCCGGCAACAATGACCTGTCGCACCGCACCGAACAGCAGGCCGCCAGCTTGCAACAAACCGTAGCCAGCATGCAGGAACTGACTTCTACCGTGCAGCATAATGCCGAAAATGCGCGGTATGCCAATGAACTCGCTGCCGATGCGTCGGACATAGCGGCCAAAGGCGTTACCGTGGTCGGCCAAGTCGTTGCAACCATGAATGACATTAACGAATCCTCACATAAAATCGGGGATATCATATCGGTGATCGACGACATCGCCTTCCAGACCAACATTCTCGCGCTTAACGCCGCCGTTGAAGCCGCCCGCGCCGGCGAACAAGGCCGGGGGTTTGCCGTTGTGGCCGTGGAGGTGCGTAATCTTGCACAACGCGCCGGGACGGCCGCCGGCGAAATTAAAGAGTTGATTAACGATTCGGTAAGTAAAGTTTCGGGAGGCAGTAAGCTGGTAGCTCAAGCGGGGCAGACGATGGAAGAAATCGTCAACTCCATTCGCGGCGTTACCAACATGATGGCTGAAATCACCGCCGCCTCCTCCGAACAAAGTTCCGGTATCGAACAGGTTAACCTGGCCATTGCGCAGATGGACCGGGTAACCCAACAAAATGCGGCCTTGGTTGAACAGGCGGCAGCGGCAGCGGAGTTCTTGGAAGAACAGGCGCAAAACCTGACGGTTACCATGGGCAGCTTTAAAATAGCCGGTAATGCGCATCATTCAGGCGCTCCTCTTCACCCGATGCCGGCATCGAAGAAAACAACATTAGCCGAAAGTTCCGTCAAATATTTACCGTTCAGCAGAAAATCGCGGTTACAAGCTTTTGCTGTCGACGATTAGAAAATGTTATCGGGGGAGTTTAAACGCCAACCGCAGGCTTTGAACTCAGGAAAACTCAAACACGGGCGTTTAACAATGGCGCACGAGTGAGACCTTCCAGGTTTTCAAAACCTGGAAGGTCTGCCTGTATATGTTGTTTCGCGTCGGATGAAGCTGTCCGTCAGTTGGTTTTTAAGCCCTGTCTGTATGCCAAGTCTTGGGTAGACAGCCGCAATTCCTGCCCTGAGTAGCAAGACAAGTAGCAGGCTGTTTCGAATTCGTCCGGCGGCATCGGCTGGCCGAACAGGTAGCCTTGAAAGATGCAGCAGCCGTATTGCCGGAGAAAAGCGAGTTGCGCGTCGGTTTCAACACCTTCGGCAACCACTTTCAAACCGAAGTTGCCGGCAATGTTGATGATGGTGCGCACCATGACGCTGCTGTTCTTATCGTGCGCAATATCGCGCACAAAGGACTGGTCGATCTTCAGTTGTTCCAGCGGCAGGCGTTTCAGATAGGACAGTGACGAATAACCGATGCCGAAATCGTCCATCGCGAAGTTGATGCCTATGGCGCGAAGCGCCTGCATTTTTTCGATGGCGTCTTCGACATCGTTCAGAATGAAGCTTTCGGTCAGCTCCAGTTTGAGATAAGACGCTCGAATGCCGGTATCCTCGATGATATTTTTCACCTGTTCGACGAAATAGGGCTGGCTCAATTGCCGGGGGCTGACATTGACGGAAATCTGTATTTTGCGCATGACCGGGTCCGATTCCCAAGTTCTTAGTTGCCGGCAGGCCTGTTCCAGCACCCACTCGCCGATCGGAAGGATCATGCCGATTTCTTCGGCCAGCGGAATGAATTGAGCCGGCGGAACCCTGCCGCGTTGCGGATGTTGCCAACGGATCAGGGCTTCGGCGCCGACGATGCGGCCGCAATCGTCTACCTGCATCTGATAGTACAATTGCAGCTGCTTGAGCTTTATCGAAGCGCGCAGGTCTTTTTCCAGCCTGGCGCGGTTTTCCATCTCCGCCTGCATGGCCGGGTCGAAGAAGCAAACCCGGTTGCGGCCGTCGGCCTTGGCCTGATACATGGCCAGGTCGGCCTGTTTCAGCACGTCGTCCAGGCTGTTTTGGTGGCCTCGAAACAGGGTGACGCCGATGCTCGGCGAACTATGGTGTTCGATGGCGTTCAGCAGGTAGGGCTGGCTTAATTCGGCGCGGATCTTCTCGGCGACGGTTTCGGACTGGGCCGCCGCCTCATGCAGGTCGCCGCTCAACGATTCGAGCACGACCACGAATTCGTCGCCGCCCAAACGCACGACCGTATCGCCTTCGCGGATATTGCGGGTCAGGCGCCGGGCGACCTCTTGCAGCAACAAATCGCCGACATCGTGGCCGTGGGTATCGTTGATGGTCTTGAAGTTATCCATATCGAGAAACATCAGCGCGTCGTGCTTGCCGCTGCGCGCATTGATCGACATGCTTTGCAGCAGGCGTTCGTGCAACAGGCGGCGATTGGGCAAATGGGTCAGCGAGTCGTAAAAGGCAAGGCGGTAGACTTCTTCTTCCGATTGCTTGCGCAGGGTGATGTCCTGCACCATGAACAGCACGACAGTGTCCCCGGCCATCTGGGCCAGCGAAATATCGGCCAGGTAGGTACGGTTGGTATCGCCGTCGGCACGCTCGAATTCGAAATCGTTGCAATGTTTCTTGCTTTTCAGCACCTGGTAGATCTTTTCGTCGAGCGCGGCAAGAGCCAGGTATTGCCCCAGGGTTTTGTCCAGCCTGACTTCGTTCTTGACCAGGTTGAACATGCGCAGCACGGCGTTGTTGACCAGCCGGATCTTGCCATGCCCATTCAATACGATAAAGCCGATCGGCATGTTGCTGACGATTTGCTCGGTATAACTGTGCGCCAGCATCAGCGCTTTGTGCTCGGCGTGAAAGTAGGTGTCCAGCGCCAGCCCGATATCGAAAAAGATGACTTTGAGCAAGGCGCGGCAGCTATCGAGCCCGCGTTCCGGATCGTCGGCGTAATGCTTGAACACTAAAGGCATGACCTCGCTCAAATATTTGCAATAGGCGCTCATGTACCACTTCGGCGTCAGTCCGACGCGCTGATGCACGACGCCGACATGCAGGCGGTTTTCTACATAAGCCCGATCGTAGCAGCCTTCGGTGAGCTGGCTGAAATAAGCCGCCTGGGCGCGTTTCAAATGCGCCAGCTTGGCTTCGTCGCCCAACAGCGGACGTAACTCCGGGAAGCGCGACAGATGCTCATAGAAAACATCGGTCAGCTGTTCCTGATAATCCGCCAGTATGTCGTGCAGGGCTTTGAGCAAGTCGGCATCGCGGTTGTCGAACGCCAGAAACGATTGCCGATGTCCGATCTCGGCGTCATCGATACCCATCTCGGTCAGCAGGGAAGAGTGTGCGTGCATAATCAATTGGGTTTACCTTGGCTGGGAGTTGCATTGTTTCTGAAAAGAGTTAGTTGAGCCACGGTTGACGCGGATTTACACGGATGAACAATGGCTTCAATGAGTTTTTCGCGACACCTATTATTAGGGGTGAACTGCTGTTGCGCATGACTCAATGTATTATCTGCGTTTATCTGCGTAAATCTGTGGCTAACCGATTTTTCCAGGAAGAAAGTTCCAACAGGAAGCGACAACAGTAGCCAGCAATTCTCATGCCGGCCGCAATGACCGGCGCATTGCGGGAAATCGTGATAGAACAAAAACAAAGCATTCACCACGAAGGACACGAAGTTTTATCTCGTTCCCACGCGCTGCGTGGGAATGCAGTCAAGGCGCGCTGCGCCGCGAGGGACTGTGGTTAACGGCCCAAAAATGCAGAGCCTATCAAATAGGACGCAGCGCGTCCCATACTGCATTCCCACGCAGCGCGTGGGAACGAGGAAACGTATTATCTGCGTTTATCTGTGTAAATTTGCGGCTAACTAATTTTTCCAGGAAGAAAGTTCCAACAGTAGCCGGCAATTCTCATGCCGGTCGCAACAACCGGCGCATTTCGGGAAATCCTGCCGGGGCATCGGCGGCGTTCATGCCTGGCGTACGCAAATGAACAGATCGGTCCTGTCCGTACATTCATGAACGCCTGTCCTTATCCTATTCATGGTTTAACAAGGCGCCAGGCCGTCTTTCCGCCCTGGCAACCGGCGGCAATCAAGCGCTGGGAGCAAATTGGCACGGCCAATGCAATCAGGTTTGCAACTGCTTCGACAAATCTGCCGAAGAAGCGAGCAAGCCCTTAACTCAACCAGGAGACCGACCATGCCTATGGTATTACTCAGCTGCGATGCGGCTATCCCCGAACGGGAAAAACACATTTATCTGAAAGCCCCCGATGAAGATACTCGGGAATATTTGCCGATCTCCAATGCGGCGACCATTCCGGGCACGCTGTCCGAGCGCGGCTGCGCATTCTGCGGCGCCAAGCTGGTTATCGGCGGCGTGTTGAAGGACACCATCCAGATGATCCACGGACCCATCGGCTGCGCTTACGACACATGGCACACCAAACGCTATCCGACCGATGACGGCCATTTCAACATGAAATACGTCTGGTCTACCGACATGAAGGAAAGTCAAATCGTGTTCGGCGGTGAGAAACGCCTGGAAAAGAGCATGAACGAGGCTTTCGACGAAATGCCGGACGTCAAGCGGATGATCGTCTATACCACCTGTCCGACCGCGCTGATCGGCGACGACGTCAAGGCCGTCGCTAAAAAAGTCATGCGCGAAAGGCCCGATGTCGACATATTCACGGTCGAATGCCCAGGCTTTTCCGGCGTATCCCAATCCAAAGGCCACCATGTGCTGAACATCGGCTGGATCAACGAAAAAGTCGGTACGCTGGAGCCTGAAATCACCAGCGATTACACGATGAACTTCATCGGCGACTTCAACATCCAGGGCGATACCCAGTTGCTGCAAACCTATTGGGACCGGCTCGGCATCCAGGTCATCGGCCATTTCACCGGCAACGCCAATTACGACGATTTGCGCAAGATGCATAGAGCGCAACTCAATGTGGTGAACTGCGCGCGCTCTTCCGGCTATATCGCCAACGAATTGAAAAAGCAGTACGGCATTCCGCGTCTCGACATCGATTCCTGGGGTTTCAATTACATGGCCGAAGGTATCCGGAAAATCTGCGCTTTCTTCGGTATCGAGGAACGCGGCGAGAAATTGATTGCCGAGGAATTCGCAATCTGGAAGCCCAAGCTGGATTGGTACAAGGAACGTCTGGCCGGCAAAAAAATGGCCATCTGGACCGGCGGCCCTCGCTTGTGGCACTGGACCAAATCGGTGGAAGACGATCTGGGCGTTCACGTCGTCGCGATGTCGTCAAAATTCGGCCACGAAGAAGATTTTGAAAAGGTCATCGCCAGAGGCCGCGAAGGCACTTATTACGTCGACGACGGTAACGAACTGGAGTTTTTCGAAATTATCGACCTGGTCAAACCGGACGTGATCTTTACCGGTCCGCGCGTCGGCGAATTGGTGAAAAAACTGCATATCCCTTACGTCAACGGCCATGCCTACCACAACGGGCCTTATATGGGCTTCGAAGGCTTCGTGAATTTGGCCCGCGACATGTACAACGCCGTCCATAACCCGCTGAAGCATTTGGCCGGTATCGACATCCGCGTTACCGGGTCCAACACGGCCGATCAAGACTCCAGAGTGGAAGCCAATCCGGTTTATCCGCGCTTCTTCGATAACCTGGCATCAACTTCGGCCGAGGAACCACTGAAGAGGGCCGTGTCATGACCATAACCGTATCTGAAAGCAAAATCAGCGACTTGTTCAATTACGTGCAGGAACGTTGTCTGTGGCAATTTTCCTCGCGCACTTGGGATCGCCAGGAAAACATCGACGGCGTTCTGGCGAAAGCCGCGGACTTGATGCTCGGCCGCGAACCTTCGCGTGAAACGCCTACCGAAAAACTGCATTGCGCCGAGGCCAAAATCCTGGTGGCGGATTGCCTGGAACGTTATCCGTGGGTCAAAGACGTGCTGGAATCGGACGTCAATGCCCTGATGGAAGGCCTGAAAGCGCGTTTGACGGATATCGCCATTACCAATTCGCATAACCGCGAACTCAACCATCGCCTGTATTGAGGAATTATTTATGACTGCATGTGAAGTGGCCGAAAAGCCAGAGGCCGAGTTTAAATTGGCTCCAAAAGACAGGGACGGCGTCATCAACCCGATGTACGACTGTCAACCGGCCGGCGCGCAATACGCCGGCATCGGCGTCACCGATTGTATTCCGCTGGTGCATGGCGGGCAGGGTTGCAGCATGTTCGTGCGGCTGTTGTTCGCCCAGCATTTCAAGGAGAATTTCGATATCGCCTCGACCTCCCTGCACGAAGAGTCGGCAGTGTTCGGCGGCGCCGGGCGGGTCGAAGAAGGCGTGATGGTGCTGGCCCGGCGCTATCCGAATCTGCGCGTGGTGCCGATCATCACCACCTGCTCGACGGAGGTCATCGGCGACGATATTGAAAAATGCATCAGGGTATTGGACAAACAGCTCAAGGCGGAATTTCCCGACCGCAAGATCTATCTGGCGCCGGTGCATACGCCGAGTTTCAAGGGCAGCCAGGTTACCGGCTACAGCGAGTGCGTCAAATCGATCGTAAAGACCATCGCCAAGAAAGGCGAGCCGACCGGCAAGCTGAACGTGTTCCCCGGCTGGATCAATCCGGGCGACCTGACGCTGCTCAAGTACTATATGAAAGAAATGGGCGTCGATGCGACTTTCTTCATGGATACCGAGCATTTCGATTCGCCGATGATGCCGGATAAATCCATCATGCCGATGGGCCGCACCACGGTGGAGCAAATACAGGACAGCGCCAACGCTGTCGCCACGCTGTCCTTGGCCCGTTACGAGGGTGCCGTCGCCGGGGATTATCTGCAAGATGAGTTTCAGGTGCCGCAGCATTTGGTCAGTACGCCTTACGGCATCCAGAATACCGACGATATGCTGCGCAAGATCAGCGAGATCACCGGTAAGGAGATTCCGGAATCATTAGTGCATGAACGCGGCATTGCGCTGGATGCGTTGGCCGATTTGGCGCATATGTTCTTCGCCAATAAAAAAGTGGCGATTTACGGTCATCCCGACCTGGTTATCGGCCTTGCCGAATTCTGCCTGGAAGTGGAACTGGAGCCGGTCTTGCTGCTGATCGGCGACGACCAGGGCAAGAAATACAAAAGAGACCCGCGTTTGAAAGCCTTGAAGGACAAAGTGCATTTCGACATGGAAGTGATACACAACGCCGACTTGTGGGATCTGGAAAAGAAGATTACCAAGGAGGGACTCAAGCTGGACCTGATCATGGGCCATTCGAAAGGCCGCTACATCGCGATTTATAACAATATCCCGATGGTGCGGGTCGGTTTCCCGACCTTCGATAGGGCCGGTCTGTACCGTAAACCGACGGTGGGTTACAAAGGCGCGATGGAGTTGGGCGAGGCTATCGCCAATGCGCTGTTCGCCCATATGGAATACAACAAGGATAAAGAATGGATTCTTAACACTTGGTAAGCGGCGGTTAGCTGTTTCGTTCTCATGCGGGGCGCGAAGCGCTTATAGTCTCGTTCCCACGCGGAGCGCTTATCGTCAGTCTCGTTCCCACGCGCTGCGTGGGAATGCAGGGTTAGGCGCGCTGCGCCGCGAATCACGACCAGCGTCTGGCGTATAGGGGACGCAGCGCGTCCTGCACTGTATTCCCACGGAGCCCGTGGGAACGAGCGTGGTAAAACCAAACCATTGTCCACGAAAAGCACGAAAAACACGAAAAAACAAACCATTGAATCGTGTCGTGATTGGTTCGCGGAACATATTTTTCTCGGAAATTAGCAAAACTGTGACCGGATATGAAAGCACTTAATAACCTTCTGGCGGAAAACCGGACGCATTTCGGCGCTGCCTGGTCGCTGCCGGAATACCGTCAGGTCGAGCTGTATACCAAGCGCAAGAAACTGCCGTTTTCTGCCGCTACGCCGACGAACGAGGACGTTGCGGACAGCTTGGGTCTCCATGTCGCGACCTTGTTGCTGGAATCTTTTCTGGCAAGCAAGGACGCCGAACTGATGGAAGGGCTGTCGTCCTGGCAAAAGTACCTGGCCTTGCCGCGAACGACGGCAAGCGAAAAAATGGTTGCCGAGGTTTACCGGATCCTGAGGCTATATAGAATCGCCGCGATACACCGTGACGGGCATATCGAGGTCAGCGAGGGATTGGTCAGAATGTCCTGTACCTTCAAGCGTTGCGCCTTGTCCCTGAATATTACCCCGGCCGGCCTCGCGCTGCTGGCGTCTTTCGTCCACATCTATCTGGACTCTTTCCGCCAGCCTTACGGCGAAGCCTATGTCGAGTTGCAGTTGCTGCAATATTTTCTCGACATCGTCGCCGAAATCCGCAAGTTCGCCGATGAAGATAGGGTGCTGTATCAGTTCAGGCCGCGCGGCTTTTTCAACCGCCATTTTCGCCTCGACTGCGATAACCCGCGTTACGTCTTTGACGACGGCCGCTACCGTTTCGATATCGGCGCGCTGTATGCCGATCCGGTGCGTTATCCGATCGATTTTTTCGTCGTCATCAAGGACATCCTGCATATCGTGCCGGTGGAAGCCCTGAAGGACGGCGCCATGCCGGAGGCCGACCTGCATCGCTGGCAGGCGCGGGAGCCGTACCGTTCCGAACTGCCGCCTGAGTTCCGTCAGCGTTTCGGGCGGGAAACGATGGTTGTCGGTTTGCCGATGACATGAGTCCGGTTTAAACCGGACCCTGATTGCCACATTATTCATAGAGGAAACGCCAATGTCCAAACCCGGTCATGTAAAAATCGCTTTAACCAGTAACAGTCTTACCAAAGTTGACTGTGCGTTCGCGCTCGCCAAGCAAATCGTCTTCTACGATGTCAGCTACAGCAGCAGCGAGTTTATCGATGTCGTGCGTTTTTCCGGCGGCGATGCCGGGGAACATAAAGGCAGCGCCAAAAACGGCGGGACCTGCTGGATGGAAGACGAGGCTTTAAATGCCGGCGGCGACCGGATTACGCCGCGGGTCGAGGCGGTCAAGGATTGTCACGTGGTGTTCACCAAGGGGCTGAGCGACGTGGCGGCGGTCAAACTGCGCGATGCCGACGTGTTTCCGGTCAAGATGGAGGCCGGCCGCGACATCGACGAAGTGATCGCCTATCTGCAACGCATGATGAACGGCCGTCCGCCGCTTTGGTTGCGCAAAGCCATGGGCGGGCCGCGCAATAGCGATTATTTACTGGATAAGGACAGCGAAGACGTTAGTGAGGATGGCGCTGTCCGCGAGCCGATCGCCATTGAAAATGTTCAGTCGAACGAGGCCCATCAGGTGCCTTCTTCGCCGGCCTGAAATGGCAGTTATCTCGTTCCCACGCGTTGTGGTCATCGTTATACATAAGTCTGTTTAAGACCGTCTTTAGACATGAAGGCTGAAATTCCGGCCTACGTCCTGCAACGTCTTGCTTATCGGAACGTTGCCAGTGAGACCTTCCAGGTTTTACGACTGCCATGGATGGCGGCCGAGATTGCTCCCGGCAATCCTCGGCATTTCCTCCATCCCTGGAGGTCAGAAGTGCCGCAATCGGTAAGGAACCGATGCGGCCGACTGCCATGGATGGCGGCCGAGACTGCTCCCGGCAGTCCTCGGCATTTCCTCCATTCATGGAGGTCAGAAGTGCTGGTACCGCCGGGAGCGGCTCCAGTAAAAACCTGGAAGGTCTGCCTATCGGCCTGTTTTTGAGCACGGCCCATCGGAACGAGGCGGCGGTGTACCGCAGACAATTGTGTATAACGACGAGCGCGCTGCGTGGGAACGAGGAAATTCTGTTAATTCAAAATATTAAAAACTTCGTGTTCTTCGTGTCCTTCGTGGTGAATGCTTTGATTTTGTTCCGACACGAATACTTTCACAGTCTCGGACGCTACGGTAGGGCTTCGTTCAAAGCGGCGTCCGGATTGGCGGGAGTCTCCGGACTGATCGGCGGCAGGGCGCTAACGATTCGGGGTAACTATTTATGATCAAACTCGAACATTTATCGGTACGGCGCGGCGCGACCCAGGTGCTGCACGATATTTCCGCCGAAATTCCGCGCGCCAGGATAACGGCCGTGGTCGGGCCTTCGGGCGCCGGCAAGTCCACGCTGCTGGCGACATTGAACGGCTTGCTGCGGCCAAGCCTGGGACGGATCACCGTCGATGGCGCCAGAGTCCTGGAACAGCGGGACAGCCTTCGGGAATATCGCCGCCGCACCGCAACGGTGTTTCAGGAACATGCCCTGATCGACCGCCTGAGCGCGATCGATAACGTATTGCTGGGCCTGGCGGACCAGCGCCATCCGCTGTCGCCGCTGCCTTGGCCGCAAGCCATGCGCTACCGCGCCGCCGAAGCGCTCGATGAGGTCGGCCTGTTGCAGCGCTCGGCAGTTCGCGCGTCGAATCTTAGCGGCGGCGAACGGCAGCGGGTCGGGGTGGCCAGAGCGTTGATCAGAAAGCCGAGCCTGTTGCTCGGCGACGAGCCTTTCGCCGCCGTCGATCCGGCCCTGGTGCGGCAAATGGGCGATATCCTGCGGCGGATGGCGATGCGCGACGGCATGACGGTGATCTTGGTGATGCACCAGATCGACATTGCGTTGTCGTTGGCCGACAAAGTCATTGCCCTGGCGGCCGGCCGTATCGTTTTCGACGGCGCGCCGGCAAGTTTCAATGCCGACGTACAACGACGGATTTTTCGCGTCAACGCGGCCAAATCCTTTGTCGATACGGCGGATTCTATTTATGAATATCAGGAGTCAAACCATGTTGAGTTCTATGCTAAAGCGCTTGTGCTTGCTAATCGCAGTCAGTAGTTTACCGTTTGCCCAGGCCGGCGGCCCTCCCTCCAAACTGGTGGTGGGATTGCTTCCGGGCGAGTCGGCGCCGACGGTCATGCGTCTCAACGAGCCTTTGCGCGCTTATCTGGAAAAACAGTTGGGCATGCCGGTCGAGCTGGTGGTGGGCGCCAATTACGCCGCGACCGGCGAAGCCTTGCGTTTCGGCCGCATCGACATTGCGTATTTAGGCCCGGTCACCTATATCCTGCAAGCCAAACGCGCCAAACTGGAGCCTTTTGCAAGGCCTTCCCACGACGCGGTGGGGCCTACCTTCCAGGCCGTGATCATCGTTCCGGCCGACAGTCGGGCCAACAGTCTGGCGGATTTGAAAAACCGGGACATTGCTTTCGGCGACCCGGCTTCGACTTCGGGCACCTGGGTGCCGCGCTATATGCTCGCCGAAGCCGGGCTGGTCTCCGGCCGCGATTATGAGCTGCGCGTGCTCGGCGCGCACGATGCCGTGGCCTTGGCCGTTGCTGGCCATAAGGTCGCCGCCGGCGGTTTGTCGATGCCGATATTCCGGCGTTTGCTCGATGAAGGCAAGATAAAGGCCGGCAGCGTCCGCGTCCTGGCCGAGTCGCCGCCGATTCCGGAATACATGTGGACTTTTCGTCAGGGCCTGGAGCCGGCCGTCAAGGAAAAAATCCGCCGGGCTTTCATCAATATCGATGATCCAGATGCGCTTAAGGTGTTTCGGGCCCGGTCGTTTATTGCTGCCGAAGACTCCGACGTTGACTTGGTCCGGCACTGGATAGACGTGATTAGCCGCGAACGCCCCGATGCGCTCGACATCGTGCGATGAGCATCGGCGGCGCTTTCGTGGACGCAAGCCGGGCACGGCAAACCCGCCCGGACCTGACGGCGGTGGTTGCGTTGGCTCGGCGTCGGGCCTGGCGGCCGGCGGCGGTCTTCGTGGTCTGTTTCGCCATCGTCGCAACGGCGTTTGTTTATGCCGGCGCGCTCGATCCGCAACGTTATGCCGATGCGCTGCCGACCCTGATGACGCTGGCCGGCGATGCTTTCCCGCCCGATTTCAGCCGTTGGCAAAAATGGGGCAAGCCGTTGCTGGACACCCTCGCGATGAGCGTGGTCGGCACGGTGCTCGGCGCGCTGGCGGCGATACCGCTGGGCGCGTTGGCCGCTCGCGGTACCGGTCCCGTTGTCCTGCGCGGGCTGGTACTACTGTTTCTGAATATTTTGCGCTCCATACCCGGTTTGGTTTGGGGCATTATTTTCGTCGCCGCGGTCGGATTCGGCCCTTTGCCCGGCATTTTTGCGCTGGCTTGCCATTCCACCGGCATGATAGGCAAATTCTGCGCCGAGCTGCTCGAACATGTGGACCCGGCTCCGGGCGCGGCGTTGCGCAGTCAGGGCGTCTCCGAAATCGGCGTGTTGCGTTTCAGCGTCTGGCCGCAGCTTTTGCCGCGGCTGGTCGATGTTACTTTGTATCGCTGGGAGCACAATGTCCGCGCCGCGACGACGCTAGGCGTAGTCGGCGCCGGCGGTTTGGGCCTTGAAATCGTTACCGCGTTTCATCTGTTCGAGTATCGGGAAGCGCTGGCCTTGATCATCGTTTTATTGGTTTTGGTGACCTTGATCAACCTGGTCGGGGCTCGTATTCGCGCTCATTTGCTTGGCGCTCTGTCGGCCTAGCGCAAGTGTTTTTTATTCATATTTTCTTAAGGAGTTGTACGTCATGTCTGTAGAATCCGCCATCGCTTATATCAAGAGAATGCGCAGTGACGAGGTGTTTCGCAGCACCGTCAATGCTTGCGAAGATGAGCAAGCCAATTGGTCATATCTCAAGGAACAGGGTTTCGAGTTTTCCAGGCAGGAATTTCTTCAGGCAAGGGACGCCATCTACGCTGAATATGGGATTACGCCGGAGTTTTGATATTCTTATCTTGACGACTGATTAGCAAGCCGGTTGAACGAGTATTGCGTTATATATACCGGGCGACCGGATTTTCGGTTATGTCTGACACTACATGTGGATTGCCTGAAAATCGAAAATATCGCTGGAGTATATATTTCAACTTACTAAAGAAGGACGTCGTTGTTTATGGTTCAGAGCAAGGTTGTATTAAAGTCTAAACGAGATCCGTCTTGTCAACGCCAGCAAGCCGGGATGTTGTCTGAATATTCGCGCCGGTTTGACCGAAGCCGGCTTATTGAACAAGAACTGGAAACGCTGTATCAAATCAGCATGGTGCTGAACAGTCCTCTAAGCTTGCGTGACAAACTCCAAAGCGTGTTGGACATACTTCACAATTTGGCCGGAATGAGTTCCGGTTTAATGGCTTTGCGGGACCGGGAAACCGACATATTAGAAATTCGCGCACTGCGCCGGCATAAGGGACGAGTAGCAATGAACGCAGTGAGTTATCGGCCGGGTGACGGATTGGTAGAAACCGTTATGGATATCGGCACTACCATCGTGCTCGAACGTATCACCGACGAGCCGCGATTCTCGGGCAAACTGGACTTTTACGACGTAGCCCTACCGTTTATTGGCGTACCGATCCGGGTCGGCGACGATGCAATTGTCGGCGTGTTGACCGCGCAACCGGCGAACTGTCATGAGCTGAGCGAGCGAGCGCGTTTTATGGAGATGGTCGCCAACCTCATCGCCGAAAGTGCGGCAATGTTGCGGGCCGTGGAACAAAAAACCAGGAAACTAAGTGAAGAACGGGATAGGCTGGAACAATGCCTGCATCAAGGTTACGGTTTTGAGCACATCACCGGCCATAGCCCGGTGATGCTAAAAGTTTTTGAACAGGTCAGACAGGTTGCCAAATGGAATACTACGGTGCTGATCCGCGGCGAATCGGGCACCGGTAAAGAGCTTATCGCCAATGCCATTCACCACAACTCCGCTTGTGCCGATGGGCCGTTCATCAAACTGAATTGCCCGGCTTTGGCCGACAATTTGCTGGAGTCCGAACTATTCGGTCATGAAAAAGGTGCATTCTCGGGAGCATTAAGCCAACATAAGGGCCGATTCGAATTGGGTAACCACGGCACGATTTTTCTCGACGAAATCGGCGAGATTTCTCTCGATTTCCAAACCAAGCTATTGCGCGTGTTGCAAGAAGGCGAGTTCGACCGGGTCGGCAGCAGCCAGACCGTGAAAGTACAAGTACGCATTATTGCCGCGACCAACCGCAATTTGGAACAGGCTGTGCAACGGGGCGAATTCCGGGAGGATTTGTATTATCGCCTTAACGTTATGCCTATCGACATGCCTTCGCTACGCGAGCGCTTGGAGGATATACCGGAACTGGCGAAGGTCTTTCTGCTCCGTATTTCAGAGCGGCAAGGAGGACGCAGTCTGGAAATTAAGGACAGCGCGATCCGTTTGCTGATGCGCCATGATTGGCCCGGCAATGTGCGGGAATTGGAAAATACGCTGGAACGGGCCAGCATTATGAGCCATGACGGTGTCATCAATCGCGAGACCATCGCAAGAACCGGCTTAAAAGAAAATTTTCGTCTTGTTCCGTTCTCCGCCGCCAAAACGGAGCTTGACGCGGAAGAAATGGATGAGCGGGAACGCGTCATAGCAGCTTTGGAACAAGCCGGATGGGTGCAGGCCAAAGCCGCCCGATTGCTCAACATGACGCCGAGAAAAATTGCTTATCGGGTCAGGACGTTGAATATCCAGATGAAACATATTTAAAGCTGAGTTGAGCAGCTGGTCTGCTCATACGAAACTTATGCCCTTTGGGTATAAGATCAATATATCCGGAACACCTGCCCGTCCTATCTATCGCCTGCAATAGCCACCATGGCTTAGTTTGTTTTTATTGCCCACAGCAACAACGAAGCTTGTTTACTGATTTTTTGGCCGTCTGTGCCGGTTGAGATAACGCGCCCAATATCACAGCGTTATTTTCGAAAACGGCGTAAACCGGTATTCCGTGGGTGAGTCCCAATAATTCCGTATTACGTCCGGAGATTGTGGCGGTAAGGCTATCGCCGCTGGCCAGTTGAACAGCAACCACCGAATCTTCGTTGTTGCGACGGACAAGAACCACTGTGCCGAGCAGGTTGTTATGCGTTGATGGAAAATTATTGTCCGTCTCGGCGACGATAAGAATTTCCGTGGCATTGATCAGCAACAGCACATCGCTGCCGATGCCGAGTTCAAGTTGCTTAAACTCCGGCCGGCTGAGCGATGCAATAATCTGTTCGCCGCCTTTCAATTCGACAGACACCTCGATATTAGAACTCCATGCTTGAATGGCGGCAATTGTGCCTAATAGCTGATTGGTGGAGCTTGTTTTGATTGTTAGCGGTTCCAGAAGACGCATGATATCGGGATCGTTCACCAAGCTTCGGTTAAGTTGCTGCAAAAATTGCTTGTGCTGTAACTCCAGACGGGTAAATAACAGCAACAGCGATCGGCCGGTGACGCTCAGGCGAGTACCGCCTCCCTTGCTGCCGCCGATTGCGGTGATAATTAAAACCTTGGGGGCAATATTATTGGCGCGCGCTATCATCTGCCAAGCGCCTTTATAGCTCAAACCTAGCTGCTTGGCAGCCAGAGTGATGGAACCGGTTTGATCTATCGCCCTTAATAAGCTAATTATCTGGTTGTCCAAGGTGTTGACCAGGCGCAATTCGCCTTCGACCCAATTCTGGTTTATGAGGCGGTTCTTTTTTGGGCTGCATGTCATCTTTAAAATAGCCTTAGGTAGGGAGGCGCTGATTTTTGTGTTCACGTGAAATTTTACCGGGACATAGGATTTGGTTAAAAATAACTTCTCGAAATCACTATTTTCGGTCGTCAAGCCGTTCGTACTGAGCTTGTTGAAGCATGACCGGCTTGACGCAGTGGAACGAAATTTTACCGCCCACCCTTCGACAAGGCCTTTAGTCCTGAGCGTAGTCGAAGGATCAGCACGAACGGAAAAATTTCGTCCAATCTATATAGGGAAGTTATTACGGGCTATATCCATAGAGGTTGAGATTCCGGCTTCCGGGCGTTATGTTCGCGGCACATCAAAACTCATATTTAAACCCGGCCTGCACCAGACGCGGCATACCGGGTTGAATACCGCGCACCCGGTCGACGATGTAGGTGTTATCCAGCATGTTTTTCATCGATACGAGTAACGTCAAATTCTTGCGTACCTTGTAAGAACCGGCGAAGTTGACCACCACGTAGTCATTGATTTTGCCGAACTGGCCGGATTTGATCAACGCATCGCGCTGAGCGGTCGTGCCGACATCGAACGGCAGGTCGCTGGCGCTATTCAGGTTCATGAAATCGGCGAACTGCTCGCCGACGAACACCGCTTCCAGATGTGCGTCGAAGCCGTTAGCATGCGAATAACCCAAGGTCGCGGTTAACAGGTTTTCCGGTGCGTACGGCGCCCGTTTGCCGGCAGCCGAGCCGAATACGTTGCCACTGGGGCAGAATTTAGTGAACGTGGCGTTGACATTGGAGCCGGTGGCTTGACCGCTGTCCGGCAAGCAATGAAACGGCGATGTGGTTTCGGCGGTCGGCAGCCAAGTGTAGGCGACTTGCGCATAAGGGTTATGCGTCCAGTTGAACACATCCCCGAGGTCGGCCCGCGCCATTAACTCGATACCTTCATACAAGGCCTGACCCTGCGCCACCGGCGTGTCGACGCCGCCGACCGTACCCAATGCCGTCAGCGTATCGAAATTGTTGTGGAAATAGGTCAGATCGGTTTTGATGCCGCGCACGGGTCTGGCCCGGACGCCGAACTCGGCGTTCCAACTGATTTCCGGGCCGATGTCGACCGAACCGCCGGTGGTATTGTTGACGCTGTCCTCGACCCGCGGCGGCGCGAAGCCGCGATGGATGCCGAAAAACAGCGTGGCTTTGTCGATAGGGCTGTAAGTCATCGCTAATGACGGCAGGATTTCGGTCATGCCGTTGTTGCCCGCCACACCCGTTCGCAAGTCCAGACGTTGGTAGCTGACCGATTCAATTCGGACGCCCGGTGTAAAGGTCCAGTCGCTCCAGATGAATTGGTTTTGAAAAAAGCCGGAGTAGGCATCGGCAAAGCGCTCGTTGTTTTCCAACATCGTGCCGCTACGCGCGGTTGGCGAGTTGCCCTGTATTTGCTGCCGGTATTGCTTCTCGAAATGAGCGCGAAAACCGGTGTCGAGACGACTTTCAATACCGAACAAGTCATGTTTGGCATGCAGCGTTGGCGCGATGCCCCAGGTCTCGTAATTACGGTTGCGGCCGATGTCATAGTTGCAGGTATCCATATCGACCGGTATGCCGTTTTCCCGATTTTGCACGTAAGCTGTGCCGCATTGGTTTTCGCTCGGAAACTGATTCTGCTGCCGCCACCAATTGCGTTCGAAAGCCGACCAGTAGAAACTGGTTTCCAGCGTCACGTCGCTGTTGAAACTGTGTTCATAGGTCGCCGAGGTGGACCAACGGTCGTTGATGAAACTGGCGTTCTTGTCGGGGTTGTACCTCGCGCCCAGTTTGCGGTATTCGGCGTCGGTCATGCCGAAGGTCGCGCCTTTTTCATCTTGATGAAAGAAATCTCCGCGTAGCGTCAAGCGGTTGCGGGCGTCGATGTCGATAATGCTTTTCAGATTGGCGTCGTCAACGGCGGCGAAGGTATTGTCGCGGGCTTCCGTGCCTTCCTTGTGGATGAAATCGGCCACTCCGCCGACCGCATACAGGCCCTGGACGTTTTTTACCATACCGCCGTAGCGGGCATGGCCGTTCAGATAATCGCGGTTGCCGCCGGTAAAGCTGACGAAGCTGCCGGGCGTGGCCGGCACTTTTGGCGTTAAATAATTGATCGCGCCGTTGATGGTCTGCGGGCCGAATTGAGTTAAATCGGCGCCTTTGTAGATTTCGATGCCGTCATAGCGTTCGATCGGCGGATGGTAATAAATGTCGTTATCTCCGTAGGGCGCGAAGTTGAACGGAATGCCGTCTTCCAGAAACAACACCTTGGTGGAACGGAACGGGTTCTGGCCGCGAAAAGCGATATTCGGCCGCAGACCGAAGCCTTCCTCGTCGCGCACGTAAACGCCCGGCACCTTGCGCAAGGCTTCGTTGACGGTAAACACTTGGTCGCGTTCCAGGGTTTGCTTGTCGATCACCGACGTGGAGCCGGAGAAGACTGCGGCTTTCTCGACATTTTCCTCGACTACGATTTCGGGCAGCTCTAGCGGTTCCGATGCCTGAATATCGCCTGTCGCTAAATCCACGAGTAAACACGATAGCAGTTGGTGCGAGGTCTTCATTTTAGTACTCCTAACTTAACTGTTCAGCAGTTTGCCTATCCGATTTAAATCGTCGCTGGTATTGGCCAAAATATCTGGCGCCAGTCGGGTCTGGCTAATGCCTCTGGCGCGGCGGCAATTTAGTCATACAAAGGCTGGATGCAATAGTCCGAGGGACATACGGAGATACAGTGCGGTTCGCCGGAATCATCCGCGCATTCAGTGCAGCTGCTAACGTCGATCACGAAAACACCGTTCCGGTTGCTGATGGAGCCGGTAGGACAAACCGGTTCGCAGTCGCCGCAGCCTGTGCAGTCGTCGTTGTTAATGAACATAGACATGTTGTTTACTCCTTAATTGAGATTTGGAATCATCCTAAATAGAGCCGTTGAGCTATTCAAAATTCCGTTCGCTCAGCGCTTGTCGAAGGGCACGGCACGAACGGCTTTTTCATTCGTGCCGACTACTTTTTTTAGGATAATAGGCCGATTGTTTGAGCGGCCGAAGCATTTACGCTGTATCGGGTTTAGTTCGCCGGTACGACGCGAACCGGTATGCCCAGCACTTCCACCAGTTTCCGCCGGACCCCGCCAAGGGTTTGCCCTGCCAGCGTGCAGGTGGTGCACGCGCCGCTGAGTTTTATAAAAACCCTAAGGCCCTCGATCTTGATCAGTTCAAGATCGCCGCCGTCTTGTTGTACGGCCGGTCTAAGGGTTTCGACGGTCGCGGCAACCAAGTCGTACGGAACCACGGTATTGTCGCTGCTGATGTTGTCCAAGATCGTTTCGGAATCGGAGGCCATGAGTATTATCCTGTGATAGATTGTGGGGCGAGCTGCGTTGCGGCAGCCGTTTGTTGTCGAAGCCGGTCGAGATTCAGATTGTCCCGGCGAAGATAATAGTGCCGTAACAGGCGCAGGCCGTTTTCAAGCTCATCGCCGGGAGCGGCGCCTGCTTGCTGATGCAGGCATAACCACTCGGCAAAACTGATGGCTGCCAGGTGCCGGCGAAAATCGGCATGGTCGATTTGTTTCGAGGATGCGATGGCTTGCAAGCCCGGTTCGGCTACGTGGAAAATATCCAGTTGTCCCCGGAGCGCTGCAAATGTGCTGTGGCCGGTATCGCCATTGGCGACGATAACCGCTGAATTGAGCTGGTAACCCAACGACGGGTGGTCGAGATAATTGATCAACATCCGGCACTCGGCGGCCCGCCGGCAGAAGTCGGCGCTTGCAGGCCCTAGCGGATCCAGGCACAACAGGGTCCCATGATTTTCGATGCGCGGCAGCACGGCATCGAAAAAGCTTGCCAATTCGGCCCAGGCCGAGTGTTCACCGACAGTGCGGCGAAACCGTTCCCCACCTAAAATCAGCGTACGTCCGCCTAAATCGCGGCAGACCTGCGACATTCGCACCACAAATTCGACAGCCTTGTGCCGGGCTTCGGCGCCTTGCAGCAGGCCCATCCCGGTTTGTCCATGCAACAGCGAGTGCAGGCCGACAATGGCCAAACCCGCTTGCCGGGCTTTTTGCCTAAAAACGCTTACCGTTGAATTATCCGGTTCGGCGCCGTTTGTCCCCCATGTCCACGATGGCGACACCTCCACGCCGGCGAAACCCATGTCGGCTATCTTAGGCAACCATTCCGCCGGCCTTTCCCTGGGCAATGCGAGCGTCGATACGGCCAGTTTCACGTGCAGGCTCCAAAATTTACTGAATCGTCACGGATGGCGCGTTTTGCGGGGCGGATGAGCCGGGCTCGTCGCCGTTCCAGCCTTGTTCGGCAATGGCGTCGAAGCGGTTTGCCGGTTTGCTTTGGGCTTTTGCCTTTTCCACCCAAGCCAGCCCGCCTTTGGTCAAAGCGATGCTGATTTCGTTGAGATGATCGAGTATGGCGCTGCCGGTGTTGACGATGATCGGCTGAATGCCGGCAGCCATGATCCGTTTGATCGACGAAGCGCCGATGGATGCCGCGTAAACGGCGGCGCAGCCGGTTAGAAATTCCAGTTTGCTGGCGACCTTGTCTTCATGGGACATGGGCACGGCGTCCGGGTGGGTCGAAACTTCATCCATGATGAACGCGTTCGGGTCGAACGGCGCGTCTTTGAAGCGGTTGTCTCCGGTCATGACTGCCGGTACGAATTCGCCGACAGCGACCAATTCGGCCTGGCCGGGCGCGACTTGATAGATGACAAAGCGCTCGGCGGCGCCGAAATGCAGGTTGACGTGAGTCTGGTCGCTGGAAGCAAAGGCAACTTTTATCATTTGGGGTCTCCGTTTTAATGGCTGGTCGCAGCTTGCGAACGATGGCCGGCAACTTCCGTGGCAGGTTGCCGGTAAATCGAATGGTAAGGCTTGATCTCGCGGCGTTGCCATGCAATCAGATTGGCAATGTCGAATACGATTTGCCGCGAACCGGCGTAACCGACCCAGCGTCTGGCAAAACCGCCGAAGCGGTCGTACAGCGGAAATCCGGCGCGTAACAGCGGAATGTCGAGCTGCCTGGCCAGATCGGCGCCGTGGGAGTTGGCGACCAGCAGATCCACGCCGCATTCCCCGGCGCCTTGTTCCAAGTCTTCCAGATCGCCGACGATGACTCTGTCGACCGGCAGGCCGGCCAACGTCTCGCTACGTACCGAGGAAACCGCTGTCGGCACGTCGATGCCCAGATCTTTAAAAAACCGGATCAACGCGCCCAACAGTTCCGGATCGGCGGCCACCGCGGCCCGGACGCCGCCGAACTGCAAGTGGCAGTCGACCATCGCGTCGAGCAGCTGGGCGCGTTGCCTGACGATTTGACGCGGGACCGGTTTGCCGCTGATGGCGGCGAGAGCGGCGGTAAAGTCGTCGCAGGCGTCCAGTCCCATCAAGTCCGGGAAACGGTAATCCGGAACGCCGGTACGGGCCTTCAAAAGATCGGCGGCCTTATTGAGAGATGGGCCGATGACCAATGTGGCGGCCGACTCGCCGATCGTTGCGATCCGGCTCCGGTCCGTACCGCCGGTCGTCAGCGTGGAAAAGCCCAGTTGCTCGATATGGCCGTCCAGCGAATCGCCAAGATCCGGCAACAACACCGGCTGCAAGCCGAAAGCGCCGAGCCAGTCGCCGACGGTTTCGACGTCGCCGGGCGTGAACATCGACGGCAGCAGTACATTGACTTGTTGCGGCTTGCGCCCCGGACAGCGGCTTTCCGGCACCAGTGCGGCGACAATGGCTTCCACCGCGGCGGCAAAGCCGGTTTCCAGGCAGCCCACCGTATCCGGGGTATTGACCGGCGCTACGGCGATGTCGGTGTAATGCGGATAAGCGTTCCGGAATGCCTTGATCGAACCCAGGATATCCGAACCTTGGGTCTCCGACAGGCCGGTCGTTACCAGGCCGATCAGGTCCGGCCGGTGATGTTCGCTGATGGTTTTGAGCGCTTCGACGACGTTGGCGTCGGTTCCCATCACCGTGACGGCATGATCTAGTGCCGTCGTTTGCAGCGGAATCGGTTCGCGAAAATGACGGGTGAAAAATACCCGGCTGAAGGCTGTGCAACCCTGTGCGCCATGTTCAAGCGGTAGACAGCGGTTGATGCCGAAGAAGGCCAGCGAGGCGCCCATGGCCTGGCTGACTTTAAGCGGATTAACGGTTAATGCTTTGTTGGGAAAAATAATGTTTGCCACGATAGTTTCCTGATAAAAGTAATGGTTAAGCCAAAGAGACTGTAAAAATATTATCCAAATCAAGTTGAAAGGATTATTCACCACGAAGGACACGAAGAACACGGAGTTTTTAATTTATTGAATTTTTCGTAACTATTCAGCGTATGCTAAAAATGATGAATGGCACTCGGCAATTGCTCCCTGCATTGCTCTACCTCCTGCATAACCCACAAGGATGTGGGGAATGCAGATATTGCAGGAGCAAATATCTGTCCATGCAGTCGACGGATGACACGGATTAAACGGATCATCACGGATTAAAAGCATGGAATCGTTTAAAAAATCCGTGTCAATCCGTCTTATCCGTAATCATCCGTGTGCTATTTCTCTTTTCGCTGAATAGTTACAATTTTTCTTCGTGTCCTTCGTGTTCTTCATGGTGAATACTTTTTTTGTTCTATTACGAATACTTTCGCAGTCTCCAATGCTTGGCAACTGAAATAACGGAACGCGGATTGGACAGGCGGCTACGGATTTTCTTGCCATGCGCCAACGGGTGTAGGAGCGGCTTTAGCCGCGATGATCGCGGCTAAAGCCGCTCCTACCGGGCCAGGGCGCCGGCTTATGCAGTTTGCTCCAAACCGGATTGTCTATCGCATAGCTGAGTTGCTTGGCCAGTTCGATGATGCCCGTGTAGCCGGCATAGCCGAAATCCCGCTCGTGGTTGATGTCCAGGAACGGGATGCCGGATTTCAGCGCCGCCTGTAGATAACGGCCGCCGGCGATCAAAATGTCGGCGCCGTATTCGCGGCAGGTCGCCATCAACGCGGTCTGGTCGTTATCGTCGATCATGCGGGTGTTTTCGCCCATCAGCTTGCGGATACGCGCTTTATCTTCCTCGGTGGATTTTTCGGTGCCGCTGGCGACGACCGTCATTTGCAAATCCTGCAACGCTGAAATGACCGACCAGGATTTGACGCCTCCTGAGAAAATCAGCGCCCGCTTGCCGCGCAAGCGGGCTCGCCACGGTTCCAACGCCGCTGCCGCCGCTGCTTCTTCGCGCTCTATCAAGGCTTCGGTGCGTGCTGTCAGGTCCCGGTCATGCAAATGTCCGGCAAAATCCCGAAGTGCTTGCGAAGTGTCGTCGATGCCGTAAAAACTGCCTTCGAAAAAAGGCGCGCCGTAATCGTCCTGTAATTTCCGGGCGACGTTCAGCATCGCCTTGGAACACACCACCATATTGACTTCGGCGCGGTGCATGCTCTGCACTTCGTGAAAACGGGCGTCGCCGGACAAGGTGCAAAGAATGCGCAGGCCCAGTTCGTCGAATAGCGGCGCTACCCGCCAGAACTCGCCGACGATGTTGTATTCCCCGATCAGGTTGATGTCGTGAACCCGGATGCCGGGGCGTTGCGCTGCATCCGGTATCGGCTCCGGCTCGCGCGTGCCGATCACATGCTTGTACAGCGTTTCGCCGGCGATGCGGTTGCCCATGCTTTTACCACCGTAAAAACCGGCGCAGTCGACCGGCACCACCGGTACGCCCCAGCGTTCGGCCGCGGCCTTGGCGGTGACTTCGATGTCGTCGCCCTGCAACGCGGTCACGCAGGTGTTGTAGACAAAGACAGCGGCGGGCCGGTATTTGTCGATGGCTTCTTTAATTGAAAAAAACAGTCGCTTTTCGCCCCGTCCCATGATGACGTCTACCTCGGAAAGATCGGTGGTCATGCCTTTCCGGTATAAGATAGGTCCCGAAGAACGGCTGCCGCGCATATCCCAGGAGCTTCCGGCGCAACCGATAGGACCGTGGACAATGTGGGCGGCATCGGCGATGGGCAGGAGTGCGATCTGGGCGCCGTCGAACGCGCAGCCGCCTTGAGTGGCGCCGGGTTGGCCCTTGGCGCAGCCGCTCTTGGCGCCGTGATTATGGGCACAGGCCGGCTCGTCGAGTAAGGCCTGTATCTCTTGGCTATTCATGGTGTGCTCCAAAGTAGAGGGTGACGACGTGTATAAAGCAACATCGATGCCATATGGCTTAATAATTGGAGAAGTCCGGTTCGTTTGCATCGCTCGCGAGTTTGCGCGCCTGCTCCAATTCCGCTTCAGTCAGCAGGGAATTGCGCACTTTGTTAAAGAGGGGATTGAGATGGCTGTCCAGCCGGTTGAACAAAGCGGAACACTGCTTTAGCGCGTTTTTACGAAAACGTAAACAGCTGTGGCACATGGCCGAACGGGGCGGGTGCCTGTCGGCCGGCAATCTGTACGCGACAGCGAAAAGACGGATGCCTGTGGCCAACACTTCCCGAAAAATTCGAAACCACCAGGCCCGGCGGTAACAAAGCTGTTCGAGTCGTATCGTGCAGATCTTGCAGGTGGCGATGCCGGGGGCGGCTTGGCTATCGGAATGAGTTTTCATGTTCGTTCTCGGTTCGTGATGAATACGAAACAAACTCTGCAAACATCGGGCCAGCTGTCTAAGCCGGGGCATCGTTTTTGCGGTGTCGGACGCGCTACGTTTTTATCTCGTTCCCACGCGCTGCGTGGGAATGCAGGGTTAAGGCGCGCTGCGCCGCGAGGGACTGTGGTTAACGGCCAAAAATACAGAGCCTAATCAACATAGGACGCAGCGCGTCCCATACTGCATTCCCACGCAGCGCGTGGGAACGAGGAAACATCGGGCCTATCGGCATTTCGGCTATTCAACCGGCCATTGGCGTACCGATAGGTACAAAACGGCCGGCAAGTGTACTTTTGCGTAACATCGCCCGTTCAGCGATAGTTCTTATGATTCAGCGCGTACTTTGCCATGCGCAGGCCGAGTATGCGCCGGGTCAGGCCCAATTGGGCCGCCGCTTCGGTGGTGTTGCCGTGATGCAGTTTCAGCGCTTCGACGATCATCTCGTATTCGATCGCATTGAGCCGCGCTTCCAGGCTGCCTTCGCCGCCCGACACTTCCGATACCACCGGAGGCTGCAACGACGGCGGAAGGTGGTAGCCGTGGATGACGCCGTCCTCCGCCAGCACCATCGCGCGGGCAATGACGTTCTCCAGTTCGCGGACATTGCCGGGCCAGTGATAGCACAGCAGCATGTTGATGGCCGGCGTTGAAATCCGGTGTATCGCGATGCCCATCTCGTCGGCGAATTTGGCCACGATGAAGTCGGCCAGTTCGATGATGTCGTTGCCGCGTTCCCGTAGCGGCGGTATCGTGATCGGAAACACGTTCAGACGATAATAAAGATCTTCCCGGAACTCGCCTTTAGCCACCATGTCCGGCAGGTCGCGATTGGTCGCGGCGATAATTCTCAGGTTGACCTTGATCGGCATATTGCCGCCGACGCGTTCGAAGGTTTTCTCCTGAAGCACCCGCAGCAGCTTGGCTTGCATCGGCAGGGAGAGTTCGCCCACTTCGTCGAGAAAGATGGTGCCGCCGTCGGCTTCCTCGAAACGGCCTTTGCGCATGGCCGTCGCGCCGGTGAACGCGCCTTTTTCATGGCCGAATAGTTCGCTTTCGATGATGCTTTCCGGTAACGCGGCGCAGTTGAAAATGACGAACGACTCGGTGCTATTGGGGCTGTTGTAATGGATCGCGTGCGCGACCCGCTCCTTGCCGACGCCGCTTTCGCCGAGAATCAGCACCGTGGTTCGCGACCGGCTGACTTTTTCGATTAAATTGAACACTTCCTGCATCGGCTTGGAATTGCCGATGATATTGTCCGGTTTGAACTTCTTCCTGAGCGCGCTGTGCAGCCGCCGGTTTTCCGCTTCCAGCTCGACTTTGCGCACGTTTTCCAGTAAATAGAGCTCGACCGCGTAGGCGGTGGTCGCGGCCAGTATCGACAGGATTTCCACGTCGAGCTTGAGCAGGCTTTGGTTGTCGTAGATACGCTCGGCGCTGATGGTGCCCATCACTTTGCGGCCGCGCATGATGGGGACGCAAAGAAAAGACAGTTTCAAATCGGCCACGTCGTTGCGGCTGCCGGTCCGGTTCAGGAATTCGGGTTCTTCGCTGATGCGCGGCACGATGATCGGCTGGCCCGATTCGACGACTTTTCCGGTAATGCCTTCGCCTAGAAAATAAACGCCTTTTGCCGCTTCCTCGTCGGTCAGGCCGAAACTCTCGTGGACGAAAATTTTGCCGTACTCCATGTCGTACAGCGTCACCATGCCGCGAATCACTTTCATATGGCGTCTCATCAGGCGAATCAGAATCTGCAAGGTATTCGTCAGGTTGCCGCTTTCGGTGACGATCTGGCTCATCTCGAACAGCAGCGGCAATAAATCGGTACGGCATTCACCGAAATCGCATTCGCAAAAATGGGGGGCGGGGGAATTCATGACAGTTCCTCGGATAAAGGCGGATACGTTATGAATCATATTACATAACGTCTTATTGGTATAATGCAAGCAATAATAATGCCGTAAAAAAATCACCGTTTGACGGTATCCGGCTGTACGTTTTTGAACGCCGGATTAGGCATGGCTGTCCGGCAATAGGCCAACAGTGTTCCGCTTTATTAACGGCAGTGTGCGTATCGGGACGAAGCGGGCATTGAGCCGCCCTGGTCGATGAGTAGCTGGCATGTGTATTGCTGTAAATAAATGAACTTTATCGCAATCTGAAACAGGAGCTCATGCTATGCCTACCTTTACCGAAAATGCCGTTATAGCGGTAAATCGCTTTTTACAAAATTCCACGACCGGCGCAACCGGCATCCGCATACAAATTTCGGACGGCGGTTGCGCCGGCCTGCAATACGGCATGATGCTGGAGTCGGTGGCCGACGAGAAAGACAACGTTATCGAAACCGGTGGCGTCAAGGTTTTCGTAAGCGCCGAGAGCCTGCCCCTGGTTCGGGGCATCATCATTGATTTCGAGGAGGGTTTGGAAAGCTCCGGTTTCACGTTCGCCAATCCCAACGCGAAATCGTCCTGTTCTTGCGGCAAGTCTTTTTCGGCCTGATGTTTGCGATGCTTGCCATGTCCGGAATCATTATCAACGATACGACCCTTAGAGATGGCGAGCAGTCGGCCGGGGTAACGTTTTCCTTGGAAGAAAAGATCGAAATTGCCCGGCGTTTGGATGCGCTAGGCGTACCGGAATTGGAAGTCGGTATTCCTGTAATGGGCGAGAAGGAACGCGAGGAAATTAAAGTCCTGGCGGATTTGGGATTGGCTGCCCGGCTAATGGTCTGGTCCAGAATGCGGAGGGAAGATCTGGCGGACTGCGCCGGATTGGGCGTAGCCTACGTCAATCTTTCGATCCCTGTTTCCGACCAGCAGATTGAAGGTAAATTGGGCCGGGATCGTAACCATGTGCTGGCGACGATTCGCGGCTGCGTTCGCGAAGCCGTGGATATTGGATTTGCCGTTTGCGTCGGCATGGAGGATGCCTCGCGGGCGAACCGGGATTTTCTAAGGACAGTCGCGGAAGTTGCTCAGCAAGCCGGAGCAATGCGTATTCGCTATGCCGATACGGTGGGTATTATGGAACCTTTCAGGCTGGCCGAGCAGATCAAACAGTTACGGGCCGCTACCGACCTGGATATTGAAATGCATGCTCACGATGACTTGGGGCTTGCAACCGCTAACACACTGGCGGCCGTTGTCGCCGGAGCGACTCATGCCAATACCACCGTTAACGGCCTTGGGGAACGGGCCGGCAATGCGGCACTGGAAGAGGTTGTTATCGGATTGCACCAGCTCCATGGGTTAGAAACCGGTATCGACCTTCGCAACTTTCCGTCATTGTCGGAAAAGGTGGAGGCTGCTTCCGGGGAACCGTTGAGCTGGCGCAAAAGTTTGGTCGGCAAGCGCGTGTTTAGCCATGAAGCCGGGATCCATGTCGACGGATTACTCAAAGATCCGGCCAATTATCAGGGAGTGGATCCCGCGATAGTCGGCCGATGCCATCAGCTTGTCCTGGGTAAACACTCAGGTTCCCGTGCGGTAAAGGAAGTTTACGAGAGACTCGGTATTCCGCTTAGCCAGTTGGAAGCCAATTGTCTGCTGACATCGGTTCGGCAATTCGTAAACATCCACAAACGAGCGCCGGAAGCCCTGGAACTAGCCGGATTCTATTCGTGTTTGTATCCGGGTTCTGTTATTACTCCCAATACCATCCTCAATTAACCTGTTCTTTATGAGCAGCGCAAATGGAATACCCAAAAAATTGAAAATCCACGCATCCATGCCGCCTACTTCTAAACATACCGTAAAACAGGAAACGCGCACGGAAATACCGGTCGGCGAGCTCGCTTGGTATATGCTGATGCGTGAGGATATATGCTGTGTCTTGGAGCGTGATCCGGCTGCTCGCAACTGTCTTGAAGTTTTTCTCGCCTATCCCGGTGTTCATGCGGTGCTTTTTTATCGCATCAACCATCGATTGTGGCAAAAAGGCTGGAAAATGGCGGCCCGCTGGCTTGCGTTTCTGGCACGTTGGCTGACCCATGTCGATATCCATCCCGGTGCCAAGATAGGCCGGCGTTTTTTTATCGATCATGGCGCGGGCGTTGTTATCGGTGAAACGGCGGAAGTGGGAGACGAAGTCACTCTTTATCATGGCGTTACCTTTGGCGGCACCTCCTGGAATAAGGAAAAGCGCCACCCTACATTGGGCAATGGCGTAATGGTCGGCGCGGGAGCCAAAATTCTGGGTCCAATTACTCTAGGTAACCAAGTCCGGGTAGGCGCTAATTCCGTCGTTGTTAAAAACGTTGCCGCATATTGTACCGTTGTAGGCATTCCCGGACGGGTGATTCCACATAGAGGTGAAAAAAACCAAAACGAAACCCGGATAAATCCGGACCATAATCTGATCCCCGATCCAATAGGAAAAATCGCCGGTTGTATGATGGAAAGAATGGATAAACTGGAAATACAGGTGGCTCATCAGGTTCGTGAACCTGGGCAATGCCGGCATTGCGAAGCCTGTATGGTTTGCCGGGGCGTCGGTTAGAGTATTTCTTCGTTAGCCAGGAACATAATCCGATTGATTCAAATAAAAAGAGTTGCTATCGCGATAGTTATTTGAATCGTGTTTATCGAACCCGATAGTTCCTTTTGCCTCGCCAAAAGTTCGATAAGACATGCGGGTGTTGGGGTTGATGGATCAGGGTATTATTCTATATCGGGGGGGGAATCGGCGCTTCCTTAGTTTTATCAAGACTCGGTAAAATAGCCTTTATTCAATAGTCCACGCCGACGCATAACCAGAGCCTGCTCACGATGACACAGCATTTGCCGGAAAAACCCTCGCCCTGGATCGTTAAATACGCGCCGCTGATACCTAAAGGCGGCCGGGTGCTCGACCTTGCTTGCGGCAATGGGCGTCACGCTATGTGGTTGGCAAAACAGGGCTATCGGGTCGACGCGATTGACCGCGATGTCCAGGCGCTATCCGGTTTAGCCGGGATGGACAATGTCAACGTGCTTATTGCCGACCTTGAAACAGGCGATTGGCCTCGGTCAGAGCAAACGTATGACGGCCTGGTCGTCAGCCGTTACCTGTTCCGGCCGCTGCTTCGAACACTCGCCGATCTGCTTAATCCTGGCGGGGTTTTGATTTATGAAACCTTCATGGCCGGTAACGAACGTTACGGCAAACCCGGCAATCCTGATTTTTTATTGCTGCCGGATGAATTGTTCGAGGTTTATTCGCCGTTGCTGAATATCCACGCATTCGAGCAAGGGGAGCAGCAAACGCCAAGGCCTGCGCTTATGCAGCGTATTTGCGCCATTAAGGATTAGAGCACAGCTTCGTTTATCAATGAATCGAACCGGTGTTGTAAATTCAGGTTTTGGGCAATAGTCCAGGCGGCATTCTGTAGCGGCGGCGGCATGTCCTGGCGGCGGGCGATCAGGCCTATTTCCCTGGACAACTCCGGTTTCAGGGTTAGGGCGGTGACCTCTTGGCGCATTTCAAAAAGGCTTAACAGACTGTGCGGCACGACACTGTATAGGCCGGCACTGTGAACATGGGTGTATAAAGCGAATATCGAGTCGGTTTCCAGTACCACGTTAGGGGTGATGCCGGCTTCGCGAAAAGCCGCATCGACCAGCCTCCGGTTTTGCATGTTCGGCGTCAGCAGGCATAGCGGCAGTTCCGCGACATCGGCCCAGCTTAACGAACGTTTAATAAGCCGGGGCGCCGGGCTGCGGGCTAACAATACATGACGTTCCTGGTATAACGGCAGCGTTCGGAAGCCTTTCAGTTGCGGGTCGCCAAGATAGGTCAAACCCAGATCGAGCTCGAAATTATCGAGTTGGCGGATCAATTCTTCCGCGCATAGCGACGTCAGTTTGATATTGATGCCGGGGTACTCGCGCTGACAAGGCTCGGTTAATAGCGGCACCACTGCCAGCGTAGTGGGAATCGCGCCGATACGGAGCGTACCGGTTAGTTGCCGGTTGCACTGCGCCGCTTCCTGTTTCATGCATTCCCAATCGTGCGCCAAAATCCGCGCCCACTGCAACAGCCGCTCTCCTTCTTTGGTAAAGCCTTGAAAACGTTGGCCGCGGCAGACGATGGTAATGCCCAGCTCTTCTTCAAGATGCCGGATGGCGGTGGACAAGGCCGGTTGAGAAACGTGGCAGGCTTCCGCCGCACGGCCGAAATGTCCGGTTTTCGATAGCGCCAGCAGGTAATGGATTTGACGGATAAACATGATGATATAGATCGAGAAGCGCCGGAGGCTGTAAGACGTTGGCTCTGAGGGCGCGGGATTATTCGGGCAATAAGCCGCTAGCCGGTCCGGCGGTATCGAGATAATAATGGCCGTCGCCATGGCTGATGACGCGTTGATAGGGCAGGGCGTCAAGCTCGGTGAGATAAGTAATGGAATGGGTTTTTATCAGGCAATAGACGACTTCGCCTTCCTGCAAATTCATATTCCGGCATGCTCCCGGCGTAATTTCGGCCAGCAGTGTCGTACCGCAGTCGACTTGCACGATCATGCTTTCTCCGCTGGCAATCAGCGCGCAGATTCGGCCCTTGATTTGATTCTGTATTGATATGCCGTCGATATAGCTGCGCGATAGCGCTATGTCTTTGGCGCGTATCGATACTTGGGCCTGAGTGCCGGCAGCGACATGCGGCCGTAGCGGCAAGGTTATCGGCAGGCCGAAGCTGTGGGCCAGGCTGTAACCGGCTTGATAGTCGTGGCTGCCGATCGTCACCGGCAAAATGTTGTCGATCTGGCGGATGCCCAGATAGCGCAATATACCTTGCTGCCGGGTCGCTTCGAGTAACGAACCGTTATGCAGCACCTTGCCTTGCTCCAGTACGATCAGCTGGTCGGTAAGTTCCAGAATCTCTCCCAGGGATTGGCTGGCGTACAGCACCGGCAAACCCACTTCATTTTGCAAGCGTTTCAGAATCGGCAATAACTGCATTCGATAGCCGTTGCCGATCGCGGCAAAAGTTTCGTCCAACAGCAGCAACCGCGGCGATTTCAGCAGCGAGCGGGCCAGCGCCACGCGTTGGCGTTCGCCGGCGGACAGCAGTTCAATCGGATGTTCGAGGATAGGCTCCAGTTCCAAAAGCCCGATTAAAAAGTTCAGTTTGAAAATACGGCGCTGCTTCAGCGTGCGGTTATAGACGGCGGTCAGGTTGCGGCGAACGGTTTCAGCCGCATCGGCGCAATCGAGTTGCAACACGGCGCCGACCGGACGTTGTTCGCGCGGCATCACGATGCCTTTACGGCTGTCGAACAGGATTTTACCGTCCAGCGCGATATGTCCGCTTTGCGGTTGGATCGTGCCGGCAATCAAGCCGAGCACCGTACTTTTGCCGGCGCCGGATTTGCCGAACAGGCCGACGCTGGTATCGCCGATCGATAACTGCGTAGTCAAGTTGAAATGTCCACGATGCAGTTTTACATTCATTTCCAGCAGCATCGTTACCTCCGTTAATTAAGGAATATTTCCGTTTTTGGAACGTTGCCTGTTAGACCTTCCAGGTTTTACGACCGCCATGGATGGCGGAAGTGTCGCAATCGGTAGGGAACCGATGCGACCGACCGCCATGGATGGCGGCCGAGACTGCTCCCGGCAATCCTCGGAATTTCTTCCATCCCTGGAGGTCAGAAGTGCTGGAGCCGCGGGAGCGGCTCCAGTAAAAACCTGGAAAGTCTGTTGTCGGCATGTTTCTCGCCTAGCGCATCAGCGTAGCGCGTGGGAACGAGAGAAAAAGTGAGTTATTAATCAACCCGCGACGGCCAAAATCACCGCGCCGGCCTTGAACACCGCCGCGGCAGGCTGGCCTTTGCTCAGGCCCAAGGCGTCAACGCTGTCGTTAGTCACGGTCGCGGCAACCTGTTCGCCGCCTTTCAGTTCAATATCGACTTCGGCATTGACAGCGCCCGGCTTAACTTGGGTGACAGTGCCTTGCAGCTGGTTGCGCGCCGACAGCCGGTAGCCGCCGAAATCGGTGACGATGATGATTTGCGGGGCCTTGACCAGCGCGATAACTTCAATGCCGGCCTTGATGCCCAACGTTTCGACGGATTCCTTGGTAATCGACGCGACGATAGTGTCTCCGCCTTTCAAGCCGATGTGGACCTCGGCATTGACCGCACCGATAAGCACTTCTTTAACGGTTCCGGTAAATTGATTGCGTGCGCTTGCTTTCATGATAAATCTCCTCGGGGTTGGTTAAGGAATCTCTGAATAAGTCGATTCCGCTTGGTTCGACAGGCTCACCACGAACGGAATCAACTTAAACCGTTCATCCTGAGTTTGTCGAAGGATCTGTTAATTTAGTATCGACGTCCCCTTGATCTGCACGTAAACCGCCATGCCGATCTGCAAACCCAGCATCAGCGCCGATTTGCGGGTGATGTGCGCCAGCAGCGCCTGATTGCCGACTCTTATTTGTACCACGCATTGACTGTCGCGGCTACTATCGGCGATGCCGCTAATGGTTGCGGGTAGCACATTCAAGATGCTGGTAGCCGTCGGAGCTTCAAGCGCGATGCTGACATCGCGGGCGTAAATCTGTATCCGTAACGGCGTGCCGACCGGGGCATCGACCGCCGGCAGGCTCAGCGAGCCTCCGGCAACATCGACGCGGGTCAGATGGTAGCCGGTTTCATGTTCGGCTACGGTCGCCTGCCAAACCGTGGCGGCCTCGCGGTCTTGCGCCAGCGGCACGTCGAGGCGGCTTTGCGTTTCCGGCAGCGGTCCGGAAGCCAGCGCTCGGCCTTCGTCCATAATGACCAGATGATCGGCCAGTTGCGCGACTTCCTGTTGGGAATGGGTGACGTACAGCACCGGAATATCCAACTGCTGATGCAGGCGGCTTAAAAACGGCAGGATTTCCTGTTTGCGCTTGAAATCCAGCGACGCCAGCGGTTCGTCCATCAGCAGAACTTCAGGATTCAGCGCCAACGCACGGGCGATGGCGACCCGCTGCCGCTCGCCGCCGGACAAGTGGCCGGGCATGCGTTCCATCAAGTGGCCGATGCCCAGCAATTCAACGGTCTGCTCCAGCTTGACCGTGCCCGAATTGTGTTTGATCCGTTTCAAGCCGTAATTCAGGTTGTCCCGCACCGTCAAATGCGGAAACAGGTTGGCTTCCTGGAACACATAGCCTAATGATCGGTGATGGGTGGGTAAAAAGATATTGCGTTCGCTGTCCTGCCAGACGTGACCGTTGATCTCAAGCTTACCTTGCGGCGCGCGTTGCAGTCCGGCGATACAGCGCAGCAGCGTGGTTTTGCCTGAGCCGGAATGGCCGAACAATACGGTAATGCCGGTGCCGGGCAGTTTTAAATCGACGTCCAGTTTAAAATCGCCGTAGTCGAGCTGGAAGCGGGCTTGGATTATGGTCATGATATTAATTCTGTAAATAATGGAACACGGATATTACCGATAAACACGGATGAAAAAATCCGTTTAAATCTCTCTAATCCGTGTTCCATTTCCTTAACGACTCCCGGTGTTTGAACCGGTTAAACAACATTAAACGTTTCAGACGGGGCAACATGCCCCGTCCTGCTTTTGTAGCGGTAAATAAAAATCCGTGTTAATCCGTCTAATCCGTGCGATCCGTGTTCCATTTTCTCTAACCTAATGAGTTGCCGATTATTTAAGCGGATGCGCGACGGGTTGGGTTTTCAGTACGGTATACAGTACCAGTAGCACGCTGAACGAGAACAACAGCAGGCAGCCTGCGAGCCAGTGCGCTTCGCCGTATTCCAGCGCTTCGACATGATTGTAGATTTGCACCGACACGACGCGGGTCTTGTCCGGGATATTGCCGCCGACCATCAACACCACGCCGAATTCGCCGACGGTATGGGTAAAGCCTAAAATCGACGCGGTCAGGAAACCGGGTTTTGCCAGCGGCACGACGACGCTGAAAAACGTATCCAAAGGCCCCGCGCGCAAGGTGGCGGCGGCTTCCAAAGGTTGTTCGCCGATGGCCGTGAATGAGGATTGCAACGGCTGCACGACAAACGGCAACGAGTACAGCACCGACGCGATTACCAAACCGGGAAAGGTGAACGGCAAAGTGCCGAGGCCCAGTCCGGCGGTTAAACGGCCGATAGGCCCGTTCGGCCCCAGCATGACCAGTAAATAAAAACCCAATACCGTCGGCGGCAACACTAGCGGTAAGGATACCAGCGCGTTACAAACAGTTTTCCAGCGCGATGTCGTGCGCGCAAGCCACCAGGCCAGCGGCGTCCCGAGCATCAGCATCAGCAACGTGGCGATGGCGGCAACTTTGAACGTCAGCCACAACGTGGCTATATCGGCGGCGTTTAACATAAAATCGCTCTATTGGTTATTGAGTTTGTTTCCATTTTTCAGCTTCATACTTGAGGCTCATTGACATATAAGCGTCTACGGTGCGTGCCGATAGCAGACCTTCCAGGTTTTTACTGGAGCCGCTCCCGGCGGCTCCAGCACTTCCGCCATCCATGGCAGTCGTAAAACCTGGAAGGTCTAACTCGTGGCGCTATCAACAGGCGAGCCTCTAGTATTTCGTAATCCTGAACAAAGGTCTATTGAGCCAGGTCGTAACCGTATTTACGGATGATTGCGAGCGCTTCCGGCGATTTTAAAAATTGCATCAATGCCGATGCAGCCGGATTTTCCGCTCCGGTTTTCATCAGTATCGCATCCTGGCGGATCGGCTTATAAAGATCGCTTGGGATTATCCAGCCCGAGCCGCCGGCGATCTTGCCGTTATCGATGACTTGCGAGAACGCTACAAAACCCAGCTCGGCATTGCCGGTGCTGACGAATTGATGGGTTTGTGCGATGTTTTCGCCTTGTACGAACAACGGTTGCAGTTTGTCGAATAGCCCCCGGTTTTTCATGACTTCGACCGCAGCCTCACCGTAAGGTGCCAGTTTCGGATCGGCCAGCGCGATATGTTTGAAACCGCCTTTATTCAAGACTTGGCCTTGGTCATCGACCAAGCCCGGCGTTGCCGACCATAACACCAGTTTTCCAAGCGCATAGGTGAAACGGGTGTTGGCCACGGCCAATCCGGATTGTTCGAGTTTGATCGGGCCTTTGTCGTCGGCGGATAAAAAGACTTCAAACGGTCCGCCGTTTTCGAATTGCGAAACGAATTTGCCGGAAGAGCCGAACGACAAACTGGCCTTGTGGCCGGTGGATTTTTCAAAAGCCTCGGCGATTTCGGTCATCGGCTTGGTGAAATTGGCTGCAACGGCGACCAGGGTTGTTGCGGCCGAAGCGGCGGAATTGACCAGCAGCAAGCCTAATAACAAAATGGAGCGGAAAAGGGTGTTTTTTAACATGTGTATCTCCAGAGTCTGGGAAAGTTACTCACAATGAAAGTTTTTAGGGTATTTAGGCATGGAAGCGGTTCCGTTTACTCATACTTGCAAACACGATAAATACCCTAGGCACGATTTAAATAGACCGAATTGCAGCCTAAAAGCGTAACTGACTGGTGACAAAGAAGTAGTCGGTATCCGCTCCGGGTGTCGTTGCGTAAGCCGCCCCGGTTTGCGCCGCGCCGGTCGCATTGGTTTGTTTTGCCGATTTGGCAAAGTCGCCTTTAAACAAGTGGTACCAGCCAGCGTCGAAATTTAGGCTGCTGTTGAAGTTGTAGCGTCCGGTAAAGCCTATTTGGTTGCCGACATAACTGCCGTTGCCTCCGGCAAGACCCGGAGTAGTACCCGCTGTACAAGCCGGTCCGCCCCAGCAGTCTTGGCCCTCGGCCAGCCATATTAAGCGTTGCTGGAACCTGAATGACATGTCGTTACGGGGTGCAAAATCCAGTTTATAGCCGGGCGAGTTGATGTTGGTGCGTTGAAACGCGCCGTAAATGCCGGCAGGTCCAAAATCGAAATCCGAAGCGCCGAAGAGCGGATCGAACCTTGAGTCTTCAGCGCTGGCCGAATTGTTCTTCCAGTTTTTGTTGCCGCTTGCGTAGTCGTGTTCCAAATAAAACCTTGGCGACCAGGGCAGGTCAAAGCTGTAACCGGCTTCGATATGGGAAGACCAGGCTTCATGTTGTTTTTCAGTGTTTGCAAAAGCGCCGGTTGCTGCATACTTGACCGTACCGAATTGCCCCATGCCTTCCGCAGTAAAGTCGAAGTTACCTTTGCCGGGTTTTTGGTAAATACGGATGCCGGGCGTGAAATAACGGCGGTTTCGAGTGGGGTTAAGCCGGCTGTCTCCTTCGTCGAGATGATAAAGATACACTTCGGCGTTAATGTTTTTATAAAGATTGCTGCCTTCTAAAATTCCTCCGGAAAACCAAGTTTGGGTATCTTCTTCATCCCACTGATGGTGGTTGATCAAATCGGCATTAGGCGTAACGGAATTGTATTGAGGGAAGCGCAGTACCGGCATGGTCGCAAAAGCGTTGAATTGCCAATGGTCGTAATCGATGACTCTGACCCGGACGCCGGTAAAATTGTTGACGGTATTCCGGAATATAGGTCTTGCGATCAGTCTCCGGCTACCCAAATCCATGGTTTGACGGCCGGCCTTGACCTCAACGCCTTTACCGCTGAAAAATACATTTTGGTCCGCCCAAGACACGTAGCCTTGAGCGAAATCCAAGGTATCGACTGATGAGTTATTGGGAGGATTCGGCGTGTTGTTGGTGCCGTCGTCCGAGAGCGTCGTCCGGGCATCCAGAAATTCCGCTGCAAAACGGAATTTACCCAGTTTGGCTTGTATCCAAAGGTCGGATTGCAGCGCAATTTGCTGGTCGCCTCCACCTGCCTTAGGCGCGGGGCTGGGTTGTGAGGCCTTGAATGTATCCGACACGGATTCGTACCGGGTTCTTTGCTCAACGCCTACCGATAACCATTCAGGTAAATGAAGCGCATCATGTAAATTCCAGACCGGTTTCTCGTAGCTATTGCCTAATAGCGGGTCTTGCATCATAAAGTTGTATGCGGCCATTGGCGCGCGTGAATAGCTGGGAGGAGGCTCGGCCGCTTGGGTACTGCCGCCGATGCAGACGCCGCCGGCAGTAAGTAAACCGAGGGCATGATTAACAGTAATGCTGGTACGAGATTTTTTTCGCATCATCAATGACCTAAAATTTTGGTTGGTGATATTTGCATCCGGGACGATTCGTCGATGCATGCAGCTCTTATTCGGAAAAAATTAAAATAAGATACGGCGCTAGTTTAATCTCATTATGTATAAAAATACATAACGCATTTGGTTTTAAGCAATCCATATGCCAGTTATAGGCAACGCTTCAGGATTGCTGAATTGTATTAATCGGTATCGTTATGGTTAATGGTAAATAGCGTAGTGAACCGTACATTGTTCTAATGTTGTGTCAGTTTAGCGACAATGTCCTTGCTTTGACGGAATTGGAGTGCAAGCTTTGCTTGAAAACAGACAAAGCTCACAGTCCTTATCTACATGGGGGAACAAAAGCTGGAATAGGGGATTACAGCGATTCCAAAAACCGGATGACCGCCAGCCGTTCATCTGCGGATAAGCCTGCAAAACGTTGTTTGCTTGGCAATGCTTCGCCGCCGTGCCACAGCACCGCTTCCGTTAAATTGCGGGCGCGACCGTCGTGCAGGAAATAACTGTGTTCGTTGATGCGCTCGATTAGGCCGATTCCCCATAACGGCGGCGTGCGCCATTCGCGTCCGCCGGCTTGAAAATCGGGACGCCGATCTTCCAGTCCTTCGCCCATGTCATGCACCAGTAAATCGGTGTAAGGATGAATCGTTTGCTTGGCTAACGGCGGCAATTCCGGAAATTCCCCGGTCGTCAAAGCCGGCGTATGACAGGCCGTACAACCGAGCGCATCAAATAGCCGTTCGCCTTGCCGCACGGCCGGATCGCCGGTATTGCGCCGGGCCGGAACTTGCAGCAGGCGCAGGTACAGCAACACGGACTTGAGCTGGGCATCGTCCAGTTCCGGTTGCCGGGCGGAGGGCGTTTGTTTACAGGCGGTTTGGATTCCGGTGCAGTTTTCCTCGGGATGCAACGACGAGGTAATGCCCATGTCGCCGATAAACGCGCCGGCAATTTGTTGTTTTAACGTCGCGACGTTGGCCTTGAGCCCGAAACGGCCGATCGCGTTGCGTTGCCGTTCGTCGTCCCAAACAATATTCGGGTGGCCGTGAACGCCTTGTTGTTTGCCTTTTTCGGCCAGTTGCAGGATGGTTTGCCCGTCGACGGCTTCCAGTAAGCCTAAGCCGAATACCGGCGGCCCGACGCGCGGGGAGAATTGAATGCCGTCAGGCAACGGCCCGTATTGCAGTTCGGCGAAGCGGTACGAAGGCGTTCTCAACGCGACTGTTTCGCCATCCGCCAGCGTGACTTTATGCTCGCGATAATCGACGCTAACCATTCCTTCGCCGGGCACGCCGGGAATTCCCTGTTCGTTTAACTGGCCTCCGTAAACCGGATGCGGCAACGGGCCTCCGTGCGGATCTTGCCCGGGCAGACTCAGTCGAATCAGCATCGAGCGCATCGCTTGTTGCGGCGTTGCCGGCGGTTGTCCGCGCCCGTTTTTGGGATGGCAGGACAGGCAGGACAGCTGGTTGTAAAGCGGGCCCAAGCCTGCCGTTTCAATATCCTTGGCCGGTGCAATCACCCAGCTTTGCCGGAACACGCCGCGTCCTCGGAAAGCTTCGGCCAATTGTTCGGGGCTTGCATCCGGATTGATCCGGGAATAGGCCTCCCGGCTAGCGTCGGCTGTTTCGAAGCCGCTTCCGGCCTGAACCGTACTTGCCCAAGCGCAGCTCAAGCCCAGAACGATGCTGAATATCAGTTTCCGGCTATTGTTCAAAGCCGGAGTGCAGGCTCCGCCTGCATGGATATAGGCAAGGGGCGAGAGCTTTGCCTGCTTTGCAAGCAGGGCTTGCACTCCAAAATGCCGGAAAATTTTAGCCGGATTGCTTATTAATTGCTGCATCATGGTTCCAGTTGTTTTAGCAGGTTTTCGGCGTCGCTATAACGGCTGTCGATTTCGTTCCGCCATGCCTGTTCCAAGGCTTGTGCGGCGGCCTCGGCTTTTTTATCGGTAGAGCGATCTGTAAATATTTGTTGCACTGACGGCGTTTCGGCCTGGGCGGTATTGATAGGCACGGCGGTTAATAACTGGCGGATTTTTAGCAACCGTTCCACTTGATCGGTTTTAGCGAAGCGTTGATGTTTGCGTAGTTGCTGCCAAAGATTTTGCAGACGTTGAAGACGGTCGGTAAACAGCCGGTCGAATAACGCGTTATTCAGGGCCAGGCGCGGCAACGCACGGTTGGGATCGTAAACCACCGGATGCTCCGCCGATTCGGCGAACGGGTCGAAATAGTTGCCGGGTTTGTCCGCATAAACGGCGGCCCGGGCCGGCAGTTTGCGGATGTCGGGATGGAACAACAGTTTTTGCCCCGTTTCCGACAAGATGAAATTGACGAAGCGCCGTGCCGCATCGCTATGTTGGCTGGCCTTGGCGATGGCGATATGGGCCGGCGAATAAGCGGTCGGTTGCGAATGAATAAAACGGAGCGGCGCGCCGTTGGCGATGGCAGAGGCGGTGAAAAAGTCGATGGACGGGGCAATGCCGCGTTCGCCGGAGCCGACAATATCGGTGATGAATGTCGCGCCGGATTCGACCAGGCGGGTATTCGCAACGATGCCGGAAAGCAAGGCCCAGCCTTGATCCCAGCCGTATTGCTGCAAGACGCTGTCTATCATCATCGGCGCAAAACCGACGCGCGACGGGATCGGCAAGGCCAAGTGGCCTTGGTAACGCGCATCGGCCAAGTCCTGCCAGGTTTTCGGCAACTCTAAATTGTGTTTTTGCAGATAATCGGGATTCACTGCAAAGCCGTAGCCGGCCATTTCAGTCACGCAAAAATAGCCGTCGCTATCGATTAGCGGCATGGCGCCGAGCTTATCGGCCAATCCGCCACGGTCGATGCCGAGCTTTTGCCAGGCGCCTTGCTGTTTCAAGGCGAGGAAATTACGTAGCGAGGCCGACCAATAAACATCGACGCCGCTTTGTTGCGGCCGGCTCAGGTACGGCAGCGCATCGTGCGGCATCTTCCATATCACCGCCAGGTCGATGTCCGGGTAGGCTTGCTCGAATGCGGTTTCGTAGCGGGATACGACGTCTTCGTGATAGGCCGTCAATACCGTCAGTTTTTCTTTGGCGATTGCCGGATTGGAGCATAAGACGGCGATTAGCCACGTTAATGTGCGAAATGGTTTTGTCATGATTTGTTTCCTGGTTTAGTAGCTGGTCTCGTTCCCGCGCGCTACGCTCGCCGTTATACACATCCCGGCGTAGGCCTGAAATCTGGTTGCTCCGTTGAGCGTTGCGCGAGTTAGACCTTCCAGGTTTTTAAAACCTGGAAGGTCTGCTATCCGCATGTTTCCCGTCTAACGTAGGTAAGGAACAACATCTCGCGAAATATTTGTGTATAACGATAAGCGTAGCGCGCGGGAACGAGAAATGATTGATTTTTTCAGTAGCTCAGGTTGATATTGGCAAAATAATTCCGGCCCTGCTCAAAAAAACCTTCTTCATAGGCATACAACTGGTCGGCTACGTTATTGACGCCGAACTCCGCATTCAGGTTTTTATGCACAAGGAACGTGGCTTTCAGGTTGCCGACGACAAAATCTTTCGCTACCCGCGTACCGGTGGTGTTGCTGTAGCGCTTGTCGTTGTACTCGGCGCTGGCGAGCAGGCGCAGATACCGGATCGGCTGGTATTCCAGGTAACTGAATACTTTATGCCTGGGCGTATCCAGTGAAAAATATTGCGGGTTAGTAATATTGTTGCGATCCAGCCAGGTGTAATTGAAATGGGCGCGCCATTGATCGTTGATTTGCGCGGTCGCAAAAACTTCCGTGCCGAGATTTTCCTGCTGGCCGATATTTTGCAGTTGAAAGCAGGGCGGCGTGCTGCAACTGGTGTTGAGCAGCGTGACGCTATCGATGGTGTTGTCGATTTGACTGAAAAACAGGTTGGTCCCGTAATCCAGCAAGTTAAACGCTTTGCCGCTCAGTCCCAACTCGTAATTCAGGGCTTTTTCCGGTTGCAGGCCGGGATTCGGCAAAGCGCTGCCCAGCCGGTAGGAGAATCGGTCCTTGATCGTTGGAAAGCGGGTTTTATGGGCGATACTGGCATGGAGTTGCACGTCGTCGATCAGCTGGTAAAACGCGCTGCCCTGAATGTTATAAGCATCCTTGGCGCCGCTGAGCGGGAACGAGACCAAGCGGTTGTTAATTAAATTTTGCGCTTGAATCTGTTTTTGCTGCTCGTAGCTGGTGCCGACGACAAATTTGAGATCGTCGGTCGGCGTATAGCTGTTTTCGAGCGCATAGGAGAACAGTTCGTCGGCAAAACGTTGCTGCGGTTGGCCGATGTTGCCGACTTCGCGGTGTACGTCCTGCTTGTAGCTGAATGCCAGCTTCAGCTCATTTTTGCTAAACCAGGTATTGCCGTATTCAATGCCGCCGCCGAACGTGTAATCGTCGTAACGGCTGTCGAACGCATACGGCCGGGTAATGGTGTTGTAATTGGCGTTGTCGAACGATTTCAGGCTGTTCCGGAAAGTATCGTGATAAGCGCGCAGTTTAACGGTGTGATCGTTGCCGAACTGGGTTTTGGACAGGAAATACACGCTTTCTTTATCCCAATACGGCCAGCGCCAATAACGGGGCGTGATGGTTTTATCGGTGCCGGCGTAAGGAGGCGTATCCTTTTGTCCGCTTTGGTTGCTGTAAGTGATTGCGTATTCGTCGGTGTCGTTCGGGGTTAAGCCGAGTTTGATGTTGCCTTTGTAATCGGTGTTTCCGGAGTTTTCGCGGATGCCGCCGTCTTCGCTCGCCGTTGCTTTAAAGTCGTCCGATAAGCGCCAGAATTGCCTGTCCGAATAGGACGCGCCGCCTTGGACGTACCACAGACCTTGATTCGAACCGAAGTTCAACGCAGTTTGGTAATAATTGGCGTCGAATTGCGAATCCATGCCCATGCCGGTAGTCAGGTTGGCTTCCAGTTTCTTGGTTGGACGCTTGCTGACCAGGTTGACGCTGCCGCCCAGGGTATTAGGGCCGTACAGTACCGAGGCATTGCCTTTGCTGACGTCGATCTGGCCAATATCGAAGGTGGTGAAGCGGTTTAAATCGACATTGCCGTCGTAAGGCACATAGACCGGGATGCCGTCCATGAACAACGGCACTTGCCGGGAGTTGAAGCCGCGCAGATAAATCAGCCGTTCGTTGCGCGCCCCAAGATTCTGCACCGATACGCCGGGCAGCAGGTTTAGGGCCGACGCAACATCGTTCCGGTTATTACGGGTTATGTCTTCGGAAGTGATCGTTTCCTTGTCGGAAAGTTTTTCCTGGTCGGCTTTGCCGTTGACTTCAATAACGCCTAATTCAAAAATATCTTCATCGGCCAGTGCCGCTGGGGACAAAGCCGTCATCGTTAATAATAAAACGGGGGTTCGCATGGTTTTACCTGCCGGTCGGTTAGCTCATGTGGAATCGGTTTTGCATGATCAATAGTTATGAATGGCCTATAATCATGAACATCGCTCTCACATTGATGGTTAGGGTTGTATCGGTAGCCGCTTTCATCGGGATGAGAAGGCAAGTTCATTTTAAGTCGTTATGTACTTAAGTAAATAAAGAAAATTGGAAATAGCTTGTTTCCGGTAGGGAAATAACGTTCAGCTTAATTCTTACAATGTAGACAATCGCTTATGACTGACAGTTCCGATCACAAGACTACTTCATCAACGGCCTGGGTTGACGGCGAGCTGCGGTTGGCCGGCTTGGACGGCCGCATGATCGCTTTGCTCAGGGCGATAGACCAAAGCGGTTCCATCAATCAGGCAGCCAAGCAGGTGGGCTTGAGTTATAAAGGCGCCTGGCAAATCATCGAAAGGGCCAACAACGGTTCGCCGAAAACATTGGTCAGCACCGCTACAGGCGGCAGCAAAGGCGGAGGGACTTGTTTAACCGAGGCCGGGCGCTCTTTACTGACGCTGTTTACCGACCTGGAGCGGCAGCATCGGCAGTTTCTCGATCAACTCAACCGCAGTCTTGCCGACGACACCGATACGGTTTTGTTGTTGCAGCGCCTGGTCGTTAAAACCAGCGCCCGGAACCAGATTTTCGGCAGCGTTGTTGCTATTCGTGACGGCGCGGTGAATGCCGAGGTGGTCGTGACGTTGAAAGGCGGCGACCGGATTATTACCAGTATTACGCTGTCGTCGCTTAACGAGCTTGGTTTGCAGGCCGGCACCGATGCGGTGTTGTTGATCAATAGTGCCGATATTACATTGACGGCGGATTCCGGCTCCAATCGCTTTACGGCCCGCAACTGCTTGTCCGGCAAGGTCATTCGCGTCCAACAGGACGAAGTGAATGCCGAGGTGATTGTTTTACTGCCAGGCGGCGAAACGCTGGTTGCGATGATTACGCAGCAAAGCGCGCAAAGCCTGGCGATTGCGCCGGGCATGCCGGTATTGGCGATGTTCAAAAGCAATGCCGTTGTTCTCGGGGTTATGGCGCCGTTTTGAGCGTTGTTAACCGATGTTTTCAAGTTTTTGCTATAGAAGCCTAATTCAGTTAAACGACATCGATAATGGCAGGGGCTAAAACCAAAGATGGTGCACGGATGAGACGGATTGCCGCAAGATTGCCTGGAACAATCGCGGCTGACTGCCAAGGATGGTGGGAATGCCGCAAGATTGCCTGGAACAATCGCGGCTGACTGCCAAGGATGGTGGGAATGCCGCAAGATTGCTTGGAGCAATCGCGGCCACCACATCCTTGTGGCTTAGCAACGCAGGAGCAGTTGCCGAGGCGGCACGGATTTTTACGAGGCTAACTTCTTATCCGTGCCAATCCGTAAAAATCCGTGGTATCCATGTTCTCTTTTTATTGCCGCTCATTAAAGTGTAAAGCCGTAACCGGATTGATATAATGACAGCCGAATTTGTAGTCCGAAACTGGAATGCCTGGGCGCCAGGAATAAGCAGCCGTGAAGACTGGTTAAAATTCCAGGTTTTTGCCGAACAGCAAAAAGCGGCGATACCGGCCGCGGTTCCGAAAACACTGCAACGCCGCTTAAGCCCGTTGGCCCGGGCGGTCTTTAATGCCGCGGACGGTTGTGTCGATAATGCGTTGCCGATAGTGTTCAGCTCCGCCCATGGCGAAGTTAACAAATCGTTGGAGATGCTCAAAAGCATGCAAAAAGGCGAGGAAGTATCGCCGACGGCGTTTAGCCTGTCCGTGCATAATGCTATATCGGGTTTGTTTTCGATGGCTTATGACTATCATCGGGAAATTACCGTGATCGCGCCGGGCCAGGACGGCATTGCCCCGGCATTTATTGAAGCGTTGGGGATTTTGCAGGAAGGCCGGGCCGAGCAGGTGCTGATCGTTTTTTACGATGAACCGTTATCGGATTTTTACCCGTCGTTGCCGTTTGCGTTGAATGCGCCTGCCGTTTGCGCGTTGGCTTTAAAAATATCTTTAACCGGGAGTGGCTTGCCGTTGCAACTTAACAGAACATCAGCCCATCGCGACGATGGCGAGCATGCTTTACAGATATTTTCATTTATCGAGTTTCTTGTTGCCGATGAGCAATCGTTGGTGCTGGGCAATCACAGACACAGCTGGGAATGGTTCAAAAAGTAGCGGCAAAATTAAGCTATGGCTGGCGTCTTTTCGCAACGGCCATCAGCTTTTTTAGTTTCGGCGTCGGCGGTTTATTGCTGTGGATAGCGGTGTTTCCGCTGTTGTCGCTGTTGCCCGGCAATTCCCGGCAAAAAATCAGCCGCGGGCAAAAAACGGTCAGTTACAGTTTTTATTTCTTCATCGGCTTGATGCACAGGCTCGGCGTGATGACTTACGACATCGACGGTCTTGAGAAGCTTAACCGGCCCGGCCAGTTGATTATCGCGAACCATCCGACACTGGTCGATATTGTGTTCTTGATCAGCCGGATCAAACAGGCCAGTTGCATTGTCAAAGCCGGATTGTTCCATAACCCGTTCATGCGCGGGCCGATCCTGAACGCGGGATACATCAGCAACGGCGATCCCGAGCAGATGATAGCCGACTGCGTTGCCTGGTTGCGTTCCGGCGGATCGATGATTATTTTTCCGGAGGGAACGCGGTCGATTCCGGGCCAACCTTATCATTTCCAGCGCGGCGCGGCGGCGATTGCGTTACAGGCCAATGCAATCGTGACGCCGGTGACGCTGACCTGCACGCCGAGCACGTTAACCAAAGCCGAGCGCTGGTACCAAATCCCCGAGCGCCGCTTTCATCTGACCATGCATGTCGGCGACGATATTCAATTGCATGAGTTTACTAGGATTAGTCCGAAATCGGTGGCTGTCCGCCGCTTTACGCATTATCAGCAAGATTATTTCACTCAACAAAGAGAGCTTTATCAGCACGATGGAAAATGAATTAAAACAACTTATTATCGATACGCTGGACTTGGAAGACATCGGCGTCGCGGACATAGACAGCCATGCCCCGTTGTTTAACGACGGTTTGGGGCTGGATTCTATCGACGCGCTGGAACTGGGTTTGGCTATCCGTAAAAAATACAACGTCAAGATCGATGCCGAAAAAGAAGACGTGGTGAAGATTTTCGCGTCGGTTGCAACGCTGGCCGATTACATTCAAGCGGCACGTGGTTGAGGCGGTTATGATAAAGGAGCGCGAAGAAATTTTAACGGCCATCAGGGAAATTATGGTCGAGATGTTTGAAATGGACGAGCAGGCAATTACGCTGGAAGCGAAGCTGTATGAAGACCTGGATTTCGACAGCATCGATGCGGTGGACATGATCGTCAAGCTGAAAGAAATGACCGGCAAGGCGATTAAAGCCGACGATTTTAAAACGGCCAGAACCATAGGCGACGTGGTCGAGGCGGTTTATAAGATGGTTAATGATTGATGACGGTTGTGTTGCTAGTTCCCATGCTCCAGCTTGGGAATTCGGTGCGGGAAGTTCTCGCTTTTTCTCGTTCCCACGCGCCGCGTGGGAATGCAGTCTAAGGCGCGCTGCGCCGCGAAGGATTAAACGCAATGGGCCGTAGCCGCTACAGAATCTGCGATGAAAAAGCGCCGCATTTTTTAACCTGCACCGTGCTGAACTGGATACCGTTATTCACCCGGCCGGAAACCGCGGGCATCGTCTTGGACGCATTACGTTACCGGCAAGAGCAACTCGGTTGGCAAATATACGGCTACGTCATCCTTGAAAACCACTTGCATATGATTGTGCAAACCGAAAATCTGGCTACGGAATTGCCGGGCTTCAAATCCTACACGGCCCGTCAACTGATAGACCATCTGAAAGAATGTCATGCCGACCGCTTATTGCGGCAGTTGGCGTTTTTCCGTAAGGAATACAAGCGCGAGGATAGAGATTATCAATGCTGGGAAGAAGGATCTCATCCGCAGTTGATTGAAAACGAACAGGTGCTTCGGCAGAAACTGGATTATATTCATCAAAATCCGGTTAAACGCGGATATGTCGATAAAGCTGAACATTGGCGGTATTCCAGCGCTAGGGATTATGCGGGGAGTGTTGGGTTGATTCCTGTTTTTAAGGATTGGTTATGATTCGCGGCGTAGCGCGCCTTAGCACTGCGTTCCCACGCAGCGCGTGGGAACGAGTGAAACTAGCGCTTCTCGCGTCCTTGTGCCGCCTGAGATAAAGATGCGCTTGCTCGTAAACGGCATAATGGGCCTATCGACCTTGCTATACCCGCTGGCGGTTTTTTTCGGCAGGCAACACTTCGAGCCCTGGAAAATAGCGGCGTTATTGATCGTATTGCTGTTGGTCAGGTTGGCGGCCAGTTATTCGCTTAAACACTGGAGCACGCCGTTATTGATCGGCGGCATCGCTTATTGCCTGTTCGCGATATGGATCAATCAACTGGATGCGCTGCTGTTTTACCCGATTCTGGTCAACGCCCTGATGCTGCTGATTTTCGGCTGGAGCCTGTTCTCTCCGCCCAGTTTGATTGAGCGCCTGGCGCGTTTACAGCATCCCGATTTACCGCCGGAAGGCGTGATTTATACCCGCCGCGTGACGCAAGTCTGGTGCGGTTTTTTTATTATCAACGGCGCTCTGGCCTCGGTAACCGCCTTTTGGTGCAGCCTGGAAGTCTGGAGTTTATACAACGGTTTGATCGCCTACGTACTGATGGGCGTTTTGTTCGCCGCCGAATACCTGGTCAGGATCAGAACCCAGAAACATGTCAGATAAGTTGTTGCCGCTATCCCACTGTTTAATCGAGCAAAGGCCAAGCGATACGCCGCTTGCCTATCATGCCGGGCAGCTTTATTCGTCCGGGCAATTTATAAACGCGGTTGAATATTGGGCCGGCAAATTGCAAGCGCAACCGTATTCTCATTATGCATTGTACACTGAAGATGCCTATCCGTTTGCGGTGTTGCTGTTTGCGTTGCTGCATGCGGGCAAGCAAATTTGGATACCCGGCAATAACCGTCCCGGCACGGCCGGGCAATTAGAACAAGACTGCCAATTGCTGGGCGATTGGCAAGACGGCGAGAGCTTCGATTATTGTCTGGACGCATCGGCTGACGCCGGCCGGCCTTTATCGCCGTTAAACCCTTTGGCCCGGCAACTGGTTATTTTTACTTCCGGTTCTACCGGGCAAGCCAAACCGATAGTGAAATGCCTGAACCAGTTCCAACTTGAAATCGTCACCTTGGAAAAATATTGGGGCGAACAACTCGGCGATGCGGAGGCGCTGGCAACGGTCAGCCATCAGCATATCTACGGCTTGCTGTTTCGCGTGCTGTGGCCGTTGTCGGCAGGGCGGTGTTTTCATAGCCAGGCTTATATCAATCCGGAAACTCTGGTGAATGCCGTCCGACACGGCCCGGCTTACTGGATTGCCAGCCCTGCGCATTTAAAGCGCCTGGACCGGCAGTCGCCTTGGGACGGCATTCGCGGTTTAAAGGCGATTTTCAGTTCCGGCGGCGCGTTGCCGGAGAGCGCGGCACAGCAGATAGCCGCCGACAGCGGGCAGAGCGTGATTGAAGTTTACGGCAGTTCCGAAACCGGCGGCATTGCTTGGCGCCGGCAAAACCGGGTTTGGACGTTGTTTGAAGGTATGAAGTTAAGTTTTGTTGACGATAAATGTTTGCTGCACTCGCCGTATCTACAATCCGGAGATTTGCAATTGGACGATCAAATCACGCTGCTCGACGACGGCCGCTTCATGCTGAACGGACGTTCGGACCGTATCGTTAAAATCGAAGAAAAACGCCTGTCGCTGGCCGAGCTGGAACAGCGCCTGGTCAACGAAGCGTGCATAGACGATGCGCATGCGCTGGTCTTCAATAGAAATAGGGACGTCGTTGCGGTAGCCATTGTGCTCAGCCCGCAAGGAAAGGAACAGTTGCAAAGCCAAGGCAGACATAAGTTCATCCAGCAGCTGCGCAAGGCGCTGGCATCGTGGTTCGAAGCCGTCGTGCTGCCGAGAAAATGGTTGTTTGTCAACGCGATACCGTTAACGCAGCAAGGAAAAGTCCAGCAGCTGTTGTTGAAAACCTTGTTGGACATCGACAGCAAAAAGCTTCCCCAGGCGTTGAATCTTGAAATGAGTGGAGACAACATCCGGCTTGATATTAAAGTGCCGGAAGACTTGTTGTATTTTCCGGATCATTTTATGGATTACCCGATTCTACCGGGCGTCGTGCAACTGGCTTGGGTCGAACATTTCGGCAAACTGTTCTTCGCTATCGATAAACCGTTCTCGCATTTGGAAGTGGTTAAATTTACCCAACTGATCAGGCCCGGCGATGACTTAACGCTGGTCCTCGATTGGAAAGCCGATTCGGGAAAACTGTATTTTAATTTCAGCACGGAACGCGAGTCGCACAGTTCCGGGCGTATCGTCTACGGCGGCAACGCATGAAAGCCTGCGTCGTCATTCCGGTTTACAACCATGAGGCCGCGATTCCGCAGGTGCTGGCCAAATTGAAACGCTTCGGCATTCCAACTTTCCTGGTCAACGACGGCAGTTCGGCGTTGTGTTCGCAAGTTCTGGCGGATTGCGCCGAGCGCGAAGCGGATTGGCTGACGCTGATCAACCGCCCGGAAAACGGCGGCAAAGGTGCGGCGGTGCTGGACGGATTTAAAGCCGCGCAAGCCGGGGGATTCAGCCATGCAATCCAGATCGATGCCGACGGGCAGCATGATCTGAACGATATTCCGGCGTTTATTGAGGCGGGGAGGCAGCATCCCGAATCCTTGATTCTAGGCCAACCGTTGTTCGACAGCAGCGCGCCGAAGAGCCGGGTTTACGGCCGCCGCATCGCCAACCTGTGGGTATGGATTAACACCTTGTCGTTTGCGGTTGCTGACAGCATGTGCGGCTTTCGCCTGTATCCTTTGAATGCGGCCGCGGAACTGGCCAAAAGCGTGCGGATAGCCCGCGGCATGGATTTCGACATCGACATTCTGGTGCGCCTGTATTGGCAGGGTGTCGATGTAATCAACATGCCGACTCGGGTTAATTATCCTTACGACGGCGTATCGCATTTCAAGCTATGGCAAGATAACGCCAGGATTTCAAAGGCGCATGCGAAACTGTTTTTCGGCATGTTGTTGCGTATTCCGCAATTGCTGGGCAGGCGGCTGCGATGAGTTTGAATAGGTCAAGTAGTCCACGAAAGGCACGAAAAACACGAAAACTAGCACCGTTGAAATTTTCGTGCTTTTTGTGGACGCTATAAACTTTCTATGATGAACAAATCTTCGCATTGGTCGGCGATGGGCGAGTGGAGCGTGATTTGGGGCATGCGCTTTTTGCTGCGCGTTTACCTGTTGTTCGGCCGTACTGTGTTGCAGTGTTTTTTGTATCCGGTCGTCAGTTATTACTGGCTTGCGAACAAGCCGGGCAGGGCAGCCAGCCGCGCCTATCTAAAGCGCGTTGCGGCACTCTCGCCGGCATCGGGTTTGCACGGCAACCTCCGCGACAGCTACCGGCACTTCATCAGCTTCGCGAATGCGATTATCGACAAACTGGCCGCATGGTCCGGCGCGTTGTCGCTGTCCGACGTCGATTACCATGGGCGCGATAGCTTGCTGGCCCAGATCAGGACCGGCAAAGGCGCGATCCTGTTGGGCTCGCATTTAGGCAATCTTGAAGTCTGCCGGGTGCTTGCGGATATGGATGAAGCGGTCCGTATCAACGTGCTGGTTCATACCAAACATGCCGAAAAATTCAATGACCTGCTCAAGCAAACCAACCGGAACAGCGGTTTAAACCTGATCCAGGTCACCGAAGTCAGCGCGGCCACGTCAATGATGCTCAGCGATAAAATCGACAACGGCGAGTTGGTCGTTATTACCGCGGACCGGACGCCGGTCAGCCCGAATCCGCGCGTGAGCCGGGCCAAATTCCTGGGCGCGGACGCACTGTTTCCGCAAGGCCCGTTTATCTTGGCCTCGTTGCTGAAATGCCCGGTTTATGCGCTGTTCTGCTTGAAGCAAAACGGCAAGCAGGTAATCTATTTTGAGCGTTTTAGCGATCTGTTGACGTTTCCGAGAAAAAACCGCGAGCAAGCCCTGCAACAAACCGTTCAGCGTTATGCCGAACGGCTGGAGCATTATTGTTTAATGGAACCGTTACAATGGTTTAACTTTTTCGATTTTTGGCAAGTGAATGAACAGTAAAAATAGCGTGGTTTTCGACGGCCAGCCGCTGACAATTGAAGCGATTTGCCGGATAGCCAACAGGCAAGTCCAGGTCCAGTTAAGCAAGCAACCTAAATTTATCGAGCGCATCAACAAAGGCGCGCGCTTTATCGATGCGTTGTTGAAAGAAGAAGGTTTTGTCTACGGCGTAACGACCGGTTACGGCGAATCCTGCACCGTATCGATTCCGCTGAACCTGGTCGAGCAACTGCCGAAGCAGCTTTACACCTTCCACGGTTGCGGCATGGGCGATTATTTTGACGAAGAGCAAACGCGCGCGATACTGGCCGCGCGCCTGACCAGCCTGGCGCGCGGTTATTCCGGCGTCCGTTACAAGCTATTGCAGCAATTGGCTGAATTATTAAAGAAGGACATCCTGCCGTTGATTCCGCAGGAAGGTTCCGTCGGCGCCAGCGGCGATTTGACGCCGTTGTCTTATGTCGCCGCCGTGCTGGCCGGCGAGCGCGACGTGCTGTATCAAGGCGAGCGTTTGGCTACGGAAGCCGTTTTCGCCAAATTGAAAATCGAGCCTTTGACGCTAAAACCGAAAGAAGGCTTGGCGATCATGAACGGCACGGCCGCGATGACAGGCATCGCCTGTCTGGCTTACCAACGCGCCGAATATTTATCCAGGCTGGCGACGCGTATCACCAGCTTGGCGTTGCTCGCATTGAACGGCAATGCCTACCATTTTGACGAACGCTTGTTTTCGGTTAAGCCGCATCCGGGTCAAAACCGCGTCGCCGAGCGGATACGTGCGGATTTGCAATTGCGCCGTAGCGCGCCGCGCCACGACACACGTTTGCAGGATAGATATTCGTTGCGTTGCGCGCCGCATATCATCGGCGTACTGGAAGATTCGTTGCCGTGGCTCAGGCAGTTTATCGAAAACGAATTGAACAGCGCCAACGACAACCCGATCATCGACGCCGAAAGCGAGCGCGTGCTGCATGGCGGCCATTTTTACGGCGGCCATATTGCGTTTGCGATGGATTCGCTGAAGACGGCGGTAGCCAATCTGGCCGACTTGATGGACCGGCAAATGGCGCAGTTGATGGACCCTAAATTCAATAACGGCCTGCCGGCGAACCTGTCCGGCGCGACCGGAGAGCAGGCGTTGTTGAGTCACGGCTTTAAAGCCTTGCAAATCGCCGTGTCGGCCTGGACGGCCGAAGCGCTTAAGCTGACGATGCCGGCCAGCGTATTTTCACGCTCGACCGAATGCCACAACCAGGACAAAGTCAGCATGGGCACGATAGCGGCCAGGGATTGCATCCGCATTTTGGAATTGACCGAACAGGTTGCGGTCGCGGTGTTGCTTGCGGTGGTCCAGGGTGTTGAACTGCGGGGTAACGTGGATAAAGCTGAGTTGAGCAGCTTGTCTGCTCAAACCCTACTTATACCCTCTGGGTATAAATTAAGCCCGGCTTTGCAAAAAACTGTCGAGCAGGTGAGGGAACATAGCCCGTTTTTGGGCGCTGACCGGGCCTTGGAGCAGGAATTAAGAATGTGTTTACAGCTGGTGCGGAAACAGCATTGGGATTTGTACGATTCCTCGTCGCGATAATTTAGTTCAACATGCCTGCGGTCTTATTATCTTCTTTAGCAACATTCAACAAATGGAGTTAACAAAATGACAAAACAGCGTTCGGCAAGGCAATTTTGCACCGCTCATGACACCGCGTATCGACTGTCGGAACTGGAACCGCTAGCGTTCGAGCCAGCCACGGATTTTTCGATCCCCGCCGTGTTCATAGACACTGGCGTTAAGTTCCAGGAAATTCAGGGCTTCGGCGGCGCTTTTACCGAAGCGGCGGCGGTCACGCTGGACAAAATGCCGCCCGACTTGCGCCAGGAAATTCTGCAAGCCTATTTCTCGCCGGACACCGGCAATGCTTACAGTTTATGCCGAACCCATATCAATAGCTGCGATTTCTCGCTGGGCAATTATGCCTATACCGAAGTGGACGGCGACGTCGAGCTTAAGCATTTCAGCATCGAGCACGACCGGCAAGCGCTGATTCCGATGATCCGCGAAGCCATTGATTTGTCCTGCGGCAAATTAAAACTGTTCGCTTCGCCGTGGAGCCCGCCGGCCTGGATGAAAACCAACGGCATGATGAACCAAGGCGGCAAGCTCAAGCCGGAATACCGCCAAGCCTGGGCCGATTATTATGTCCGCTACATTCAGGAATACCGAAAAGAGGGCATAGCGATTTGGGGGCTGACCGTGCAAAACGAGCCGGAAGCCACGCAAACCTGGGATTCGTGCATTTATACCGGCGAAGAAGAACGCGATTTCGTCAAGGATTATTTGGGACCGACGCTGCACGCTGCCGGAATGAGCGATGTTAACGTGATCGTCTGGGACCACAATCGCGATCGCTTGTTCGAGCGCGCCAAGGCCGTGCTGGACGATCCGAAAGCCGCGCAATACGTCTGGGGCGTCGGCTTTCATTGGTATTGCGGCGACCATTTCGACAACGTGCAACTGACCCACGACGCCTATCCCGACAAACACCTGATTTTCACCGAAGGTTGCCAGGAAGCCGGGCCGCATCTGGGGTTGTGGGATACCGGCGAGCGTTACGCCCGGTCGATCATCAACGATCTTAACCGCTGGACAGAAGCCTGGGTCGATTGGAACCTGGTTCTGGATCAAACCGGCGGCCCCAACCATGTCGGCAATTTTTGCAGCGCGCCTATCATTGCCGATACCGAAGCCGGGGAAATACATTATCAAAGCTCTTATTACTACATCGGCCATTTTTCCCGCTTCATCCGGCCGGGAGCTCGCCGGGTGGCTTGCGCGAAAACCCTGGACAGCCTTGAGGCAAGCGCATTTTTGAATAGCGACGGGACAGTGGCAGTCGTGGTTTTGAACCGCACCGGGCAGGCGATTGACTTCGTGTTAAAGAGCGAGGGACTACAGGCTAAAACTTCAGCGCCGGCTCGCGGGATTAAGACTTTTGTTTTTTGATCATTGCCGGGCGGATTACTGGCACGTTGGATAACTTAGAAAAATTACAATAATGAGCGATTTCAATTTTGCCGGCTTAATGCCAAACGATCCGCCAAACGAATCCGATTCGGACTTGCCGATCTTATTCCAAGACGAATTCCTGGTAGCCATCAATAAACCGGCAGGATTGTTAGTGCACAGGTCGGAAATCGACCGCCATGAAACGCGCTTTGCGGTGCAATTGTTGCGCGACCAACTGGGACAAAAAGTATTCCCGTTGCATCGACTGGACAAACCCACGGCCGGCGTATTGGTGTTTGCGCTGAATCCGGAGATTGCCCGGAAAATGATGACGATCTTCATGGCCGACAGCATCGAAAAAACCTATCTGGCCGTCGTGCGCGGTTACAGCGCCGAGCAGGCGATAATCGATTATCCGCTACAAGAACAACTGGATAAAATGACCGACCGCTTGGCGCAACAGGATAAAGCCGCCCAGACCGCGATTACCCATTACCGGCGTCTTGCCACCGTGGAACTGCCGTTCGCGGTGGGCCGCTACCCGACCAGCCGTTATTCGTTATTGCAGCTTTCGCCGAAAACCGGCCGCAAACACCAACTGCGCCGGCATTTAAAGCATATTTTTCATCCGATTATCGGCGACACCACGCACGGCGATGGTAAGCACAACGATTTTTTCCGGCAGCAGTTGAATTGTAGACAACTGTTGCTGGCCTCGACCCGGCTCGGTTTTCCGCATCCTGTTACCGGGCAACGGCTGGAAATTCAAGCGCCGCTGGATGCAGGGTTTGGGCGGATTGTGACGGGGCTTGATTGGAATATGGATGGCTATGGCAAAATTGCCTGATTCTTTATAAATTAAGGAGTGTCTTGATGCCTGTTATAAGCCGGTTTCTTGGAATAATCATCGTCATGTATTGGGATGATCATGCGCCACCACATTTTCATGCAAAATATAGTGAGTATGAAATTACCGTCAATATCCTAACAGGCGTGGTGGAAGGTAAGTTCCCCAAGCGGGCATTACATCATGTCCTTGAATGGTATGAATTACACCAAGAAGAATTAATAGAAAACTGGGAGCTTTGCCAAAAGGACGAAGCGCCAAAAGCAATAAAACCTCTGGAGTAAGAATAATGTTTCTTCATGTGACCAATGCAAAGTATTTGGAAGACTATAAAGTAGAAGTGTCTTTTAACGATGGCCGAAAAGGCATAGCTGACTTAACTGACGCCTTGAAAGGGGCAATGTTTGAGCCTTTAAAAAATAAATCGTTGTTTTCAAATCTAGTTGTCGATGAAGAGCTGGAAACGATTGTTTGGTCGAATGGTGCTGACTTAGCCCCTGAATATATTTATTTCCAAGCTTTTAAAAACGAACCGGAATTACAGCGGCAATTTAAGCAATGGGGGTATTTAAGCTGACAGTACGGCCTTGGTGTTTCTATTTGATTGAGGTTTTTAAATGTTGGGCATAAAAAACATGCCCGATCTACCGTGCTAACTGGATATTTTTCATTGTCGATTGAGTTAGAAAACTAGTATTCTTGTTTTTTGTCAGAAGGAATTTATTTTGTGGGAAAAGATAATAAGACGCGCAGAGCAGAAAAAAAGAACCGGAAAATAAAAAAGCTCAAGAAGTTAAAGGCCCAACAGAAACATAGATCTATTACACAATCTAGCCAATCATCGCCTGTGTTTACTATGTTCGATAATCCTTTTGATCATCTAACTGATGATCAAAGAAAAGATCTGATTAGGGGAATAAGTGAGACCCATAAAAAGGGATTTTATGAATCACTGAATATTATTCAGGATTTATTAAAAACACATGACCCAATTAACTTACTAGCAATAATTTCCGGGTATGGTTTGAGTGTAGGAGCTGGTGATGCAGGAGTTCAATCTAATGAGGGACATGCGCTAATAACACAATCACATGCCGAAATGCTTCAAGCATTGTTTTTACAAATACCAAAGCACGATTGGGGAACAAATCCAGTAACACCCAATGTGGTTCAGAAAGGATTCGATACATTAGCCGAATTAGGTAGAGCCTTTTCCTTCAGTCACATGGATAGCGGCCGTCTAGATGCTAGCGCAAAAGATAAAGCTATTGATAGCATTCAATTTTTGGTTAGGAGCAATACGCAAACCGTCAGGAATTGGGGGTATTATTCTCAGGTATTTAATATTTCAACGGAGTTATATAGTTACTTTGATGAAATATTGCTTGATAAGCTTGGATTTAGCGCTACCAATATTATAGAAACTTTCAATTCCATGCTCAGGACGATGGAAAATTCTTTGACGGAAAGGCATGTCATATTAAGCAAACTTAAAGCGATCAAAAAACCAAAAGAATTAATCTTAAAATATCATGAGCTCATTGGGCAGGGACAAGAGGAAGCCGATCAGTTTTATAAAGTAAATGGCATTTCAAAACTCTCAATAAAGAGTTTGTTTTTAATGCTTTGGGGTCATTATGATCTTAGAATGTCAGACTCTTTTTATTTCACGGTAGAGGCAGTCTCATCCAAGACTGGAATTGATTCTGAAATCACCAAGTTAGTGTTAGATTATTTTTCATATTCCCCTGGAGATTTAGAAACTCATAAAACCGAATTTTTATTTCTTGATAACCCAGTGTGGAATAAACCCATCATAAAGGATGAAAAAGCGTATTTTTGTCCTATGCCACAATTATTTTTTAGTTTTGTGCTTTCGTCACTGGATGAACTTATTGAAAAAATTGATAAAGATAAGCTTCATGATAGAAGAGCAAACTATCTGGAAGAGAAAATTGAAGAAATAGTAAAGCGCCGATTTCCCGAAGCTTTAACGGTATCGTGTGTTAAATGGCGCGTAGCCGAAAGACAGTTTGAAACAGATTTAATAACCTTTATTGATTCGCATGCAATCATAATTGAGGCAAAGGCCCACAAGATAAGTAAGTCAGCTTTGAGAGGTGCTCCTGACAGGATTAAGCGCCACATCAAGGAGATATTAGTAGAGCCAAGCGTTCAATCTAAGCGCTTAGAAAACCGGTTAAATGAACTCAGATTGGACGCAACTATCAGTGATGAGCTGAGGGATAAATTACCCGTTGATCTAAGTGGCATACATAAAGTTCTGCGAGTTTCCGTATCTTTAGAGGATTTTGCCTCCCTTCAGGCAAACTTCAGCAGATTTGTTGATACCGAATGGTTACCAGAAGATTTTTACCCATGCCCAACGATGAACTTGGCGGATTTCGAGACCTTGTTCGATTTCTTGGAGCATCCTGTGCAAATAATCCATTATCTTCAGCGTCGAACCGAACTAGAAAGGCATGTTAGCTTCCTAGGCGATGAGCTGGATTTTATGGGGCTATATGAAATGACACTCTTTAATTTGGGAAGCATGCAGTCTGAAAATAGAACCGAAATTATAATTACGGAGATGTCAGCTCCTCTTGATAAGTATTATAGATCGAGGGATGAAGGAATAATTATTGAAAAGCCAAGGCCAAAAATTTCTAAACTGTTTAATGATATTTTTCGTAAACTTGAAGAACGATCCACTCCTCAATGGACTGAGATTGGTGTTCTGCTGAATATGTTTTCACCTAATGACCAATTGAAATTAGCTTCTGCTGTTGAGGTGCTTAAAAAAGGTGTTAATAGAACATGGCAAATGGAAGGTCATAAAAATGCAATAATTTATGTTCCTCCTGATGCATCGGAATATGCGCTTGCTTATGTTTTATTTAAGAATGGCAATGCACACAGACGGTATGAGTTTATAGAAAATGCAGCAGCGTCAGGGCTTGAGCCTGCGCATGTAAAAAGTTGTTTAGTCATCGCAAAGAATATCGATCAAGATGATCGTCCATATCACTATATTTCACTGTGTAAATCGTCCGACGATTGAGCCCTCATCAATTGCAAACCTTAGACTTTTTGCGTTGCATTATGTCTATAGTCTTTACTCAACTGAGACAGGCTAAAGGAAAAATTAATGTTTAACAGAAGTCTGTACGCAATTCGCGTACAATAAAGCCATGCGAGCCTTGTTCGTTGAACTACCCGCTTTCTCACGCTACCGTCAGAATCATCTGGACGACAAAGCATTCCGCGCTTTGCAGTCCGTACTATTGGCCAACCCGGAAATAGGTGATGTTATTGAAGGCACGGGCGGCCTGCGTAAGATGCGGCAGGGCGATCTACGGCGCGGCAAAGGCAAACGCGGCGGTTTGCGGATTATTTATTTCTGGTGGGAAACAGGCAGGCAATTTTGGTTATTCACCCTGTACGATAAAAACGAACTCGACGATCTGTCGCCTACTGAACGTAAGGCGCTAAAAGACATGTTGAAACGGGAATTGGAGGCAAGACGATGAAAAGAAATCTGTTCGATGAGCTAAGTGAAGGTTTTGATGCCTTGGCGGAGCAGCGTCAAGGCAAGCGCACGTTGAGAACTCATGAAGTTGAAATGAAGCCGGCTCCGGAATTAGCTGCCGCGGAACTGGTGGCTTTGCGGGAGCGCCTGCATTTGTCTCGGGCGGTGTTCGCCCGTTATTTGCGAACTAATCCGCGCACTTTGGAAAATTAGGAGCAAGGGCGAGCCAAGCCCAATGCCCAAGCGGCGTTGCTGATTCGGTTGGTATCGTCCTATCCGGACACTCTAGAACGCTTGGGGCAAATTTAAATAGATACCGCTCCATTGCTGTAATTAGTTTCACCGATTAAACTGTGCGAGAGACCTTACTTCACCGGAAATCAAATAGTAGAGTATCAATCTGGATTCACATAAATCTAAGGAGGCGTCAAAAATGCACCCTTTTATTCATCAACACCAGCCCGCTATCGCTGAACTCTGCCGACGCTATCGCGTGCAACGGCTTGAAGTGTTCGGTTCAGCCGCGCGGGGAACCGATTTCGTTCCGGAAAGCAGCGATGCCGATTTTCTGGTGGAGTTCTCGCCGTCTGCCGATAGCCCTACGTTAAAGGCTTTTTTTGGATTACAAGCCGATTTGTCGCAAATTCTGGGGCGCACTGTTGATCTGGCGGAAGCCTCCGCTCTGCGTAATCCCTATGTTCAAGCCAGTATCAATCAAAGCCGCGAAGTCGTCTATGCAGCGTGATCCGCGTGCTTATCTTTGGGATACAAGGGAGGCTGCCGCAGCAATACTGGAATTCGTGGGGGGCAAAACTTTCGAGGACTACACCAATGACCGGTTATTGCGTTCCGCCGTTGAGCGCCAGTTTGAAATCATCGGAGAGGCGCTTAATCAACTCTGCAAAATTGAGCCGCAATGGGCCGAGCGCATTCCCGATGTGCCTCAAATCATCGCGTTTCGTAACGTGCTGATTCATGGTTACGCCTCGGTTAACGATCTGACGGTTTGGCGTACTATTGATGAATCGCTGCCGACACTATACGAAACCGTGACCGGCTTGCTGGATGATGCGTGAGGATTATAAGGCTTGCATTCGCACCGATTAATCAAATCACGACTATTTCCCGCTTATCAATAACTTCTCCTATAACGCAGAATGCTGAAAGGTACGCACAGTGTACCCTACGAGACTGTATTTTATGGTTGAAAAACTAAATCGGCTCACATGAACTACCAACCGCCCTATACCATCACCCCAGCCATCCTGAACTTGGTTGCAGAAATCAGCGAACTGATCGGCCGCTATACGATGTTGGCCGAAAAAAACCTGACGCCGCGCCTGCGCCGGGAAAACAGGATTCGCACGATTCAAGCTTCGCTGGCTATTGAAAACAATACGCTGACCTTGGAACAAGTAACTGCGGTGATTGACGGCAAACGCGTGCTGGGTCTGCCGCGCGAAATTCAAGAAGTCCGCAACGCTTTTGCCGCCTATGAGGCGATGGATAATTGGCATCCGGCTTCCGAAGCCGATTTGCTGGCAGCGCACAGTTTGCTGATGTCGATGTTGGTTGACCGGCCGGGAGTATTTCGTTCCGGCGGTGTCGGCATATTTCGAGGCGAGCATCTGGTGCATATGGCGCCGCCCGCCGACCGTGTGCCTTATTTGATGGCCGATTTACTGGATTGGCTGAAACGCAGCGAAGAGCATCCGTTAATCGGCAGTTGCCTGTTTCATTACGAACTGGAATTTATTCATCCTTTCGCCGACGGCAACGGTCGCATGGGGCGATTATGGCAAACGCTGATTCTTCGTCAATGGAAACCCTTGCTGGGTTATTTGCCGGTAGAAACCGTCATTCGCGAACGCCAGAACGAGTATTACCGAGCGCTGGCCGAAGCGGATGAGCGCGCCGATGCCGCGCCGTTTGTCGAGTTCATGTTGCAAGCCATGCGAGATGCTATGCGCGAAGCGGGTGATACCGATCAAGTAAGCGACCAAGTAAGCGACCAAGTAAAAATGCTGCTTGAGGCCATTGGCAACGACGAACTGAGCGGTTCCGAGCTGATGAAGGCATTGGGCTTGTCCCACCGTCCGACTTTCAGGGCAAACTACCTAAACCCTGCCATGGAAGGCGGCTGGCTTGACCGCACCCAACCCGGTTCTCCTCGAAGCCCGACGCAACGCTACCGCTTATCCGCAAAGGCCAGGACCTGGCTGCAAACCAGGAATGAAGCATGAAGATTACAAGGCTCGCTTCTCACCGCTTAATCAAACCACAATTATTTCCCTCCGGCCAATCACTTCGCCTATAACGCAGGCACTGGCTACACCATTTTGATGCAAAGCGTTTACACACGCTTCCGCCTGATCGAACGGTACTGAAAACAACAGTCCGCCGCTGGTTTGAGGGTCGAACAGCGCAGGAAATTTTTGATTATTCACATCGGTTCCCAGCATCGCGCTTAAAGACCGGTAATTTTCCCCGGCAATAGAAGCGTAATAGCCTTTGGCAAATAATTCCCCAACACCGTCGAATAAGGGTATCGCTTGGTAGTCGATTTTAACGCCGACCTGACCGGTATTTTTACCGATCATCTCAAACGCGTGGCCCAGCAGGCCGAAGCCGGTAATATCGGTGCAACCGGAAACGCTAAAGGATTTGATGATTTTCATCGCGGTTTTGTTGGATTGCAGCATGCTGGAAAGCGCTTGGTCCACCAGTTTGCCGTTGGCTTGGGCCAGCATGTTGGCCGCGAAGATCGCGCCGGTGCCGAGCGGTTTGGTCAGTATCAGCTTGTTTCCGGGCTCTGTGAGCTGTTTTCTTAACACTTGCTCCGGCGCGATTTCGCCCTGGACGGCAAGCGTTATCGCAAGCTCAGCGCCTTCGCCGGTATGGCCGCCGACCAGGGAGACGGCGCTTTTAGTCAGAATATCCAGCACGCCGGACATCAGTTGAAAAATATCTTCCTGCTGAATCTTTTTGTTTGCAGCGCCGAGCGTCAGGCCGACTTGCGCGGTTTTGGCAACGCCGCCCATTGCATAAATGTCGCTTAACGCATGTTGGGCGGCGATTTGCCCCAGCAAGTAAGGGTCCGAAATAAACGCGCGGAATTGATCGAGGCTTTGCAGGCACAGGCTATGCTCGGAAACCTTGGTCAATGCGCAGTCTTCTCCATCCTTGACGCCCAGCAGCACGGCGTCGTTTGTAGGGATGTCCAGCTTGTTCAGGCTCAGCGTTAGCGTGGAAGCTCCAAGCTTGCTGCCGCAGGTATTGCTTTCCCAAGCTTCGGGAACCAGCGTGGTTTTGGGTTTCGGCATGGTTTTATCGAAATGCCGGGGCTTGACGCTGAAAGTCTTGGACTGGAAGCGCTTCATAAAGCGCCTGTCGATTCCGTTGCGGATCGATACCGATGATTTTGGCCTTGATAAAGCGCTGGCCGAGTTCCTCGCAGATGCGTCTTAAATCGAAATGGCATTGTTCATAGGAATAATAGCCGGCCAAATAGCCGGGTATCATGCCGGAGTACGGCGAATGGGTTTGGTCGGATATTAACGTGATCCTAAGCCCGCCAATCGGATTCATGGCCAGCATTTTCAAGACTTGGATGTTGGCATACCCGCCGCCGAGCAAAATCAGGTCTGAAATTATCGGGGTTGGGTTGTTATTGATCATGCAAAGGATTTCCGATAATGAGTCTAGCAAAAAGCATTGTCCACGAAAGACACGAAAAGCACGAAAAAACGTAACGCTCAATAGAACACGGATGACACGGATAGTACGGATTGACACGGATTTTCAACCCAAGATAAGTTAAATCCGTGATGATCCGTTTAATCCGTGTTCCATTTTTTATGGGCTGAATAGGTACGAAAAATTTTGTACCGCGGTTTTTTTCATTGATTTTTTCGTGTCTTTCGTGATTTTCGTGGACTCTGTTTTTTACAGACCGATTTTTTGATGAGTTCTTTCTTGGGAATCGGTTAGAAAATCCAGGCAATCCTGCCAGCAGCCTTTAAACAAGGTTTTCCGCGATTTTAACGATAGCGAATAGATATACAGTTTGTCGTAATAATGCGTCAGCAGGCGCTCGATCCAGTCGAGATAAGCGTCTGCGTAAGCTTCATCCAGCGCATCGAATTGGAACGATTGGCTCAGCATGGTTTTAATGTTGTCGCACTCCAGGCCGCCCAACTTGTTCCTGATCCGTTCGACATTTTTGGCAAAACCGGTTTCCAGCTCGGGTAACGGCATACCTGCTGCAAAAGGCGCTTGGATATATTCCTTAAATATCTCCAATGCCCGAACCCCGGCCGGGGTTTCGATCATGACCATCGGCGCCGAGGCCATGAGGGCGTAAAACAGGTCAGGCACATGGCAGCGGCCGATATTGCGGCTTTCGTCCTCCAGCACAAAGTTGTCGGCAGCTTGATATAACGCTTGCGCCAGTTTGTTTTCAAACGTGGCTTGCTGGGGTTGGCTTCTGCCGATATGAGCCCCAAAAGCGCTGCCGCGATGATCGGCAAGCGCTTCAAGATCGACAAAGTGCCGGAGTTGATGAATTAAGCGGGTTTTTCCCGATCCGGTCATGCCGGACAGGACGATAAAGGGCGCGGGATTTCCTATCAGCTTAAGCGCCTCGTGCCTTAAGCCTTTATAGCCGGATTCGACTCGCAATACTTCAAGCCCGTTTTGACAGATCTAATCCTGGGCCAGCCGGGAGCGCAGGCCTTCGCGCCAGCAAAAGACCAAAGCGGGGTGCTGGGGACGGCTTTTAATCGATTCGCACCATTGCCGAATCATCCGTTCCTTATAATCGCCGCTGACCAGTTTGTGCCCGAGCGCTTTGGCGGCTTCCGAGCCTTCGGTCTTATAGGTCAGCCCCACGTCATGGCGATGGGCGTCTGACAGTATCGGGATATTTAGCGTGTTTTCGAAGTGCGCTTTTTCATATTCCCCCTCCGATCTTACGTCGATCACAGCCAATTGATTATTGGCGCTAAGCAGGCTAAAAGCCTCGGCAGCGGGAATGGTCGGGTGGTTCATGGATGAATTAGGGGCGGTAAAAATGGGCCTTAATAATAGAAACGGCTGGCGATCTTGTTGCAGCGCAGGGAGAGGGCGTTGGTTTGATTTGTCAGGGGCGATAAGTTCCCAAAGCAATAGCCATGTTGCCGTGGTCAGTTTCGAGAATTAACAATAGTCTGATCAGGTGAGCGCCACCGATGATGTAGGCGAGTCCGACGTATCTATATCGCTCTCGACCCGATTACGTCCGCGCCGTTTCGCTTCGTAGAGGCAGAAATCCGCTTGGCGTAGCAAGCTCTCTCCATTGCCGTGATCGGAAGAGTATTCAGCTACGCCAATGCTCATGGTGACAGGGATTGTTTGCCCATCAAAAATTATTGGCGTTTCAGCCAAAGTGGCGCGCAATCGTTCGGCGATATGAATCGCCTCTTCGGTTCCGGTATGCGGTAATAGTACGGCGAACTCTTCGCCGCCTATGCGGCCAAGCACATCCATTGAACGCAACTGCGCAAAGCTGCGTGATACTGTTTCTTGCAGCACCCAATCGCCGGCCGCATGACCGTACGTATCGTTAATTTGTTTGAAATGATCAAGATCAAGTATCAGTACACTGAAGCGGCACGCGTAGCGGTGATACTGATCAATCGCAATAGCAAGACTGTCCATCAAGCTACGCCGGTTGGCAATGTTGGTGAGCGGGTCGGTGTTGGCTAGCCGTACCAGTTCAAGATTGGCATCGCGCAGATGAGCCATGAGTTCTTCCACGCTATAAACCCTGGCAAACGATCGACTGCTAAGAAAAGCTTGCATGATGCCGTAGCTCAAAAGTAAAAAACCGCTGGCAAAGATGGCGTGAGCTAGCCACCACTGGTGATTCCACGGCTTGGCGAGTAGAAAAGAGATAGACGCCTGAGCGAAAACCACTAACGAAATCATAAACAACGTCATCAAAGGTCCGCGAATTCGCCGCGCCAACATGGAGAAAATATTGATCAGCGTCGTTGCTACAACGCCCCATTCCAACCCGCGGCGAAGTTTGCTTGCGAACTCATTGCTGTTCGTCATTCCTATCTCGGCCAGGCAAAAGCTGCCGGAACGGGAAAATGCTAAAACAATCAGCAGATCCAGCACGATAAACAGCAGAAAGAGTGTCCGCCACGATTTCAGTTGCGCGGTTACTTGGAGCGAGTCTGCGGGGCGATTGTAATTGAGCAGTCCTAGCAGGAGACAAAGCGCTAATACTAAACGGGAAACCGGACCGTAAATTAAAAACAGGCCCAAGTTGCAATTAGACAATTGGGTAAACAGGCCATGGCAAGCGTAAATTATCGAGAAGCCAAGAAAACCGAACGCCAACCAACGTAAAAATATTTCCCCGGACGAGCGATAACACAGCCATGTTACCCAAGTTACAAAGCTGCTGATCAAGGTCGAAACACCGATAGCCAGATGATGCAAACTAAAGTTCATGTATTGCGCATCGCTAGGCGGAAATGCATACAGATAAGTTATGGCGATGCCTGGAGTGAACGCGAACAAGAATTGAAGTCCGCAAATATAGCTCTTAGTCAGGCTTATCAGGGCTGGTGGCGTATTGGTGTTGAAATCGTCCGTCATAACATCTCGAAAAAGGTCTTATTGAGCCTGGACGCGCCAATTTAAGGCTCAATGAGAACAGAAAGCGGCAGTGTAGATTGGATTGAGCCTTTCCACAACTCAATAATAGATCGATCAATATATGGAAGGTAACTCCGTGTTGCTGCGCTTGAAGGAGCTGGAGATATTGGAAAAAATCACCGGCCGTATCAATACGCTGAACGTTTACGGCGGCTTGGAGGGCGTGATGAATGACATGGTGCATTTAACGGCGCGGGGCAATTAACGGTGCGTACGTTTGAAGAATCCCTGCCGGAAGTTATGAATCTGTAGCAATCCGCTATGAAGCGGATTGCTGTTGTTTGTTGGGTATTTTTCGGGTTTCGACTGGTGTTGCGGATAGGGCGGACACCAGCCGTTCAATTAAAAATAGCTAAGCGAAATAATCACAGGCGCCAAACCAATCCACGGTATTTGGACTTTTAGGCGGCGTTTTTTCTGTAACCAACTCGTCTAGGATATATTCCAAGCCGTAAAAGTTGCCGTTATTAAAAGCCTGGCTCATCGGTGCGACGATGTCGCTATAGGTATTGAAATTCTGGTTAACCATTTTGTACCTTCCTGCTCGACTGGGGTAAAAGTTTGCTGCAATTTGGATAATGCTGCTATCGAGAGCAATCATTCCTGTTCTTGCCGCTTAGAATAAACCGGGTTTATGAACAGAAACTGAAGAAAGGGCGGTAGGATTGCGACCGGAAACGGTAATTTGGGGAAGTTATTTTTGAACCAAATCCTTACCTTGATTATATGCCGCATGCAAAGCGTCGGTTTGGCAATCATAAAACCGCACCGAATTACGCCCGGCGTCTTTTGCCTGATACATCGCATCGTCGGCCCATTTAAGGAGATCGTCCGGGTCGCTGTCGTGCTTGATGAACACGACCACGCCGATACTGGCGGTACATTGATGTTCTACCGTGTTATTGGTTTTTTTGTTCGTTTTGTTGATGACCAGCCGGTAAGGAGCGGATAAAGAATTAAGAATTTTTTCCGCAACGATACGCGCCTGCGAAATTGATTGCGTTTGTTCGGTACTCAAGTCATTCAGCAGTACGACAAATTCATCGCCGCCGAAACGCGCGACGGTATCGGTCTCGCGTACACAAGCCTTTAACCTGTCTGCGACCTCGATTAACAGTAAGTCTCCAACCGGATGCCCGTGTATATCGTTCAGCGGTTTGAAATTGTCAAGATCGAGCATCATTAAGGCGGCATAATGGCCCTTGCGTTTGCTGTTGATCATAGCCTGCCTTAAGCGGTCATTGAGCAGGCGCCGGTTAGGCAAGTTGGTCAGCGTGTCATAAAATGCGAGCTGACGCACTTGATCTTCCATTTGCTTACGCTCGGTAATGTTGCGGATAATGCCCAGAGCGTGCCAATTGTTACGGAAACTGAAAGATGAAACGGATAGTTCGACCGGGAACTCTTCATTGTTTTTACGGAGCGCGGTGATCTCAAACGTTTTGCCAATGACATTGCCGACGCCATAACGTTGAAAACGCTCAAAACCGTTATGCGCGGCTTCGCGGTAGCGCATCGGAATCAGTAAATTGTGCAGATTTTTGCCGACGGCCTCATTGGCTTCGTAGCCGAATATTTCTTCGGCAGCGGGGTTCCAATAAATCACTTGTTCCTGGGGATCGATGATGACGATGGCGTCTTTGGCAACGGTACTGATAAGGCGGAACTTTTCCTCACTCTCTGTTAGCGCGTTGCTCCTGTTTTCTAACTCTGCGGTACGTTGCCTGACCGTTTCTTCAAGCCGGTCTTGATGTAATTGCAGTTCTTCGGTGACGTTTTGTAATTTTTCCAGGATAGCTTTAAGGTGCCTGACGAAAGGATGAAAAATCAGCGTCGCTTCCAGAACCAGTAAAATCAACGTGACCGCCCAGCATATTGTCTCCGCTTTTTGCAAACGTATGACCGATGCCTCTCCTTCCAGTTGATACTGACGCACCATCTGATCGAGAGCGCTCACTAATGCGTTCGGTGCGTTTTGAGTAATGTATTGTAGTTGCGGGTTGGTTGGCGTTAACGCGCCGTCATTCAACTGGAGTAACTCATGCACGATTCTGATGTAGGTTTCTACTTGCCGATCCAACGCATTTGGCCCGTCAAAATACATGGCATGGATAGCGGGCGACATCGATCTAGGCAGGCTCATACTCTCGTCGCCGTGAGTCAAACCATGATGCGAGCGCTCCATAAGCTGGATCGCGTCGGTTAGCTTGCTGCGAATCGCCGGCTGATCGGCTTTGGGGGCGTTCACCAGAAGATTCGAGAACAATGCGGTACGCTGGCTCAGCATGCGCTGCCGCCCGCTGATGTTGACTACGACAGCCGTGCTGTTTTGCTCCGATATTACCAAGTGCAGGCTCAGCCATGCAGCCGTTGACAGCACGGCGACTAACGATAACGCGAATAAATAGCGCCACGTCAGGGAGCGGGTCACGCTCAAATCGCTCGCCCAATCTGTTCTAATACCTTTATTGTGCTGCACGGCGTTTCGCTAACTTTATTTGTAAATAAAAGCTTACTTTAACATTTTCGGTTAGCTTCTTCATCAAAATGCGGGAAGCCGTTGCTTGGGCTTTGACGCTGGGTCGGCGTTGTGTTTCTGACGTTTTTGCCGGGCAATCGCTTACAGGTCGGCTTATTTTTAGTGGCTATAACGGATACAGGGTGGACGCAACAGTAGTATAGGAAAAGCACCTCCGCCCGAGTGCGTTGTATCGGTTATTTAAATCAGTGGGGGATAAGTTTTTGCTCAAACGCCTAAAGACTGTTCAAACGCTTCCGGCGGCATGGCCTTACCGATCAAGTTGCCCTGGTAAACGCGGCAGCCGTGCCGTTCCAGGAATTCGCGTTGCTGTTGCGTTTCCACGCCTTCGGCGATGATGTCCATTCCCAGGCTGCCGGCCATGCCGATGATGGTCTGCACAATTACTGTATCGGTAGGTTTAACGCCAATGTTGTGCACGAAAGATTGATCGATTTTCAATTGATCGAACGGTAGTTGCGCCAGGCACTTCAGCGATGAATAGCCGGTGCCGAAATCGTCGATAGAGAAGCCGACGCCGATTTCTTTGAGTATTTTTATTTTGTCGATGGTGTCGTCGATGTCGCCGAATATCAGGCTTTCGGCGAATTCGAGTTTGAGCCGCTCCGCTTTAGCCTCCGATTTTTTCAGCATCGCGCGCACTTGTTCTGCAAAGTTGGGTTGATGGAATTGCCGTGCGCTGACGTTAACGGCAAGTTGTAAATCGCGGGTTCGTTCATGGTTTTCCCAGCGTTTAAGCTGGGCGCCGGCGGCTTCCAGTACCCACTGCCCGATCGTGAGTATTAAACCGATTTCTTCGGCCAGCGGAACGAATTCATGCGGCAGGATAAGGCCGCGTTTAGGGTGCTCCCAACGTAACAACATTTCGGCGCCGACGGTTTGTCCGTCATGCCGTGCCTGACGCTGAAAATAGAGCTTGAATTGGTTTTTTCCCAATGCAAAACGCAAGTCCGCTTCCAGGGCGGCCCGGGCCGTTACCGCTTTTTGCATGTCCTGGTCGAAGAAACGCAAGGTGTTGCGGCCGGCGGCTTTGGCGCCGTACATGGCTATATCCGCCCGTTTAAGCAGGGTATTTATTTCATGACGGTGATTTATAAATAGCGTGATGCCAACGCTCGGCGTGCTTCGGTACTCATGATTGACGAGCCGGTAGGCCTGGTTCAGCGAAGCAATAATTTTCTCGCCAATCGCTTTGGCTTTGACAGCGGCTTCTTCAACATTCTCGCTCAGTTCTTCAAGCATGATCACAAATTCGTCGCCGCCTTGCCGGGACACGGTATCGCCTTCACGGACGCAATCTATAAGGCGTTGCGCGACTTGTTGCAGCAATATGTCTCCCATGTCGTGGCCCAGATGGTCGTTAAGCGATTTGAAGTTATCCAGGTCAATGAAGAGCAGGGCGCCGTATTTCCTGCTACGCGCACTGGCGGCCAGGGCTTGTTGCAATCTGTCCAGCAGCAGCCTGCGATTCGGCAAGGAAGTCAGCGGATCGTAATAAGCCAGCAGCTTGATTTCCTCTTCCGAAGCCTTGCGTTCGGATATATCGGTATGTGAGCCGACGTAGTGGGTGACGTTTCCGGCGTTGTCTTTCACGGCGGTGATAGTCAGCCATTTGGGATAGATTTCGCCGTTCTTGCGTTGATCCCATATTTCACCCTGCCAATACCCGCTACGATGAATGCACTCCCACATTTCGTCGTAAAAGTTCGCGTCGTGATAGCCGGATTTGAACATCCGAGGTGTTTGACCTATCAGTTCTTCGGCGCTATAGCCGGTAATGTCGGTAAAGGCCCGGTTGACGCGTAAGATGACATTGTCGGCGTTAGTGATCATGATGCCTTCCTGAACCTCGAAGGCAACGGCGGCGATGCGCAATTCTTCTTCTATCCGCTTGCTTTCGGTGATGTCGGTCAGCGTGACGCGCAGCAGCGGAGTTTGGTCGTCGGCCGTTACCGGCAGGCAGTCCAGCCGGGCATGAAAGAAGCCATTGCTACGTTTCAGCATCAGCTCAGTGATTTTATGCTCCTCTTCGTGCTTTAGTACGTTCTTCAGCAGAAGATAACAGCGGTCGCTGTCTTGAGGGGAGACCAGCTCGGTGAACGGGTGGTTGATCAGTTTGCCGCGATCTATGCCAAGCAGTCCGGCGGCAGTAAGATTGACCTCGATGATCTTGCCTTCGAGCGTGAGGGTCAGGTAGCCGACAGGAGCAAACTCATAAAGGCTGAGGTAGCGGTGATGAGATTCTTCCAAGGCTGCACGGGCCTGCTGTAATTCCTCGTTTTGCATCTCCAGCTCGACCTGGTGTTCACGCAGTTCATGGAGCAGTTTCTCCATCGAATGGGGCAAAGGCTCCGGGCTGCGGGCGCGCCGGTCCACGGCTCCGGTACGTGGCTTGAATTGTTTATCCAGTTTGGTAGGTTTGTTTTTCATATAAACTCCATACTGTTATTTAGCGTAGTTCGATAGCTCGGTGTATCCCTTATATTTAAGTGGCAGATATGGGTTAAGTTTCGTTTGAGCAGGCGAGCTGCTCAACTTAGCTTCAGGGTTTGTCGGTAATATTAGTCATCGCCAGTACGATCAATTGAGGGTCGCCGGTCTGGCTGATGATACTGCGGGCATTCAGCAATATTTTACGATAACCGATAGCCGGAAAATTATGCTCTACCAGATAGTTTTCAAAAGCCTGATTATGCGGTAAGACGGTCTCCAATAGATTGCGCAAATCGGGAATATTCCACTGACCGTTGCCCAATTCGTAGATCGGCCGTCCTACAGTCTCTTCAGCGGACACTTGAAAGTCTTGATAAAACGAACGGCTGGCAGTCACGACAATTAAGTCGTTATTAAGCACAAGCAGAGGTTCGTGTACCGTTTTGATAATACATTCCGCCAATAGCTCGGCTTTTTGTTTGGCAATATCCGCGGCGCGTTCGGTGACATTGGTAAAGGTCAGCACGACACCGTCGATCATGTTTTCCAGTGTGCGATAGGGTTGGACGCGCGCCAGGTAAGAGTTGTCGTTCAAGGTTTTTACTTCACGTTCTATCGGTACTAGGTTATCGAGTACGCTGTGAGCGGCGTCCAATAGGTCTTCGCCTTTTAGTTCGGGTTTGATGTCGCTCAATGAACGCCCTATATCCGATGCAGCCAGCCGGTAAATATTGGTCGCTTCGCGGGTAAAGCGCCGGATGGTCATATTTTGATCGAGAAAGATGGTGCCGATATGGATATTGTCGAGCAGGTTTTTCATGTCGTTTTGCATGTCGGCCAATTGCACGATTTTGGCTTGCAGTTCGGAATTCACGGTAATCAGTTCTTCGTTGATCGATTGCAATTCTTCCTTGGAGGTTTCCAGCTCTTCGTTGGTGGATTGCAATTCTTCATTGGTGGATTGCAGTTCTTCGTTAGCGCATTTAAGCTCTTCATTGGATGCGAACTGTTCCTCAATAGTGGCCTGCAAGTTCTCTTTGGTGTAAGCCAACTCGCACTCCAGTTCCTCGATATGACGCAGCTCATCGGGTTTGGAGGCGCGTTTGTGTTTGCCAGGCGCCGGTTTGCTAGGGTTGGGCTCTATGTCTTGGAAGCTGATCAGCAGCAGGGGTTGCTGATCGTTTGGATTCGATAGCGGACGCACGCTGAGTAGTATCGGTTGAAAATCGCCGTTGGTTTTGACCGATAGTTCACGGTGTAAAACAGATGTGTTTTGACTTGCAGTCATAATGGCGGCACGCAATTCTAGTTGCAGTCCTTCCCGGGCCATGTCGACGACGTTAAGGGTGGCAAGGCCGGGCGCCGGGCGCAGGTATTTGCCGGTTTCTCCGTAAATGTAGAGGATATGGCCTTTGGTATCGGTCACTGCCGCGGCGGGCGCGTAGGATTGCAACAGTATGCGCCGGGTCAGTTCGGCTAAATTGCTTTCTCCGGTTACTTTGGTAATGTTTTCCTGTGTCTTATGCGTCGATTCTGTCGCCCAGGTCACATTGCTGGCTAAAACGGCATGGGTTGAGGCGGGGGAGGGGATGGTGCGGTAAAACTTCCACTTGCGATTCAGTGGCGTAAACAGATCGGTATGATTGCCGATACTCTCCGACGGGGACAGAAATAATACGCCTCCCGGTTTAAGCGCGTAATGAAAAGCCGGGATCAGGCGGTTTTGCAGTTCCGGTTCCAGGTAAATCATCAGGTTGCGGCAACTGAGCAGATCGAGTTTGGTAAAAGGTGGATCTTTAATAATGTTTTGAACAGCGAATACGACCATTTCGCGAATTTCCTTTTTTATCCGATAGCCTCTTTCTTCCTTGACGAAGAAGCGGCGCAGCCTTTCAGGGGTGACGTCGACACTGATGTTGGGCGGGTAGAGGCCGGCTCGGGCGACGGCAATCGTATCTTCGGAAAGATCGGTGCTGTAGAGCTGCACTTTAATTTCGCGGCGGGATTTATCCATTACTTCGCGCAATACCATCGCAATGGAATAGGTCTCTTCTCCGGTGGCGCAACCGGCCACCCAAATGCGGAAAACGTAATTATCCGGTTTGTCTGCGAGCAGCGCCGGCAGGATGTCTTGCTTCAGCGTAACGAAAGCTTCCGGATCTCGAAAGAAATTGGTGACGTTGATCAGCAGTTCTTTGAAAAGCGCTGTTGTTTCGGATGGATGCTCCTTAAGGTAGCGGGCATAAGTTTCCGTGTCTTCAATGCCGTTTTGCGACATGCGGCGTTGGATGCGGCGAGTAATGGTGCTTTTCTTGTAGAGCGAGAAATCATGGCCGATAGCGGTACGCAACTGCATCAGGATGTGATTGATGCCGCTCAATGCAATCGGCGGCGAGGGAGCGGCCTGGGGAATCTGTGAGAGTATGCCGGATAACAGCACTTCCGGCATTTTTTCCACCGGCAAGATATGAGTAACATAGCCCGCTTGTATCGCACTGACCGGCATGCCGTCGAATTTTGCGGTGCTTGGTTCCTGGGCCAGTGTGATGCCGCCGGCCCCGAGGATCGCGCGCAGTCCCAACGTGCCGTCGGTGCCGGTACCGGAAAGAACAATGCCGATGGTTTTTTCTGCCTGATCTTCGGCCAACGAACGGAGAAATGTATCGATAGGCATGCGCTGGCCGTGTGGCACTGCCGGCAAGGTTAACTGCAAGGCGCCCTTAAAAATGGTCATGTCGCGGTTAGGCGGAATGACGTATACGCAGTTAGGTATAACCTGCATTTGATCTTGCGCTTCCAACACCTGCATCGAGGTCGTGCGTTGCAATATCTCGGTCAGGATGCTGGCATGGGTCGGATCAAGATGGGAGATCAACACAAAAGCCATGCCGGTATCCGCAGGAATATGGTGAAAGAATTGTTCAAGAGCTTCCAGGCCTCCGGCGGAAGCGCCTAAGCCGGCAATAGGAAAGTTTTCGCTTTGCTTTGGCTGATTTTTTGGATGATTTGATGGAATCGGCTGGGTGTTATTTTGGGTCATTGTGGGATGCTCTGTTCGCGCAATGCTGATGCGGGGATTGGATTGCCCGGATTTAATAGTGTTTGTGAGGATAAAGTCAATTCATTTTTCGGGTAAACTGATTCAGTAATCAGGCGTTAATGCTTGAAGTTGAGTAAGTGTTCAGCCGGTTTGACTGTGAGTAAGAGCGGGAGGTGAGTTGCATTGAAAGCCGGTAATTATAGGCCTTATTTATTGGCTTCGACCACCGGCATGCAGTTTTATTATGATTTCCGGACATGGATAAGGCGGTATCAGTGGAGGCGGTCAGAATCTGCGTTTGGCATGCGTTAAAAGACTCTCGGTAAGCCTTGCCGTAGTTGAGAATACGTAGTTTTTATGGTTTAATGCCGCTGTTTTACGTCTTAATGCGCCTCTTGTTTTATTAGCATTTGAAATGAAATGAAAGGATGGTTTCGCCGCAACTTGATTGGAGAGCAGGCTATCAACTATGCAATTTATTATTAAAAAAGGTTTGGACCTTCCTATTACCGGAGAGCCTGAACAAGTTATTGAGGATGGCAATAAAGTTAAGTCTGTTGCCGTCCTGGGGATGGATTATGTAGGCATGAAGCCTACGATGATGGTCAATGAAGGGGATACGGTCAAACTTGGCCAAGTGCTTTTCACTGACAAGAAAAATCCTGGGGTTAATTTTACTTCACCCGGAGCGGGTGTTGTTCAATCCATTAATCGCGGAGCGAAACGTGTTTTGCAATCTGTCGTGATCGAACTGAAAGGAACGGCACAGGAATCGTTTGCAAAATATAAAGCGTCCGAGTTAAGCGATTTGTCGGCAGAACAGGTTAAAGAAAACCTGTTGGCTTCAGGTTTGTGGACATCGTTGCGTACGCGTCCTTACGGCAAAATTCCTGCCGTAGACAGCAAGCCTCGTTCTATTTTTGTGACTGCAATCGATACCAGGCCGTTAGCGGCAAATCCTGCGGTTATCATCAAAGAGCGGAGCGAAGATTTTGTTAACGGCTTGGCCGTTATTGCCAAGTTGACGGAAGGCAAGACTTACGTTTGTAAGGCAACGGGCGCCGATATTGCAGTTGGTGACGCGCCTGTCGTTGTCGCCGAGTTCTCCGGTGCGCATCCTGCGGGATTGCCAAGCACGCATATTCATTTGATTGATCCGGTTGCTATCGATAAATTCGTTTGGCATTTGGATTATCAAGCGGTTATTGCAATCGGCGCATTGTTTACTAGCGGTAAAATCAATGTTGAACGCGTTGTTTCACTGGCAGGTCCTACCGTTACCAAACCAAGATTGATTCGCACCCGCGTTGGCGCCAATACCGATGATTTGGTAGCAGGCCAATTGGAAGAAGTTGAAAATCGGGTTATTTCCGGTTCGGTATTGTATGGACATCTTGCAGCGGATTGGGCTGCGTTTTTGGGATGTTACAGCAACCAGGTTTCAGTATTGCAAGAAGGGCGCGCGCGCGAATTATTCGGCTGGATTGTTCCGGGTAAAAACAAATATTCGGTCATGAATGTTTATACGTCGAGTGTAGACCGCAAGTTGAACCGTAAATTTCCATTAACAACCGATAAAAACGGCAGTAACAGGGCGATTGTCCCGGTCGGCGTTTATGAGGCGGTCATGCCGCTGGATATTCTGCCTACGCCGCTGTTAAAGGCATTGATAGTAGGCGATTCAGATCAGGCCCAGTTATTGGGTTGTTTGGAGCTGGATGAGGAAGACGTCTCCTTATTTACGTTTGTGGATCCTGGTAAACACGATTTCGCTCCTGTTTTAAGAGCGAACTTAACTAAAATTGAGAAGGAAGGATAATGTCGCCTAGAGAAATTTTAGACAATTTGGAGCCGCATTTCACTAAGGGTGGGCGGTTCGAAAAGTATTACGGTCTCTATGAGATGGTCGATACTTTTATTTATACGCCAGCCGATGTAACGCGCGGAACCACGCATGTTCGCGATGGTAACGACCTGAAACGGACCATGACTTTTGTGGTCATCGCGACGTTTTTCTGCATATTGATGGCTTTGTATAACACCGGTTACCAAGCTAACTTGGCTATGGCAAAGATGGGCTTGGAACAAGCTCAGGATTGGCGTCGCATCCCGATGATGATCTTTGGCTACAGCACGATGAACCCGTTTTCTAACTTGGTTCACGGCGCGCTGTATTTCCTGCCTATTTATATCGTCACGCTGGCGGTTGGCGGCGTCTGGGAAGTCTTGTTCGCAACCGTTCGCGGTCATGAAGTCAACGAAGGCTTCTTGGTGTCGTCGATGTTATACACGTTGATTATGCCGCCCGATATGCCTTTGTGGCAGGTCGCTTTGGGTATTTCTTTCGGTATCGTTATCGGTAAAGAAGTATTCGGCGGTACCGGTAAAAACTTTTTGAATCCTGCGTTAACAGGGCGAGCGTTCTTGTATTTCGCTTATCCTGCATCTATTTCCGGCGATTCCGTCTGGGTTGCGGTTGACGGCTATACTGCGGCTACGCCTTTAGGTTTGGCGGCAAATGGCGGTCTTGATGCGGTTCATGCGGCTAACTACAGCTGGATGCAATCTTTCTTCGGTTTTGAACCGGGATGTCTTGGCGAAACTTCAACATTGGCCATCCTGATCGGTGCGGCTTTCCTGTTGTATACCAAGGTTGCATCGTATCGCATCATGGGCGGCGTATTTGCTGGCATGGTAGCGACTTCGTTGCTGTTCAATATGATAGGCAGCGATAGCAATCATATGTTTGCGATACCCTGGTATTGGCACTTGACGATGGGCGGCTTTGCTTTCGGCATGGTTTATATGGCAACCGATCCTGTCAGTGCCGCGATGACCGATACCGGTCGTTGGATATTCGGGGGACTGGTCGGGACTATGACGGTATTAATCAGAGTTGTTAATCCGGCGTTCCCGGAAGGAATTATGCTGGCAATTCTATTTTCCAATATGTTCGCGCCTACGATTGACTATTTTGTCATTCAGGCCAATATCAGAAGAAGGATGAAACGCCATGCATAAATGCGAACAATTTAATAAAATTTGTGCCGCATTGGATAAATGCGAGCATTACCAAAAATTCAAGGTTTACCGGGATAAAGTTCTTGCGTTGGGTAACGATAGTTTAGAAAAGACTATTGCTATCGCGGTTGCGCTTTGTTTGGTTTGCGCGGTTTTGGTTTCGTTTTCCGCGGTTGCGTTAAAGCCTCTCCAGGTCAATAACAAAGAAGTCGATATGAAGAAGAATATTCTTGATGTAGCTGGCCTGCTTCAAGAAGGCGCTGATATCGATGCCGTGTTTAAAGACAAAATCGAAGCGAAAATCGTCAACCTGGAAACAGGCGATTATGCCGATGATATAAACGCTGCTGAATACGATCAGCGCAAAGCAGCGAAAGATCCGGCTTTAAGCGTTGCGATTCCTAAAGAAAAAGATATTGCCCATATCCGGGTAAAGGCTAAATATGCGAAAGTCTTTTTAGTAAAAGAGGCGGGCGCAATCAAGTCGATTATCTTGCCTATCAACGGTTACGGATTGTGGTCAACCTTGTACGGATTCCTGTCATTGGATCCCGATGGACAAACCGTGCAAAGTATCAACTTCTATGATCAAGCGGAAACTCCGGGGCTGGGCGGCGAAGTCGTTAACCCGAACTGGCGCGCGCTTTGGAAAGGTAAAAAAGTCTATGCGGAAACCGAACAAGGTTCTTTAGAAAAAGGTGCCATTGAAGGTGCCGAGATCGGTGAGCCTGCATTGAGCTTGATTAAAGGTGTGGTCGATACCAGCAAGCCGGGATCGCAATACCAAGTTGACGGTTTGGCTGGTGCGTCGTTAACTAGCGCCGGTGTAACCAATTTGGTTAGATACTGGATGAGCAAAGAAGGTTTTGCTCCGTATTTAGCTAAAGTAAGAGCGGTTAAAGGAGTTCAATCATGAGTGAAATTTTAAATGATGAAACCAAAAAGGTACTGACAGAGCCGTTGGTTGATAACAACCCCATTACGTTACAAGTTTTGGGTATCTGTTCTGCGCTGGCGGTAACTTCGCAAATGTCGACTTCGCTGATCATGGCATTAGCGTTGACGATGGTAACGGCATGTTCCAGTGCGGCGATTAGTGCGATCAGGAATCATATTCCCAGCAGTATCCGAATCATCGTGCAGATGACTATTATTGCCTCGCTGGTTATCGTGGTGGATCAAATATTGAAAGCATTTGCTTATGAAGTCAGCAAGCAATTGTCGGTATTCGTGGGCTTGATTATTACTAACTGTATCGTTATGGGGCGTGCTGAAGGTTATGCGATGAAAAATCCGCCTTTGGAAAGCTTTATGGACGGTATTGGTAACGGTTTGGGTTACAGCTTGATTTTGATTACTGTGTCCTTTATCAGAGAGTCGTTAGGTTCAGGCAAGTTACTGGGTATTGAAGTTTTCAAGCTCACTAAAGACGGCGGTTGGTACGATCCTAATGGTCTGATGCTGTTGCCGCCGAGTGCATTTTTCATTATCGGTTTGATTATTTGGGGCGTCCGTCAATGGAAACCAAAGCAAGCTGAAAAGGCGGATTTCAAAATCATGTCGATTTCTCACGGTGAAGGAGGGCATCACTAATGGAAGCTTATATTAGTCTTTTCATCAAGGCTGTCTTTATCGAAAACCTGGCGCTGTCCTTCTTCTTGGGTATGTGTACGTTTATCGCGGTTTCCAAGAAAATCTCGACAGCAATGGGCTTAGGTATTGCGGTTATGATGGTGCAGATTATCACTGTGCCTGCCAATAACTTCATTTACCATGCGTTACTGAAAGAAAATGCGTTGTCGTGGATGGGCATCACCGGCGTTGATTTAAGCTTTTTGGCGTTGTTAAGCTGTATCGGTGTTATCGCGGCTTTAGTGCAAATCCTGGAAATGATTTTAGATAAATTTTTTCCTGCCTTGTACCATGCGTTAGGGATTTTCTTGCCTTTGATCACAGTGAACTGCGCGATTTTAGCGGGCAGTTTGTTCATGATCGAGCGTGACTACAACTTGCCTGAAAGTGTTGTATACGGCGTAGGCAGCGGTTTCGGTTGGGCGCTGGCTATCACCGTTATGGCCGGGGTGCGCGAAAAACTAAAATACAGTGATATACCTGCTGGTTTGCAAGGTTTAGGTATCACCTTTATTACTGCGGGTCTGATGTCGCTTGGCTTCATGGCTTTCTCTGGAATCCAACTTTAAAGGTGCGGCATGCTTGAGATTTTATTAGGGATTATTATTTTCACGGCTTTTGTTATTGCGCTGGTGTTCGTCATTATCGGCGCTAAGAGCAAGCTGGTCGCTGAAGGGGATGTGGAAATTCTCATTAATGATGAGAAAAAAATTCATGTGCCGGTAGGTTCTAAATTATTAACTGCTTTAGCTGATAATGGTTTATTTGTTTCATCAGCTTGTGGCGGCGGCGGTACTTGCGGTCAATGCAAGGTGAAAGTCCATTCAGGCGGCGGCGAAATTTTAGCTACTGAATTGAGCCATATCAGCAAAAGAGAAGCGGCTCACGGTGAGCGTCTTTCTTGCCAGGTTTCGGTTAAACACAACATGAACATTGAAGTCGAAGACAGCGTTTTCGGCGTTAAAAAATGGGAATGTACGGTTAAATCGAATAATAACGTTGCTACGTTTATTAAAGAGTTGGTTTTGGAATTGCCGGCAGGCGAGGAAATTAACTATCGTGCAGGCGGATACATTCAGATTGAATGTCCTCCTCATGTTTCTAAATATAGCGATTTCAATATCGAAGAAAGATTCCATGAAGATTGGAATAAGTACAACTTGTGGCGTTATGTCTCTACTGTAAAAGAGCCTGCTTTGCGGGCCTATTCGATGGCAAGTTATCCTGAAGAAAAAGAAATCATGCTGAACGTGCGTATTGCGACGCCGCCTCCTGGTGCGCCGGATAGCGTACCTCCAGGTATCATGTCTTCTTTTATCTTTAACTTGAAGCCAGGCGATAAGTGTATTGTTTCAGGGCCTTATGGTGAATTCTTCGCTAAAGACACGCAAAATGAAATGATCTTTATCGGCGGCGGCGCAGGTATGGCGCCTATGCGTTCGCATATCTTCGATCAGTTACGCCGGTTGAAGTCTAAACGCAAAATGACTTTCTGGTATGGTGCTCGCAGCAAACGCGAAATGTTCTATGTAGAGGACTTCGATATGCTGGCTCGGGAAAACGATAACTTTGAGTGGCATGTTGCGTTGTCCGATCCGTTACCGGAAGATAACTGGACTGGTTATACCGGCTTTATTCATAATGTGCTTTTCGAAGAATACATTAAGAACCATCCGGCTCCGGAAGACTGTGAGTTCTACATGTGCGGGCCTCCGGTGATGAATGCTGCGGTCATCAAGATGTTGTTGGATAACGGCGTAGAGCCGGAAAATATCTTGCTGGACGATTTTGGCGGATAATAATTCGACCTTCTCTTTCTAGCTTTGTTTTGAATAGAGAGGAAAATGCATCAAACTAAACGAGGAGTAAGGCTTGTCCTGCTCCTCGTTTTTTATTGTCGGCGTTTATAAATTTAAAGAGGTGATACCGTGACTTACTTTCTAGTGACTTTTGTGTTCATGGTTATTGTTATCGTCATAATGGCGATAGGCGTTATTTTTGGTAGGCGTGCTATCAAGGGATCATGCGGCGGTGCGGCAAACAATGGCGATTGTGTTTGTGTGGAAAAATGTGATAAAAGAAAGAAGATGGAGGCGGAAGCTCGCTTAAATCAAGGATCGTAGATATATCCACAATAATAAACAACGCAGGAGTTCATTATGTTGGCGAAAATCACAGTTGCAGATTACATGTCGAAGAGATTGGTTACACTTGCTAAGGATGCAGATGTAATAGATGCCGTAAAGAAACTGTTGGATCATAAAATTACCAGCGCTCCTGTTGTTGATCAGGTGGGACGATTGTTGGGTATGTTTTCCGAGAAAGATGTGATGAATATCGTTTTGGAAGCCTCATATAACCAAAGCATGGGAGGCAAGGTTGGCGATTATATGACCAAGCAGGTCATCACTGTGGATGCAGAATCCAGCATTGTAGATTTAGCGGAGAAGTTTCAACAATCTACAGTCAGGAGTTTTCCTGTTTTTCAGGATGATGATTTGGTTGGAATTGTCAGCCGTACGGATGTCTTAAGGGCGCTGGCTTCAATTCACTAGGGATTATTTATGAGTTTTGCTCGATGTTGCAGCAGCTTCTTCGGCTTTTCTGGTATTGAGAGCCGTTAATAATGAGTGTTGCGCAAACCTTCTATTGGCATGATTACGAAACATTCGGTACGGATCCTCGCAGGGACAGGCCGGTTCAATTTGCCGGGATTCGTACTGATTCTGATCTTAATATCATAGGCGATCCTTTAGTTGCATACTGTAAGCCTGCGGCAGACTGCCTTCCCCATCCCGAAGCTTGTTTAATTACTGGGATTACTCCACAACTTGCCGAGCAAAAGGGCGTCTGCGAAGCTGAGTTTATTCGTTTGATTCACGAGCAATTAGCGCAACCTAATACCTGTACTCTCGGATATAACACGCTTCGTTTTGATGACGAGGTTACCCGGAACTGCCTGTATCGTAATTTTTACGATCCTTATGCAAGAGAGTGGCAGAATGGTAATTCCCGCTGGGACTTAATCGATGTGGTTAGGGCGGCCAGAGCCTTGCGTCCTGAGGGTATTGTCTGGCCTGTTGACGAAGAGGGAGTTCCCAGTTTTAGACTGGACCGGCTTACTCGCGTCAATAATATAACTCATGAGGCGGCCCATGATGCGCTCTCGGATGTTTATGCTACCTTGGCAATTACCAAGTTGGTTAAGCGGGTTCAGCCCAGGCTCTACCGGTTTTTGTTGCAGCATAGAGTAAAAAACGAAGCGTTTAATCTGCTTCAGCTGGGCAGTTTTAAACCCGTTGTACATGTTTCGGGCAAATACCCTGCCGCAAAAAATTGTTTGGCTGTTGTGCTTCCGCTTTGTAAGCATCCTATTAATGTTAACGGCGTAATTGTTTACGATTTGTCAGTTGATCCTGAGCCAATGCTTAGCTTGGCGGCGGAAGAAATACAGCAAAGAGTTTTTACAGCTACTGTGGACTTGCCGGAAGGCATGGCAAGAATTCCGCTAAAAACCGTGCATATCAATAAATGTCCTGTTTTAGCACCGGTATCTGTTATTAGACCCGAAGATGCGCAACGGTTGGAAATCGATTTGACTTTATGCTATGCGAACATTGAAAAGATCAGGGCTTGTGCCGGTTTGGCTGAAAAGCTGGCTGAAGTGTTTAATGGCCATGCTTGCGTCGAGCAAGACTCCGATCCTGATTTGGAAATATACAGTGGCGGTTTTTTTTCTGAAAACGATAAAAGCCAAATGTTCAAAATTAGGGGTATGCAGCCTGAACAATTGGCGGATTCTGCATTTAAGTTTATGGATGGCCGATTGCCGGAAATGTTATTTAGATATCGTGCCAGAAATTATCCTGAAACATTGGATAATGAAGAGCTGCAAAGGTGGAATGAGTTTTGTATTGATCGGCTGACAGGCCGGCAGGTTGGGGCGGGTATTGTATTGGACGAGTATTTTGGTCGACTGGCAGCGTTGCGTAAAAGCGAAAGCGTGAATGCAGTGCTTATTGATGTGCTGGAGGATTATGCGCTTGAGAAAATGCAACGTTTGGGACTCAATAAGTCATTATTTTGTCTCTAAAGAGATAAAATAAGTTGCATATTTTTGAAAACTCTTTATAATGTGTCAAATCAATCGCGGGGTGGAGCAGCTTGGTAGCTCGTCGGGCTCATAACCCGAAGGTCGTAGGTTCAAATCCTGCCCCCGCTACCATATAGGACTGCAGGATGCAGAGTTTAAAGTGACTCATGGATTGGTTGCAGAGAACCCCATTTTGGGGTTTTTTATTTTCTGGGCTTTGGAAATTTGGAAGCTACAGTTGATTGTTAATGGAAGAGCCGTGGGCTCTTTTTTTTTGTGCGGAAATAAGTGAGGAAAAGATGAAGCAGGCTCCTGAGCATTTGGTTAATCTGATTGAGCCAATTGTTGAAGGTTTAGGTTATGAATGCGTAGGCATTGAATATAATCCTCATCCTAAACATGGCCTGTTGAGAGTCTATATCGATAGCGAGAACGGTATTTTGGTTGATGATTGCTCCAAAGTTAGTCATCAGATTAGCGGGGTGATGGATGTCGAAGATCCTATTCAAGGTAACTATCATTTAGAAATTTCTTCGCCGGGCGAAGATAGGCCTTTTTTCAAAGTGAGCCAGTTCCAACGGTATATTGGCAGTACAGTGTTGGTCAACTTGTTTAAAGCAATCAATGGTCGTAGAAAAATTACAGGCCTGATCACCAAAGTAGAAGACGATATTATTACGTTTCAGGAAGGCGAGCAGGTTTTTGAGGTTCCATTTATCGCGATGAGTAAAGCGCGTTTGGTTCCTGAGTATTTAATTGAAAAAGGAGGGCGCAGTGGCAAATAAAGAAATTTTGTTAGTAGTAGATGTTTTTTCTAATGAAAAAGATATTGAAAAAGAGGTCGTTTTTCAGGCCATAGAATCGGCATTAGAAGCTGCTACAATTAAGCGTCACGCGAACCAAATTAAAGCTCGCGTTAATATCAACAGAAAAACCGGCGACTATGTGACCTATAGAATCTGGGAAGTTGTTGATGCTAACAGTCAAATTGACGGCGATGTGGAATTTCCCGAAACGCAAATACTGTTGGAAGTTGCAAGGCTCGATAATCCGGATGTCCAGATCGGCGATTTTGTGGAGGAAGAAATTGAGTCCGTCGATTTCGGCCGTATTGCCGCGCAAACCGCCAAGCAAGTTATTATTCATAAAGTCAGGGAAGCTGAGCGTAGAAAAATTGTTGACGCTTATAAGAGCCGGGTGGGTGAGCTGATCACCGGTATCGTAAAGCGTATTGAAAAAGGCAGTGTTTACTTGGATTTGGGTGGACACATAGAAGCTTACATTGCCAAAGAAGATATGATTCCTCGCGAAGCGATTCGTATTGGCGACAGGGTCAGAGGTTACTTGAAAGATGTGCGCTCGGAACCTCGCGGTCCCCAGCTGTTTGTCAGCCGAACTGTGCCGGAATTGTTGATGGCGTTATTCCGCCTTGAAGTGCCGGAAGTTGGCGAAGGTTTGATTGAAGTGATGGGCGCGGCGCGCGATCCCGGCTCCAGAGCCAAAATTGCCGTTAAGGGCAATGATCCTAGGTTGGATCCTGTCGGTGCCTGCGTAGGCATGAGAGGATCGAGAGTGCAATCGGTCTCAAATGAGCTGGCTGGAGAACGCGTCGATATTATTCTGTGGAATCCAAGCGATGCCCAATTTGTGATCAATGCGATGTCGCCGGCTGAAATTCAATCCATCGTTGTTGACGAAGACAAACATAGTATGGATTTGGCGGTCAGTTCGGATAATTTATCTCAGGCTATAGGGCGTGGCGGGCAAAATGTCCGTCTTGCAACGCAGTTAACAGGCTGGGAGCTGAACGTAATCGATGCTTCTAAAGCCGAACAAAATAGTGAAGCCGAAGCAGACAAAATAAAACAACTGTTTGTTGAGCAACTGGATGTCGATGAAGAGATTGCATTGGTTCTGGTTGAAGAAGGTTTTAACACGATTGAAGAAATCGCCTACGTTCCGGTTAGTGAAATGCTGGAAATCGAAGGTTTTGATGAAGAACTTGTTACTGCGCTTAGAAGTCGCGCTAAAGATGCTTTGCTGATCAGCGCAATTGCGGCGGAAGAAAAAATCGAAATAGCTGAGCCTGCGCAGGATTTGCTGGAAATGGAAGGTATGGACAGGGATTTAGCTTATGATATGGCGAGCCACGGTATAATTACGATGGATGATTTGGCAGAGCAATCGATAGATGATTTATTGAATTTTTCGGGAATGAACGAAGATCGGGCGGCAAAATTGATTATGAAGGCACGTGAGCCTTGGTTTGCTGAGGAACAGGCAAGTAGGTAAGGGGTACGAAATGAGTAATAAAACGGTACGGCAATTAGCAGAGGTAGTAAAAATACCTCTTGAACGATTATTAGAGCAGCTGAAAGAAGCGGGATTATCGGCGAGTGCCCCTGATGATGTCATTAATGAAGACGAAAAAATGCAGCTGCTTGCGCATTTGCGTAAGCGCCACGGTAAGGATGAGGGCATAGCCGAAGGCTCACTGAAACGTGTGACGTTAAAGCGCAGAACGGTAAGCGAGCTTAAGCAGGCAAGTGTGCCGGGCAGCACCACGAAGACCATTAGTGTGGAAGTTCGTAAACAAAAAACCTATATCAAGCGTAGCGAAGTCGCTGAATCCGACGAGCAAAAAAGTCCGGAGCCGGCTAAAGCCGCTGTTGAAGAGCAGGTTGCGAAACCAGTCGAGAATCTTCCATTGGTCGAAGAGCCGATAAAGACTGAAGTAGTCCTCTTAGAGCAAAAGACTGAAGAGGTTGAGCCTGAAATTACAACTCCGGTTGAGGCGGCTGAGGCTGATACGTCTGCCGTACCTGAAGCTGACAGCGCCGACGTCCTGTCGATTGAAACAGTCTCGCCAACTTTGGAAGCCGAAGAGCCGGTCGAGTCTTTATTGGACCAGGATGAATTCGAATTTGATCATGAAGAATCGATTAAAGCCAAAGAAGCGATGGAAGCTAAAAGAAGACAGCATGAAAAAGACCTTCGGCTTGAAGAATCGATTAAACGAAATGCCGACAAAGTAAGGCAACAGGCATCGGCTAAGCAAGAAATCCTGCATAGAAAAAAACAACAGGAAGAAGGTTTACGCGGCGGGCTCGGGGGTAAAGACTCCAAAAAAGGCAAGAAGAAAGGTAAGAAGCCTGAACGGGTCAGCGTAAAACCGGAGGGTAAGCATCAATTTGAAATGCCGGTTGAACCTATTGTTAAAGAGGTTACCATCCCGGAAATGATTATTGTGTCCGATCTTGCGCAAAAGATGAGCGTTAAAGCGGCCATAGTGATTAAGCAGTTGATGAAGCTTGGCATTATGGCGACTATTAATCAAAGCATAGATCAAGAAACAGCGGTAATCCTGGTCGAAGAGATGGGCCATAAAGCGATTATGCAGAGCGATGACGATCTTGAGCAAGAAATGCTGGCTGAAGCTCAAGAAGACGATAATCGCGTTGAACTGCCGCGAGCGCCGATCGTTACGATTATGGGGCATGTCGATCACGGTAAAACCTCGTTGCTGGATTATATTCGTAAAACCCGTGTTGCCGCTGGCGAGGCGGGCGGTATTACTCAACATATCGGCGCTTACCAAGTAAAAACAGATCACGGTTCGGTAACCTTTTTGGATACGCCGGGCCACGCGGCGTTTACCGCTATGCGTGCCAGGGGCGCCGATGTTACTGACGTGGTGATTGTCGTGGTGGCAGCCGACGACGGCGTGATGCCGCAAACTAAAGAAGCGGTTGAGCATGCCAGGGCAGCCGATGTACCGATTATTGTAGCAATTAATAAAATCGATAAGCCCGATGCGAATCCTGAAAAGGTGATGCAGGAATTGGCAAACATTGATGTGCTTGCAGAAGAATGGGGCGGCGATGTGCAGTTCCTGAAAATTTCGGCAAAAACCGGTGCGGGTATCGATGATTTAATCGAAGCGTTGATTGTGCAAACCGAAATTCTTGAATTGAAAGCGCCTGTTGAAGGGTCAGCATCGGGCATTGTTATTGAATCAAGGCTTGATAAAGGCCGTGGTGTTGTGGCAACCGTGTTGATCCAGAAAGGTACTCTGGAAAGCGGTCAAATGGTATTGTGCGGTCATGAATACGGCCGTGTCCGAGCCATGTTTAACGAGAACGGCGTAGCCATTAAAGAAGCAGGGCCTTGCGCGCCTGTCGAGATTTTGGGTCTTTCAGGAACGCCGAATGCCGGTGATGAGTTCCTGGTGGTACAAAACGAGCGCATCGCCAAAGACTTGGCTAAACATCGTGAAGAGCGCAAGAAGTTGTCTCGCCATGCCGTGCAGCAAGCCTCTAAACTGGACGAGGTATTCTCCAGGATGACGACGGGTGAAATTGCCACTGTCAATCTGGTGCTTAAAACCGACGTTCAGGGTAGTTTGGAAGCGTTGCGCAGCTCACTGGTCGGTTTATCGAATGACGAAGTCGAAGTTAAAGTTGTTTTTGGCGGCGTCGGCGGGATTAATGAGGGCGACGCGAATTTGGCATTGGCTTCCGGTGCGATCCTGATGGGCTTTAATGTTCGGGCTGACGCAGCGGCACGTAGGTTGATTGAAGAAAAAGGCATCGACCTGCATTACTACAGCATCATTTATGAAGCGATTGACGAAGTTAAAAAAGCCATCAGCGGCATGCTTGCTCCTGAAATTAAAGAACAGATTGTCGGTCTTGCCGAAGTGCGCGATGTATTCAGGTCGCCGAAATTCGGCGCGATTGCCGGTTGTATGGTCGTTGACGGTTATGTGAAGAGAAATCTGCCTATTCGAGTCCTGCGTAATAACGTAGTGATTTATGAAGGACAGCTGGAATCTTTACGCCGGTTTAAAGACGACGTGGCTGAAGTCAAGATGGGCATGGAGTGCGGTATCGGTGTGAAAAATTACAACGACGTACAGCCCGGCGATCAGATAGAAGTGTTTGAACGTATAGAAGTTAAACGGGAAATATAAATCGTATGGCAAAAGAGTTTGGCCGTAATGACCGCGTTTCATCGCAAATGCAGAAAGAACTGTCTTTAATTTTACAACGGGATATTGATGACTCCAGGCTTGGTTTTGTTACTATCAATGAAGTTGTTGTTTCTAAAGACCTTGCTGTGGCAAAAGTATATGTCACGGTTTTAAATGTTGATGAGCAAGGTAAAAAAGCCAATGTTAAATTGCTTAACGAGTTGGCGCCCGTTATTCGTCATCAATTAGCTAAAAGAATGCGGTTAAGGCATATTTCCGATTTGCGTTTTTACTATGACGATTCGTTCGATACCGGTATGCGAGTATCGGAGTTGTTAAGCGGTTTGGATAAGCCCGTCGGTTCGCTTCACGGCGGGCGTAACGAAGATGAAGACGAAGGCAAGTCTGGATGAGTAAACGCAAGTCTGGGCGCAATATCCACGGCATAGTGCTGTTAGATAAACGCCTGGGAGTATCTTCAAATAAAGCCTTGCAGGAAATCAGGCGCTTGTTTAACGCCAATAAAGCCGGTCATACCGGTAGCCTTGACCCCTTGGCTACCGGCCTGTTGCCGCTTTGTTTCGGCGAAGCGACCAAGGTATCGGCATTGATGCTGGATGACAATAAACGTTATCAAGTGGTTGTTCAGCTTGGGGTTATGACCGATACCGGCGACCGGGAAGGTGCGGTCGTAGAGACCAAACCGATTCCGGTGCTATCTGTCGACGATATTCATTCCTGTCTGAGAAAATTCACCGGTGAAATTGACCAAGTTCCTCCGATGTATTCGGCTTTAAAGCAGAATGGTAAGAAGCTTTACGAACTAGCGCGGGAAGGCAAGACGGTTGAGCGTAAAGCCAGGCGTATTACTATATTTGAATTGAAGCTGTTAACGGATTCAGAAGCTTTAGCTTTGAAACCTGATCAATTGATACTGGATGTGTTCTGCTCAAAAGGCACTTACATCCGCTCACTGGTAGAAGATATTGGTCATGACTTGGGATGCGGCGGTACGGTAAAAGAATTACGCCGACTGGAAGCGGGGCAGTTCAGCATTAAGGATGCGAAAACTATTGAGCAATTGACGGAAATGGACCAGCAAAGCTTGTTTCAATGCCTGATTAATGTCGACAAGCCACTAGAGGCGCTGCCGGCTGTGCAGTTATCCGATGAACAAACGATCTGCATAAAATACGGCCGGTCGCTCGATTTTTCTCCGGTGGACGAGCATGGTGCGGGTACAACGAGAACAGGTTTGGAAAAGAGGCAAGGCACAGTGCGCATGTATCATGATTCGGTCTTTTTAGGCTTGGGTGAAATGCTAATGAATGGTAAACTAGCGCCTAAAAAATTGTTTAATTTGAGTAATGAATCGGCCTGATCTTTATACGTTCAGGCAATAAAGAATACATCTGTTTCTACACCCTATCGCGGAAACAGTGTACATAAAGAGTCGTCGTGTTGGCGGCTTTATTTTTAATTTTTAATCTAAATAGGGATTACAAATGCCATTTACAGCGGAACAAAAAAAAGCGGTCGTTGAGGCCTATCGTCAATCAGAAACTGATACAGGTTCTCCTGAAGTACAGATTGCTTTATTGACAGCACATATTACGCATTTAACACCGCATTTTGCAGAGCATAAAAAAGACAACCATTCACGCCGTGGATTGTTGCGTATGGTTAACCAACGTCGCAAGTTGCTGGATTATCTAAGGAAAAAAGACATAAACCGTTACCGTAATTTAATTGAACGTCTCGGATTACGTAAGTAATAGCGTGAAGAAACGGCACAGACCTCTTGTGCCGTTTCTGTTTTAACACTTCATGGATTGAACAAATTTTCAAACAACCTCTACACAAAGGAACCTTATAGTGAATCCTATCAGGAAAGAATTTCAGTACGGCGATCGACTCGTTAAATTAGAAACTGGTGAAATAGCACGTCAATCAGACGGCGCTGTCATGATCGATGTAGATGGTACGACACTGTTGGTCACCGTCGTCGGTAAAAAACAGGCCAATGGCGGCGATTTTTTTCCATTGACTGTTAACTATCAAGAAAAAGCTTATGCAGCCGGTAAAATTCCAGGCGGTTTTTTTAAAAGAGAAGGTCGTCCGAGCGAACTGGAGACTTTGACGTCTCGTTTGATCGACCGTCCTATCCGTCCTCTTTTTCCTGAGGGCTACACCGATGAAGTTCAAATTATTGCAACAGTCGTATCGTTAAATCCTGAAGTTAATCCCGAAATTCCTGCTTTATTAGGTGCCTCCGCTGCCTTGTCAGTTTCCGGCTTACCTTTTAACGGTCCGGTAGGCGCTGCCACTGTTGGATATAAAGACGGTGCCTATCTGCTAAATCCAACTCCGGACGCATTAAAAGAATCGCAGTTGGAATTGGTTGTTGCCGGAACAGCGCAAGCTGTATTAATGGTGGAGTCGGAAGCTAAAAACCTGTCCGAAGAAGTGATGTTGGGGGCGGTTTTATTCGGCCACGAACAAATGCAGGTCGCCATTAACGCTATTAACGAATTCGCGGCGGCTGCCGGTACCGGCGTTGTGGAGTGGGTTGCTCCCGAAGTTAACGCCGAACTTAAAAAACTGGTCACTGCAGAAGTCGAAGCGGACATAAAAGCTGCTTATCAAGTTGCGGAAAAACTGGTTAGACAAGAAAAACTGAAAGTCATCAGGGATGCAGCGGTTGAAAAGCTGGTCGCAAACGGCGAATATGAAGAAAGCGCTATACGCGGCATTATTGAACATTTGGAATATCGCATCGTTCGTAATGCAATTCTTAATGAAAGCAAGCGTATTGACGGACGTGAATTAGATAAGATCAGGCCAATCACGATCAGAACCGGCGTATTGCCTAGAACTCACGGTTCGGCATTGTTTACCCGCGGCGAGACTCAAGCATTGGTTGTTGCAACTTTAGGTACACAACGCGATGCGCAAATCATCGATGCGTTAGCGGGTGAATATAAAGAACCGTTCATGTTGCATTACAACTTCCCTCCCTACAGCGTTGGCGAAACCGGTTTTGTCGGTTCGCCAAAACGCCGTGAAATTGGTCATGGGCGCTTGGCAAAACGAGGCGTTGCTGCCGTATTGCCTAACATGGACGAGTTCCCATACACGATTCGTGTAGTTTCCGAGATTACTGAGTCTAATGGTTCAAGCTCGATGGCTTCGGTCTGCGGCAGCAGCTTGGCGTTAATGGACGCCGGTGTGCCGATTACGTCGCCGGTTGCCGGTATTGCGATGGGCCTGATCAAAGAAGGCGACAATTTCGCCGTATTGTCCGACATCATGGGCGACGAAGATCATCTGGGCGACATGGACTTTAAGGTTGCCGGTTCAGTTGACGGCATTACCGCGCTGCAAATGGACATCAAAATAGACGGCATTACCGCGGAAATCATGAAAACCGCTTTAGAACAAGCAAAAGCGGGACGTTTGCATATTTTGGGCGAAATGAACAAAGCGTTGTCTACCACGCGTGAAGAAATGTCCGATTTCGCGCCGCGTATCATTACGTTCAAAATCGACCCGGCTAAAATTCGTGAAGTTATCGGTAAAGGCGGTGCGACTATCCGCAGCATTACCGAACAAACCGGCGCCAGCGTTGATTTGACCGATGACGGTATCGTTAAAGTCGCCTCTGTCGATAAAGCAGCCGGTGAAGAAGCGCGTCGCCTGATCGAAGAAATTACCGCTGAAGTTGAAGTCGGTAAGACTTACGAAGGCAAAGTTGTCAGGTTAATGGATTTCGGAGCATTTGTGACTATTCTGCCTGGTAAAGACGGCTTAGTTCATATCTCGCAAATTTCTGACGAGCGTGTTGATAAAGTCAGCGACAGATTGAATGAAGGCGATGTGGTCAAAGTCAAGGTACTTGAAATAGACCGTCAAGGCCGAGTCAGACTGAGTATGAAAGAAGTTGAAGCGGAAGAATAAAGCTGGGTTGAGCAGCTCACCTGCTCAACGAAACTTATGCCCTTTGGGTATAAAGCTGAGTTGAGTAGCTGGTCTGATCAAACCCTACTTATGCCCTTTGGGTATACCCGCTGTTTATCAGCTGTTCTTAAGGACAGCTAAAAGGACAAAGAGGGATTGTGATGCTTCACAATCCCTTTTTTCGTTTAGCCGTATATTCTAAATTAGTTCACCGCGACGACTCGAAGGACATGGAGATAAGTTAAGATAAGAACTTCGTGTTCCCGGCAATAGCTTTTGTGTCCGTGTAGTCGTTCCGGGTGTTTTCTTTAAATCACTACCGTAAATAAAAATGATCAGCGACACCCAGAAAATACAAATTGCCAAGCGTTTTGCAAATCTACATCAAACGCCATTTGCGGCATGGACGCCCGATCAGGATTATCAGTCGGAGGATGAACGCTATTTGGCTGTTTATGACAATCTTATTCATGGAGTTTATGGCGATTGCTATGGGGTTAACGCCGAGTATGATGAGGATGATAACCTGATACAAGAAGCTACCGAATTTGAAGTAGCTGTTGAAGGATTTGAATCGAAAGCAGCAAAGCCTGAAATATTCTTTTTTGAAATCAGTAGAGAATTGACAGGGATTAGTAAGTTTATTGAAGATCATGGCAGGCATGGCGATTGGTAGTTCAGGGCTAACAGAATAATGAACCGGCGTTAAAGTCGATACTCAATATAGACGGAATTCTTTTCCGTCTTACTCAATCCCCAATATGTTCAATACGTAGATAATTCTCCGATTGCATATCGATCAATCTTGATACTGTGCGTTCAAATTCAAACGAGCCTTCGCCGTTAGTATAAAGTTCCTGGGCAGGGACTTCAGCTGTACAGATCAGTTTTACTTTATGCTCGTATAACGCATCAATCAGAGTGACAAAGCGCTTCGCTTCGTTGCATTTTTCGTTGGTTAGTTTGGGAATGCCGGACAGGATAAGAATGTCGAACTGTTTGCCGATTTCCAAGTAATCGGCAGGTCCCAGAGCTTGCAGGCAGAGTTCTTCGAAAGAGCTGAGGGCAATATTGCCATGCACGCTTGTCAGCGTCACCTTCCTGCCCAAAACCTCTACAACGCCCGGTTTCAGCGGGGCAATGTTTGTCAGTTCGTTATAACTTTGTTGTATGAAGCTGGCCGCTTGTTCATCAAGCGGAAAATAATAAGTTGTCTTTAGCGCGTGTAAATGGCTGAGTCGGTAATCCCGGTCCGTAGCCAATTCTATCACAGCGGCTTTTTGTTGCAGGAGCCGTACAAAGGGCAGGAATAGGTCTCTTTGCAGACCGTCGTGATACAGCTCGTTGGGATGGCAGTTGGAGGTCATTACGGCAACAATGCCTAAGTCGAACAGCCGGTTAAATAAGCGCATCAGAATCATTGCGTCGGCGATGTCCGTGACATGGAACTCGTCGAAGCAAAGCAGTTGCTCCGATGCCCTGATATGTTGTGCCAGCGCGGCAATCGCATCGCTGTTGTGCCGTTTGCGCCATTGGTGGACGAAGTCGTGGACTTCGAGCATGAACGCATGGAAATGCACCCGGCGCTTTTCGCGGATAGGGCAGGCTTCGTAAAACAAGTCCATCAGCATCGACTTGCCGCGGCCGACGTCGCCGAAGATGTACAGGCTTTGGCAATCGGCCGGTTTGGGGTGGATCAGTTTGCGGAGGGAGGATTTTTGTTGGTATGCGGCGTTTTCCAGAAGATTGTCGAGCAGGGCTTGCAGGTGATGCAGGGCTTTGATTTGCTCGGGTTCGGATTGGATGCGGCCTTGCGCCACGAGGGTGCGGTATTGCTGTTCGAGCGCGCTTAGCGGAGGCTGGTATTGTTCAATAAGAGGCCGCTGGAGAAGCTTTTTGAAGAGCATAAACTAGGTGTTACCTCGTTCCCACACGCTGTATAGGAATGCAATTAAGGAATAAGGCGTTCCCACGCAGTGCGCTTGCTTTATACATCAAACGTATTTCAGAGTTGTCATATTGGTATGAGAAAAACAGTTGCACAAGTTACAGATAGCGCCGCCAATTAGACCTTCCAGGTTTGTAAAACCTGGAAGGTCTGTTTATCGGATTATTTCCCGTCTAATGCCAGGCCGGAGATTGCTAAAATGGCGATAGTTCACAAATACTTGCGTGTGAAGACAAGCGCAATGCGAGAGAACGAGGCAAAAAGCCAGGTAAGAAAAACTGTCTGACGCCGGCTCAATCCGTACTATACCTCAGCGCCTATCACGAATAACTCCGTACCTTAACCTAGCCCACAGCCCCGGCTTTTTTCCTGTAGTTATCCATCCGGTCGAAGTTCAAATAACGATAGGTATCTCCGGCCGTTTCGTTGATTTGATTCGCGTATTGCATGTATTCGTCAACAGTCGGAATCTTACCCAGCAGAGAACATACCGCCGCCAGTTCGGCCGATGCCAAAAATACATTCGCTCCATTGCCAAGACGGTTCGGGAAGTTCCGCGTTGACGTCGAAACCACGGTCGAATTCTCGGCGACGCGGGCCTGGTTGCCCATGCACAGCGAACAGCCCGGCATTTCGGTGCGCGCGCCGACTTTTCCGAACGTGCTGTAATAGCCTTCCTCGGTCAATTGGCTTTGGTCCATTTTGGTCGGCGGCGCGACCCACAAGCGGGTCGGCAGTTCGCCTGTTTGTTTTTCCAGCAATTTGCCGGCGGCGCGGAAATGGCCGATGTTGGTCATGCACGAGCCCAGAAACACTTCGTCGATTTTGGTGCCGGCGACTTCGGACAACGGCTTGACGTCGTCCGGATCGTTAGGGCAGGCCAGCAACGGTTCCTTGATTTCGTTCATGTCGATTTCGATGATTTCATGGTATTCCGCATCGGCATCCGGCTCCAACAAGACCGGGTTGGCCAGCCATTCTTCCATCGCTTTGATCCGGCGTTCCAGCGTGCGCGCATCGCCGTAGCCTTCGGCGATCATCCATTTCAGCAGCGTGATGTTGGAGTTCAAATACTCGCGGATCGGCGTTTCGTTCAGGCGCACCGTGCAGCCGCCGGCGGAACGCTCGGCCGACGCGTCGGACAATTCGAACGCCTGCTCCACTTTTAAGTCCGGCAAACCTTCGATTTCCAGGATGCGGCCGGAGAACACGTTCTTCTTGCCTTGTTTTTCGACTGTCAGCAGGCCGCGTTGAATCGCCGCATACGGAATCGCGTTGACCAGGTCGCGCAACGTAATGCCCGGCTGCATTTGGCCTTTAAAGCGGACCAAGACCGATTCCGGCATGTCCAGCGGCATCACGCCGGTGGCCGCGGCGAACGCGACCAGGCCGGAGCCGGCCGGGAACGAAATGCCAATCGGGAAGCGGGTATGCGAATCGCCGCCGGTGCCGACGGTATCCGGCAGCAGCATCCGGTTCAGCCAGGAATGTATGATGCCGTCGCCGGGACGTAGCGACACGCCGCCGCGGTTCATGATGAAATCCGGCAATGTATGTTGCATTTTGACGTCGACCGGTTTCGGGTAAGCCGCGGTATGGCAGAACGATTGCATCACTAGGTCGGCCGAAAAACCGAGACAAGCCAGGTCTTTCAGTTCGTCGCGGGTCATGGGGCCGGTGGTGTCCTGCGAGCCGACCGTGGTCATGCGCGGTTCGCAATAAGTGTTCGGGCGGACGCCGGCTACGCCGCAGGCTTTGCCGACCATTTTTTGCGCCAGCGTGAAACCTTTGCCGCTGTCTTCGGCCGCGACCGGGCGGACGAAGACGTTGGACGGCTCCAAGCCCAGCGTTTTACGGGCGCGGTCGGTCAAACCGCGGCCGATGATTAATGGGATACGGCCGCCGGCGCGGACTTCGTCCAGCAACACGTCGGTTTTCAGTTCGAATTTGCAGACCAGCTCGCCGCTATCCACTTCGCCAAGCTCAGGACAGGCGTGGCGTTTGACTTCGCCGGCGTACGGATAGATGTCGATCACGTCGCCCATCGCTATGTTGGTCACGTCGCATTCGAACGGCAGCGCGCCGGAGTCTTCCATCGTGTTGAAAAAGATCGGCGCGATTTTGCCGCCGATGCAAACGCCGCCTTCGCGTTTGTTCGGGATATGCGGAATGTCGTTGCCCATGTACCACAGCACCGAGTTGGTCGCCGATTTGCGCGACGAGCCGGTGCCGACGACGTCGCCGACATAGGCGACCGGGAAACCTTTTTGTTTCAATTCGGCGATTTGCTGCTCGGCGTTGGTGATGCCCTCGCGCGGCATTTTTAGCATCGCTTTGGCGTGCAGCGGAATATCGGGGCGCGACCAGGCGTCGGGGGCTGGAGACAAATCGTCGGTATTGGTTTCGCCGGAGACTTTGAATACGGTGACGGTCAGTTTTTCGGGCACTTTCGGTTTGCCGGTGAACCATTCGGCGTCGGCCCAGGACTGGATCACTTGTTTGGCGTATGGGTTGTCGGCTTCGGCTTTTTCCTGCACGTCGTGGAACGCATCGAAAATTAATAAGGTGTGGGACAGTGCTTTGGCCGCAATCGGCGCCATCGCTTCGTTGTCGAGCAGATCGATCAACGGCGCGATGTTATAGCCGCCGAGCATCGTGCCGAGTAGTTCGGTCGCACGGGCGGCAGTCAGAATCGGCGAGCCGGCTTCGCCTTTGGCGATCGCCGCCAGGAACCCGGCTTTGACATAAGCGGCTTCGTCGACGCCGGCAGGAACGCGGTTGGCAAGCAGGTCGAGAATGAATTCTTCCTCGCCGGCGGGCGGTTGTTTGACCAGTTCGACCAAGGCGGCGACTTGTTCCGCATCGAGCGGTTTAGGAACGATGCCTTCGGCGGCGCGTTCTGCTACGTGTTTACGGTATTGTTCTAGCATGGGGAAATTCCTGGAAGAGGGTTTAAAACGTTTAATCGCTCCCGCGCTTCGGCGTGGGAATGCAATAGGCGATGCTCCAGCGTCGTATTTAATAGCAGTGTTGGACGCTGGAGTGTGTTCCCACGGAGGCTGCTTGTCGTTACCTGTCACTCTGTTGAGCGTTGCGCGAGTTAGACCTTCCAGGTTTTTAAAGCCTGGAAGGTCTGCTATCCGCATGTTTCCCACCTAACGCAGGTAAGGACGGACATCTCGCGAAATATTTGTGTATAACGACAAGCGAGGCGCGCGAGAACGATGTGCGGTTTATTTCATCGCCTCAACAATCGCATTACCCATTTCAACGGTTCCGCAGTTTGACTTCGGATTCAAATCCGGAGTAACAAACTTACCTTCGTTAACCACTTTTTCAACCGCCGTTTTGATTTTAATGGCCGCTTCGTGTTCGCCAAGATGCTCCAGCATCATCACGCCGGCCATGATCACCGCAGTTGGGTTAGCCAGGTTTTTGCCGGCAATGTCCGGGGCGCTGCCGTGTACGGCTTCGAATAACGCCGCGTCGTTGCCGATATTCGCGCCGGGAATCAAGCCCAGTCCGCCTACCAGACCGGCCGTCAAGTCGGATAGGATGTCGCCGAACATATTCGTACAAACAATCACGTCGAACTGCGACGGGTCCATGACCATGTGCATGCAGGCCGCATCGATGATTTTTTCGTCGAATTGAACGTCGGGATAACGTGCCGCGGTTTCTCGGGCAACATCCAGGAACAGCCCTTGCGTGAATTTCAGGATGTTGGCTTTATGGCAAACGGTGACTTTTTTACGATTATTTTCTTGCGCGTATTTAAAAGCATAATCGATCACGCGTTGCGAACCGGTTTTGGTCACCACGGCCAGACTTTCGGCGATGTCTTTTTTAGGGGTTAAATAATGTTCAAGCCCTGCGTAAAGACCTTCGGTATTTTCCCTGACAATCACAATGTCGACATCGTCATAGCGGGTTGTTACGCCGGGCCAGCTTTTGGCTGGACGGACGTTCGCGTACAGTTCGTATTTTTGGCGCAATGCTACATTAATACTTCTAAACCCGTTACCGCCGACAACGGTCGTTAACGGGCCTTTAAATGCCAGGCGGGTTCTGTCTATCGATGCCATGGTTTCATCCGGCAGCGGCGTGCCGAATTGTTCAAAAGCAGCCAAGCCGGCAAAAGCTTCTTCCCATTGGATTTTTACGCCGGACGCGTCAATAATTTTAACAGCTTCATCCATTATCGATGGGCCAATTCCATCACCTTTTATCAACGTAACTGCGTGCATTCATTTCTCCAAGTTTAAAAAAACAGATTAACCGGTGAATTATAGTGCTTTAGGCCGGTATTTATCCAGTTACAGTGGCAAATCGCCAGCCTTTTGTTATGATGCGTTAAGTCCCGCAGAGGCGTTTTAAACGACGTCGCTACCTTAAACAACATTGCTCAATATCATTTGAAGGAGTTGTTATGGCTAGTCTCACACTCAACCCACCTGCAAACGGCAGCGCTATTACGATGCGGAACGGCAAGCTCGCCGTGCCGGATAACCCTATTATTCCTTATATTGAAGGCGACGGTACCGGCCCGGATATCTGGCGTGCTACCGTTCGTGTCTTGGATGCGGCTGTTGACAGCGCCTATTCCGGGCAAAAGAAAATTCACTGGATGGAAGTGTACGCAGGGGAAAAAGCCCACCGCTTGTTCAATACTTGGTTGCCCGATGAAACCGTCGAGGCTTGCAAGAATTACCTGGTGTCGATTAAAGGGCCGTTAACGACGCCGGTAGGGGGAGGGATCAGGTCTTTGAATGTGGCTTTGCGTCAATTGCTGGATATGTATGTCTGTTTGCGGCCGGTCAGGTGGTTTCAGGGCGTACCGTCGCCGGTAAAGAATCCCGGCGCCGTCGACATGGCGATTTTCCGGGAGAATACGGAAGATATTTATGCCGGTATCGAATTCGAGCAAGGCAGCGACGAGGCAAAGGTTTTTTTAAACTTGTTAAAAGAGCATTTCCCGAAACAATACGAAAAAATCCGCTTCCCTGAATCGTCCGGCATCGGCGTCAAACCGGTGTCGCAGCAAGGCACGGAACGCCTGATCCGTGCGGCTATCGACTATGCGATTGCGAATAAACGCAAGTCGCTGACGATAGTGCATAAGGGCAATATTATGAAATATACCGAAGGGGCGTTTCGTAAATGGGCCTATGATTTAGTCGAGCGGGAATATACGGAACATATCTATACCTGGGAGCATTGGGAGAAAACACGTGCCGAGTTCGGCGTAGAGGCTGCGAATAAGGTCCAGGCCGAAGCGCTGGCGACAGGGCGCATCTTGGTTAAGGACTCAATCGCCGATATTACCTTGCAGCAAGTTTTGACCCGGCCTGAAGACTTTGACGTAATCGCGACGTTGAATTTGAACGGCGATTATTTATCCGATGCGCTGGCCGCGCAAGTCGGCGGCATCGGCATTGCTCCCGGCGGCAATATCAATTATCAAACCGGCACGGCTGTTTTCGAAGCCACGCATGGCACGGCCCCGAAATACGCCGATCAGGATAAAGTTAATCCCGGTTCGTTGATCCTGTCCGGTGAAATGATGTTGCGTTATATGGGCTGGACCGAAGCCGCCGATGCGATCATTAAAGCAATGGATGCGGCCGTCTCCAGTAAACGGGTGACTTACGATTTTGCCCGGTTGATGGAGGGCGCGACGGAAGTTAAATGTAGCGAATTTGCCGATGTATTGATTGGAAATTTGTAACTGTTCAGCCACGGATTGGCACAGAGGCACACAGGCGTAAAGTTAGATAAAAGGTGAAAGCTCGTGTCGACGCCAGTTTAGTCCTGCGTCTTTCACCTTATCCGTTTAATCCATTGCTGAAGTTACGAAAATTTAAAGCTTAGGTAGTGCTACGAATAGATGGTACTGGGCTTTTGATTTTATCATTGAGAACAGTTGGACTTTACCAACTTGTTCTCAATGGATTAATGATCGAAAGAATCGGGACAAATCAAACGCATCCGGAGCAGGCGCTATGACGGCACGACAACAAGTACGTTACGAAAGGGATGATATCAGTGCCGTTCTTAAAAAGACGTCTGTTTTCTTGAATAAGGAACAACCGGTAAAAATCCTTAACATCAGTAAACAAGGGATTGCGATTTGCAGTAACCAGATGTTAAAGAAAAATCATCATCTCAAAATAAAGCTTTGTTTTATCAAAGGCGATAGTTTTTGCCTTGAAGGGCAAGTTATACATTCGTTTGCTAAACCAAGTTATTCGGAGAATGACGAGTTTATAGAATTGCTTTTTGAAGGATCTACCATACCTATCGCGTTGCCTTTTAAATACGGCATCCATTTTAAACAGCATTATCCCCAGTTCAGGGATTATTTGATTGAATCCGGTTGCAAGAACGGCTTTGAAGTTCAACGCCAAGGATTCTATCAACGGCAAAACCGTTTTAGACAATTCTGATACGGATCACTTCTTAGTGTTCATCAGGCTTTTCAGGTCCGCGAACGGGTTGTGCGTGGCCGCCGGTGAGCTGGATTTGCCGGTTGACGAATCGCCAAAGCGCATCTCTTCATACCTTGAATGCTCGTTATCATGGCAATAAAGACACAATAATTCCCAGTTGCTGCCGTCGGACGGGTTATCGTCATGGTTATGGTTCTTATGATGAACGGTCAATTCCGACAGGTTTTTATGATCGAATTCGCGAGCGCAACGGCCGCATACCCAGGGATATAACTTTAGAGCCTGGCCGCGATAGGACTGCTCCCTGAGTTCCTGGTTGCGCCGCGCATCGGTTACGATTTGATCCAGCTTGCTTTTATCGGGTTGAGTTTTTTTGATGGTCATAAAAATATCTTCTGTGTAGTTTACGGCTTAGCCGTGTCAAGTCTGTTTAATTAAATTCTAACAGAAAAATATTAAAGGATAGAGACCTGCGTTGGCTGATGGGGGGGGAAAAATTAGTAAGTAATGTCAGCCTAAAAATTTTATACTTAAAAAATAATCAATAAACGTTTTAAGGTGATACGTGGGTAGACGAACATTTACAAACCGGCTGATAGTCCTCGATACCGAAACGACCGGGTTAAATCCGCAGGAAGGACATAGAATCATTGAGATAGGCTGCGTGGAGGTGGTTAACCGCCGTCTGACGGGCAAGCATTTTCACGTTTATATTAATCCCGAGCGGATAATCGATGCCGGAGCTATTGAGGTTCACGGCATTACCAATGAGTTTTTGCAAGATAAACCGCGCTTTGCCGATGTCGTTGAAGACTTTCTTGCATTTATCCGGGACGCCGAGCTGGTTATTCACAATGCGCCGTTTGACGTCGGCTTTATTAACTATGAATTTTCGCGCCTCGATAATGGAGCCGGCGACGTCACTGACTACTGCAAAGTATTCGATACGCTGACTTACGCCAGGAAGAAGCATCCCGGACAGCGTAATAGCCTGGATGCGCTGTGTAAACGTTACGGGATCGATAACAGTCATCGGGATTTGCACGGCGCGTTGCTGGATGCCGAGATTCTGGCCGATGTATTTTTATTGATGACCGGCGGGCAATCTTCATTGCTGGATGATGAAGTGCAAAAAAAGCCGGAAGAGCTGGCAGTGAGCAAGGAAATTAAATATTTGTCGACGGACCGCCCGGCGTTAAAAATCATCCGCTGTACGGAACAGGAATTAGACGAGCATCAAGAGCGCTTGGAGGCTATTGAAAAGGCCAGCGGGGGATGTCTTTGGAACAAATTGGATGTCGTTAATTAAGAATCGGCGTTACGCACAGACATTGTTACTGCACGAATATGCTTAACTCTCGGCTTAAATAGGAACAAGAAAAAAGCTCGTCCACGAAAACCACGAAAACCACGAGATAAATCAATTTGATATTTTTCGTGCTTTTTGTGTTTTTCGTGGATCAATCGCTTAATTATTCAGCTTTCGGTTTTGCCCGTCTGGACGTGGAACTCATCCTTTTTTTGCTTTTATCGACTTTTTTGGCGCCGCCATCGTCCGGTTTTGCCGCTTTTTTTGAGCTTTCGTCCATTTTGGAGATGTTCAGTTGCTGACCGGCCACCCGCACTTTTTTCAATTCCTGGAATAATTCCTTTGGCATGCCTGCCGGTAACTCAACAGTGCTGTAGTTGTCCTGAATCCTGATGCGGGCGATATGATCGCCGTCAATGCCGGTCTCATTGGCGATAGCGCCGACAATGTTGCCGGGCTTGACGCCGTGATTGTGGCCGACTTCAATGCGGTACATTTCCATTTCAATATCCGCTCCGCCGCCGAATGCGCGTTTCGGTTTGCGCTCTCTTGAAGACCGCTCCGATCTTGACGGTCTGTCGTCCCTGTCTCTGGAAGGTCTGTCTTCACGGCTGTCCTTGGCTCTTTTGGGCAGGTTTTGCATTAACAGCGGCGTGTCGCCTTGAACCAGCTTTGCCAGTGCGGACGCTATTTCCAACGCGCTGACATTGTGTTCTTGTTGATATTGTTCGACCAGTTGGCTGAAAAAGCTTAGTTCTTCGGCGGCCAGCGTATCGGTAATGTTTTGTTTGAAACGGGAGATACGCTTGTTGTTAATGACTTCGGTTGAAGGCAAGCCCATTTCTTCGACTTTTTGCTTGGTCGCTCTTTCAATATTGGACAGCAGGTTTCTTTCCCTGGGCGCGATGAACAAAATCGCGTCGCCGCTACGTCCCGCGCGGCCGGTTCTGCCGATACGATGCACATAGGATTCGGTGTCGTAAGGAATGTCATAGTTGACGACGTGAGTGATACGGTCTACGTCCAGTCCGCGCGCGGCAACGTCGGTCGCAATCAGAATATCCAGTTTGCCGTTTTTCAAGTTGTTAATGGCGCGCTCGCGCAAGGCTTGCGACATGTCGCCGTTAATCGCCGCGGCAGAATAACCGCGCGCTTCCAGCTTTTCGGCCAGCTCAACGGTTGCGGTTTTGGTTCTGACGAAGATAATCATGCCGTCGAATGTTTCGACTTCAAGGATGCGCGTTAATGCGTCCAGCTTATGCACGCCGCTGACCAGCCAGTAGCGTTGACGGATGTTTTCGGCCGTTGTGGTCTTTACCTTGATAGTGACATGCTCGGGTTCATGCAGGTATTCCTGGGCAATTTTACGGATCACAGTCGGCATCGTTGCGGAAAATAATGCGATTTGCCGTTGTTCGGGGATTTGCTCAAGAATCCATTCCACGTCATCGATAAAGCCCATACGCAGCATTTCATCGGCCTCATCAAGAACAAGATGGGTCAGCCCGTCCAGGTTCAACGTGCCTTTACGCATATGATCCATAACCCGGCCCGGCGTGCCGACAACCACGTGGGCTCCGCGTTTCAGTTGGCGCAGCTGGGTGCTGTAGTCTTGTCCGCCGTAGATCGGCAGAACATGAAAGCCTTTTAAATGCGCGGCATAACGTTGGAACGCTTCCGCTACCTGAATAGCCAGTTCGCGAGTTGGCGCTAGAACCAAAACTTGCGGGTCTTTTTGCTTGATATCGATCCGCGACAAAATAGGTAACGCGAACGCGGCGGTTTTGCCGGTTCCTGTTTGCGCTTGTCCCAGAACGTCTTTGCCTTTCAGTATGAGCGGGATGGTTTGTGCTTGTATGGGTGAGGGTGTTTCATAACCGACATCGTTCAGCGCTCTTAGCACCGGTTCAATCAGCGCTAAATCACGGAAAGAGGGTAATGTAGAAACATCGTTGGACATGGATTTACCTGTTGTAGATATAGAAATGCGCGTAAGCGCGGAGAAATGTGTTTGTTTATCAGAGCATTATATCCCACTGCGTTAATATTTGCAGAAAATTATCGGGATATGTGGCAGGGAAGGGATATAACAAAGCGTAACGAGAGTGGCGTTTTGCGCGGCGTTCACCCGCAGAGCCATAGCAAGTAAACGCCGTTGTGACGCTAAAATCCAAGACCATTGACGCGCATATTGCTCAGTTATCGATAGCATCCAGCCGTTTCAAGTTCTCGTTGGCTTGCTTGTGATACGTCGGCGATAGCGAAATCGCTTTTTGAAAATACTCGTAAGCCGCCGGCGTCCTGTTATTGACCATGTAGATATAGCCAAGATTGTTATAAGCATCGGCTTCGTCCAGTACGTGCATAAACGCTTGAATGGCTTTTGTATCGTTGCCGAGGCGAGCATGCACCAGGCCTTGGTTCAGCCAGGCGGAGTCGAATTTGTCGTCAAGCTCCGACGCCGCGTTAAATAGTTGCATTGCCCTCTGCAAATCGCCGGAGAGATATTTGGAATAGCCAAGGTTATTTATCAGCATTGGCGTATTGGGCTTGGCTTTCAACGCATTTTCATAATATTGCGCAGCATGCGCATAATCGCCCTCCTTATCGGCAATTAATCCTAGGCCGTTATAGGCCCGCCACAGGCCGGCATCGATGTTCACGGCCGCGGCCAGCGCTTGTTTGGCTTCGTCCTGCCGGCCGCTCTTCAGTTGAATCAGGCCCAAGCCTTCCAGTGCATTGGCATTTTTCGGTTCCAGTTTTAATGCCAATTGGTAGGCGGATTCCGCCGGTTCGTAATTGCCTTTTTCTGCATGGATTTCGCCTATTTTGTCGAGCGCGTCCTTGTTGGTACTGTCAAACTCAAGCGCCCTGACATAATAATAAAGCGCTTCATCCTTGTTGCCTTGCTGTAAGAATTGGTTCGCGCGATTCATCGCCGACGGAGAGTCGGCCGCGATTTCCTGTATCTGATGGACGAGCGCCGCTTTGTCGTCGTATAGCTCGCTGATTCGAGGTTTTACCGGTATTGACGTTGAAGTACAGCCTGTTAATAGCGCGCTTGTATTTATAAATACCAAACAGAACAAAATGCCACGCAAAGGATAAGAGAACATACTGTTTGGATTGATCAATTGAATGCTAGTCATGAAAACGTTCCTTTCACTTGTAATTATCTAAAAATATCCGGATGGTCATTCCGGTTTTGCATGGCGCAATCACAGCAGGCCGGGAATAAATCGATAACGAGTGCACGACATATAAAGCTTATAGCCGGGATCATTGATTAAAAAGTTCTCCTCAATCCGGCTTCTGGAGTATTGCATTGAAAATAGCAATAACAGTAACAAAAAGTTAAAGGCGCTTTGATTGGACAGGACGTAGCCGGTAAAGAAAATCAGTTCCGAAGCATAGAGAGGATGGCGTACGATTCGATAAAAGCCGCCTTTTTTAATGCCCCTATTGGCGGGAACGATCCCCATGCTGCCCCTGAGCGACAGTAGCGAGCCGAGGATAGCTAATATGCCGATAATCTGTAAAAAGAAACCGGCATCTAGGAGTCCGGCTAAAAATGCCTCTTGGGTTGGACGATATAAAAATGGCAGAAGTGTGGTAACAATGCTGATTAACCAGGCGAATGGAAGTTCGATCAGGGCGTTGGGTTCATTGCGGATAAAGTAAAGGGCCAATATTAGTCCATTGACTAAGACGATACCGAATGAAAATAAGGAACCGGTTTCTTGATAATTTTTAATAGTAGCAGTACAGAGAATGGTGAAAAGCGCAATGCCAAGTAGATTACCGAGAGAATACAAAATTTTTTTTAACATGAACGTCTCCTGTTAATTGGATGTAAGGTGTTTTATAACCCCGGCATCTGCCAATCGGAAGTAGGCCGCAGGTTGTTAGTGTCCTCCGCCTGAAAAGACTGCTATCGCTTTAATAACGGCTGGGCCCATCGCAATAATAAAAAAACCGGGCATTACACAAAAGACCAGCGGAAAGATCATCTTGGTGCCGAGCTTAGCGGCTTCTTCATCCGCTTTTTGCATACGCTTATCCCGGAACTCCTCGGAATACACCCGAAGCGTTTGCGAAATACTGGTGCCGAAGCGCATGCTCTGGGCTAAAACCGTGACCAGCCCTTTGATGTCCTCCAGGCCGGTTCTGCGGGCTAGGTTCGCCATGGCTTGAGTCCTGTCCACGCCGGCCCGCATTTCGGCGGTGACCAACAGTAATTCCTCAGCCAAAACCGGGTGAATATCGGCAATCACCTGGGCTACCCGGAGTATCGCAGCGTTAAGGCCCAAGCCCGCTTCCGTACAGACCACGAGCAAGTCGATCGCATCGGGCAGGCCGTTCCGGAGTGCGCGCTGCTGCTTGGCAATTCTTTTATCCAGGTAATAACTGGGCACAATCATGCCGAACATGCCGGCCATAACGGCGCCCCAAATAATTTTTTTCGGTTCGATGTTTGGAAATAACGGGTACGTGAGCAGGACCAATACGGGTAGCGAGATCATCGATACTAGCCGGATAAAATAATAAATGACCAAGCTGTTACGGGAACGGTAGCCGGCGCGGATCAGGCGATCAATCGTGCTTCTTTGCAGGTCCCGGTTATGCGGAAGCACAACATGCGCGAAACGGTCCAGTTTTTCGGCCCAGAGTTCCAGCGAGGATGGCGGCGCCGTTTCTTGAACGACCAGTGTATCCAAGCGTTTTTTCACCGGGTCCAGGCGCCGGGCCAATATCAATAGACCGGCCATGCCGAGCGAAAAAATCGCGGCTGCCAGCAGCAAGGCGGCGCTGCTTCTGGCGACGTCGGCATTGTTCATTAAATTCAACAGGGTTTCTATCGTAGGGTTCATGGCTAATCAAATCTCCAGCGCAATCAGCTTGCGTATCCAAAAATTACCGACAACTTGTAAGACAAGCCCCCACAAAATTACTTTTTGTCCGGCCGGGTCTTGCGTCAAGGTCGCCATATAATCAGGGTTGATGATTGAAATCCCGGCAAATAAAGCGAACGGAACCATAGCCAAGACCCAAGCCGACATCCGCGCCTCGGCGGTTAGCGTTAACACGCGGCGTTGGAAGCGGAACCGGCCGCGGATCAACTTGCTGATGTTTTCGAACGTTTCCGCCAGGTTGCCGCCGGTTTCCCGTTGCACCAGAACCGTGGTTACAATCGCCATCAGCGACATGCTGGGCACGCGTTCCACCATGCTGTGCAGCGCCCAGCGCGTATCGACGCCGAAATTGATTTCGTCGAAAGCGATGCGAAATTCCTTGGCGATAGGCTCATCCATTTCCGCGGCGACCAATTGCAGCGTTTCATTGAACGGATAACCGGCCCGCAACGCGCGCGTGATTACATCCAGCGCTTCCGGCAATTGCTCTTCGAACTTAGCGAAGCGTTTGCCAAGATCGATCTTCAATTTCATGAAAGGAAGTACGCCCAGAATCAACATGCCTGCCGGGACAAACAGCCAGTCGTGACTCAGCATCCAGGTAACCAAAGCGCCAATCAAGCCCAGCGAAAGGCTGAGCAGAACCAGCCGGTAGGCAGGGAAGTCGTGCCCGGAGCGTTCGATGAAAGTTTCCAGCCGTTTCATGGCCGGTAGCGATTCGAGCCAGCTTTCAAACGGCGATAATTTCTTGAAATATTTCTCCCGGACCAGCGATATTTGATGTTCGGGTTGCCGATCATCGCTAAGAACGCCCAGCCGCTGTTTCAAGCGCTTGCTTTCTTGCCGCCCGGTCCCGAAAGTCGGCACGACAATCGATTGGGTCAGCAGGAATGCGGCGCCGAATACCAGGCCTAGAAAAATCAATAAGGTGTCTTTGTCCATGAATATTATCCGCCGTGGTCAGGGTCAAACAGATTGAACGGAAGGTCGATACCGCGTTTCTGGAGACTTTCATGAAATTTCGGCACGATGCCGGTGGCTTTGAACGAGCCCAAGATGTTGCCGTGCGCGTCGACGCCTTTACGCTGGAATTTAAAAATTTCCGACATCGTAATCACGTCGCCTTCCATGCCCTGGATTTCCTGGATGCTGATCAGTTTGCGCTTGCCGTCTTCCAGCCGCGACAATTGCAACACGACATTGATGGCCGAGGCGATTTGCGTTCGCACCATCCGGGCCGGTAAATCCAATCCGGTCATTGCGACCATGTTTTCCAAACGGCCCAACGCATCGCGCGGCGTATTGGCATGCACGGTTGCCAATGAGCCGTCGTGGCCGGTATTCATCGCCTGAAGCATGTCGAAGGCCTCGTCGCTGCGCACCTCGCCGATGATGATCCGGTCCGGGCGCATACGCAGGCTGTTCCGGACCAAGTCGCGCATCGATACTTCGCCTTTGCCTTCGATATTGGGCGGCCGCGTTTCCAGCCTGATCACATGCGGTTGTTGCAGTTGCAGTTCCGCCGAATCCTCAATGGTAATGATGCGCTCGTTCGCCGGAATATAACTGCTCAATACATTCAGCATCGTCGTTTTACCCGAACCCGTGCCGCCCGAAATAAGGATATTCAACTGCGCCTGGACGATACCGATCAACATATCCGCCATGCTTTGGGTACAGGCGTTCAATTCGATCAAATCCTCCATCCGCAGGCGGTCCAGCGTAAAGCGCCGGATCGATAAGCTAGGGCCGTCAATCGCCAACGGCGGAATGATCGCATTGACGCGCGAGCCGTCCTTAAGGCGGGCGTCGACCATCGGCGAAGACTCGTCGATGCGCCTGCCCACCGACGAGACAATGCGGTCGATGATGTTCAGCAAATGCGCATCGTTTTGGAAGCGCAACGGCGTCAGTTCCAGCTTGCCGAAACGTTCCACGTAGATTTTGCCGCTGCCGTTGACCAGGATGTCGGCTATGGTCGGTTCGACCAGCAGCGGTTCTATCGGGCCAAGCCCGAGAATTTCGTCTTCTATCGATTTGGCGAGAAATTGACGGGCCGAGACGTTCAGCGGTACCGCCAGTTCGTCCATGATCCGTTCGGCCAGTTCGCGAATCTTGTTCCGCGCCTGGTTTTTATCCAGGCGGCCGATTTGGGACAGATCGATCATCTCCATCAGCCGTTGATGAATTTTCTGCAACCAGTCGCGCTCCGGCTCGCTGAGCGCCCTGACCGCCAACGGCGGAACGGTTTTTTCGGCTGGCGGCGGTGAGGTTATTTCATTGCCGCTTGCAGCGGATAGCGGCGGTATTTCTTCAGTAGCGAAGTGTCCGATAATCCGGTTTTTAAGGCCCATAATTAAGCTCCCGAGAATAGTTTGAGGACTTGCCTGAACATGCCTTGATTGGCCTCATGCCTTTTACCGCTAAGCGTCCCGGCCAGTTTCCGTATTGTCTTGGTAACTGCCGAGTTGGGGGCATGTTCGGCAATCGGTACACCCAGGTTGGAGGCCATGTGTAAGGTTCTGTAATCGTTGGGCACCACCACTACCGATGAGCTCAACGCTAAAACGCGCTCCACATCGTTAATGCCGAAATTATTATGGCGCTCGTAACGGTTCAAGACCGGAACGATTCTTTCCAGCGGCAGTCCCAAGTCCTGGGTTATGATCTGGATCATGCGTTGCGCGTCCCTGACGCTGAAAAGCTCCTGTTGCATCACGACAAGGATATGATCGGCCTGTTCCAGAACCAGGTTGAAGACCGGATCGATCAGGCGCGGCAGGTCGACGACCAAGTGCTCGTAGCAGCTCAGCGCCAGTTCGAGCAGGCGTTTAAGGCGTTTTTCATCGATTTCCCCGGGCAGGACGATCTCGCGCTCGGGCCTGTTCAAAACGTGCAAACCGCTGTCATGTTTAGCCATATAGCCGAGCAGCGCGGTTTGATCGAGGGACTCGATTGCAGCCAGCGCGTCGACAAGGTTTTGCGGGGAATCAAGCCCCAAGCGCAGGCATTGCGTGCCGAACTGGAGGTCCATGTCCAGCAATAGCGTTTTCATATCCTCTTGAGCGGCGAGCGAGTAAGCCAGCGCACAAGCGATAGTCGAGGCGCCGGCCCCGCCTTTCGCATTGACGACTGCCGTCAGCGAAGAATGATCGTTGACGTCCTCTTTCAGTATTTTGCGTACGGATGCCAGGGTGTCATTAACAAGCTGCGGCCCCATGATGAAGTCGCGGGCTCCTGCCTGCATAGCCATCCGCATCAGCCGGGGCGCATCGAATGCAGTGCCCTGGTCATAAACAATCAGACTGACAGGGCAGGCCTGCTTGCTCTGTTTGGCTAAGGCTTCCAGTTCCATCTCTGCCTTAGGGCCCAGAAAATGGATTAACACATCGGTTTCAAGATCGGCGCCGCTTAAAAATTCATGAGCATTGCCGTTCAAAATCCGGGACTGTGCTTTGACGCCGGGAAGCTGGCTGATCATGCCCTGAAGGATGGCGATGTTAGCTTCGCTATGGCCGGTCAATAGTATTTGATTGGTTCTATTCATAGGATTCAGCCATGGGTTAGGTTTAGGTTGTTAATGCAATTCTCTTGTTCTCACTGAGCCCGTGGGAACGAGAGCGAAATTTTTCCTGTTTTTCTTGTTTCCACGCGCCGCGCACATCGTTATACACATCTCAACGTAGTCGGGAATAAGCCTGTCCGCGCGTTAAACGCAGGATAGGCGTTTTCTCGTTCCCACGCGCCGCGCTCATCGTTATACACATCTCGACGTAGGCCGGAATAAGCCCGCCCGGCGACAGCAAGGGTTGACGTTACCTACATGGATGTAGGTAAGGAGCGTGAGCAGGAGCGGAAGCTTTTCCGGCAATCGGGATGCCGGAAACACCAATTCTCGCTATCGCTCGAACCGGCTTATTCCGGCCTACGTCCTGCAACGTCTTGCCTTATCAGAACGTTGCCGGTTAGACCTTCCAGGTTTTTAAAACCTGGAAGGTCTGCGACACTTGTGTATAAAGACGAGCGCGCCGCGTGGGAATGCAGTGCAGGACGCGCTGCGTCCCGTATACGCCAGACGTTGATCATGATTCGCGGCGCAGCGCGCCTTGACTGCATTCCCACGGAGCCCGTGGGAACGAGAGCGAACTTTCCCCGTTCTGTATTATTCATGGGCATTGCGTACTGCCTGCGCCATCCGGTACAGCACCTAGGCTTTCGCGCGGCAGTATTGTTTCGAATTGTGGGGCGGTCAGCTGCATGCTAGGAAGGCCGGGGAGCAATGCCGGAATCAACAGTGTGTGTTGAAATCCCACAATCCTTACGCGGGCATAGCGAATATCGTTAAAAATGGCCGTAACCGCACCGGTCTGATCCAAATACTCGGTGACAACGTTGGAGCTGTTCAGCCCGGGCACTATCGGACTGGCTCCAGCTGAGCCAGGGGCGTTGAATACCGTGACGTTGGCTATTGACGCGTGATCCACCGGACAAACAACGGCCAAGCGTGCGCCGCGGCGTGTGGCTTCGGTCAGCGTGTTCCAGACAAACAGAGCCCGGGCGAATTCGATAACACCGAACAGCAGCACGAAGAACAACGAGGCCACCAAGGCGAATTCGACAATGTACAAGCCTTTCTGTTGGTTTCTCATATCGCCCTCATGGTGCTGGTGGCAGTTAAGACAAAAGGATTAGGAAGCGCGGAGCCGAACCAACCGAGAATGCCGGCTAAAGGATTTCCCGGTAAGAAAGTAAAGGTATAGCTGCCTGTGACCGTCACATAAGTGCCTGTCGCCCCAATCACCGTCACGGGATCCGGGATAGTATAGGAACCGGGTAGGAGAGGTGTTCCTGTCCCGGTCTGTCCATACTTGACCAGATTTTTGGCTCCTGTAATGTCATTGCTGTTGAAAACTTGTGTGGAATAGTAACGCGCGCTGTCGCGCACAGCTTTGGACAAAGTGTTGTATTGAAATAAAGCACGTCCCATTTCACTGACCCCCAGCAGAATCAGCAGCAGGACGGGGGCGACGATTACTAACTCAATCATTGCTATCCCACGTTGACGGCAAATACTGTTAAGTTGCGTTCTGCTGTTCATGAGTCTGCCTTTCCAAAATCTTTATAAAGAATGATGGTATGGGGTCCCGGTCCGATGACTGGATTGGGCCCTGGAGTCGAGCCTTGACCAAGGCAACCTGAAGAAAGGAACTCTGCGAATATTGTCTGCGTATTGCCTGTATGCGTAGCTGGCTGTGTCAGAAACATGCAGGCAAGGCCCAGAAGAGGCAAATCACCACTCCCATTGACAGCTGTCGAACAATCGACCACAGGTACAGCCACTAAGCGACGAGGTGGGTCAGACTGGGCGGTAGGAGTTGGAAGATCCCAGTTATGTGTAATTCTATCGGTCATATACTGACTGTAAGTATCTGGGTAACCGGAACCGCCCGCATCAATGATGACGTCAGGTTTGTAGACGGAAGTATCAATACCGCCGCAACCTGGAGGGGGGCAATTGAATCGTGTATTCAATCCCTGCGCATTCGGCCCTACATTGTTTCCCGGTTTAGTCGGTATGGTATCGCCTAGCTTCGCACAGCCTTTATAAGCTCCAGCCATGCTGTCACGGACGCAATTGGCGCCCGATCCGCAGCCGACATCGACATTCCCGAAATTGCCGTTTCCGATCGGGCCTTTGTTTTTCGCGTCGAATTTCAGTTGTACCTCCTGCCCAGCAGTATAGCCATAGTTGTTCGTCGGTCCTCCTGTGCCGCAGGGTGCAACAGGTAAAATCTCTGGACAGATCAGCCCGGGACTCGGTCCTGCCACGGCTCTTGCGCCAACTGGGACACTAGTTAATCCAATGGCTTGGAGCATCCATGTAGGTTGAGCGAAATCGGAAGCGCTCACGCCCACGCGAACGAAGCGGGGATTTACACCTCCTCCGAAAGGATTCAATGTATCGGAAAACTCGACGGTCACATTGCCAATAGCGATATTCTGTAGTTCGGCATTGCCTGAGTCATTCGCATTAATCGTAAACGCATTTTGTGCTGCTATCGTTGCCGTTGCAGTGCTGGCAGTTTCATCCAGTGTTTTAGCGCCACTGAGTGCCGCTGCATCCAGCGCATTTTGCATCCGGGTTTTATTCAGATAGCTATGTCCCATATCCAAGGCAAGTCCGGTCATAGCCAGCAGGGCTCCCATCCCAATCGCGACCAGCGGTAAAATGGCACCCTGTTGGCCGACTGCCATGCGACGAGGAAGGCTTTTAAATAACCGGTAGCCGGTGTGGGGTAAATCGTAGTGAATGAATAATCGGTCTTTTACTTTCATAATGGCAATCCCAATACCGCGACACTTAACGCGCCGCCCCTCCCGAACCGCCAAGAATCGAAATATTCGGCTGGCCGTAGGTGGTGGTATGGCGAAGGTCTTCTCTCGGTACGAACACGAGTCCGCGATAAGTCTTGTTTAGCACGGAATCGGTTTTGTCTCCGTCCATGCCGTCCGGCAGCAAGGCGTCGGGATTTTGGGCTTTATCGGGGTTATAGATTTGGTTGCTGACCATATTGCGCACTGATGCACCGTAATTGGCCTGGGTACGTACCGGGTTGCTGCTCCACGCCGAGCAACCGCTTAAGGCCGCCAGGCTGACCGCCAATAGCACGCTACGCCTCATGTTTATCGTTTCCTTGCTCCGGCGTATCTTCCGAAGCGTGGGAGCCATTGGTAAAACGAATTCATCAACAGGAGTGCAAGCTTTGCTTGCGCCGGCAGGCGAAGCCTGCACTCCAGCGGGCGCTACGTTGGCTCCAGGTTGAAATGCCGGAACGCTTGATAAGCAATTGGTATTTTTCCGGGCAATGATTTTGTCCTCATAATCGTCCGCTTGATGGTGTTTTATGTCTTTCATGGTCGTCCGCTCCTTAAGGTTGTTGTCCGAAATGGCCGCGTAAGCCGCCGGTGTAGGTTTGTCCGGTGTTGACGCGGGTTGGCGTTTTGCGGCCTTCCGTCCGCCCCATCAGGTAATACTCAACATCGCTGGGCTCGATGTATTTGTCGGTAGGAAGTTGGATATTGCCGGGTATGATCGGCTTGACCAAATGCGGCGTAACGAAAATGACCAATTCCGTCTCGTTCTTCAGGAATTTCTGGCTGGTGAACAGCTGTCCGAGCACCGGTATGTCGCCCAAGCCCGGAAATTTTGAGATTGTTTCGCGCATGCTGTCGTTGATCAGGCCTGCGATGCCCAAAGTCTGTCCGTCATTCAGCTCCAATGAGGAATTAGCGCTACGCTTGGTCAATGACGGGATAACGAAATTACCGTTGCCTGCCGGCAGCACGACGGCATTGTCGGCGGATATTTCACTGACATCGATATTCAGCTTCATGCTGATTCGCCCGGTATCGAGTACCACCGGAAGAAATTTAAGCATCACGCCGAACGGCTTGAACTGGATCGTGACGGTACTTGCGCCGCCAACGCCCATGTTTTGCGGCACCGGAATAGGGAACTCGCCGCCGGACAGGAAATCCGCGTCCTGGCCGGAAATGACGGTCAGGTTCGGTTCGGCAAGAATCTTCGCCAAACCGTTTTCCTTGGCCGCATTGATGACGGTCTTGACGGCGACATCATGACCGATGAAACGGAAAAACATGCCGTAGGGGTTGATCGTGCTGGCTCCGACTGCTGCCGCATTGGACAGGGCGCTGACCAAACCGTCGCCGCTGATTGCGCCGGAACTGAAGTCGCCGCTGCCGCCGATGGCCGAGAAATCGACTTTAAAATCGCGTGCCAGACGACGGTCGATTTCCGCTACGGTCACGCCGAGCATGACCTGTTGCGGACCGCCAACCTGCATCAGGTTGATGACCTGGGTCGCTTGTCCTTGAGGAGCTTCCGGTGAAGAGCCGGGCTGGCGGCTGCCAGCTCCTGCCCCGGAATTTTCAACGTAGGTTCCGGATTTGTAGTCTGAAGGTTGCTGCTCGCCCCGTAAGAGAAAGGTTTCTGCGACTTTATAAATAGCGTCCATTTTTTGCGGGCCGGATACTTGTCCGCTCAGAACAATGGAGCCTTGCGACGACAGCACCTTCGGAGATTCATTAGGGAACAGTTCGTGCAGCTTGGCTTTAAGCCCGTCCAGGTCGTGGGTGACTTCCACGTCGAGATTGCGGCCGCAGGGATCGTTTCTTTTTCCGCACAGCAGGACGACATTGGTGCTTCCCAATTTTTTACCAAGAATATAGAGGTGAGTCGGGTCCAGGATTTTGACGTCGGCCACGTCCGGATTGCCGACTGTGACATGGTCGATAGCGGAAGGCAGAGTCATGAAGCTGGCTTTACCCAATGTGACCCTGGAGGAATCGTTTGCAGAAAGATTGAATGGCACGCCTGCCAACGCCAAGGCGGTGAATAGTCCTGCGCGGCGTAACAGGATGCTGCCTTTTGAATAGGCAATGGGTTTAATCGGACTGGTCATAATTGACTCCCTGAATCGTTTTTTATTGTTGTTTAGTGTTGCGCTCTCGTTCCCACGCTTGAGCGTTGAGCGAGTTAGACCTTCCAGGTTTTTACTGGAGCCGCTCCCGGCGACTCCAGCACTTCTGACCGCCATGGACGGAGGAAATGCCGTCATATTTCCGGTCTAACGCAGGTAAGGGGTACAGCATCCGCGAGATATTCGTGTATAACGACGAGCGTAGCGCGAGGGAACGAAATATCAAATTCATAGTTAAATCTGCTGTTCCAAGCAGGCTTGGCCTTTGCATTGGACTTTGCTTTGGCTCATTCCCCGAGTGACTGTGAATGTTTTGCCGGCAGGCGCTTCGGTCTTCGGCAGCGGCAGCACTGCTATCGCGGTCACTGTCTCCGGTTTGTCCAATACGGTCCTGTCGGTCGGGTTGCGCAGGGCGAGCTGAATCGAACCGTCCATCTGCGCTTTGAATACGTCTTCGGCTTGATGCGGCGCCATCTCCAGCGTGACGGAACGGACCACAATCGGCTTGTTCTTTTCGCTTGTCGATTCCTGGTCGACGGCCAAGACTTTGACGTCCTGGACGATAGTTTCCGCGCGAACTTCTTCATTCATGCCCGGCAGTTTCTTGGCAGCCAGTACATCGACGTGATTGTCCGGCAACAAAAATCCTCCGACGCCGCTGACGTCGTTGACCCTGACGGTGAAGGCGCGCTTGTTTTCGGGAAAGCCCAGCGAAAATATATTTCCGCCTTCCGGGTCGACGACGCGGCGGGTATTTAGCGGTTCGTCGGTAAACACGTTATTAATCGCGACTTTGCCGACCACTTGGGACTTGTCGGTAAACATATCTTTGGTGACGGTGTCTTTCGGCCAATCTTTTTCAGTTACATCGTTTTCGCCGACTTCTTTCCATTGCGGAATATCCATTGAAGCAACAATCACCTTGCTGTATTGCAGCGGTTGAACGGTGTTACTGCCTAGGGAATTAACCCAGCGTTGTGCGACAAAAACCGCGCCAACGGCCAAGACCAGCGCCATAACAAAGAGCATCAGCGTTCTACTGTTCAACATATTTTGTTCTCCTTTCCATTAATGGGGGTTGGCTATTGGGGACGGACAGTTTGAAAGTCTCTGCCGGTTCAGAGGTCGGGCGTACAAAATAACTGTTCCAGGCGCGTTCGAGACGTTTGATCGTGACTTGGTCCGGGGCGCCTTCATAACGGCATTGATCCATGACCAGGCTCAACAAGTCCCTGGGTTGGCAAGGTAGCAGCGGCCTGTCTTCCCGGCGGTAAAGCTCCAGCACGTAACGGAAAGTCGTCGCGTCAAAGGCGATGGCGTGTTTCTCGCAGACCTGCCGCCAGATGGCTTCGTATTCGTCCTGACGTAGCACTTCGAAGCGAACCTTGTAACCGAGCCTTCGCAAAAAAGCCTCGTCGGCCAGTTCGAGCGGATTCAGGTTGGTTGAGAACATCAGCACGACGTCGAAAGACACCGGAAAGCGGGTTCCGCTTCCTACGGTCAAATAGTCCCGTTTTTGCTCTAGCGGGACGATCCAGCGGTTCAGCAAGTCCGTCGTTTCGATGCGTTGCCGGCCGAGGTCGTCGATCATGTAAATGCCGTTGTTCGCTTTTAATTGCAACGGCGCGAAATATTGTTTAGTTGTTGCGTCATGGGACAGTTCCAGCATGTCCGAAGTCAGCTCGCCGCCGGTCAGCACCGACGGACGGCGGCAGCGGACAAAACGCGGATCGTGGCTGCTGTCCATTATCAGCCTGTCCGATTTATTCTCGACAGCCAAAGGATGGTGAATCGACGGGTCGAAGAACTGCACGACATAATCGCCGACCGCCAGCGCGTGCGGAATCAGCACTGAATCGGTCATCAGATTGAGCAGATGCGTGCCGATATAAGTCTTGCCGGTGCCCGGCGGGCCGTAGACGAAAATAGGGCGGCCCGAGTGCATGGCCGGACCTAATTGGGCAAGTATCGAGTCGCGGATGACCATGCCGTTAAAGACCCGGGCCATGTCTTCGTTTGTGACGATGTTTTGATGTATCGATTGCGATTGCACGACTTTTTCATACAGTGCCAGCGGTACCGGCGCGCAGCCTACGTAACCGCTTTTTTGCTGGGCATCCAACGCAACGGCGCGCCCCCGGTCCGTTAAAACGTAACGTAGCAGCGGGGAATTGGGGAGCGGGCTGAGTATTTCGATATAGCCGGACGTGCGCATGAAATTCAGCAGGCATTCCAGAACCAGCCAGGCCAACGCGGTGCGTTCGACCAGTTGTTGCTGGTTAAGGATGCCGCCCCAGTAGAAATGCTTGGCCAGCAGGTCGCAGAGAAAATCTTGTTCCAGCCCGGTTTCGGCAAGGTTTCGAGGCCTCGGGGCGATTTGCCGGACCGCTTGATCGCCAAACGCAAATGTATCGTTATACATGAACACCTCCTATTAAAAGATCGAGAAAAGTATCCAGCCGGCCGGCCCATGCCAGTGTTGCAAAGGTTCCGAGGGCGATGGCCAGCGCATAAGGAAAAAGCAGTGTCGAGGATTCCTCCTGCTCGGGCGGCACATAAGCAACCCTGCCTGTCAATAACAGGCATTTCGCCATTGCCCCGTAGCGGCGCAGGTAGTTTGTCAGTCCGCCTTTCGCGGCCAGCAAACCTAAAGCCGCAACGGCGCCTGCGCCGGTCGTCAACGCCACGGCGAGCAAGCTATACGGCCATCCGAGAAAGATTCCCACCGCCGCCATCAGCTTGACGTCGCCGGCGCCCATCCAGCGCATTGCATAAAAAGGTAAAAGTAAAAATAGCCCTATGCAGAATCCGCCTAGGCCGTTTAGAAATCCGCTCCATCCGTATAACCAGCATTGAAAAACGATGCCTAGTAAGGCTGTACTCACGGTTAAGACGTTGGGCAGGCGGTGGCGCTTTATGTCGATAGCGGCAGCCGCTATCAAAGCGATGAGAAGAACTGCGGTTGGCAAGTTATCCAAGGTCATGTTTACACTCTTTATTTATTCTTGTTTTATGGTGCGAACGATGCCGTTGTTCAGGCGTTCGCGTTAAATTTTTTAGATTTGCGGCTCAAAAGATGAACTTGTTCCTGGGGAGCGTTTTTCCTTATAAGGAAAAATTGAGGATTTTTTAAGTTCAAATTGATGTTGCTAAATTAACAGAGAAGATGTGTTGAAAAAATACGTACCACTACCTACGGATTGAAGATTTTTTTATAAAAATAATTATTTAAAAATAGTGGTTTAGATGATTTTTTGCGGTGGTTTTCGATAAGAGGCATGGAAGCTTTTTGAATTTAAAGGAAGGTGAGTTTAGAGGTTAATGATTAGGTGGTCGGTATCGGAAATATAGGGAGGGGACGATGTCGCCATCTTGCTCCCACGTAGCGCGTGGGAACAAGATAATTTGAACAGTGTTGCTGGTTCCCAAGCAGGTGTTTGGGAACCAGCGTAATACGTACCGATATTTACGAATTGATGATTTTTACCAAAATAATTTTTTAAAAAAATATTGGCTTAGAGAGATTTTGCGATAGTTTTTGACAAGAAGGACAAGCGCTGCCGTACCTGCGGGCGGTGTGTGAGAAGGGCGAACGAAGAACGGTTCGCCCTGAAAAATCAATAAAGATAATGTTCGCCAGGATAACTTGTGCTGGCGATGGGGTGGGTTTTATCTAGAGTTAAAAGTGAGCCTTTATTGAGCAGGCGCAGCAAAACTGTTTCGCCATTTCGCATTTCTTAGACGGAAATGTATAAATATGGCCGATCCAAAACTTCGCTAAGTAAACCGGAATAAGGCCATTCGAGCGCGTAGCGCTAAGTATGTGTTTCCGGCGGTTCGTGGTTAAGCTGCTGGCGTTATAGCTGTAGTGATAGAGGTGATTTTGGCCGTAACGGCAGTTCCAAGGCCCGTGAAAGCGGTAACTGCTGCTGCGGTTATCAACGATCCCGCTACCGCGTACTCAACCATGGTCAGGCCGGTTTCTTCTTGCCAAAAAGCTTTCAATGCTGTGTTTAATTTTTTCATGATGATTCTCCTAAAATAAGCAGGCCAAAATTGTTTATCCAATTGATACACGACCTGACTGTATCATTGGAGGCGTTAAGTTAACCGATACCGGTTGGTTTAACGTATCTTCCAGATCCTTTCGATTCGTTCAAGACGGGCACAGATCGATTGGCTTTGGAAAAATCAATAGAAACAACAGCAGTCATCTCTGTGTCTGGTGGATTAGATCGGCTCGAGCTTAACAAGCCAGTGCCTTTTTGCTGTCTACAACTAAGCCCCCCTATCACCTCGCATTGGGATTAGGCTGCTGCCGTTATAGCTGTAGTGATAGAATCAATTTTAGTCGTAACGGCAGTTCCAAGGCCCGTGAAAGCGGTAACTGCTGCGGCGGTTATCAACGATCCCGCAACCGCATACTCAACCATGGTCAGGCCTGCTTCATCTTGCCAAAAAGCTTTCAACGCTGTGTTTAAATTTTCCATGATAATTCTCCTAAATGAATAAGCAGGTCGAAAATTGTTTGCCCCACTGACACACGACCTGGTTGTGCGCGAGGTTTAATTCCCTTTATAGACTTCTCCGATGACTTCAACCGGATCAAAAACCGATTAAATTCTTTCAGTCCTAACGCTTGGAATAGCAAATCTATCCCGCGCCATTCACTAGCCGAATGCATTTATATGGCTCGGTGCTTAATTGACAAACCAGCGAATTAAAGGCTTAGAGTCATCGCAATTCTAATAAAGCATAGAATCCGTAAATTCAGGCCGGCTTTAAAAGCACTGCTTAAGCAATCGAGCTAAAGTTTCCGGTATTTTGGAGTGCAAGCTTCGCTTGCAAAGTAGGCGCTTTAGGTGAAGCACGCACTCCCGCTCTGAACCTTAGCCGGAAACTTATATTCAAGCACTCACGCCGGGGCTTTTTATCAGTAAGTTGAAAAAGCCCAGTCTCAATACGACCTCAAGTTGGGATCAATTTTATATAAAAAAATCATCGGTTCCATTCGTGAGAATACCTAGAGCCGGCGAATTTAAGACGATAACATTTAATCAACTTCTTTATGCAGGATAAGTTGCGCGAGTCGTAGACCTTCCGGGTTTTAAAAACCTGGAAAGTGATTGCCGGAATAAGTATGCATCGATAGATAGTTGTGTATGAAGAATATGGGCGTAGTGCATGGAGGCAAGATACAGCATTTCCCGCAAATGCGCGCGGAGCTTGGGGCAGGTTAGTCTCATCCCGGCTAAATATAGGTAAAATTACGTATCAAGCTGAGTTTTACTTATTTGCTTGTTATAATGGTTTCAATTTTGTAACAGTATTAATTCCGATCGAGAGATTTCATGATTCAAGGTAGTATCGTAGCTTTAGTAACACCGATGGATGCAAGCGGTGCAGTGGATAAGGAGAGCTTGAAAAAGCTGGTGGAATTTCACATAGCGGAAGGCACCGACGCCTTGGTTGCCGTTGGCACTACAGGCGAGTCGGCGACGCTGGATGAGCATGAGCATTGCGATGTTATCAAATGCGCGGTCGATTATGCCGGCGGCAGAATCCCGGTTATTGCCGGAACCGGCGCGAACTCGACGACCGAAGCGATCAACCTGACCCGCTTGGCTAAAGAAGCCGGCGCCGATGCCTGCCTGATCGTTACCCCGTATTACAACAAGCCGACCCAGGAAGGTTTGTACCTGCATCATAAAGCCATTAACGACGCTGTCGATATTCCGCAGATTTTATATAACGTGCCGGGCCGTACCGCTTGCGACATGCTGCCGGAAACCGTAGGCCGCTTGTCTCATTTGCAAAACATTGTCGGCGTTAAAGAAGCGACGGGCGATTTGTCCAGGGTTAAAAAAATCCGTGATTTGACCGGTGACGATTTTGCAATCTATACCGGCGACGATGCGACCAGCCGCGAGTTCTGCCTGCTGGGCGGCAACGGCACGATTACCGTGACCGGCAATGTCGCGCCGAAACTGGTGCATCAAATGATCATGCTGGCGATAGCCGGCGACGCTGAAGCCGCTTTAGCGATCGACGAAAAACTGGCCGCGCTGCATAAAAACCTGTTTATTCAGTCAAACCCTATTCCGGTTAAATGGGCTGTTGCCGAAATGGGCTTGATGGGTAAGGGCATACGCTTGCCTTTGACCTGGTTAACGGAAGATTGTTTTGATGCGGTGCGTGATGCAATGCGTCAGGCTGAAGTTATTTGACAGCGATTATGAAAACTAAAATCAGGCCGTTCATTATTGTTGCTGTTTTGGTCAATGTATCGGCCTGCACTTATATAAAAACGCTATTTCCGGATAAAGAAAAAGATTATCAGTTTACGACTGAAATTCCGCCGTTGACCATTCCTCCCGATCTTGCGGGCGATGCCGGGGCCAAGCTTCCCACGCCGGCTCCGGCTCCTGCTCCATCTTCGGTTGCTGAAACAGCCGAGGCCGCTGTCGCCGCTCCGTCAACCGAAGAAGCCCCGTCCGTCGAACGAAAATCGATTCATGTCGAGCTGGTTGATGCCGATCAAGGCACAAAGCGGCTGCGTATCAACGCGCCGTTATCGATGGCGTGGCGGATGGTTGGCAAAGCGTTAAGCAGAAAATCTATTGAAGTCACTAACCGTAACCAGGAAGAGGGACTGTTCCGTGTTCAATATGACGCGAATAAACAGGCAGTGGAAGACGGGTCTGTTTGGGATGAGGTCAATTTCTTTTTCGAAGGGCTGCAAACCACTGAACGGGAATATATTCTCAAGCTGGTGGAAAACAATCGTCAGACCGAGGTTGTTGTGATGGATCAAGACCAAAAACCGGTCGCCGATAGCACCAGTTTAAATTTATTAACGCTTTTGCACGATACTATTAAGGCTGATTTGGCTAAGTAATTTATGAGGTAAAAGGAGCAAGGAAAAAGCTAAAAGCCGAAACCTGCATCACGCTCCTTGAACCTTGCACCTTTTTACCTTGTACCTTTTTTACACATGTTAAAAATCCCTGGAACTTCCGCGCTATCCGGCTTTCGCATTAACAAACTGCTGGCCGAACTTCAGACTATAGAACCCGCTATCAAAGCCGTCTCAGCCCGGTTCATTCACTTTGTCGATATTGAAAACGATCTGGATGACAGCCAATTCGCGATTTTAAAGCAATTGCTGGCCTACGGTTCCAGACTGCCGGGCGCCGATATTCAGGGGCGGAAATTGTTGGTCGTACCGCGCTCGGGCACGATCTCGCCATGGTCCAGCAAAGCGACCGAAATTGCCCAGCGTTGCGGATTATCGACGGTTAACCGCATCGAGCGGGGTATCGAGTACAGATTGGACGCCGATCAGCCGTTGCCTGCTTCGGTAAAAGCGTTATTGCATGACCGCATGACCCAAACCGTCTTGGACGGCGAAGTAGAACCGGATTTATTCGCCCATCATCAGCCGAAGCCGTTGCTGAGCGTCGCAGTAATCGAGCAGGGCCGCGATGCGCTGGTTGCGGCCAACACGGAATTGGGCTTGGCTTTGTCCGACGATGAAATCGATTACCTGACTGACAGTTTCCAAAGCCTGGGCAGAAACCCGACCGATGTCGAATTGATGATGTTTGCGCAAGCCAATTCCGAGCATTGCCGGCATAAAATTTTCAATGCCGATTGGACGATAGACGGCGTGGAACAGGCGCAAACTTTATTCAAGATGATCCGCAATACCGCGGAAAAAAGCCCGGAAGATATTTTGACGGCTTACAGCGATAACGCTTCGGTCGTGACCGGTTCAACCGAGCAGGTTTTCATACGCAATGCGCAGACCGGCGAATACGGCTATGTCGAAGAAGAAGCGCATTTGCTGATGAAAGTCGAGACCCACAATCATCCTACCGCGATTTCACCGTATCCGGGGGCCGCAACCGGCTCCGGCGGCGAGATCCGCGACGAAGGCGCGACCGGCCGCGGTTCTTCGCCTAAAGCCGGTTTAACCGGATTTTCGGTATCGCATTTAAAAGTTCCCGGTTACGAGCAACCGTGGGAGGCCGATAACGGCAAGCCGGAACGTATCGCGTCGGCGCTGGACATTATGATCGAAGGCCCATTGGGCGGCGCGGCGTTTAACAACGAGTTCGGCAGGCCCAATTTGGCCGGTTATTTTCGCAGTTTTGAGCAAGCCGTTCCGGGCAAGGACAACGAATTCCGGGGTTATCACAAACCGATCATGATCGCAGGCGGCTTGGGCAATATCCGGCCGATGCTGGTCAAGAAAAATACGATTCCTGCCGGTTCGTTGATTATCATCCTGGGGGGGCCTGCGATGTTGATCGGCCTTGGCGGCGGCGCGGCTTCATCGCAGGCTTCCGGCGCCGGTTCGGAAGACCTGGATTTTGCGTCGGTGCAACGCGAAAATCCGGAAATGGAACGCCGTTGCCAGGAAGTCATCAATCACTGTAATTCGATGGGCAGCGATACGCCTATCGTGTCGATCCACGATATCGGCGCGGGCGGTTTATCCAACGCGGTGCCGGAAATTATTCACGATTGCGACCGCGGCGGCCGCTTCGAATTGCGCAAAGTGCAAAATGCCGACATCGGCATGTCGCCGATGCAAATCTGGTGCAATGAAGCGCAGGAACGCTATGTGGTTGCGATTAAGCCGGAGTCGCTGGAATTATTCACGTCTTTTTGCGAGCGCGAGCATTGTCTGTTTGCGGTGATCGGCGAGGCGACCGAAGACGAACATTTATTGTTGAACGACGAGTTGCTCGGCGACAAGCCGGTCGATATTCCGATGTCGGTGTTGTTCGGTAAGTCGCCTAAGTTGCACCGCAATGTCGAGCATGTGCCGGCCAATACCCAGGAGTTGGATTTTAGCGGCATCGCGCTGAGTGAGGCGATTAAGCGCGTGCTGGCGTTCCCGGCCGTTGCCGATAAAAGCTTTTTGATCCATATCGGCGACCGCTCGGTCACCGGTTTGGTGGCCCGCGACCAAATGGTCGGGCCTTGGCAGGTACCGGTGGCCGACGTTGCGGTTACCGCGGTCGGTTTTCATTCGGTGGCCGGCGAAGCGATGGCGATGGGCGAGCGTTCTCCGATTGCGGTCATCGACGCGCCGGCGTCCGGGCGCATGGCGATAGGCGAGGCGATTACCAATATTGCCGCCGCCCATATAGATTCACTGAAGAAAGTCAAATTATCCGCGAACTGGATGGCCGCAGCCGGTTATCAGGGCGAAGATGCGGCATTGTTCGATACCGTTAAGGCAGTAGGCATGGAATTATGCCCGGCGCTGGGCATCGCGATACCGGTCGGCAAGGATTCGTTGTCGATGCTTACGGTGTGGGACGATAAAACCATGACCGCGCCGTTGTCGCTGGTCATTACCGCGTTTGCGCCGGTTGCCGATATCGGCCTTACCTTGACTCCGCAATTGCGCCGTGTGTCCGACGAGGATAGCGCGTTGATCCTGATCGACTTGGGTGCCGGTAGAAACCGTTTGGGCGGCTCGGTGCTGGCGCAAGTTTACAACCAGCTCGGTAACGAAAGTCCCGACCTGGACGATGCAAGCTTATTGAAAGCTTTCTTCGATACAATACAGGCACTTAACAGCCAAGGCAAACTGCTGAGCTACCATGACCGTTCCGACGGCGGCTTGCTGGCTACGGTCGCGGAAATGATGTTCGCGAGTCGGTTGGGCGTGACTTTGAATCTCGACAGTCTGGGCGAGGATGTGCTGGCGTCGTTGTTTAACGAGGAGTTAGGCGCTGTGATGCAAGTGCGTCAGAGCGATTGCAAGGATGTGATGGAACAGTTGAAGCAATCGGGACTGATCGACTGCACTTATGTGATCGGCAAGGTTATAGACGACGAGCAGCAGCTGATCATTCGCCATGCCGGAGAAATTATTTATTCAGCCGGCCGGGCGGAGTTGCAGAGCCATTGGTCCGAGCTCAGCTACAGAATGCAGGCTTTGCGCGACAACCCGGAATGCGCGCAGCAACAGTTTGAGCGTATCGCCGACGATGAGGATCCAGGCTTGAATGTTGATCTGACGTTCGATGTCAACGACGACGTGACCGCGCCGTTTAAAAACGCACCCAGGCCCAAGGTCGCGATACTGCGCGAACAGGGCGTTAACGGCCATGTCGAAATGGCGGCCGCGTTCGATCGCGCCGGATTTACCAGCATCGACGTGCATATGAGCGACATTATCCACGGCCGGGTCAGCCTGGCGGATTTCACCGGCCTGGTGGCATGCGGCGGTTTTTCTTACGGCGACGTATTGGGCGCGGGCGGCGGTTGGGCAAAATCCATCCTGTTCAATCCGCGTTGCCGCGACGAATTTGCCGCATTTTTCCAGCGCCCGGATACGTTCGGTTTGGGCGTTTGCAACGGTTGCCAGATGATGTCGGGATTGAAAGACATCATTCCCGGTGCGGAACATTGGCCGCGTTTCATGCGTAACAATTCGGAGCAATTCGAAGCGCGCGTGGCCTTGGTTGAAGTGCAAAAATCGCCGTCTATCCTGTTTGCCGGCATGGAAGGCTCAAGAATGCCGGTCGCGATTGCGCACGGAGAAGGGCGGGCTGAGTTCGCCGTGGACCCGGCCGTTGCGCTTGAGGCGGGCGCTGTGGCTTTGAGTTATGTCGATAATTACGGTGAGTTGACCACCGAATTTCCTGCCAACCCCAACGGTTCGCCGTTCGGCATTACCGGGCTGACCACGACGGACGGACGATTTACGATTATGATGCCGCACCCTGAGCGCTGCTTCAGAACCGTGCAAAACTCATGGCATCCTGACGATTGGGATGAATACGGCGCCTGGATGCGTCTGTTCAGGAATGCGAGAGCGTGGGTAGGTAATCTATAAAGATATATTCTTTATTAATGTCTTATATGAGATTTGCAATGAATTAGATGTAAGCGGCAACAGCAATCTGATTAATCGGTGTTGATCTGTGGCTGAATGATTATGAAAATTTAGAGGTTGTAGATTATGGATAAGGTCAACATGACAAGAAATAAAAATCGGAGAGGTTTTTTCCGGATTTATGATGAAGTTCATCTGTTTTATAAGAAAATCGATGAAAAGTCGTTGACTGAACCGCAATCCGCTTCGAATGAATTATCGCCTACAGATGCGAAAAATGTACCGCAGGATTTTCAACTTAGGGAAAATGAGCCTTGCAACGTTAACATCAGCGCCAGCGGCATAGCGTTTAACTGCGAAGACTCGCTTAAAGAAGGCGATTGCCTGTTAATCAAGGTGTTGCTGGCATCCGGTATGAAGCCTATCCAAACTCGCTGCAGGATTGTTTATTGTAAAAATAGCCAATTAAACGATAGCGAGTGCCCGTATTTCGTTGGCGCCCATTTTATCGATATGGAAGAGCAGGATAGGGATTTGCTGGCCGTACATGTCGATAAAAAGCGCTTGCGGCGTAAATGGATCAACGCGTTTATCTTGGCTGCCGTGATTACGGTTATCACACTGCCCGACGTTATATTTGGCTTACTGGCCGGATTGTTTCATTTCCTGTTCGAAGTGTTCCTCCATATTCTTCATCTCGCATTTGAGTTTATCGAGTCCAACCTCGATCATCTCGTCGAACATCTTTTTGAAACCGATGTTCATGCAACGCAGATTATTGTTTTTTATATTCTCTTACCTTTTGTTTTTTACGGACTCTACCTGTTGTGGCGAGCAACGCCGATTTTTTACCGGTGGTGTAAGAGAAAACTGATCGTTTACTGGTCACGAAAGAAAGCGAATTTACTTTTTTATTGGCGCGAGCAATCTTCTCTCAATAAATGCAAGCTGGTCGTTATCGCAGTTTCGGTCATTATCGGTTACTTTTATTTCGGTATGTAATGTGGGAACAACTCATGTCCAACAGTCATACCGCATTTAAAAGAGCATTAAAATTTGAAAAGCCGGTACGTTGATCTACAATCGCGGCAGATTGGTCGGATAATAAATATAAGGTAAACGCCATGTACAAGAAGGAGGCCGCCCGCATTCTCGTCGTAGATGACGAGTCGGTAAACCTGAAGCTGCTCGATAAAATGTTGTCTGCTCAAGGCTATACCAATCTGGTGTTGGTACAGGATTCCAGGCAGGTAGTCGACGTTTACCGGCAAGCTCGCACAGACTTGATTTTACTCGACATTAATATGCCTCATCTGGATGGTTTTGAGGTCATGGAACAGCTTAAATCGCTTGACGATCCTTTATTTCCTCCTGTCGTAGTCCTGACCGCGCAGCATGGCCAGGATTTTCTATTGCGCGCCCTTAATGCAGGCGCTCGCGATTTCATCACCAAACCTTTCTATTGTAATGAGTTGCTGGCGCGGGTACGCAACATGCTCGATGCCCAATTGATGCATCGCATGCTTTACGATCAAAAAGCGGTGTTGGACGAAATGGTGCAGATTCGTACCAACGAGTTGCGCCGCACCCGCTTACAGGTTGTGCAACAGCTCGGGCGCGCCGCCGAATATCGCGATAACGAAACCGGCAACCATATCCTGCGCATGAGCCATATCTCGGCCTTGTTGGCAAAATCCATCGGTTGGAGTGAGGCCGATTGCGAGTTAATGTTGCATGCCAGTCCGATGCACGACATAGGCAAAATCGGCATTCCCGATCATATCCTGCTAAAGCCCGGTAAATTCGAACCCGAAGAATGGGAAATCATGAAAACCCATGTCATTATCGGCGCCAACATTCTTGAGGGCGATGATTCCGATTTGATGAAGTGCGCCGGCGAAATTGCATTGACTCATCATGAGCGATGGGACGGTAGCGGCTATCCGAACGGTTTGTCCGGCGAAGCGATTCCATTGGCCGGACGCATTGCGGCGCTGGCGGATGTATACGATGCATTGACTTCGGTGCGCCCTTACAAAAAGGCCTGGACGGTTGAAGCGGCCGTCGATCTGATCAAGAACAGTAGCGGCACGCATTTCGACCCCGATCTGGTGGTGGTGTTTTTGGAACAATTGCCGGAAATTCTGAAAATTTGCGACCGCTTTTCCGAGCCGGAAAATAACTCATAATACAAACGCGATTAGTCGGTTAAATAACCCAGTAATGCGCTTACCGGCGCCGGATGCGGATTCTGATCGACAATTTTAATAAAAACTCATCATGGAAAACGACATTCAGGCTGCTCTTCTCCAAATGCGCAAAGGTTTTATTGCCGGTTTGCCTGAGCGCTTGAATAGTCTCAAAACGCTAGTGGCCGATATTGAGAGCGGCCAGCATCGAGCGCAAGCGCTTGAAAGCTTGCATCGTGCCGTGCGCCGCTTGGCTGATTCGGCCGGCGTTCATCAATTAACGCCGATTTTTGCAGCCGCACGCAATTTGGAACTGATCGTAACGGCGGTGTCCATTGACGGGGCGCCCGGTCAGCATGGCTTGCAGGCCATCCGTACAGCGTTGGCTAATTTGGAAGCTCAGAAGGTTAGCCCGGGTAGCGATTTCATTCCTCAAATATCAACGCGGCATGTGGATGTTCCTCGCGTTGTAATAGCCGGCGATGACGAAGAACAATCCGAACGATTATGCTCTATATTGGAAAAAGCAGGTTACCGGGTGGATGTATTTCACGAGCTTGCAGCCTTTCCGGCCGCCGGCGCAACCATCGAACCGTTGTCTGCAATATTCGTGAACACGATGTTCGACGCCGGCGTACAAGTTATAGCGGAGCTGAAAAAGCAGAGCCTTAGCGATTTTCCGGTTATTTTTGTTTCAGGCCGGGCCGATATGCTTGCAAAGCTTGAGGCTTATCGAGCCGGAGCTACGCATTATCTGACCAAGCCGGTGGATAGCGATGCTTTGCTGCGTGTCATGGCCGACGCTGTGACGCAGACGCCGGCAGAGCCTTTTCGCGTTTTATTGGTCGATAATGACGATGAGCAACATACAGCTTACGGCCTAACGTTGCGGCAAGCAGGCATGACGGTCACGGCAACCGGCGATCCTTTTCAAGTCCCTGAAATACTGGAAAGTTTCGCGGCCGAGGTGCTGGTTTTGGATATGCTGATGCCGGAATGTTCCGGCCCGGAACTGGCGATTATTCTGCGCGACGATGAGCGCTATGCCCAAATACCGATCGTTTATTTGGCGGCGGAAACGCATATATCCGGACAGTTTCAGGCGCTGAATTGCAGTGGCGACCATTTCCTGTCCAAACCGGTTAATCCGCGCTATCTTGTTACCGCTATAGCGTCGCACGCCCGGCGTTTTCGCCAAACGCAGGTCCGTAAGGAGTCGATGCGCACTACGTTGTATGAGCGGGAACGGCAACAACAGGCGCTTGATGTGCATGCAATCGTCACCGTGACGGATAAGTTCGGTACGCTTATTTATGTGAATGACCGCTTCTGCCTGACCAGCGGTTACAGCCGGGATGAGCTGTTGGGTAGAAATCATCGTATCATCAAGTCGGGCGAACATCCTCCCGAATTTTATCTCGATATGTGGAGCACCATTGCCGGCGGCAATATCTGGCGGGGGGAGGTTTGCAACCGGCGTAAAAACGGCAGTTTGTATTGGGTGGAAACCAGTATCGTGCCTTTTTTGGATAATACCGGACTGCCTTATCAATACGTTTCGATTCGTACCGAGATAACCCATATCAAAGAAGCCGAGCTACGCCTGCGCTTGCTGGAGCGGGCCGTGGAAGCCAGTACCAGTAGCATCAGCATGGCCGATGCGACTAAGCCGGACATGCCGTTGATTTACGTCAACCCCGCCTTTGAGCATATTACCGGATATGATCGAGATGAAGTGCTTGGGCGCAATTGTCGTTTGTTGCAAGGAAAAGATGTCGACCAGCCTGGCCTGAACGAGATCCGCAAGGCCTTGCGCGAGGGACGGGCCGGGGAAGCCCGGGTTCATAACTACCGAAAAGACGGCACGCCGTTCTGGAATGACTTGCGCATAGCGCCCGTGCATGACGAACAGGGCCGGCTTAGCCATTTTATCGGGATTTCCGATGACGTAACCGAGCGCCGCAAGGCGACTAATGCACTAAGAAAAAGCGAAGAGCGCCTAAGGCTCAGTCAGCATTACGCCAATATCGGCACTTGGGATTGGAATATCCAGACCGGCAAAATCATCTGTTCTGAACGTATCGGATCAATGTTCGGTTACCCTGACGTTAAGCGGAAGGCGTCTTTTAAGCACTTTTTAAATGGCGTATACCCGGACGACCGGAAAAGGGTGCTTGACGCGATCGACGCCTGCCTGCAACAGGGCGTCGAATACAATATCGAGCATCGTTGCGTATGGCCGGACGGAACTGTGCGCTGGTTATTGGAACGTGGCGATGTCGCTCGCGATGAAAACGGTGTTGCGCTGCATATGCTGGGCGTGATGCAAGACATTACCGAACGCAAGCTTGTTGAAATCAAGAGTTTGAACCAACAGGCCCGATTGGTTATTTTTAAACACATTATCGAAAATGTGGCGGATGGCGTTATTACTATCGACCCGACCGGCATTGTTCGTTTTTTTAATCCCGCGGCGGAGAAACTGTTCGGCTACAGCGCGCCCGAGATTGTTGACCGTAATGTTAGCCTGCTATTGCCGGAGCCCTATCGAAGCGAATACGCGCGCTATCTTAATTTGCACAATGGCAGCCAGCCGGCCTCTATCATCGTTAAAAAATTGGAGCTGTCCGGACAACATAAGGATGGCGCGATTTTTCCGATGGAGCTGGCTATTTCGTTAATGGAAATCGACGACGACAAGCATTTTGTCGTTATCTTGCGCGATATTAGCGAGCGCAAACAATATGAACAGGAAATAATCGCGGCCAGGGATGAGGCAGAGAGAGCCAATAACGCCAAATCCGAATTTCTATCCAGTATGTCCCATGAGTTGCGCACACCGATGAATGCGATTCTGGGGTTCGGGCAGCTTTTGGAAATAGATGTTGGGCTTAATGAAGATCAGGCGGATTACGTCAGCGAGATATTGAAAGCCGGCCGCCATCTGCTTGAGCTTATTAATGAAGTATTGGATTTAGCCAAGATTGAATCGGGCAATATCAATTTGTCGCTGGAACCGCTGTCTTGCCTTGAATTGATTACGGAGTGCCTGACGCTGATCGGTCCTCTTGCCCAAGCCAGAGGCATTGCGATAAACAATGACGTTGTCGGCGACTGTTTGGTTCGAGCCGATCGCACCCGGCTAAAGCAGGTGCTGATAAACCTGCTTTCCAACGCCGTTAAATATAACCGTCCGCAGGGAACAGTGCTGATTCAGGCGGACGTACAAGACGATCGTATACGCTTGAAAGTATCCGATACCGGTTACGGTATTCCGGTAGCGCGGTGGCGGGAAATTTTCCAGCCGTTTTCGCGATTGGGCGCCGAAGATGCCGATATCGAGGGAACCGGCATCGGACTGACTATCAGCAGCCGGTTGATGAAAATGATGGGCGGAACTATCGGTATGGAGAGCGAGGAGGACCAAGGCAGCACTTTCTGGATTGAACTGCCGAAAGCCGCTTCGGAACCGGGTATTCGCAACAATGACGTAGAACAGGCCATCGTATCCGAGCCCGTGTCGGGAGGAGAATATCGCCATACTCTCCTTTATATTGAAGATAATCCGGCTAATCTCAGGCTGATCGAGAAGATTTTTAGCAGACATTCGCAGTTTCGGCTGTTGGCGGCGGCGACTCCTGAGCTAGGGCTGGAGTTGGTTTCGGCGTATCATCCTAATTTGATTTTGCTCGATATTAACTTGCCGGGCATGGATGGCTATCAGGTGCTAAGCGTATTGCATTCCTTGAATCCGGTGAAAAAGATCCCGGTGATTGGTATCAGCGCTAACGCCACAGCTCATGATGTCGAGCGGGCTATGGCGGCGGGTTTTGACGAGTACATGACTAAACCTGTCGATGTCAGCCAGCTTCTTGAGTCTGTGAACCGGTTGCTTTCGGATAATGCGGAAGAATGAGCGCCGGTTGTGCGGAAATGGATTGAATTATGAACAGACGTCTTAAAATTATTTCCGCTCTGGTGCTACTGGCGTTACTGATTCTCGCCGCGTCTGCAATCGGGCGGTATTATGTAACTCCGGTGAGCCCTATCAAAGTCGGCGTATTGCATTCGCTGACCGGCACGATGGCCGTCAGTGAAAAGCCGCTGGTCGATGCGGTACGCTTGGCTACCGAAGAAATTAATGCCCAGGGAGGATTGCTCGGGCAAACTGTAGAAATGGTAGTGGCCGATGGCAAATCCGATCCGAAGGTATTTGCCGCGGAAGCTGAACGGTTGATTCAGAAAGAGCAGGTCAAGGTCTTATTCGGCTGTTGGACATCAGCCTGCCGCAAAGCGGTGAAACCGGTCGTCGAAAAATACCGGCATCTGTTGTTTTATCCGGTGCAGTATGAAGGCATGGAGCAGTCCGACAATATTTTGTATACCGGCTCAGCCCCTAATCAGCAGATTGTACCGGGCACCCGCTGGGCAACACAGACATTTGGGCTGCGTGTTTATCTGGTCGGTTCCGATTATATTTTTCCCCGCACCGCCAATATTATCATCGGCGACCTGATTAGAGCTTCCGGGGGAACGATTCTCGGCGAGCGTTATTTGCCGTTGGCTGGAACAGATACCGAAGCGATCATTCAAGACATTGTTCGGGAAAAACCCGATGTCGTGCTCAATACGCTCAATGGCGACAGCAATGCCGCGTTTTTTGCCGCGTTGGTCAAGGCCGGTCTGAGCGATTTGCCGTTAGTTTCTTTTAGCGTCGAAGAAAGCGGAATGCGGGCCTGGAATGGCGGGCAGCTGACTCGCCATTACGGGGTTTGGAATTATTTTCAATCCTTGCCGGGAGAAGGGAATCATCAATTCGTTAGTGCCTATAAAGCCCGTTTTGGTGCCGACCGTGTTGTCAGTGCACCGGTAGAAGCCGCTTACGTCGGCGTGAATTTGTGGACGCAAGCGGTACGGACTGTGAATTCCAGCGAGCCGGGCCGGGTCAATCCGGCTTTGTTGCGTCAGAGCATCAAAAGCCCCTCCGGCATAGCTGCGGTAGATGCGGATAGCCGTCATTTATGGATGATGATGCGGGTCGGTAAGGTCGCTGCCGACGGGCAGTTCGAGCAGGTATTCGCTTCCAGCGTGCCATTGCGGCCAAGCCCATGGCCGAACTACCGTAGTCGGGATTCATGGCAAGCGCTGCTGTTGAGAGGCCGGCCATGATCTTAGGCAAGATTATTTCGCGCTTGATGTTGGGTTTTCTATTGCTATCGCCGCTACCGCTGGCCGGGCTGGCCTATCTTTACGTTCAGGCTTTTCGAGACACCCTGCAACATTCCGAGCTGGAAAATCTTTCTTCTCTCGCTGACAAAAAAGCCGATCAGATTAATGCTTATATTAATGAGCGCATGGCGGATGCGCGGCTGTTGGCGCAGCTGTTTGTTGTTTTTGATAGCCGCCAACCGCAGTCCATTTTACAAAGCGGCGAACAAAACCTGAGTCCGCTAAGCTATCAAGCGGAAGAGGTTTATCATGATTTTTTCCATACCTTATTCGAGAATCGCCATTACTATGACCTGTTGCTGACCGATACGGCCGGTAATGTGGTGTTTTCCATTCTGCACGAGTCCGATTTCGGCAGTAATCTGAACACCGGCCCTTATCGTGATTCCACTCTGGCCAAGGCTCATCGCGAAGCTATCGCGTTGCTCGACATTCAGATTACTCAGGCCGGTTCCTATGCGCCGTCCGCTGGAAAAACGGCCATCTTCATCGTTGCTCCGCTATTTAAAGCCGGTAAGGTAATCGGTACTCTCGCACTGCAAATGGACCTGGATAATCTCACCGGCGTCAGCAGCGATACCACCGGTTTAGGTAAAACCGGTGAAACGGTCTTAGCGCAACTTGGCGGTGACGAGGTGCTTTATGTCGGCGGGCTACAGCATATCCCCGATGCGGCTTTTCATTATCGCGTTCCGCTGGATAAGTTATCCCTCCCGATGCAATTAGCGCTTTCCGGCAGTCATGACAAGGGGATTATCCATGATTACGCAGGTGTGGAAGTTATTGGCGCATGGCGCTACCTGCCTGCTTTGCGTTGGGGCATGGTCGTGAAGATGGATGCCTCCGAGGCTTTCGCTCCGCTTTACCACTTACAAAAAATCAGCCTCGTTGTACTGATTTTTATGTCGCTGATTGCCGGTATTGTAGCGCTGTTGTTAAGCCGCGCGCTGGTTGCGCCTATTCGCCAATTGATAATGGCTACGGAACGGATTATCGGCGGGGACTTGAATCGCCGCGCTCCATTGGATGGATGCGATGAGTTCCGGCAACTGGCAACTTCTTTTAATACGATGACGGAGCATTTGCAGTTTCATTACGAGGATCTTGAACGGCAGGTCGAACAGCGTACAGCCGAGATTCGTTCTGTTATGGACCAGCTGAACAATGCACAGCATATTGCTCAATTAGGCAGTTGGGAGCTGAATTTAACCGATAATACGCTGATTTGGTCCGATGAAATTTTCCATCTATTCGAAATTGACAAGGATAAATTCGGCGCGACCTATGAAGCCTTTCTGCATGCGATACATCCTGAAGACCTCGACGCAGTTGACGCGGCCTATACCCGGTCCTTGCAGACCCAAAGACCGTATGAGATTACCCACCGATTGTTAATGCCGGATGGGCGCGTTAAATTCGTGACCGAACGTTGCGCTTCGTACTTTGACAGCGACGGCAAGCCGGTCCGGTCTGTCGGTACCGTGCAGGACGTAACTGAGTTAAAGCAGGTGGAGCAGGCGCTTAAACAGCTTAATGAAGAACTCGAACAGCGGGTACAACAGCGTACCGACTTATTGCTTCATGCAAAAGAAGAAGCCGACAGGGCCAATAATGCCAAGTCCGAGTTTTTATCGCGCATGAGCCATGAGCTACGCACGCCGATGAATGCAATCATCGGTTTTGCCCAGTTATTGGAAACCGACCGGGAAACCCCGCTCACGCCCGACCAGGCCGATAATGTCCGCGAGATCCGTCATGCCGGAAAGCATTTGCTGGAGTTGATCAATGAAGTGCTGGACCTGGCGCGCATCGAAACAGGCCGGATCGAATTATCGCTGGAACCGGTGGAATTGCGTTTGCTAATCGGGGAATGTATGGCGTTGCTACAGCCATTAGCGTCGGAGCGCCGGATCGAATTGACCGCGGATATGGACAGGGCCGTTACGGTGCAGGCCGACCGGCTGCGGTTGCGCCAGATTTTGCTTAACCTGTTGTCGAATGCCGTCAAATACAATCGCGACCAAGGCCGCGTACATATTTTCTGCGAATCGGTGGCGGAGGATAAAGCTGAGTTGAGCAGCTTGCCTGCTCAAACGAAACTTATGCCCTCTGGGTATAAAGCTGAGTTGAGCGGCTTGCCTGCTCAAACGAAACTTATGCCCTCTGGGTATAAAGCTGAGTTGAGCAGCTTGCCTGCTCAAACCCTACTTATGCCCGAAGGGCATAAAGTCAGGATAGCCGTGCAGGACAGCGGACGAGGTATTACAGTTGAAGCACTGCCGCGCTTGTTCAAGCCGTTCGAGCGTATAGAATCGGCTTATGACGGCATTGAAGGGACCGGGATCGGATTGGCGCTGTGCAAACGATTGGTCGAAGCGATGTCGGGTAGCATCGGTGTCGAAAGTATTGTCGATCAAGGCAGCACTTTCTGGATTGAGCTGCCCGCCGCCCAAGCCGAAGAGTATATACCGGAGGATTCCGGCAGTACGGCGACGCAAAACACCTATGCCGCCAAGCGTACCGTGCTTTATATCGAAGACAACCCGGCTAATTTGCGTTTGCTGCGAAAAGTAATTTCCACGCATACCAGCCTGTCGCTACTTGAGTCCCATAGCGCTGAGAAGGGTTTGGACATCGCGGCAGCACATTCTCCCGATCTTATTTTGCTCGACATCAACCTGCCGGGCATGAATGGCTTTGATGCTTTGCGCCGTTTAAAAGACAACCCGGATACGCGCGATATTCCGGTCGTTGCTATTTCAGCCAATGCAATGGAGCGCGATATAAAAAAAGGCGCGGCCGCCGGTTTTAGCGATTATTTGACTAAGCCGCTGGATATTCCGAAGCTTTTAGCCCTACTGGCCTCGATACAGGAGTCAGAGACAACTCAAACTATTCCGTGAATAATAGGCACGGATTGGTTATATATTACGGTGATATGAGCATGACCGATCCCGATTCACCGCAACCGCCGGTAAACACCAACATGCTACTGGTGCGCAGCGATAACCAGGTTTTGCAGCTGTCGCTGATGAACGGCGCATCTGTACGCGAAGCGCTGGATGCGACCGAGCTTAGGGTGCGCGCGGCTTGCGGCGGGTTGGGCACGTGCGGGGCTTGTCTGATTCAAATCGTTAACGGCAACTTCAATCCGCCGACATTGGCGGAGCGGCAAAAAATCCGCCCCGAAGAGCTGGCGGACGGCATGCGGCTGGCTTGCCAATTGCGGGCCGTCAGCGACGGCGAATTGTATCTTCAGTATCCTGCGCCGCATTCGCAATGGAAAAGCCTGGATGCTTCCGAACTCTATCGAGCCGCCGGTAATGCCGCTATCGCCGAGCATGTTTATGGCGCGGCAATCGACCTTGGCACCACCCATATCCGTCTGTCGTTTTGGAACCGCCAGTCCGGGCGGCGTATCGGCAGCCGTTACAGCATCAATCCGCAAGTCGCATGCGGCGCCGATGTGCTGACCCGGCTGGATGCCGACCGCCTCAGCAATGCCGACAGCCAGGTATTGACCCAACTGGCGCGCAAGGCCATTATCGAGGGTATCCGCGATATTTTAAGCCGCGATATCGGCGAAGTGTCGCCGATACTGGCTGAAATCGGCAAAATAACGATCGTCGGCAACACCGCGATGCTGACGCTGATTTGCGGTAGCCGCGACGACAGTCTTTATGAACCGGAAAATTGGCAATTGCCGATAACTTGCCAGCCGGCAGATATTGAATCATGGCGCAAAGCTTGGCGTACTCCGCATGCCGAAATCGGTATCGTCCAGCCGTTGGCCGGATTTATCGGTTCCGACCTGTTGGCCGACCTGCTTGCCACTGCAATCACCGAACAGCCGCAACCGGCGCTGCTGGCGGATTTCGGCACCAATACCGAAATTGCATTGTGGGACGGGCGGACTTTGTGGGCGAGCTCGGTGCCGGGCGGACCGGCATTTGAGGGTGTGGGCATGCGCAACGGTTTGAGCGCCGAAACCGGAGCTGTCTGCAAAGTTTCGAAACACAACGGCGAATGGCTGTTGCAGACACTCGATGACGCACCGGCACGCGGTTATTGCGGCAGCGGCTTTATCGATGCGATTGCGTTGCTGTTGGACGAAAAACTGCTGAAACCGTCGGGACGTTTTGCCGAGCCGCAACCGGTCGGCGGATATGTATTGGATCAGGGCAATTTCCGCACGGGGATTTGTCCGGCCGATATCGATATGTTTCAGCGCGCCAAGGCCTCAACGGCGGCGGCGATGTTGCAACTGCTTGTTTACGCAGGCTTGACGGCTAACGATTTGCAAACGCTGTGGATTTGCGGCAGTTTCGGCCGGCATCTCGATTTAAACAACGCAATGCGCGTCGGTTTATTGCCGACTGTCGATCAAGACCGGGTAAAACTGCTTGCCAACGCCGGTCTGTCCGGTTGTGAAAAGCTGCTGCTGGATCCGGTTGCCCAAGCTGTATTAAATACGATTACCGGCCGGGCTCGTGTCGTCAATTTGAGCGGCGTGACGGAGTATGAAGAACGGTTTGTCGATAATTTACGCTTGAAACCGGTTTAAACCACAGCCTTATGTGAAAAAGTCTAAACAACGGAGCGCGGACAATGTTTGATTTCTATATTCAATCCTACAACGAAGCTGTTTTCGATACCGATAAACAGGCGGCGCTGGATGTGGTCAACAAAGCGTTGAGCGACGGCTTAAGTCCTGAAGATGTAGTGTTTAAACTGGTGATTCCGGCGCTTGAAACGATGATGGGACGCATCGAAAAAGATCCCGACTCCAATCTGGCCCAGCATTTTATGACAGCGCAGATTGCCGCCGATGTTACTGAAAAAATGCTGGAAAAGTTCGCGCAACCGCCGGAAGCGGTCGGGCGGGTGATTATCGGCGCGGCTCATGGCGATCTGCACTCGTTGGGCAAGCGCATCGTGACTGGCTGCTTGAAGGCATTGATGGTCGAGGTGATCGATTTGGGGGCCAACATTAGCGCCGAGCAGTTCGTCGCTGCCGCGATTGACGAGCAGGCGCAGGTGATTGCGGTTTCGGCGATGATGGCGCATACCGCGCTAGGCGAGAAAGGCAGCCTGCAGGTGCGCGCGTTGTTACGGGAGCAAGGATTGGAAGACAAGGTCAAGATTGCGGTAGGCGGAGCGCCTTACCGTTTCGATCCCGAACTTTATATTAAAGTCGGCGCCGACGCCTGGGCGCCGGACGGCGTGACGGCGGCCAAAGTCATTGTGCAGTTGATTCGCGAGGTGAAACCATGAAGCTGCTTGAGGTATTTGAAAATCAGCCGCCATTGGCGATGGTCGGTTGCGGCATTCTTCGCAAGGAAGTGAATTTTTTGATCGAAAAGAACGGCTGGAATGTGCATACCCATTTTCTGGATTCGGCTTTGCATAATTACCTGAATCGGCTGTCGGTCGAATTGAACAGGGCGCTGGACGAACGCGAAGAACTCGGCGAGAAAACTGTAGTGTTTTATGGCGGTTGTCATCCGTTGATGGAAAATTATCTGGAAAAACACCATACCTGCCGCACTCACGGCCAGAATTGCATTGTAATGCTGATAGGCTATGAGCTGTTTATGACGGAGCTGGAAAAGGGAGCTTATTTTTTATTGGAAGATTGGGCGCTGATCTGGGAGCCGATGATTACCGCTTGTTTTGGAATGAATATGACGGTGGTTCGCGAGATATTTCACAGCAGCCATAAATATCTTCTTGCTCTCAGAACGCCGTGTAACAGCGATTTTGTCGAAGCGGCCAAAACCGCCGCGCGCTTTGTCGATTTACCGTTGCAATGGATGGATGTCGGTCTTGAACATTTGGAGTCGGTTTTGGCAGACGCGATTCAGCGACGTCTGGAAGACAGGCAATGAGCGAGCTTCCTCTTCTTATCGTAACCAATATAACCGGAATAGCTTGCGTGTCGGGATTGGTTTTTAGGCGGGCTGCAGGTCCTAAGCATCCATGTCCGGCATTAATATTCAGCAGTATCGGGCATTGCCCGAATATCGAGAGATTGGTGAAATCGTCGTCCCTAACAGGATGGTGTCAGCAGGGCCGATTGATGGGGTATCGGATTCCACGGGTTTGTTCCGTTTGTTTTGGACGTTGACGTTTATAGCAGGCCGGTTGTCGATTCCTTTATTGTCGGCATCTATACAACATTGGCTGCCGCTAAATGTAGAGATTTAAATATGAGCAATCTATTGAATATAAGTTAAAGGGTGTTGTTTAATTATGAAAGCTTTATTGCGATTGCATGGTGGCAATGCCGGACATGACATGTATACAAGATAAGCTTTAATTATTTGAATAAAAGGAGAGCAATATGCTGCTACGTCCACTTAATGAGGGTGATCGAAATGAGTATGCAGTTATGTTGCACCGCTCATTCAATACGTGGTATCGCGCACATGGCTGGCCGTCCGATTATTTTAAATACGGGGCTGAGCAGACGGGAATTTTTCTTGATGTTTATAATGCTATCAGTCCCGGTAGCAGTGTTGCCGCATTTGATTCGAATAGCGGGAAACTCATGGGAGCCTGTTTTTTTCATCCGCGCGAGCATCATGTCAGTCTCGGCATCATGTCGGTCAATCCTGATTATTTTCAACGCAGGATAGGGCGAGCGCTGGTCGATTATATTACCGGTTTTGCCGATTCACATCGTTATGCGGCGCTACGTTTGGTTAGCAGCGCTATGAATATGGATTCATTTTCCCTGTATAACCGCTCAGGTTTCATTCCCAGGGCCAGCTATCAAGATATGGTATTGCCGGTGCCGATTGCCGGGCTTCAAGTGCATTACCCGCTACGCGACCGGGTACGCTACGCGGTTCCGTCCGACGTTAGTGCGATGGCGGCGTTGGAAATGGAAGTCAGCGGTATCAGTCGCATCAACGATTATCGCTATGCCATCGAAAATCCGCACGCTATATTACAAGCCCTGGTATTTGAAAATTCTGACGGGGTTGTTGATGGTTTTATGATTTCGATTAAACACCCTGCATTGCATATGCTTGGGCCTTGCGTCGCACGTAGCGAGAAGATTGCATTGGCGTTATTACTGCAGGCGACGGAGCGCTTTCAGAATGCAACGCCGCTGTTTATCGTTCCGGTGGACAAACGCGAGCTGGCTGAAACGCTTTATGCTTGGGGCGCGCGTAATGTGGAAATACATCTGTTACAAGTACGAGGTAAGTTTCAGGCTTTTAACGGAGTCAATTTACCGAGTTTTCTGCCGGAGACAGGATGAGTCTCGCTACATCGAACAACGCAAGGCAGGTTTGTGGGCCATTACTTTTTACCCACACGAATTTTAATGACGGGGTTCTTGCCGGTATTCTCTCTTAGTGAATTGATATTACTGATTGTTTTGTGATCAATGACGCAATTTCTAATATAAGGTTTACCCTCAAAGTAGACGCTTTCTATTTCCATGCCCGGTTTCAGTTGTATCCATGAAATTTCCACTACAGGCCGCTCTACGGTAGTATTCGAAACATCAAATAGCCTGCTGTTTCGCCATGATTTTTCGAGACTAGGTTTCTCTACAATAATGTCCTCTTCAACATCGGCGTCCTCTCTAAGCACTTGAATGAAAGCGTCGATGACCTCAGGATCATAATAGCTTTCTTTCCGGCTCATTAATTGATTGATTGTGGCGCTGACAGACATCGCTTCGCCGGTCATCGCACCTTCGAGATACGAGATATAGTCGCCAACTACGCTCAGAATGCGGGAGCCTAACGGAATCTTTTGCTTAGCGAGACTGTCGGGAAAGCCCGAGCCGTCATAACGTTCGTATTGATGACGGATGAAAATAGATGCGCCTTTTAACTGAGTCAACCCCTTTAATAAAGTCTCGCCTTCTACCGCATGATTTAAATAACGGCGTATGTCGGCAAGCGGTATCGAATAATAGGGCTCAGAGAGCAAACTATCTTGCAAGCTCATTTTGCCGATTTGTATCAGTAACCCGGCATAGAAAATATTCTGCTTTTCTTCCGTGCTCATGCCCAGTTTGCGTGCAACCAGTAAGGATTTTTCCGCGATATATTTTGATTGTCCGCTTTTAATGCCAGGACGCATTTCTATGATGCGCGAGAATGCTTTAATAGAATCGATGTATTGTTTTTTTAAGTTATTATTCGCTTGGTCAAGATGCTGCATCGTGTTTTTGAGCTGTTCGGTACGCTGCTCGACTTTCTCTTCCAGGTGTTCGTTGAGCTCTTTTAATTCTTTATTTTGTTGATGGACAAGCTCTGATAAACGATCCCGTTCTTCGCGCAGGCGTTTTTGTTCCAGGGCATTGCGGACCAGCAGCTTAAGTTCTTCGTCATTCCAGGGTTTATTGCAGTAATTGTAAATGCGCCCTTTATTGACTGCGTCAATGGTCGATTGCAAATCGGCGTAGCCGGTCAGCAAGATGCGGATCGTGTCAGGCCACTGCGTGAAAACTTGGGCTAAGAATTCCGCGCCGTTCATTTCCGGCATGCGCATATCGGAAATAACCAGGTCGACGGGGTATTGTTGTAGGATTTCCAGGCCTTCGGCGCCGCTTGAGGCAAAGTAGGTTAAGCACGCTTCATGATGAAACAAGCGGCGCAAGGCCTTAAGCACATTCGCTTCATCGTCGACAAACAATATTGCGGCAGGTTCGTCATTAGTAACGGTTGGCAGATCTGTCAGCATAGTAATTCCAGCTCTATTTCAATTCGTACGACCGCCATCTGGCGCATTTTCATTAGACACGCCATTAATAGGTAAGATAATTCGAAAGCTCGTTCCTTGACCTACTTGACTGCTCAGTTGAATCTCTCCTTGATGTCTTTGGATAATGCTGTAAGAGACGGAGAGGCCTAATCCGGTTCCTTTACCAACCGGCTTGGTAGTAAAGAAAGGATCGAAAATTTTGCTCAGATGTTCAGAAGCGATGCCTTTGCCGGTATCGCTGATTTCTACCCACACGCGATCGTTTGTTGTTCCGGTTCGCAAGGTAATAATGCCTTTATCTTCAATGGCATGTGCCGCATTGATCAGCAAATTCATAAACACCTGGTTAAGCTGATGGGGCAAACATTTTACTTCAGGTAGACAACCAAGTTCTTTGACTACTTTCGCTTTGTATTTGATTTCATTATTAACAATATTAAGCGTGCTTTCAAGACCTACGTGCAAGTCGGCCCATTGCCAATCGTCATCGCCGCCGAGACGAGAAAAGTCTTTCAAATCTTGAATGATTTTTTTTACCCGTGTTGCGCCTTCATGCGATTCTTCCAATAAATCGAGAACGTCGGTTTTTAAAAACTCAAGATCGATTTTTTGCTTAAAGGCTCTAATTTGTTTGAGCTGGCCGGTGTCGTCGGTAATTGTTTCAGCTTTTTCATAAATCGCAATCAGTGCCAGTAAATTATCGATATAGTTTTTTAACGAGCTCAGGTTGGAATTGATATAGCCGATGGGATTGTTGATTTCGTGCGCCACGCCGGCGGCTAATTGGCCGATAGATGCCATTTTTTCCGACTGTAACAAGTGCATTTGCGCTTCTTGTAGTTGTTTGTTCAACAGCAGTTGTTGGTTTTTTTCAAATTCCAGTGTTTTATTAATTTTGATAAGTTCTTGAGTGCGTTTTTCAACTTCCTCTTCTAATTGTGCATTACTGCGCGCCAGCACTGTTTCGGCTTGTTTTTGCGAGGTAATGTCCATGCCGCAACCCATCAAGCCGGCAAAGCTGTTATTTTTACGTACTCTAGGTACTGCTGTTTCGTAGATCCAGGTGATTTTGCCGTTGGTATTGAGTACGCGGTATTGGATTTTGAATTTACTGAGTTCTTTAGCCGCACGTATATAGGTTTGGGTGACATTGTCCCGGTCTTCCGGATGTATCCTGTTTAACCATTGTTCGCGTGTGAGCGTGTCGGCTTGTAAATTAAAAGTGGTAAACCAGAAGTGATTGCAAAAAATCGGCACATGGTTAGCGTTGGTAATCCAGATCAATGCCGAGATATTTTCGGCCAGTTCCTTAAAGCGGTTTTCACTTTCGCGCAAAGCAGAATATAAATTGCTTTGCATGATTTCATGGTGTTCTTGTTTATCAATTTGAATTTGCGCCGCATCAATGCCTTTAATAAGGCTGAGCGCCATTTGCTTGTCGGTACTGAGGATGTGGTGACAAAGCCAGTTGACCAAGTAGTCCATCAAGTCTTCTGAAAGCGTATTAACATCGGTCTCGACTTCGCGCTGGACCGTTAGCATTTTGGCTACAAACTCTCTATGTTCCGCTTCATGGATAACATACAGCGTTGGGTTGAATTCTGCAGCCAGCATCAGTTGTTCTTCATGCTGAAAGTGGTACACCGTATAATTGATTAAGTCATTGATAATTTTGATCAGGGTGTCGCGTTCGGCGCCGATAGCAACAGCTTCGTCTAATTGGTTAGTCAAATCGATTAGATGTTTATGTTGCTTATCAACGGAGTCTATGCCTAGCTCCAGTTGACTGTTCCAATTCAAGATAGTCATGTCGTTTGTAAGAAACCAAAGAAGAGTGATACCGGTATTATGGCATAATTCCCTAGGTGTATATTTTTGTTGTTCAGTGCCGGCTAATAACGTGATCGGCAAATTGTTGGGCGGTATTGGCGCAATATGCGGCTTGATCGATTGAAACGTTAAGTATTGTAAGTGCTTTCTCTAAAACTGATTTATCGGGTTGTTCGGTTTTAAGCATTAATAAATTGGCGGTATAGACTAGCAGCCCAAGTGACTTGCTGGTATTGGAAATGGGCGGTGTTTCATGTTGTTCGATAGCTTCTTGGATAACTACTGGAAGATTCCAATATTGCGCGGCTTTTCCCCCTATAATCGTATGATTAAAACCTAAAATCTGTTGTTCCGCTTCTATTCCAAATGATGCGGATACGGTGATTAGTTGGCTAAATTTGTCCGGAAAGAGTATCGCAATTAATATATCCCCGATGTCATGCAGTAAACCCGCTGTAAACGCAAGATCAGGATTGGAAGAGGTGCAATTTGCAAGGAGTCGGGTGCATTCGGCAACGCCTATGCTATGGCGCCAGAATAGGTTGTAATTAAACTCAGTATGTTGTACGGGCAGCATTTTCGAAAAGCAGATGCTAATTAACATGTCTCTTATCCGATTAATGCCTAGCAATACAATGGCTTCTCGCAAAGAGCCAATTTCCCTGGACATGCCGTAAAAAGGCGAATTGACGATGCGTAGTATACGTATCGCCATCGAGGGGTCTGAGCTGATTTGATCGGCTAGCGCCGATAAGTTTTGTTGTTTGTTATTAATCTGTTCTAACGCTTCCATAAGCAATGCCGGCATCGACGGCAAATTCGCTAAACATGCAAAATTATCGTTTAAGGCGGGCATTTCAATTCTCCTTTAATGGCGATAGTGCAATAACAATTCCTTTGGACTGACTAATACCACCCATAGTGTTCATATGGACATGTACGGAAACCCCCTTATTCAACGTTATAATTCCGGCATCAAACTGTACAAGATTACTAGGGTAGTGGTCTTGTAATAATTTTAAAAGCACTTCCGGTAAAACATCGCCCGCCATAAGGCCGAGCAGGCAAATGCCGGTAGGCTGACAGAATATTTCTTCGGCACGCCGGTTGGAAACCACGATCATGTTTTGTTCGTCAATACCGATAATGCCTATGGGTAAGTATTCAAGAATCTCCTGTGAAATTTGCAGCAAATTGATACTGTGTATAATCTCGCAAGTTTTATCCGCTACTTTTTGCGCAAGATTTTGATTGAGTCTGGAAAGTTTGTCATTGACAGCTTGGAGCTCTTTAGTCAGACGTAAATTCTCTCGCTCCATTTCATAATATTGAAATGCTTCGCGAATGTTATTCTTGAGCAAATCGTCATCCCAAGGTTTGGTTAAAAACTTATAAATCGCACCGTCATTAATAGCGTTGGTAATCGATTCAAGTTCAGTATAACCGGACAAGACAATGCGCAATGTTTTGGGATAAAGCAATTTAACTTTACGCAGGAATTCTATGCCGGTCATATGAGGCATGCGTTGGTCGGAAATGATAACGCCCACTTCATGCTCTGCCAATAAGGCAAGTCCTTCTTCGCCGCTATTGGCTATCAGGATGGTGTAACCATCGTTTCGCAAGGTACGCTTAAGAGCATTGGTGATGTTGACTTCATCATCTACCAGCAAAATAGTGCGTGGAGTTTTTGATAATTTAATCATGAACGGATACCTAAAAATTGTATTTCGAGGTTCTCCAGTTAAGGTAAAAAACGGCTTAGGAGGGCTTCAAAAATCAAGTATGGCGTAGAGAATTACAATGTTCCGTGGAACGTGAAAATGTATTTAACATAAAATTAATACAAGCTTGCCGATCTTTGCACTCTATAGATTCAGATGTATAGCTTAGTGTCTTGGCAGAGCCGATATTTATATTTATGGTTTTGACCGGTTTGCATGCTGCTTGTTTTGATGATTGGCCCCTGCTTCCGAGAGTTTGAGTATAACACCTTTCTTTTCGGCAAAGGAACCGCCTCTGGCTTTATTATTTAACGGCGCATCTTCGTTGTATTTACAGTTGGTAACGACTTCAGGTATGTACGGGAGGGCGTTTAACGGAAAATTTCTTAATGACTGATGTTACGCATTTAGTTGAATTTAGACTTAAGGCGTCGCTAGCGCGACAGTTTATTTGAATCGGGTTCTCGCACCTGAAGGTGCGATACTTTTCACCCAGCAGGCCCCCAGTCGATGGCGATTCAAATTTGCCCCCCCACAGGCTATGATCGGCGCGGCAAACGGGAGATGTTCACTCTGTGCGTAATATCTGTTAGTGAGACGCTAAGGGATTAAACCGGAAAGGCTTAATCCCTTATTTATCTTTAGTTAGCTATCTGTATGGCTTTGAGATTTATCTCATTCCGTTGCCTAGAAAAGAACCGGCAGCTGCGCCCAATCCGGTAGCAATAGGATCGCCGCTACCCAGTTCATAGCCAAAAACACTGCCTATTACGCCGCCGGCTAAGCCTTGGTGCGAACGTGGATCGCCTGAATATTGCGCTTGTCTTTGATAATAGTTAACTTGGGGCTGCGGATAATAGTTAATTTGCGGTGCCGGGTAATAATTGATTTGTGGTTGGGGATAATAGTTTATTTGCGGTTGCGGATAATAGTCGTGATGGTGGTGCCCATGGTGATGTTCCCAGCCGTGACCGCCGTGGTGCCTCCAATGCCCCCAATCATCGGCATACGATGCAGATGAAAATAGCGTAATGACAGTGGTTAATTGAATTAAAAAAAGTAACTTTTTCATGGTCTTCTCTCTGAAATTATTCGGTTTGTTGTTAGGTTAATTAAGATCAAATTTGTCGGTTAAATAGATGAGTTATTTATACCCAAAGGGCATAAGTTTCGTATGAGCGGACAAGCCGCTCAACTCAGCTTTAAGGTTAAATCGTATCAGCGTCTGCCTGCGATTCCGTTGCCCAGAAAAGAACCGGCAGCTGCGCCCAATCCGGTAGCAATAGGATCGCCATTGCCTATTTCGTAGCCTAAAACGCTACCGACAACGCCCCCAGCTAAACCTTGATGAGATCGTGGGTCTTGATAATTTGAATACCTAGGCTGTTCCGGATAGTATCTCGCTTGTTCCGGATAATAATGCTTATGGTGTCCTCTTCCATGACCGTGGCCTTCTCCTCCGGACGCATATGATGAGGACGAGTAAATAATTGCCAACATAAACAGCGGACTTACAAAAAACGATTTTTTCATGGTTATCTTCCTTAAATAATTAATTTAGTATGCACCCGGGTTGACCGACAAAGGCGGATTGACCAGTGATAAGCTTTGAATTCATATTATTCGTCTTAACCTTAATGGCCCCTTAACGAATGCAGAGGTTTTTGAGGAACATTAAAGCCCATTCTTATATCCAAAGGGCATAAGCAGGGTTTGAGCAGGCAAGCCGCTCAACTCAGCTTTATACCGCGGCGCTGTTACATGAAGCTGATTAATTGCCGGAATAATTCTGCTGTCTCGCTTATAATGTTAGCCTACTCGAATCAATATTTACCCAATCTTAATGGCATCTTAATAAATGGAACAGTTTATCCCCGGTCAACGCTGGATTAGTAACACCGAGTCTGAACTCGGCTTAGGTCTTATTCTCGATGTGGCGCACAAGCGGGTCACCGTGCTTTTTTTAGCGTGCGACGAAAAACGTATGTATGCGCAAGATAATGCGCCGTTAACGCGCGTCCGGTTTTCTGTAGGCGACATTATCGAGTCGATTGATGAAGATAAAGTAACTGTAACCGGTTTAACCGAGCAGGGCGGCTTAATTACGTATATTGGAAAAAACGAGTATGGACAGGAAGTTCAGCTCGATGAAGTGGAACTGAATCATCATATTCAATTTAATAAGCCTCAGGATCGCTTGTTTCTTGGCCAAGTTGATCCCAGTGCTTGGTTTTTATTGCGCTATGAAACTTGGCGCAGATTGCAGCAACATCAGCAGTCCCCGGTTAAAGGCTTGCTGGGCGGTCGCGCGTCTCTTATTCCGCATCAGTTATTTATTGCGCATGAGTCGGCTAACCGGTCGGCACCGCGAATCATGCTGGCCGATGAGGTCGGTTTGGGTAAAACTATCGAAGCCGGCCTGATTTTGCACCATCGATTGATTAACGGCTTGAGTAACCGGGTCTTGATTATCGTGCCGGAAACGTTGTTGCATCAATGGCTGGTCGAAATGCTCCGGCGTTTTAATTTGCGTTTTAGTATCTTTGACGAGGCTCGTTGTCTTAATACTTATGCGGAAGACGATATGCTCGCTGAAGAGGAAACGAAGGATGATGACGAGAATCCGTTTTTAAGCGAACAATTGATTTTATGTAGTCAGCGCTTTTTCTCCAATTATCCTCGTCGTCAACAACAGGCTATTGACGCAGGTTGGGATATGGTAATCGTCGACGAGGCACACCATCTGGAATGGAGCGAGCAAGCTCCTAGTGCCGATTACCTGTTTGTCGAGCAATTGGCCCAGGTTTCTCCGAGCTTGATCTTATTGACCGCAACGCCGGAACAGCTGGGTAAGGAAAGTCATTTCGCAAGGTTAAGGCTGCTCGATCCCGATCGTTTTTACAACTTTGCTGCTTTTGTCGAGGAAGAGCGCCTATTCGAACCGGTGGCCAACGCGGCTAAGTCCCTGCTTGCCGACAAAACCTTGGATGAAAAGGAGCAACAGCATCTAGTCGAGCTGCTTAAGGATGACAATGTTGATAGCTTGATAAAAAATCTGAACGATCCGGAAAAATCGGCGGCAGCACGCGATGCGTTGATTAAAGTATTGCTGGATCATCATGGTACCGGGCGGATTTTATTCCGGAATTCGCGGCAAACGGTACAGGGCTTTCCTGAGCGGGAACGTTATGGATACGCGTTGAGCGGCCGTCCGAATACCGATGATTGGCAGCAAGACTTGCGTTATTTATGGCTCGTAGACAAAGTTAAGGAATTGGCCGGACAGAAAGCCTTGGTTATCTGTAAGCAGGCGCAAACTGCAATTGACTTGGAACAAACCCTGAAGAATCGCGCCGGTATTGCATCGGCTGTGTTTCATGAAGGGATGAGCATTATCGAGCGCGACCGGGCGGCCGCTTTTTTTGCCGATCCGGAAAGTGCGGCACGGCTGTTGATTTGTTCCGAAATCGGCAGTGAAGGTAGAAATTTCCAGTTCGTCCATCATTTGATATTAATGGATTTACCGACCAATCCCGATTTATTGCAACAGCGTATAGGCCGTCTTGACCGTATAGGGCAAAAACACATTATTCAGATTCATGTGCCTTATCTAGAGCATACCGATAATGAAGTGCTGTACCGTTGGTATGATGAGGGCCTGAATGCGTTTGCTTGTAACAGTTCATCGGCTCAGCGGGTTGCGGATATTCTGCACGATGAGCTGAGCGCGGTTTTGGAGAGCAAAACCCCAGCTGATATTGACAGTCTTATTGTCAAAACAAAGACGTTAAGCGTTGAACTTGAAGCGGAAATGCATAATGGCCGCGATCAATTGCTGGAATTGAACTCTTGCCGCAAGGAGTTGGCCGATCAGCTTATCGATCAGTTGAATGCCTATGAGAAGGAAGGCGTGCTGTGGCCTTATATGGAGGATGTTTTCGAATGTTACGGCGTGGATACCGAGTTCCATTCGCCGGATTGCTTCATTGTCCGTCCCAGCGACCATTTGCGCGTGTCGCATTTTCCCGGGCTAACCGAGGATGGCATCACCGTTACCGTTGATCGGCATATTGCGTTGGCGCGGGAAGATATGCAGTTTATGACTTGGGAACATCCGATTGTCACGGCGTCGATGGACATGGTGTTGTCCAGCGAAACCGGCAACGCCGCGATCAGTGTGATCAAACACAGCGATCTTAAAGCGGGGCAGTTTTTGCTGGAGTGTTTGTTTATTGCCGAATGTAGCGCACCTGCCGAGTTACAGATCGGGAGGTTCCTGCCGCATACGCCGATTCGGGTGTTGGTTGATCAAAACGCCAAGGATTTAAGCGCGGATATCGATCACCGCGATTTGGTTGAAGCGGGTATCAAGTTTGATAAACATAAGATCATTGCTTTTTTGAGCAGCCAGAGACCGCATCTTGTCAATTTAGTGAGTGTGGCCGAGCAAAAAGCCAAAGCCGATATGCAGCAATTGGTTGAGCAAGCAACCCAAGCCATGTTGGAATCGCTAAGCAGTGAGATAAAACGCTTGGTCAGATTGAAAAAAGTAAATCCGACAATCAGAACTGAAGAAATCGAGCAGTTAAAAGATATGACCATGCTTGCGCATGAAAATATCCAGGCTGCGCAATTGAGGCTGGATGCAGTCAGGTTTTTGATTACCAGTTAATACAGGGCATTAGCGCAAGTGATATTAAATATTCACCACGAAGTTCTGTATTTTCTTCGTGCTCTTCGAGTCTTCGTGGTGAGTTTAAACTACTTTTATCGCTTGAATTAAGTACGACCGTTCGCAAGCCATAGCAAATCAACCAAATCAAATAACTTATGATAAGAATCGGCAAAATAAATAAGCTGAAAGTTGTAAAACAACAAGGCGCTAATGTTTATCTGGATGATGGAGTTTCGGCAAAGGTACTGTTGGCGGACAGAAAGTTGCCCGCAAACTGCCAAGTTGGCGATACGCTCGATGTATTTGTTTACGTGGATTCAGAAGGCCATTTGGCGGCCACTACAAAGAAACCATTGGCTCAGGTGGATGATATAGCTTGGCTAAAGGTAGTGTCGCTTAATTATGTCGGCGCGTTTCTGGATTGGGGCCTGCCTAAAGATTTGCTGGTCCCTTTTAGTGAACAACATCATGAGATGGAAGTAGGGCGGTCTTACTTAGTCAAGGTGTTTCTTGACGATCAAAGCCGCATTGCGGCAACCACCAAAATAGATAAATTGCTCAGCGACGAAGGCGGTGACTTTGAAGCCGGCCAAAAAGTTTCATTGATTATTGCCGACAAATCCGACCTGGGCGTTAAAGCTATCATCAACAATAGCTACTGGGGTATGTTGTATCAGAACGAATTGTTCCAGCCGGTCAGCAAAGGCCAGAAGCTGGACGGTTATATTAAGCAAATACGGGACGACGGTAAAATTGATCTTAGCTTACATCAGCCGGGATACGGCAAGGTCGTTTCGCTGACCGACAAAATTTTGGCTAAGCTGGAAGCCAATAACGGGGTCTTGATGCTAAGCGATAAAAGCCCGCCGGAAGACATTTATGCCGCGTTCGGGGTTAGTAAAAAAGTATTTAAACAGGCAATCGGCGCACTCTACAAACAGCAATTAATCATAATTGATAAAAGTGGAATAAAGCTGGCCAATAGCTTGGATCGCAAATAGAAGATGGCTTTGAACGTAAGAATTGCGGACATCATTGCCGAATATTCACTGCCTGAGACTAAAGTTTGGCGGGCAATAGCCGACTAATACTTAACATTGACTATGCCTTCGTATCGAGCATTAAACAATAAACTTGTTGCGTTTGGCTCTACTGAATACGTTAAATCGTGATAATTAAAACAGGAGATTAATCATGACTACTTTTAAATCTTGGTTGCTTGCGTTATCGCTGGTAACTTTTAGTCTGATGACCAATGTGGCAACGGCCGCCGCAATAAAAGTCTCAGTCAGTTTTCCGAAAGGCAGTGCGGGCGAAAAAATTGCAAAAACATTGCCCACTTCTACCAAAATTTCACCTTGCAACGATATTACAAAAACCGATGCCGTAACATTTACGGCAGTCTATGACGCAACAAATCCTGCTTCTACTACGGCTGCACCGCTATCTCCTTTGGATCTTCACCTGTTTTTTTATAATCCCGATGCCGTTAACGGAGCCAATAAATTTTATTCGATCAGCAAGGGGCTTATAGGTGCAACGACGACCGGGGTTTCCGTAACAGCTTATGCTGATGCGGCCGCCATTCAAGCTGCTATGACGGGAGGCACACTAATTCCCTATTTGGCTGGAGCTAATAATTTCAATACGGCTTCATTTACAGAAGTTGTATTTGGTTCGTCTATTCGTTTGGATGTCGCAGGAGGAGGTGTTGGTACCGGACTAAATACAGGCACATGGCAATTGATCGGCATTTTGGCCGACTCTGCTACAGTTGATTTTACAGACCCTGCTACATGGACTGCTTGGGATGTTGTAACCGTGATGTTTGGTATGCCTTGGAAAGGCACTGCGGCAACAACGCTGGAAACTTGCCAATAACAAGTTGTTGAAATTGTTTGGTGGGCATTCTATCTATTTCCCGCCATCCCATAGCATTCACATGGAGGTCGAGTATTTAAAGTAGGTGTATTATGTGATTGTGTGGATTAGATACTAAGACATGAAAGCCCATCCGTGGAATTGGAAACTATATGGCTAAATTCAAAACACATTACGACAGCTTAAACGTATCGCGTAATGCACCTGTAAGCGTTATCAAAGCCGCTTATAAAGCCCTTTCCCAAAAGTATCATCCGGATAAATACGCAGGCGGGCATGATGAAGCGTTACGGATAATGAAAACTATCAACAGCGCTTACGCAGTTTTATCGGATTCCAACAAAAGATCCGAACATGATCAATGGATAGAAAAGCAGGAAAGGGCGCAAGCGCTTAATGAAGCGCAGCGCATAATGCAAATTGTCTCAAAAAGTTATGCCACACCGTCAGCGGCAGAGGTAGCGCTTAAAAGAAGTTCCTTCTCTCTCTTTTTGGCAACAATCAATAAATTTTGGAAAAGTATCTGCTCGCTTGTGGACAAGATACAGCTTTTCATTATTCATACCTTAAAAAAACCAAACCGAATTTTTTGGATTGCTAGCATTATCGGTATCGTGCTTGTGGTAAGCATCTTTTACGTGCCTGGGTTCAAATCAACGGCAGTAATGGCTCCCCCTGTTAATCAACAAGATATTGCCGAGATTATGAAAAAGGCCGCGAAGTTTGGTAGAGAAGGTCAAGTGCAGAAAGCACTATCGCTCTATTTGCAGTTGGCGAAACAGGGAAATGCAGACGCACAGTTTAATGCCGGCTTGATATATGCGAATGGGCAAGGCATTGCCAAAGATGATGAACAAGCGCTTGAGTGGTTTGACAAGGCCGCTAAACAAGGACACAGAGAAGCGCAAACAAAGCTGGGTTTTATGTATGCGACTGGAAAAGGTGTAGCGCAGAATTATAATCTGGCCGTTTATTGGTGTTATAAGGCGGCTGAACAGGGCGATGTTATTGCCCAATATAATCTGGGCATGATGTATTTAAAAGGACAGGGCGTGGTGAAGGATAACAGTCTAGCCGTTGCCTGGCTCAGCAAAGCCGCTGCACAGGGAGACGCTCGAGCTCAATACAGTTTGGGCGATATGTATGCCAATGGCGTAGGGGTGGCAAAGGATAATATGCAAGCATTGAGTCTGTACCGTAAAGCTGCAAAGCAGGGTTTGGAGGAAGCGGCCGCGGTTTTGAGACAGTTGGAACGATAAGTTTTGCGTTATTGGCAAGAAAACTACATGAGCTTAGTCGGTGAGTGATACCGTAATATTTAAATCAAATCTTCAAAGCTAGCCGCATTTCAGGCAGCGGCATGCTGATGTGATAGCCTTGGGCGAAATTGATGCCCATATCCTTAAGAGCCTCCCAAATTTCTTGATTCTCGACAAATTCGGCGATAGTAAGAATATCCAGATCCTGGCATAGCCGGGATAAATTACGCACCAAAGCGTAATCCACTTTAGAGGTCAGAATATTGCGAACAAAGGCGCCATCGATTTTGACATATTCAAAGCGTAATTCACGCAAATAATGAAACGAGTTATAACCGGTGCCGAAATCGTCCAAAGCGAAAGCAAAACCTTTCCGGCGCAGATTGGTCAGGAAACGGCGCATATTGGTCATATCGCCGATCGCATCACGTTCAAGTAATTCAAATACAATACTTTCAGGAGGAAGTTGCAGTTCCTGACAAAGATCTTCCGCATAGCCTAAAATACCGCGCCCTTGAATTTCTTGTACCGATAAATTGATAAAGATCTTCGCATTCGATTCCGGAAGATTAGCATCGATACAAGCGCGTTTTGCAGCAAAAGAATTATTAATCATTGCGAGGTCTAGCTCTCGCGCCAAGCCATATTTTTCAATCGTTTCGATAAATGTCGCCGCCGAAGTTGTCTCTCCTGTCGGTGCTTTAAGCCGGGCCAGCGTTTCAAAGGCATAGAGTTCGCCGGTTTGACAGTTAACAATCGATTGATAGTAAGGAATAATACGCTTTTCTTTTAATGCCTCGCGCAGATTTTCCGCATTATCCCGCGTTTCACGAATACTGACGCGTTGCTCCGCTGAGTTAAAGGTACAGACACTGTTTTTGCCTATGTCTTTAGCTTTATACATGGCAAGATCGACGCCTTCCAGCAAATTATCGATAGTTACTCCATTAATGGGATAACTGCTCACGCCTATCGAAACGGTCAAATGAAATTGATTGCCTTGTGCTGACGATAGTGCCATTTCCCTTAGCGCACGGCCTATATTTTCAGCCACTATCCGCGCGCCGTTGGGATCGGTTTCGGTCAGGATAATCGCAAACTCGTCTCCGCCGACACGAGCGCATAAATCGCCTTTACGCGTATGCTCAAGTAAAACGGTGGCGACGGCGCACAGCGCCGTATCGCCAGTGGGATGGCCATAGGAATCGTTAATGTCTTTAAAGTCGTCCAGATCAAGCATGAGTACGCTAAACTCATGATGATGACGCTCGGAACGCCCGATTTCATAATGTAAAAGATCGTTAAATTGCCGGCGGTTATGCAGCCCGGTCAGCGGGTCATGCGCCGCATAGTATTCCAGTTCTAAAAGCGTGCGCGATAGGACCTTGCTGGAGCCTACAACCATGACCATGACTGCGAGTATGGCGCGAATGACGCTGGCTTCTTGTGCGGATAGTGTGCTTTCTGCTGCGTAAGCAACGCCTAATAAACCCGCTAAATTGGGTGAATGATCGGCTACGGGGACGCTAATCATACGGATATCTAAAGCGGTCTTGATTTCGGCTCCGCAATGGATATGAAACTCTTCAATATCCAGCGGCGCGTCGGAAGGCAGGCCAATGCTTTGAAGCATTTGTTTGCTTAATATGCCACGGGCTTGCGAACGTATCTCATCCGAGCATGCGCCAAGATAGTACAAGTAGAGCGATAAGCCATTTTCCTCCGCAAACGCGATGTAAAAAAAGTTGAACGGAAAAATGGAATAAAAATCCGCCAGAATTTCCTGTACAAACTCTTTCCACTGGGAGATATGTTCGTGCGACAGGATAATGCGCTCTAACACCCGGCTTTGCCGCTCCAACAAGTCCTTTTCAATCAAAACAGATGATAGTTCAAGCAATGTCTGATTAAATTCAATCATCAGATCTTGGATGTGTTGATTGGTAGATGCCCATTGATCATTGTATTGCGGAAATAATAAGTCGAGGCTTTTATCCAATCGGGTGCAGGTATTGATAATGTGGGTAATTGTTGGGATCAGGGCAATCATGGCTGCGGAGTCGTTTGCCGCCATGGTCGACATAGTTGTTAACAATTTACTGATAACCTCTTGGCGCATGTTCTGGTTAAGTTCGGACAAACTTGTAGCATAGCGCTGGGCACGTGACTGGTTTTCTAAGATTCCGGCAATTTGGCTGATGACCTTAAGGCGCAAAGTCTCCAAATGAGTTGGTTGCGATAAACTATTCATGCTTAATCTTCCTTTGAAAAGCGCCCACCTGATTGCATTAAATCAATGCCGCATTTTAAGTTTTTGAGCCAGCTTAGAAAATCTTGTACCGCATTACCTCGGTAAACAGGTCCATGCTGCGGAGCGATCATGGCGATATCCAAGTCGGCAATAGTATCTAGCCAACAGCGTATTGCTTTATTAGAGCACATGTAACGCCGGTGGAATCCGTCGATATAGGGAATATGAGCAGAGAAGTCGTCTACGAAAGCTTCGTTTTTATCACTAGGCAACATTGCTGCGCCAATATCGCCAGTGAATAGAATTTTAGAAATAGGATCATATACATTAATTTGCCCTTCGGAGTGTAGAAAATGGGCAGGTACGATTTTTAGTTTGAAATCGGGCGATGGTTCACAGTCCATGCCTTCGTTGGGTACGCCGATAAACCGGGCCATATCCTTTAAGCCGTAATGAGGTAAAAAGCGTATCCAAATGCTGGACACATAAACTGGCGAGTGGCACAGTTCCAACCAAGTCGACAGGCCTCCAACGATGTCAGGGTCTTGATGAGACAGGAAAATAGCTTTGATTTGTTCTGGTCCTACGTAACGCAGCATCTCCGCCAGAACGCGGGGCATTACTCCAAAACCGCCTGGATCGAGCAATACCCCGTCATTATGATGCGTGATCAAATATTGATTGGAACGTACCCCGTCTTCTTCGCCCGGTTCACTTTCATTAAGTAAAATGAAGCGATGATTGGCGGATTCAAACAATTTAATGTTACGCATATTTTCCTTAATTTTTTGCTGGGTTAGAACTTTATATTTTCCCTAGTTTACTTCAGGTTATTTAAGAAAGTATAGAATCTTTTTAATGCGTAATCAGTTTAAAAAATGTTGTATTGAAGTAAAAATTTATAAGCAAAGAACAGTTATTGAACGGCAAATAGGTATGGTATTTACTATTTGCCGGTTTTGTTGCCACTCACTAGGAGCGGTAAGGTGAGAATGGCCAGGCACGCTAGCCAGATCACCAGTTGATAGTTGGTTGCAGAAAAAATAAAGGCAACGCCAATTCTTTCGGCGATGTTCGGATAAGCAAGGATAAAGTCCCTACCTATTATGAACGCTTTGGTTTCCCAGATAGTAAGGGTCAAGCTCATAGCCAGTAAGGCATAACCTATTATCTTATCCTGATCCGCTTTGGCATTTTGGTGGCCTGCCAATTTGTTAATGTCCATAAGCGGCAGCGACCATGAACACTCGGTAATAATGCTGATGATCATTAATCCGAAGATTCCCATAACAGGGATATAAAACGATGGGGTCGGAAAGCTGATATAGCGTCCGTCTATTGCTAAACCAAAAGTTTTATAAACGGCAAATCCGGCAAACAATATGTAGAGCGTATAAATCCAGGCGCCAAATTTTGGATCAGCCGCTCGATTGGTCAATAAGCTATAGCCGCGCTGCAATATCAATCCTGCTAAAACGGCGTTTAAGCCCACGGTTAATAGTGTCTGGAAACGCTGCCAGTTGCTGTAACTGGTGTACCACAAGTCCCCAGTCATGCTCACCAGTAAGAAGGTAAGGATCTGCGAGAACAGCAAGAAAATCGCAAGATGCATTGAAGATAATGATTTCAACGGCTTCCAACTGTAAGCGACGATGATTAGGAAAAGCATTGTTGAAAGGATGACAGTGTTGAGCCAATCGGGGTTTTCGTACACTAAACCTGTTAAAGGAAAAACCTCTTTACGATCGACCGAGTAAAGTCCCCAGTTTGCCCCGACCACGCCTTCAAGCTCGCTTTTCCACGATTGATTAAAAGCTTCGACGATGTTGTAATCAAAGCCGTTTTGATTGGCGACCTTGATCAACGCGCGGATGAATTTGGCTTCGTTGACTACGCTAGGCACAGACCAGCCGCGTTGACGGCCTTCGCCGGGCCAGCCCGATTCGCCGATCAGTATCGGCTTGTTGGGGGCAATCGTATCAGCTTCATGTTGAACTTGCTTAACAATACGTTCGACATGCTCAGGGGCTTGATCTACGGTGATAGGCTCATCTTCCCAGTAGGGCAGGATGTGGATAGTAATATAATCCACTTCTTTAATTAACTCTGGGTATTTCATGTATATCGACCATACATCCGCATAAGAGACCGGCTGCTTAACCGAGCGTTTGACCTCTCGTATGTATTCGATCAACGTTTTAATATCCAGGTCGCCGCGTAATAACACCTCGTTACCGACAATAATCCTTTTGACCACGTCGGGATTGGCATTGGCGGAACGGATGACCTCTGCGACTTCAGCTTTATTGTCAGCCTTTATAGATCCCAGCCAAGCGCCTTGAATCATCTTTAAGCCATGTTTGCGCGCCAACGCGGGAATGAGCGGCATATTGCCTTCGGCACTGGCATAAGTGCGTATGGAATGAGTTTTGTCGCTCATTAAACGCAAGTCGTCGTCAATTTGTTCGGGCGTGGGAAATTTTTCATCCAATGGGCCTTGGCCCTCCCGAAACGGCGCGAAAGATAGGCTATTGAGTTTTCCGGATGGGACGTCCGCTCCGACGTTCTGAGGCAAGTTAGTTGACCAGCCCAACAAGCCGTTAAGCAAAACGACTAATATAGCGAATGAAGCAATTTTCATAAATGTAAGAGAAGTAACACGAAAGTTTTAAAGACAGGTGTGTGAAATACGCCAAATAAGTTGTTATCAATATCATCTCATAATTGCCACTTTTTGAATATGGGCAGCTTTTTTGTGAAGCCGGGGGCGTTGAAAACCGTTTTTCACGGCTTGAACTACGCAAATTATCGGCGTTCGGCTAAAATGTGCTTCTTTTTTGTTTTTTTAATGTTATGGCTAAAGATATTCGTATTGAAAGATGCAGCGGCCCTGCTCTGGAACGGTTTATTCCAGAACTCGCGCGGCTTAGAATCGAAGTGTTTCGAGATTTTCCGTATTTGTACGATGGAGATATCGATTATGAGAAAAAATATTTGCAGACTTATATCGATTGTCCTGACAGTGTGATCGTCATCGCTTTTGACGGCGATAAAGTGGTCGGTGCATCGACAGCAATTCCGATGAAATATGAAACCGATGAATTGAAAAAGCCGTTTCTTGATCATGGTTACAATTTGGACGAGGTTTTTTATTGTAGCGAGTCGGTGTTGGATAAGAGTTATCGCGGCCTAGGCATCGGTGTTCGTTTCTTTGAAGAGAGGGAGGCTCACGCCAAAAATTTAGGCGGATTCAAGCATATTTGTTTTTGTTGCGTGGAAAGGCCGGTCGATCATCCTAGACGGCCGGCTGATTATGTGCCGCTGGACCAATTCTGGAACAAGCGCGGTTATGTCAAACATCCTGAACTTCATACCTCTTATGTTTGGAAAGATCTGGATGATGCGAACGAAACCCCTAAACCTATGACTTTTTGGTTAAAACATGAAAGTTAAAATTGCAACGGCCCAATACGACATCGGCTTTTTGGAAAATTGGCAGCAGTATCAAAGTAAAGCTGAGCGCTGGGTTGCAAAAGCGTCGGAACAGGATGCGAAGATTTTGCTTTTCCCCGAGTACGCCAGCATGGAGCTGGCCTCGCTATTCGGCGAAGACGTTTATTCATCCTTGAGCAAGCAATTGGCAGCCATGCAGTCGCTGCATAATGACTATTTGTCCTTGTTCCAGGGCTTGGCTAAAAAATACCGGTGCATTATTCAAGCCGGTACATTCCCGGTGGAAACGGATTCTGCCGTGTATCGAAACAGGGCTTATCTATTTATGCCGGATGGTCAAATCGATCATCAGGATAAACTGATGATGACCCGTTTTGAAAACGAGCAGTGGCTGATACAAAAAGGCGATGAATTAAGATACTTCGATACCGATTATGGAAGAATCGCCATCAATATTTGCTACGACAGTGAATTTCCAATGCTGGCAAGAAAGCAGGTTGAAGCAGGAGCGAATCTTATTTTAGTGCCGAGTTGCACGGATACGCTTGCCGGTTATCATCGCGTTAAAATAGGTTGTCAGGCAAGAGCCTTGGAAAATCAATGTTATGTCGTTCAATCAGCCCTGGTAGGCAATGCGCCGTGGTCTGAAGCCGTAGATGTCAATATCGGCGCGGCGGCTGTCTATACGCCAGTGGATCGCGGATTTCCCGATAACGGTATCTTAGCGGAGGGTAATCTTAATGAAGTGCAGTGGGTTTTTGCAGAAGTATCACTGAGTGCTTGCGCCACAGTTCGAGAGCAAGGCCAGGTTTTTAATTATAGGGATTGGCCGTTGCAGACCGCATTTGCAGGATGCCGATAGCAGGAAACATAAAGTTGTTCTGACGCTGTTCATTTGCTTCTGTATTTCCCCGTATAAGGCTGGGTTGAGCCGCTGTCTGCTCAAACGAAACTTATGCCCTTTGGGTAAAACTTGGGGAATACAGGAGCAAATATCCGTCCATGCAGTTATTCATGAAATGTAACGTCAATTAAAAATAGCTTCGAAAGAATAGCCGTTAAATTCCAGAATTTCTTTCATTCTTTTTAACGCATCCATTTGGATTTGTCTGACACGTTCCCTGGTTACGCCCAGTTCTTGAGCTACTTGTTCAAGGGTTGAGCCTTCGTAACCGCAAAGCCCGTAACGGCGGCATATAACTTCGCGTTGTTTTTCGGGAAGTTGAAAGATCCATTTGGCAATATTTTGCTTGATGCGGTCTTCTTGTATTGTTTCAGCCGGCGATAAGCTTTCGCCATCGGAAATCGACTCAACTAAAGGTTTGTCGAAATCCTTGCCGCCCGGGATATCGATGGAGGTAACCCGCTCGTTGAGTTTGAGCATTCTTTCAACTTTATTGACCGGTATAGCCAAATGCTCAGCAATATCTTCGGCATTAGGCTCATGGTCGAGTAATTGCGACAAGTGGCGTTGGGCTTTAAGATAAGTATTCATTTCTTTGACGATATGAATCGGCAAGCGAATGGTTCGCGTCTGATTCATGATGGCCCTCTCAATAGTTTGCCTGATCCACCACGTTGCATAGGTTGAAAATCTAAAACCTCGTTCAGGATCGAATTTTTCAACGGCACGCATCAGTCCTAAATTACCTTCTTCAATCAAGTCCAGTAACGGCAGGCCTCTATTGAGATAACGGCGGGAAATTTTAACGACCAAGCGCAAGTTGCTTTCAATCATGATCCGGCGGGCAGCTTCATCGCCCATCAGAGCCCTTGAGCCATAGATTTTTTCCTGATCTGCGGTTAGTAATTGAGAGCGCGACAGCTCATTCAGATAAACCCGTGTCGCATCCATGCTCTTATCTTGATGCGTTTCTATCGTTACTATTTCATCAATATCCAATGCTTCATTGATAGCGGAACTTGTTTGGAGTTCATCGTCAAAAGGCAAATCGTCGTCAAATAACACGCAAACATCATCGTCTAATAGCCCAACTAACTCTGCTTTCATAATAACCTCTACAGTGTTCGGTCTAAACCGAAATGATTTAATTATTTTTCCGGTAAAAGGTTAATTGGATTTACCGGTTTTCCGTTTTTTCTTATTTCAAAATGCAGTGACGTAAGGTTTGATCCTGCTTGGCCGACTTTTGCAATAACGTCACCTTTTTCAACGGTATATCCTTCCGCGACGAGTAGTTGGCTATTATTCGCGTAAGCGCTTAAGTACAAATCGTTATGTTTGATGATAAGCAAATTTCCGTAGCCGATCAGGCCTTGTCCGCTGTATACGACTTTGCCCGCTTCAGCAGCGCTTACGTCTTGTCCCATTTCGCCAGCTATATCAATGCCTTTGTTATCGACTTCAGAGAAAGATTTTAAAATTTTTCCCTTTAGCGGCCATTGAAAGTTTAACTTTAACATGTTTCCATTATCAATTGAAATAATTGATTTTTTTTGCGCACTACTTCCGCTTTTTTCAGCAGTGATGTTAGACGGTTGGGTTTTATACGACGGCCTATAGGCCAGGTTTGGCGTCGCATTGGGTGAGACAAAGGTTTTTCTCGATGGAATGATTTTGTTGGTAGCCGTTGCGGTTACGGTGTTTTGTTTTGGCTTTGCCGGTACTTCCAAATCCGTTTGCTCAAGCATCGGCGAAGAACTTCCCGGATTCGGGTCGGACACTCTTATTTTTTGGCCTATTTCTATCTTATAAGGCGGGGCAATTTGGTTCCATTGTGCTAGTTGCCGGTAATCGAGATCATAAATCAAGCTTATTGCATACAGCGTATCGCCTTTCTTTACCTGATGAAATTTTGTCTCCTCTTTTTTAACCGCTTTAGAAATATTGGGTGAATTTGTGGTGACAGGCGCATAGTTGCCACCGACAGAGGAGCAGCCATTCAATAAAGCCATCAATGACGCAAGGAAAATCAGCTTTGATGTAACGGATGTCATGGTGGGTTATTTCTTTAACAGAATTTTTTTAGCTAAATTTATTTTGCTGGCTAAATAGTGAGATCCGCCACGATCGGGATGCATTTTTTGCATCAATTTACGATGCGCGGCAATAATTTCCGATTCCGATGCGCCTGCTTTCAAACCTAACACTTCATAGGCCTCTTCTACCGACATCTCGCCTTCAGTCTTTGTTTTATGCCGATGCTGCGATGAGCGTTGTTTTCTGAATTTGAATTCCAGCCATAGCCGCTGCAAATAAGGCGCGTAACGTAACAATATCGGCAACACGGCAACTAAAAGCCAGTTCAAGCGCCCGCTTGCAGCCAAAAAGAGGATGATCAATCCCGCAATAGTTAGAGAAAGTGTTTTGATCTGCTGAGCCGATATTGCCGGCGACTTTTTTAAGCGCGTGCGTATCCAAAAATATGCGCCGACGATCAATAGCAAAATTAGAAAAATTCGAATCAAGGTTTACTCCTGGACTTATGAGCTGTTGTAACTATTCAACATATAGAGAAATTGAACACGGATTAAACGGATAATCACGGGTTTAAATTTGGCTTGGGTTAAAAATCCGTGTAAATCCGCTCCATACCCAAAGGGCATAAGTTTCGTTTGAGCAGGCAAGCTGCCCAATTCCGCTTTATCCGTCTCATCCGTGTTCTATTGGGAACACGCTGAATAGTTACGATTTGTTTAAGATCGTTTTGAAAGCTACCATTCTTTCTTACGCTTAAATTATAGTTAAAGCGGCAATAGCCGTGGTATTACGCCCGTTCCGGTGTTCATGGTATTTGAATAAATAATACCTTAGAATATGACATCTTATGATAACAATCTAATAATTTGGTTGAAATGAAGAATGCACAAATTCCGGTTTTAGGTTTTGTTGCCGCAAGCGGAACCGGCAAAACGACGTTACTGGCTGAATTGATCCCGATTTTGAAACAAAACGGCTTGCGTATCGGCCTGATCAAGCACAGCCACCATGATTTTGAAATCGATCAACCGGGAAAAGACAGTTACCGTTTGCGCAAGGCCGGCGCCTCGCCGGTCATGCTGGTTTCCCGGTATCGGCGCGCGATGATTACCGAGTTCAGCCCGGAAAATGAGCCTCGACTGGACGATCAGTTAAAACAATTCGATCAATCCGAGCTGGACCTGATTTTGGTTGAAGGTTTTAAGACAGAGCAGTTTCCTAAAATTGAATTGCATCGCTCCTCGCTTGAAAAGCCCTTGCTTTACCCTAACGATCCGGACATTATCGCGATAGCGGCGGATGCCGAACTCAACACGCCGGACTATTTGGTGCAACTGGAACTCAACCGGCCGCAAATGATTGCCGACTTTATTCGAAACCATCTGATGAAAAGCCATGATTGACGCATGCAGCCAGGAATTCAAGCCATTGCAGTCTATTGACGACGCCCTGGACAAAATTAAAGCCGCGATAAAACCTGTCGACGGTACCGAAAAAGTGATGTTGAACGAAGCCCTGGGACGGATACTGGCAGAGCCGGTTCTTTCCCCGATCAATATTCCCCATGACCGGAATGCGGCTATGGACGGCTATGCATTTGCAAGCAGGGACATAATTGACGGACAAGCATTTACGCTGACTTTGGCCGGCGTTTCCTGGGCCGGCCGGCCGTTTGCAGGGCGATTGCAACCCGGCCAGTGCGTCAGGATTTTTACCGGAGCGGTGGTGCCGGAGCAAGCCGATTCAGTCATCATGCAGGAACACGTTCAGGCTGACGGGCAAGCGGTACATTTTCCAGCCAATACGCAAGTCCGGCAAAATGTCAGGAAAATCGGCGAAGACGTAAAACAAGGCGCCTGCTTAATAGCCGAGCCTAAACAGCTGACGGCGGTCGATCTGGGGTTACTGGCTTCAGCCGGAGTTGAGCAAGTTATCGTTAAGCGCCGTTTGAAAATCGCCTATTTTTCCACCGGCGACGAATTGACCGCACTGGGCAAACCGCTGGAGCCCGGAAAAATTTACGACAGCAATCGCGCCATGCTGGGTGGGTTATTGGCGGACCAAAGCTACAGCCTGACCGATTTGGGCGTTATTGCCGACAATAGACAGTTGCTTGAAGATAGTTTTATTAAAGCCTCAAAGGATTACGATGTGATCATCACGACCGGCGGTGCTTCAGTCGGCGAGGCCGATTACGTCAAGGAAACCCTGCAAAGCTGCGGCGAAGTCAATTTCTGGAAAATTGCGATAAAACCCGGTAAACCGCTGGCTTTCGGCAGGATAGGGCAGTGTTGCTTTTTTGGACTGCCCGGTAATCCGGTTGCCGTGGCCGTAACCTTTCAACAGGTTGTCGCTCCGGCGTTAAGGCAGCTTTCCGGCGTTGCTTGTTTAACAGCCTTAAGGCTGACTGCGATTTGTACCTCGGCATTAAAAAAATCTGCCGGAAGGAAGGAGTATCAGCGCGGCATTCTTAGCCAAGATAAAAACGGCGAATTTTTCGTCGCTTCAGCGGGGCAACAAGGCTCGCATATTCTTAGCTCGATGAGCCGGAGCAATTGTTATATCGTTTTGCCGGAAGAATCTAAAGGCGTTCAGGCGGGGGATAAGGTAACCGTCGAACCGTTTAGCTTGTTGCTATAACGGACTCGAATATTGAATAAAAAAACGAGCTCATTCGGGTGGCGTAAAACGCCAATTCCTGAATGAGCTCGTTTTTTGTCTATTTAAGCTTTCTTGACAAACTCTGATTTAAGCTTCATCGCGCCGATACCGTCGATTTTGCAATCGATGTCGTGATCGCCGTCGACCAGACGGAGGATTTTGACTTTGGTGCCGACTTTTACAACCGATGACGATCCTTTAACTTTCAGATCTTTGATGACGGTGACGGTATCGCCGTCTTGTAATACATTGCCGTTTGCATCTTTAACGATACGAACATCGGAAGTATCTTCGGATGGGGCATTTTTTGACCATTCATGTGCGCACTCGGGGCAGATATACATATCGTTATCTTCGTAAGTGAATTCCGAGCTACATTTGGGACATTTGGGGAGACTAGTCATTGCTTTCCTTAATAAAAGTTGTTTCAACCTTGATGAACACAAGGTCGATTAAAATCGGCATAATGCCAGATTTTGGCTTTTTTTTCCATCTTGCCCAATAAATCCTTTATAAATCATCAGTGTATGGCTGACCGGCAACGAAAGCCGGAAATGAATTTATATTTAAGGTTAATCCGCCTTGTCTACCTTAACCGAAATATGCATCTGGCTTTTATCGGATTGGCGGGTATTGACCAACGCACCGTTGGCGTTGTGGTTAATGCTCTCGCCGGCTGCCCCGAGTTCTACCCATTCGCCCAAATTAATCCTGATTGTCGATTGAGCATTCTGGGTCTCGATTTGCCCGAGCCCGTTCATTCTGTCCGACCACGGTGAAACGCTAAGAATGACTTGCTGTCCTGTCAATCTGGGCGTGACCGTAAAACCGGTTGTTGCTTCTGAATATTCCGTTGTCGTAGGGTAACCGTAGCCTGAAAAGTTCTGTCTCGGATACATATTGCCGATTCTAATCTGGGCCGGGACGCCTTCCATCGTTCTAACGGTTTGAGTGCTTTCATTATCGCCTTTATCTTGCGTTTGATACAAATGGCCGATCATCCTGCCGCCGACGGATACAGACGAATCATTAGTCCGGACGTTCATTTGAGCCCTGGCGACCGCGTTAAGTTCATCGGCGGTGGTTTGCCTGCTTTGGATGACGGTGATCAGCAGATTGCTCTGGCGTACATCCAACTGGCTGATGATGGCCTTGATTTCGTCTAGCTTGTCCGGCGTCGTCTTGACCAGTAGATTGGAACCGTTATCGACAAGCTGAGCGGTGTTGCCAAGCAACGGCGCGAGCAAGGGCACTATCTCGAATGCGGGCCGATTATTTAACGGGACCACTTCGATAACCGTTTCTGCAACAGCACGGCTGGCGAGCAGGGCGAGTAAAATCAATGCGAAAAGTTTGTTCAAGGCGATGCTCCGGTACGGTAACCATTAATCGCTATGGTATAACGTTATTAGGACTACCCGAAATTCTTTTTAAGATGCTTATCCAGAGCATTAATACAAATACTACAGTCGCTGTAATTCGTTAAGATACATTGATAGGCAACTAAAAAGAGAAGTCGGCAATTGCTCCTGCATTCCCCACAGGGATGCGGGGAATGCAGGGAAATGACTGGATCATTTCCTGTCCTGATGCCACGGATTTTACGGGTTGACACGGCAAGTACCCGGGTATCAGTTTTCAAGTCGTGTTCAAAGTCGGAGTGCAGGCTTTGCCTGCTTTGCAAGCAGAGCTGCTTGCACTCCAAAATGCTGGAAAACTTTAGCGAAATTGCTTAAGAAGTTAGCCGCGTAAAAATCCGTGTCTTCCGTGTTCCATCTTTAAATTCATTAGCGATGGAATATAACAAACAGCAGGATTTGGGTAGAATGAACAGGCGTGTTTGTCCTGTTGATTCGTGAATTTTCTGAATCCTGGCGGCCAAATTAAATAAGCGTTTCAACCTCACTATTTTCGACGACCCAAACTTACTTATGATTGCAGCGGGCAAAAAAACACTGATTATCCTGATCGGCATTGCGCTGATTATTGCCGTTTACTTGTTTACCAAGCAGCCGAAACCGGTCGATGTTGAAGTCGTGACTCTTGAGCAAGGCGAAGTGAGGGCAACAGTGTCGAATACCCGCGTTGGTACGGTTAAAGCCTGCCGGCGCGCCTACCTGGCTCCGGCAACAGGCGGGCAGGTGGCCGAGTTGCATGTCAAGGAAGGCGACAAGGTGAAGCAAAACCAGCTATTGATGGAGATCTGGAACAAGGACCTGAAAGCGCAAGTCGCGTTGCAGGACGCTCAAATCAAGGCCAACCGGGCTAACGCCGAACAAGCCTGCCAGCTTGGCGCGGGCGCCGAGCGCGAGGCGGACCGCGCGTTACGCCTGCAAAAATTCAATCATATTATTTCCGAAGAACAGGTCGATATTAAAGCGACCGGCGCCCGCGCCAAGCGGGCATCCTGCAATGCGGCCCTTGAAGCCGTTGCCGTCAGCCAGGCCAGTCGCGATGCGGCTCAAGCTGCCGTTGAGCGTACCTTGGTCGTAGCGCCGTTCGACGGTACGGTGGCCGAAATCAACGCCGAGCTGGGCGAGTTCATCACGCCGTCGCCGCCCGGCATTCCGACCTTGCCCGCCATTGACTTGCTGGGCGTCAGTTGCTTGTACGTGTCCGCGCCGATTGACGAAGTCGATGCGCCGCAGATCAAAACCGGTATGAGCGCCTGCGTATCGCTGGATGCTTTTGCCGACAAACGCTGTTCCGGCACCGTAAGCCGTATCGCGCCGTATGTGTTGGAAAAAGAAAAACAGGCGCGCACCGTCGAAGTGGAAGTCAAACTAACCGATCCGAAAGATCTTAACGGTTTGCTGCCCGGCTACAGCGCCGATATTGAAGTCTTGCTGGCCAGCAAACCCCAAGCGCTCAGGGTGCCCGCCGAAGCGGTATTGGAGAATAACCGGGTTTTGGTCATGCGGCCGGACGGCGTGTTGGAAGAGCGCAGCTTCAAGCCGGGCTTGGTTAACTGGAATACCGTCGAAGTGCTGTCGGGCCTGAATGCCGGCGATAAAGTCGTGCTGTCGGTCGGCCGGGAAGGCGTCGTTGCCGGCGCTCGTGCCCGCGTAAAAAAATGATACGGCTGGAACATATCCATCGCTACTTCCAGGTCGGCGAGCAGGTCGTTCATGCGTTGAACGACATTAACATCACTATCGAAAAAGGTGAATACGTGTCGGTGATGGGGCCGTCGGGTTCCGGCAAATCGACGTTATTAAACGTAATAGCCCTGCTTGACCAGCCGAGTTCGGGCCGGTATTTGTTAAACGATCAGCCGGTTACGCAGCTCGACGATGATGAGCTCGCTAAAATCCGCCGTGAAAACATCGGTTTTGTATTCCAGTTTTTTCACCTGATTCCGCGTTTATCGGCGGCGGAAAACATTGAAATGCCGATGATACTGGCGGGCGTGGCGGCGAAGGAGCGTAAGCAACGGGTGCAAGAAGCGTTGGCCTCGGTCAGCCTGCAAGACCGCGCCGACCACAAACCTGACCAGCTTTCCGGCGGCCAACTGCAACGCGTCGCGATTGCGAGGGCGATGATCATGCGGCCGGAAATATTATTGGCCGACGAGCCGACCGGCAACCTAGACAGCAAATCCGGCAAGGAAATTATCGAGTTACTGGAAGGGCTTAACCGGCAGGGCGTGACGCTGATGATTATTACCCACGACCAGAATTTGGGCGACAGGGCGAGCCGGAAAATCCGTATTGTCGATGGGCGGATAGGGTGATGGGCAAGCAGCAGAACAATCGCTACGGGCATAGTTTTATTTTTGTCCACGAAAAGCACGAAAGGCACGAAAATGGATGAGGATATTTGCTATAGAGAAGAGTGTTATCAGATACAAGGCGCCGTGTTTGACGTGTATCGTGAAATGGGCTGTGGCTTTCTTGAGGCTGTCTATCAAGAATGCTTGGGAAAGGAAGTATCAAAACGCAAGATTCCCTTTATCGAACATCAGGAGCTGAAACTTTTCTACAAAGGTGAGATGTTACGACAAACTTATATCCCCGATTTTATTTGCCATGATTCTATTATTGTTGAAATTAAAGCGCTTTCTACCATAACCGGAGTTCATAAGGCGCAGGTACTCAATTACTTGAAAGCAACAGGGATGCGTCTGGGGTTGTTGGTTAACTTTGGTTGCCATCCGAAAGCAACAGTCGAGCGGATTGTATTATGAAGGTTTTTCGTGTCTTTCGTGCTTTTCGTGGACAATAAATCATGCTCATCAAAGACACTCTAACCCAATCCTTAGCCGCAATCGGCACCCAGCGTTTACGCGCCGGCTTGATTATCCTGGCGATGAGCATCGGCATTGCTTCGGTTTCGGTGCTGACGGCCTTGGGCGACAGCGCCCGGCGCTATGTGGTTAATGAGTTTGAAGCATTGGGCACGAACCTGGTTATCGTTCTGCCCGGCCGCACCGAAACCACCGGCGGCCAGCCGCCGCTGTTCGGCGAAACGCCCCGCGATTTAACGCTGGACGATGCCCAGGCCCTGTTTCGAAGCCGTCATATTGCCGCCATCGCACCGCTGACTATCGGTTCCGCGCCGGTTTCTTCGCTCGGTTTGGAGCGCGAAACGAATGTTGTGGGTTCGACGCACGCTTTGAGACGAGTGCGCCGTTTAACCGTGGCGCAAGGTAGTTTCCTGCCCGAAACCGAGGCTGATAAAGCCTTGCCGGTTTGCGTGATCGGCCAGACCATACGCAACGAATTGTTTGCGAAGCAAGCGGCGCTGGGACAATGGCTGCGGATCAATGACCGGCGTTTCCGGGTGATCGGCGTACTGGCCTCGGAAGGGCAATCGGTCGGCATCGATTTTGACGAGATCGTGATTATTCCGGTGGCGTCCGCACAGGCCTTGTTCGATACCTACTCATTATTCAGGATATTGGTTGAAACCAAATCCAAGCCGGATATGTACAAAGCGGCCGATGAAATCAGGGCCATCGTCAAGGCACGCCACGAAGGCGAAGACGACGTTACGCTGATTACCCAGGACAGCGTGGTCAGCACGTTCGACAAGATATTGACCGCGCTGACGCTGACCGTGGCCGGCATCGCCGGAATCAGCTTGTCGGTGGCCGGCGTGTTGGTGATGAACGTGATGCTGGTCAGCGTTACGCAACGCACGGCCGAGATCGGCTTGCTGAAAGCATTGGGCGCGACCAAGCGGCAGCTGTTGTGGCTGTTTTTGTCCGAAGCGGCGATGTTGTCGCTGGCCGGCGCGGTGCTGGGCGTGATGTTGGGCTATATCACCTTGGGCGTGTTGCAGGCTTTATACCCGGATTTTCCGCTGCAATTGCCGCCTTGGGCCCTGCTTGCCGCATTGGCGGTAGCGTTGATGACCGGTTTGTTGTTCGGCGTCTTGCCGGCCAGGAAAGCGGCCAAGCTCGATCCTGTTGCGGCCCTGGCGAAGCGGTAGACGAAACGCGGATGACGCGGATTGGACGGATTTTTTCTTATAGAACCCGAGGTTGGTGCGGTGATGGAAAGCCTTCTCCAGAGGGGGGAAACGTCGCTTTACTGACCCTGGACTCTACATTACTTTTTATCCGTGCTTATCTGTCAAATCCGTGTCATCCGTGTTCCATTAGTTTTGACTAAACGAATTTATATATTTTCATGCGCTACTCCGATCTCATCTCATTATCTTACCGGACAGTGACCAGCCATAAACTGCGCTCGGCGCTGACCGCGTTGGGCTTGATTATCGGCATTGCGGCAGTGGTCGTATTAACGTCGATAGGGCGGGGCATTCATACCTTTGTGCTGTCCGAATTTACCCAGTTCGGCACCAACCTGATCGGCGTGCGTCCCGGCAAAACCACGACCTTTGGCGTATCCGGCGCAACGATCAGCACGGTCAGGCCATTGGTCATGGCCGACGTGGTTAGCTTGAGCAAAGTGGAAAATATTATTGCCGCATCGCCTTCGGTCCAAGGCAACGCCCGTATCGAAGCCGGCGAAAAGCAGCGGCGCACGAATGTATTGGGCGTCGGTTCCGCAGTGCCGGAGATTTGGAAAATCAAAGTCAGTAGCGGGCGATTCCTTCCCGAAGAAAGCAATCCGCGCGCTTTCGCGGTGTTGGGCAATAAATTGGCGGCCGAATTGTTCGGCACGGCCAGCCCGCTAGGCCGGCGCATCAGGATCGGCAGCGACCGTTTCCGGGTTATCGGCGTGATGGAAAAGAAAGGCCAGGTGGTCGGCTTCGACATGGACGATACGATCTATATCCCGGCCGCGAAGGCGCTGGAGCTGTTTAACCGGGAAAGCCTGATGGAGATTCACCTGCTCTATAACAGCAACGCCGCAGTTGCCGAAGTGGAAAAGGCGATCAAGCGAAACCTGATTGCCCGGCACGGCAGCGAAGACTTTACCATCGTCACCCAGAACCAGATGCTGAAAAGCATGGATTCCATCCTGAATATCCTGACGCTGGCGGTCGCGGCCTTGGGCAGCATTTCTCTGCTGGTCGGCTCGGTCGGTATCTTGACGATCATGACGATTGCCGTTTCGGAGCGGGTTTCGGAAATCGGTTTATTGCGGGCCGTCGGCGCGGAACGGCAAACCATTTTCCAGCTGTTCCTGTGTGAAGCCTTGGCGTTAAGCGGGGCAGGCGGGCTTTGCGGCGTGTTGTTGGGCATCGCGATAGTCCGAATCCTGGACGCCGCGCTACCCGCGTTGCCGGTGGAACTTGCTTGGGGCTATATCGTTGCGGCGTTCATCGTCTCATTGCTGATAGGCATGGCCGCCGGCGTAGCGCCGGCTATGAAGGCTGCGAGGTTGGAGCCGTTGGAGGCTTTACGCACGGAATGATTGGGTTTTTTTATAGATGAAGTATATTTCAAAAGGCGAGAGCAATAGCCTAGCTAAACAATCCTTGGGGAAAATGTAATCAATTATCTGAGGCCCTCCCAGATAGCTGACTATTAACGCAATAGGCTATATGCTTTCCAGTAGAAATTAATATAGTTAAAATTTCCCTGATAACCTGATAAAAGCGTTTCTGATGAAATTCATAAAACGCGATGCTTTTCGCTTTTAGCCTTCTTTGCCAAACAAGCCGGTCGAAGAAACCAAATAAAACTTGTAATGAAAAATTTTAAATGAAGTTTACGATCAACAAACGTAGTAGTTTCATCGCGATGGCAACAGCCAGCTATTCGATACTGGCCCTGGCATGGATTTTTTTAACGGATGAATTGTTAAAGGTCTTTGTTGATATAGACTCGTTATTTTGGTTATCGACCGCAAAAGGGGTTTTTTTCGTCATCACATCAGCGGCAATGTTCTTTCTGGCTTTACGTGCAGTTCCTCCCGCTCAAGAGAATAGTTCATCCACTTGTTGGGATGCGGTAACCCATGCTCTAGTTCCCGAAAGCCGAACCCACTGGTTAATGTATCTATTCGCTATTGTCATCACGGTAGCCATGCTCGCCGTGCGCGAAAGCCTCGCTGTTCAATTCGAAAATAGGTCTTTGCTGATTTTATTCATGTTCCCAATTATTCTTAGCGCATTGCTAGGTGGTTTTGGACCTGGTCTGGTTTCGTCCTTTATCGCGGCTTGGGGCGTTAATTACTTTGCCATTCCCCCCCTCCATACTTTCGTTATCTCTGCTAAACATGACCTGCTTCAATGGTTGTTTCTGATAATCAACGGCGTAGCGGTCAGTTTGTTGAGTGAAGTTTTGCGCCGCTCGCTGACTAAGGCGGAGTTCAATCAGCGCTTGCTGAATGTGGTTGTGTCCGGCACTTCCGATGCCATTTTTGTGAAGGACATTCAGGGACGCTATCAACTTATCAATGCTGGGGCTGCTGCCATCGTTGGCAAAACTCCGGAATCCATCTTGGGGCGTGACGATTATTTTCTATTTCCGGAAGCGATCGCCAAAGAATTGATGGCTAGAGACCTGGAGATATTGTCTGGGTCTTTTGAACAATCCTATGAGGAGCATATTGTCACTTGTGATGGCAAGGAATTCGACTTCTCGGTCATTAAGGGACCTGTCTTCAATCAGGCTGGCCAGGCAGTCGGGCTGTTTGGTATTAATCGGGATATAACCGAACGGAAACAAGCCGCGGCAACTTATCGGTCGCTATACGACAATATAACGAATAGTGTTGCTCATTGTCGTGTAATCTTTGAACAAAATATACCGGTTGACTTAGAGTATATTTCCGTTAACCCGGCTTTTGCCGAAGTCTCAGGCATTCGTGAGAATCCCGTGGAGCGTCGGATCAGCGAGTTGATACCAGGCTATTGCGAGAATAACCGGGAGTCGCTTGAGGTTTTCGGTCGTGTTGCTTTAACCGCCGAACCGGCGAGATGGGAGCATTATTTAGCCGAACTGGATCGATGGTTCTCTTTTTATATTTTTGCCACCGCTACCGATAAAATAACCATCATCTCGGAAAATATTTCCGAACGTAAGCGTGCCGAAAAGAAACTCCAGCTTGCCGCCAATGTTTTTTCCCATGCCCGAGAAGGTATTATGATTACGGAAGCAGAAGGGACAATTATTGACGTTAACGATGCTTTTAGCCGTATTACCGGTTTTAGCCGGGATGAGGTTTTGGGGAAAAATCCACGCATGCTAAGTTCCGGCCGGCATGAAAAAGAGTTCTATGCCGTTTTTTGGCATGCTCTGCGCGAACAAGGTTGTTGGGGCGGCGAAATATGGAATCGCCGTAAAAACGGCGAAATTTATGCTGAAATGTTGACAATCAACAGCATTAAGGACGATCAGGGCATTACCCAACAATACGTTGCATTATTTTCCGATATTACGGATTTCAAAGAACACGAGAAACAGCTTGAATATATCGCCCATTATGACGCATTGACGCAATTGCCTAATCGCGTACTACTGGCAGACCGCATTTTCCAATCCATGCATCATGCGCTTCGGCATGAACAATCTTTAGCCGTTATCTATCTTGATCTTGACGGTTTTAAACTCATCAACGATAAACACGGGCATGATGTTGGGGATCAATTGTTGATTTCCGTGGCGGCAAAAATGAAAGAATCGCTACGAGAAGGCGATACTCTTGCCCGTCTCGGCGGCGATGAATTCGTTGCCGTGCTGCTTGACTTGGATTGCATAGAAGTTTGCCTGCCGATCATCAACCGCTTGTTGGAAGCCGCCGCTCATCCGGTGACGGTCAATAATCTTAAGCTCCAGGTTTCCGGCAGCCTTGGGGTTACTTTTTATCCCCAATCTCATGAGGTCGATGCGGATTTGCTATTGAGGCAAGCGGATCAGGCCATGTATCACGCTAAATTGAAAGGCAAGAACCGTTACCACGTTTTTGATACCGAACAAGATAACGATATTCGCGGCTATCATGAAAAAATTGAGCGTCTTCGACTCTCATTAATTAATCGTGAATTCGTATTGTATTACCAACCCAAAGTAAACATGCGGACAGGTGAAATTATCGGAGCCGAAGCACTGATCCGCTGGCAACATCCGGAACTAGGACTTGTGCCGCCAGCGGATTTTTTACCGTTAATCGAAGATCATCCTTTAGCCGTCGAAATCGGCGAATGGGTGATCGATGCAGCTCTGACCCAAATGGAGTTTTGGCGTCTCGATGGCTTGGATATACCGGTAAGCGTCAATGTCGGCGCGTATCAGTTACAAAATTCAAATTTTGTTGAGCGCCTGTGCGAAATACTTGAGCAACATCCCCGGATTAGCCCTAGCCGCCTGGAATTGGAAGTACTTGAAACCAGCGCATTAGAGGACATTGCCCAAATTACCCAAATTATGGAGGCTTGCCGGGAGCTTGGGGTGACGTTTGCACTGGACGACTTCGGTACCGGCTATTCATCTTTGACATACCTTAAAAAACTGCCTGTTACCTTGCTTAAGATAGACCAGAGTTTTGTTCGGGACATGCTGGATGACCCCGATGATCTCGCAATTCTTGAAGGCGTGTTGGGTATGTCTTGCGCCTTCCGGCGCCAAGTCATTGCGGAAGGCGTCGAAACAGCCAAGCATGGGCAAATGTTGCTAGAGTTAGGTTGTGAACTAGCCCAGGGTTATGGCATAGCCCGGCCAATGCCTGCCGATGCAATGCCTGCTTGGTCTGCTAACTGGCGTATTGATCCAACCTGGATAAACGTTTTTGCTGTCAGCCGAGAAGATCTGCCTTTAATTTTCGCAAGAGTCGAACATCGAGCGTGGATTCTAGGCATCGAAAATTACGTTAACGGTCTTTGCGAAATACCGCCAACGCTGAGCGAAGACGAATGCCGGCTAGGAAGCTGGTTAAAGAACGCCGGATTAGCGAATTATGGCGAGGAGACAAACTTTCAACGCATAACACTGCTTCATCATCGGATTCATGAGCTAGCCAAGGTTTTTTTAGAAAGTTATGCCAAGAAAGACAGGAATCCAGATATACAATTAGCGGAGCTTCATAGGCTGAAGGATACATTGATAGAATCTTTACATGCTTTGCAAAAAGGCGAGAAAACGGCATAGAGATTTTAATGTGTGGCTTGTCCGGTATTTTTAAAATTTCCAAAAGCGCATGGATTCTATTCTGAATATTCTGACCTTGGCGTTAAGCGGGGCAGGCGGGCTTTGCGGCGTGTTGTTGGGCATTGCGATAGTCCAAATCCCGGATACCGCGCTGCCTGCGTTGCCGGTTGAACTGGCCTGGGATTATATCGTTGCGGCGTTTATCGTTTCGTTGCTGATCGGCATGGCCGCCGGCGTGGCGCCGGCTATGAAGGCAGCGCGGTTGGAGCCGCTGAAGGCTTTAAGGGCGGAGTGATTGGAGGGGGCGTAATATACTGAGGTATATTTCTAGAGTTTAGGTTTGTATTCGACTCATCAGCGACTATCGCTCTAAAATAGCCTAATGACCGCAAATTGGTTTAATGTTGCTGTAGGATGCGGCGTGCCTCACCGAATCCTACGGCGCTATCCCCTCTTAATAAAACATACAACTACTTGATATTTTCATGTATCTACATAAAGCATCCACAGAAATAACTATAGGCTCAAAATTCGTTTTCACAGACTTTCCGAGTTTGATGAATAAGCATCTCATAAAGTTTCCGGGAGTTTCTAAATTGGAAGACATGGCAACTGCTCTGATTCTTAAAGGATTTTCATTTCCTGAGATGGAAAACTACATCAGATCCGTTTGCCGCTGGGGCAATTTTGCTGGCGTCGGTGGACGTGTCATAAAAAATAATACAAGAAAACAAATACAAAACGCTTTTGTTGATGCTTATGCACATTTAAATACCAGTTCGCCAAATGTATCCGCTGCTTTATCGAGTTTAAATCAACTTCATGGACTTGGTACTCCTTCGTTTGCATCTAAACATCTTCGTTTTCTAAATCCAGATATTTGCCCCGTCTATGACAGTATCCTTACCGATAAGCTCCCTTACTCATTTAGCCCAACAGGGTACTCTGAGTTTTCTGTTGATTGCCAAGAAATAGCAAGATTGCTAAATGCTGCAAAAATCGCTAATCCAGCAAGAACAACGCAATCATGGCTGGCGGCAGATGTTGAGGCGGCAATGTTTGCTTGCTTCTATTTGTGAAGTCCGTATGGCAATCAACTGCCCATGAATGTTAAATCAAGAAATAACGACAGAGACCGTTGGTGCTCGGATGATCCGGCTCCTGATTGTGACCTCTCTGATATTGAAACTGTTTCGTTACGTGCTAAGGCAATGCTAGTAAGGTCTACCTCGAATCTTGTTCGATCCGACTTCGTCCAGTTAAATGGGGCCGTGGTGATGTTGTCGGGTATGGACTACCATTACCGGAACTTTGTAAAATTGATTCAAAGCGACAACGCACAACCTCGGGGTTGCATAGAAGATTTACAGCATGAGGCAGTCGCGTGGGTCAATCGGATCGGCCAGTTCTACTACTTCTCTCAATCAAGGTTTGTCAATGAGCATTTGCCAAATATTCAAACACCAAGGATTGACAAAATACTTCCTTTTCGCATGAAACACACCGCCCATCGTTCCATTGATTCCCCGAAAAAAGAGGATTCGTCCTACCTCCAGGAATTTCAGGCCCTAGCATTTGAGAGGCACAGCAGAACATTATGGGTTCCGCGTCCTAGTCTGAGTATCGACAATATTGAAACGGCAACTCACTTGACACACTTCCTAGCTTTTCAGATTCCATTGAGTGATGGAAGTTACGCAGAATTTGCTCTTGAAAGAGACCATCCAGAGCTGATTATGGAAGGATATGAGATTCTCAGAAATCTACTCCGCAACTGATAACAATGGCTAATCTTTCAGTCAACTGGGCCATCTGTAAGCAGCGCCAGCAGGTTCCTTGCATCAATACCATGCCCACCATTAAGCACGTTTGTTTTCACTAACCCTCACTCCATCCCAGCCGCCAACACCATCGCCTCCCGCTGATTTTTATTAAACGATAACGGCGGAAGCCGATCTTCAAGCAAGGTATCGACAATGGTCGCCGAGGCATTGGGTTTGGCGAAACGCAAGGCGTTGAACCTCATCCGGGCCAACCTGTCCGGATCTTCCAGCAAGCGCTCCAGCTTAAACGGCAGGGTGGTCAAGTCGTTGCATTTGACTGCAATACCTTCTTCCAACAGATGATCGCTGTTTCTTTCCTCCTGGCCGGGAATCGGCGATACCACGCACATCGGCAGTCCGCAGGCGACGGCTTCGGCGGTTGTTATGCCGCCGGGTTTGCCGATAAAAATATCGGCGGTTTTCATCAGTTTGTGCATTTCGTCGGTGTAACCCAGCACCTTAAATTTATCGTTTCGTTTCTCGGTTAACCGCACAATGCGTTGTTGCAGTTCGTGGTTGCGTCCGCAGACGACTATCGTTTGCGCGTCGCTGTTCAGGCTCAGCAAGCGTTCGACCATGTACTCGGTCGGGCCTACGCCTAAAGCGCCGGCCGACAGCAGCAGGACCGGCTTTTCGGGATTCAATCCGCGTTGAATCCGTTCTTCGATGCGGTTGACGGGTTGTTGAAATACCGGATCGATCGGTATGCCGGACACGGTGATTCTGTCGCTCGGAATGCCGAGCATTTGCAGATGCGCCTTGGTTTCGTCGATAGCGACAAAATAGCGATGAAACGAACGCGACAGCCACATCGCATGAAAATCCAAATCCGTCACTACAATCGATAAACGCGCTTGCAATTGTTGGGTCGCAATCAGGTGGGAGATGATGCCGGCGGGCATGAAGTGCGTGCAGACGGTGATGTCCGGGGCGAAGTCGCGGATGAAGCGAACCAGCGGCTTGGTGTTCAGCCGGTCTATCATGTGCCGCATCCGGTCGGTATGCCAGGGTTCGTCGGTGGTTTTGTACCACCAGCCGAGAAAGTTCGGCGCGGAGCGCACCAGCGAGGTATAAAAGCTGGAATAAAAATCCCGGAACAGTTTGTTGGTGTATTGCAGCGCGTCGTTATTGACGACTTCGGCAACCCTGCCGTCGGCGGCAAAAGACTTTTCCAAGGCTTCGGCGGCTTTAATGTGGCCGGTTCCGGCCCCGGCCGACATAATTAAAACCCGCTTTTTCATCGGTCTGTCAGCGATGAATATTAATCCTGATCGTGAGTATGTTTTTTGTATATCCAACCCATTGTCGCGGATAAAAACAGTCCGAACACGACCACAACCGTATGCGCTGAAAGCCCGGCATCGATCATTAACGCATAAGCGCCAAGCATCAATAAAATGCTGAGGTTTTCGTTGAAGTTTTGCACGGCGATGGAATGCCCGGAACCCATCAGTTGATGGCCCCGGTGCTGTAACAAGGCATTCATCGGGATTACAAAACTGCCGGCCAAGGTGCCGATCACTACCAGTATCACCGCCGCAAGCTTCACGTCGCTTACTAATGCCATGCTTAGAATCACAAAGCCCATCACTATGCCCAACGGTAATACCTTCACGGCATGTTCCAGCTCCACTGTTTTAGACGCCACGACAGAACCGATCGCAAGGCCGATTGCAACCAAGGCCGTTAGTTGCGTGGCTTGCTCCAGATCGAGCTTTAATGCGACCGCAGCCCAGGCGAGAACGATTAGACGCAGGCTGGTTCCGATTCCCCAGAACAGCGAGGTTACCGCCAGGGATACTTGGCCCAACGGGTCTTTCCATAACAGCTTAAAACCATGCCAAAAGTCCAGCAGCAGGAATTTCGGCGAGCGGTTAGGCAGGCTGTGTTCAATGGCTAACTTGGGAATGAAATAGTTAAGTATTGCCGCTATGAAATAAAGGCCGAGGATCACGAGAATCGCGAATTCCGGAGCCGTATCGATGCCGCCGTTGAATTCAAGCGCTCCCAGTTGCTGAACGATTTGGTCCTCAACGCGATGACCGATCAATAAGCCGCCGAATACGGCGCCTAAAATAATCGAGGCAACGGTCAGGCCTTCCATCCAGCCGTTCGCCCATACCAATCTACTGCTGGGAAGATATTCGGTCAGAATGCCGTATTTAGCCGGGGAATATAAAGCCGCGCCGATGCCGACAAAACCGTAGGCGAGCAGCGGATGCATGCCTAATAACATCGTCGCGCAACCGACTATCTTCACACCGTTGCTGATGAACATGACCCGTCCTTTCGGTAACGCATCGGAAAATGCGCCGACGAACGGAGCGAGTACGATAAAGGCGATTACAAAGAATTGCTGTAATACCGGCGTTTGCCAGGAGGGAGCGTCCATGCTTTTAAGTAGAGCGATAGCTGCGAAAAGAAGAGCATTATCCCCCAGTGATGAAAAGAACTGTGCTGCAAGAATGGTGCTAAAACCGCGATTCATAGAATATTTGCCCTGTGCGACTCTGTGGAAAGCAGAACCTTTGCACTATAAGATGGTTAAATTGGATTATTTTATCAGCTACAAGCTCAAATCGGGATATGCGATTAGGTTTAATTGCTTAGTCTAAGGTGGATTAAGGTGAGAAGGACTTTTCTCTCGTTTTCACGGGTTCCGTGAGAATACAGAGGTCGGCCGCGATTTCAACCTTCATGCCTAAATGACGGTCTTGAACAAACTTGTGTTTTACGACGGGCGGGCCCTGCTGGAATGCAGTCAAGGCTTGTCCTGAGTCATGCCGAAGAGCGTGTTGCGCAGCAAGAGTGCTGACTCGGGACCGGCTATTACATTTCGGCTTCGAGTCTTTCATCTCTTTCATCATCGGCGATAGCGACTTCAACCTTATTCCACCGTATCAATTCCAACGTGCCGTTGAAGTGTTCCACTATTGCGGTACAACTCTCCACGAAGTCGCCGGTATTGATATATAAGAAGCCGTCGATGTCCTTGATTTCAGCGTGGTGTATGTGTCCGCAAATAACACCTTCGAGCTTTTGATCCCTGAGTGTGCTGACGATGCTTTCTTCATAATCGGAAATAAATTGGACCACGTTTTTGACCTTGAATTTAACAAAGGCGGCCAGCGAGAAGTTCGACTGCAAACCGAACCAACGCCTGACGATGCGCAGCAAGCGGTTAATTTCAATCAAAAAATCGTAGCCGTCGCTGCCGATTTTGGCGAGCCACTTATGGCATTTGGCGATGCTGTCGTATTCGTCGCCATGAACAACCAGGAACTGTTTCCCGGCCGACGTCAGATGCACATCCGAGTTTTTAACCGTAATGTCGCCAAAGACATAGCTGTCGTAATGCCTGACGTTTTCGTCGTGATTGCCGGGTACGTAAATGACCTGTGTGCCGTGCCGGGCTTTACGCAGGACTTTTTGAATGACTGTGTTGTGGTCTCTGGGCCAATACATTTTTTTCGAAAGCGACCAAAAATCGATAATGTCGCCGACCAGGTACAGTTTTTCGCTGTCGTTGTACTTTAGAAAGTCGAGTAAAACGTCGGCCCGGCATTGAGTAGAGCCAAGATGCAGGTCGGAAATCCAGATGGTTCGGTAAGTCGTGTGATTCATAATCAAACTTTGGCTCGCAAAGTAAGAAGGGCGATAACCGTTTGAACGGTATATGTTGAGTTTTTTGCGATTAGTTTTTCCGTGATCATCGGCATCGGTCATTCATTCCGAAAAGCGTCCAATAGAAATTGACAGGATTCAAATGTTAACAAACGTATATGAAAGTTATGTTACAAGCCCCGGAGTCTTGGCAGCGGTTGCGCTTCCTTGACTGAATTAAAGCAATTATTTCTGCCGGACAGCTGCTGTTGTTCTGTTGCTTTTATACAAAAAATCATAGCTGCCCGTCAGCAGCGGGCGCTTTGTTTAACGGTATCCGATGTTATGAATAAACTCTTTTTTTAAAGGCTAAGGCCGTTCCCAATAGGCTGTTGCAAATTAACAACTGTCAGGCAGGACGCGGGGTAGGGGGCTGAAACACGGACTCAATTAAACATCAAATCGCTTGTTTTACTCACATAAACGGAGGATTATTTGCGCTCGAATTAAGCAAATATTGGAGAACTGACAATGAAAATTATCACTGTATTGGTTTTGTTGGCGGCTCTTTTCGCGATAGCGGGAACCGCTTTTTTCCAGCTGTTTGTTTTATTGGCAAGCAGTCTGTTTTTTCACCACAATTACAATCGTCATATCTTCCGGCGAGGTTAAGTTCAAGGTGGGGCGTTCGGTTGCATTATCCGGTGCCGGGCATCCCGCCTTGAACGCAAGCCGTTCAAAGCCAAGCGAGTTAAAGCGGCTTGCCCAGTAAATTAACCTGCATATTCCTACCGTTACCCCCCCATGCCGAACTGAAACATCGGCGGCATCCTATCCCTCGGCAACAATCACTACGTTATCTTTGAATAGACGTTCAGGCCTTTATATTAAGTATCCGGCGTTATGTAGCGTCCACGAAAAGCACGAAAGGCACGACTGGCAGTCGGCCGCATCGGTTCCCTCGGCAACTGCTCCTGCGTTGCTAAACCACAGGGATGTGGCGAATGCAGAAAACGCAGGAGCGGTTTTTTGCCTACCTCCTGCGTCTCTGGCAGTCGTACCGATTGCGACACTTCCGCCATCCCTGGCAGTCGTAAAATCTGGAAAGTCTGCTTGCGATAAGTGCTGTTTAGTATGGTTCGCTATTTGAACAGCAAGTTTGTTATCAATCGACCGCGAATATTTCTGGGCTTTTTTAGTGCACGAAACCGGTTTATATCTCAAATTGGTGCAAATCCATTCCAAACTCCCAGTATTAGATCGTTATTGCTTTTAAACAGCGGCGTAAGCCGTGTCGGCCGGTATAATCCTGTCTGCCGCCTGTTCAGTTATGGCGCGTTAATTGCAGTTTATTATGGTTTCCAAAGGATTATAGCCGCGCCTCGGCGAGACCGATCGGCTATCCTAAGCGTCAATCTTTAAAATAATGGATTAATTAAATATGAACCCGACTCAAGACGACAAACTAGACAGTTATTTCCGGCAAGTACAAGACATTATTTTGAGCCGGCAGGATTGGGTGACCGGTTTGTTGCCGGCCAGCACCGCGGTCAATGTGCACGGCAATTATACCGACGCCTGGGTCAGGGATAATGTTTACAGCATTCTTTCGGCGTGGGGGCTGGCGTTGGCTTACCGGCGGGCTGAAAAAAACAGTGGACGCGCTTATTTGCTGGAGCAAAGCGTCGTCAAGCTGATGCGCGGGCTGCTGACCGCGATGATGCGGCAAGCGGCCAAAGTCGAGAAATTCAAACATACCCAAAATCCGCTCGATGCCTTGCACGCAAAATACGATACCAAATCCGGCACCATCGTAGTCGGCGATCATGAATGGGGGCATTTGCAACTGGACGCTACGTCTTTATTTTTGTTAATGCTTGCGCAAATGACAGCGTCCGGCTTGCGCATCGTGTTCACAATCGATGAAGTCAATTTTGTGCAGAACTTGGTGCACTACGTCAGCCGGACTTACCGGACGCCTGACTACGGTATCTGGGAGCGCGGCCACAAAACCAATCATGGCATTGCCGAGCTGAACGCCAGTTCAATCGGCATGGCCAAAGCGGCGCTGGAAGCATTGTCCGGCTTTAACCTGTTCGGCAAGGAGGGCGGGCAAGCATCGGTCGTGCATGTGATTAGCGACGACATCGCCCGCACCAGGATTACTCTGGAATCGCTGCTGCCCCGCGAATCGATTTCCAAAGAGACGGATTCCGCCGTGCTTAGCATTACCGGATTTCCGGCATTCGCTGTCGATAATCAAATTCTGCGGGCAAAAACCGAAGCGATTATTTGCGAGAAACTGGAAGGCCGATACGGCTGCAAGCGCTTTTTATTGGACGGCCATCAAACCGTCATAGAAGACAGCCAGCGTCTTCATTACGATCCGCACGAATTAAAACAATTCATGGATATTGAATGCGAATGGCCGTTGTTTTTTACTTATTTATTGCTCAACAAGTTGTTTAGCGGCGATAACGACACGGCTTTGCGTTATCGCGCTAAATTGGAAAATCTGCTGGTTGAACAGGATGGCCGGCAATTATTGCCGGAACTTTATATCGTCCCGAAAGACTTAATTGCAGCCGAAAAAGCTAACGCACACAGCCAGCAACGGTTGCCGAATGAAAATATTCCGCTGGTTTGGGCGCAAAGCCTTTTTATACTCGGCAGCTTGATTCAGGATGGTCTGCTTGAGATTGAGGATGTCGATCCGTTAGGGCGTCACAAAGCCGTTAAAAAAATTCAGGATTGCAGTCTGCAAATTCAGATACTTGCCCAGGATGAATCCGTACAAAACAGCTTAATAAAATACGGCATTCGCACTCAAACACTGGCCTCCATAGCGCCTATCCAGATCAGGGAAGCCAACGAACTTGCCGACGCCTATACGCATGTCGGCAGAAACGACCGCATCGGCTTGACCGGCAGGCCGTTGCGGCAGTTGCGGACTTTGGCAACGTCCAAAATGTATATCCTGGCCGGCGAGCGTTTGCTGTTCTTGCCGCAGTGTCTCAGTCAAAAAGGCTTCTATCTGGCGATGGACAACCGCATGCTGATTCAACGACTGCGGCTGGAGCTGGCTTATATCCATAACCATTGGGACAGGGCAGGGAATCCGTTGGTGGTTATATCGATAAAACAGAATATGCTGGGTAGCCATAACCGTGAAGTGCTGATTGAATTTATCAAAGAACTGCAGCAAGGTTCCATGTCTGGCATTCCGGTGCAGTTGGGTACGCTTGCCGATTTCGCGGAATCATCAAGCCATGAAAAGATTAATTATCTGCATGATTTTGAATTTTCCAAAGCCTCCTGGGAAGAAGCCTACCGACCTTTTTTCATGGTGTTGCCGATAGATACAAATTCTTCATTGCCGTTGGACACTTACACGGTGACGGAATGGGAAATCAGCGGCGATGAAATATTGATCGAGCAATTAAAAACCAATACCAATCTTTACGCGCAACTTGAACTTTTAAGTTTACTGAGTCTTCGCCACGGCCTGGATTACAACACCGGTTTGCCGGTGGTCGATGAGGTGGCCTGCTGCGTACGCGACTTGCTGGAGGACGTTTATCAATGCGCAGGAGACCTGCATGCCTGGTACATTGTCAGGCGTTGTGCCGGCTTACTGGGCAAATACGACATCAACCTGGAACAATCGGCCACCGATATATTGGTTCGTCAACATGCATTGACTTTGGGCCGTGCGTACAGCGGCAGGGCAACGTTGACGCGTCCGGCCGATTCGTCGGTCATCCTGGGCATTATCCGTACCTACAATAATAGCGATGCGAGCGAGCCCATTATTATCCAGGAATTAACTATTTATCTGGGTATGCTGATCAAGTCGAATCCTGAATGGTTTACCGATATGCACACTGTGCGCGTCGGGCATATCATGCAATTGCTGGTCGCCCGGCAAAAGCGCGAGTCAGGCTGCGGTTCATTGGATCAGGCTTTTAACGAGCTTCTTTCTTTATCGCCTTATCGATTATTCGGGAAATTAAAAGAAACGTTGCAGGATTACGGCGATACCGAAAATCAACTGGGGCAGGCTGAAACGCTGCACTATGAAGGTGAACGCCATGAATTTACCGGCGCGCGTTTCCCTACAAACATGGACCCGGTAAAACCGGGCGAAACTGTCGATTGGTATCAATGGCGCGAGCAGCAAGGCAGCGTCGGCCGCGAAAACGATGCTTTTTTTGCCGGTGTCTGGGAGACGCTGCATCATTGCAAAGGCTTGACGATAGGCGACAAACTGAACAGCAAAAACCGCCTGGATAGCGAAAATATCTTGTCGGAATCAACAGCCGGAGAGCAAAGTTTCAAGAACCATGTCAGCCATTTGCTGAATAAAATACAAGCTCCTGTTTACCGGCAATTAACCGTTGAGGCGTTAAAAGCCATCGCAGCCATTTTTCGCGAAAACGCATCGTTACGTATTGACGATACCTTGTTAACGGATATTATTATCGGTCACGCCGTAAGAATCATCTGGCTGCAGGATCACCCTGAAAATAAAGATAATTACGACGAATATGTATCGTCGGCATGGCAGGAGATCTATCGCTTACCGCCGCACAAAGTCGCCAACGGCATCCTCGATGCATTAATCCATCTGCTGAAGAATAACGAGAGAGAAACATTATGATACTGGCCGGAGATATAGGCGGAACGAAAACGGTATTATCGATTTTTACCAGGGACGCAAACGGTTCGCTGGCATGTTTAAAGGAGGAAATCTACTCAAGCCGGCGATTCCCTGAGTTTGACGACATTTTGTCAGCTTTCTTACCCGCCGACGCGGAGATCACGTCGGCCTGTTTCGGCGTTGCCGGACCGGTCGTCAACCAACGTTGCCACACGACTAATTTGCCGTGGATATTGGATGCGGAAGCGCTGAAAATAAAACTGGGCACTTTTAAAGTAAGGCTCCTGAACGACCTGGAAGCGATGGCGTTGGGCATGTTGTACCTGCCCGAACAGGATCTGGTCGAGTTGAATCCGAATGCCGGCACGCAAGCGGGCAATATCGCCGTTATTGCCGCCGGAACAGGCTTGGGCGAAGCCATTCTCTATTGGGACGGCAACAAGCATTATCCGATGGCGACCGAAGGCGGCCACAGCGACTTTGCGGCTCAAAATACCCAGCAGGACCGATTGCTGGCTTATCTTAGGAAAATCTATCCCGAGCATGTCAGTTACGAACGCCTGCTGTCGGGCATCGGTTTTAGCCATTTATACGATTTTTTGTGTGAGCAGGGCTTTGCGCCGTCTTGCCCCGAGATTCCGGATATAAACAGCGATATTGACAGGAATGCGGTGATTTCGGAATTGGGCATTTCCGGCAAAGATCCTTTATGCGCCGAAGCCGTCAGGCTTTTTGTAGAGCTCTACGGGGCCGAAGCAGGCAACTTGGCGTTAAAGTCGTTGGCTGTCGGCGGCGTATTTATCGGTGGCGGCATAGCGCCAAAAATATTGCCGGCGATGCAGGACGGCAACTTTATCCGGGCATTTAAAGCTAAAGGCCGGTTCGATCCTTTGCTCGATAAGGTGTCGGTGAAATTGTCGTTAAACCCGCGTACGCCGTTGATTGGCGCGATTAATTATTTCGATCTTTGAAGATTGTTAATTGCAGGCAGGTTGTCTGTACCTTTCGATTAATTGCAATGATTATTTTGAAAGGTACGAGGCTGTGAACGTATTTTGAAATTAGGCTGGATTGCCGGTTTCGACAGCCGAGTAGTATTGCCTGTAAGGTTCAATAAACTTTATTGTAGCCACTCATAATTGGGCGTAGTCACATTGTGCGGTTTATACTACTTCCCTGACTCGAAATTATTAAGACTCAAACATCTCTATATCTTAAAGCCGAAGGAATAGCGCTGTGCCCAATCACACTGAAGAAATGAACAAACAACGTCTAACTGTCGAAATCAACGTTGCCCCAACAGTTAGCTATGCATCCTATCAAAATCATGTTCCGTTGTTGCGCAGCCTGACTCTTGTTAATGACGGCGAAGACAGCAATTCCCACGATTACCGAAATATTGAGGTTATTGTTCGGACGGAACCGTCTTTTGCCGATGTTGTTCGCTTCCGGTTCGAGTTGTTGGGGGCCGGCGAAACGCGCAAAATCAGCCCGCTGGACCTGAAGTTCAATCACACCTACTTGGCTGAATTAACGGAACGGGAATATGGCCGTTTGATCGTGCAAGTATTGTCCGAGGACAGCGAAATTTTTCAGTCGGATCAACCGGTCGAAATTTTGGCATACGATCAATGGGCCGGCACCCGTTCATTGCCGGAGTTGCTGGCGGCTTTTTCATTGCCGAATAATCCGGTAGTGGACCGTTTAATCCATAGCGCTGGAGAGTTATTGACCAAGGCGGGAAAAGGGCCGTCGATGAATGGTTACCAGAGTAAAAATCGCGAAGCGTGTTGGGCTCAAGTTTCAGCGATCTATAATTCTATCGGTGCTCTTAATATTCACTACATTTCTCCTCCCGCATCGTTCGGTACGGACGGGCAAAAAATCCGGACCCCGGATCGCATTCTGTCGGGCGGAGTGGCCACTTGCCTGGACATTGCGATGTTGCTGGCGTCCTGTATGGAACAAGCCGGCCTCAATCCCATCATATTATTAAAAAACGGCCATGCTTGGGTTGGCTGCTGGCTCATCAATACCAGTTTCCCGACACCTGTATTTGACGATGCCCAAGCTATCCGCAAACGGATTACCAGCGGAGAACTGATTGCTTTCGAAACTACTATATTGACTCATCGGCCTACCGGATCATTGCGTGGAGCATGCGAGATTGGGTTGAACCATCTTCAGGATGAGTCTGAATTCCTGTTTGCGATTGATGTGCGTCGCGCTCGAATCGAGCAAGTGCTGCCGTTACCGAGTCGAGGACAACTGCCGGTTGATACGTCGCCGGAACCGATTAGCGGAGAACCTGAGATCGAACCGCCGCCCGCTCTTCCATCTTTGGACGGTGAAACCGTTCTTCTGGATGAGGATATTATCCCGGAAAGTCCCGAAGGCCGATTGGCGCGATGGAAAGCCAAGCTGCTTGATTTGACCTTACGCAATAGACTCATCAACTTTAAGCCTACCAAAGTTGCACTGCCGTTGCGGGTGGCCGACCCGTGTCAACTCGAAGATGCGCTGTCGGACGGCCAAGAATGGAAATTCCACGCCCTGCCGCAAATCATGCAGGGCAGTGACCCGCGTGTGTCAGAGCTTGCACGGCAACGAACGGGCGAAGATCCGCTCCGGGCCGCCGCTATTCAGGCTATGCGTGAAATGGAATTACTGGCCGATGTCGATCCCAAAACGCTCGATGGGCGTCTTTACGAAATTTACAGCGCTACTAGATTGGGGCTTGAAGAAGGTGGAGCGAATACCCTGTACCTGGCTTTGGGATTTCTTCGCTGGGCGGAGGACGAGCGCTCGGAGAAAACCCATATGGCGCCGATTCTATTGATTCCTGTGACCTTGACGCGTCAGTCCGTGCGTTCAGGTTATGCGATTAAACGCCACGACGATGAAGCCATTGTCAATCCCACGTTAATGGAATTGTTGCGTCAAAATTTTCAACTTTCCTTAAAAGGACTTGAGCCTTTGCCGACCGACAACAGCGGCGTGGACGTAGCGGCTATTTGGCAAATATTCCGATTGGCAGTAAAAGAAATTCCTCGTTGGGAGGTCCTGGAAGACCAAGTCTATCTGGGAATTTTTTCCTTCACCAAGTATTTGATGTGGAAGGATCTGCAAGACCGTTCCGAACAACTGAAAAGAAACAAGGTGGTGAATCACCTGATTGAGCGGCCGCGCGAATCGATGGGGACGGGCGATTCTTTGTTGGAACGGCACGATATGGATGAACGTCATCCGCCCGAAAGCTTACTGACGCCGATGCTGGCCGATTCATCGCAATTGAATGCGATTAGCCGGGCTTGTTCAGGATTCGATTTTGCCCTTGAAGGACCTCCCGGTACCGGCAAGTCGCAAACTATCACAAATTTGATTGCCCATTTTTTAGGTACAGGTAGAACTGTACTGTTTGTTTCGGAGAAGATGGCTGCGCTCGATGTTGTGCACCGTCGTTTGGTGTCGATAGGCCTTGGGCCGTTTTGTCTTCAACTCCATTCGGCAAAAGCCCGTAAAACCGAGGTGTTGGAGCAGTTAAGGGCATCTTTGGATGTCTCCAACCGATTTACTGAAGAAGGTTGGAAACGCGAGGCTCAACGCCTGTCGGGGCTGAGGGCTAATCTTAATGACTTTGTTCGCGTTCTGCACAAAGAGCATCGCAACGGGCTGACGGTACAATCAGCCATCGGGACCGCCATTGAGTTTAAACACTGGAACGCAGCGCCAATGCCTTGGTCCGATCCGGAAATCCACTCGATTGACGAATTGGAGCAGTTGAGAGAACTTTCCCGTTCAATGCAGGCGGTTGCCGGCGAGTTAGATTCAGTGAGGGACAATCCGTTGTCCGCGATCAGCTACAGCGATTGGACCAATGCTTGGGCAGACAAGTTGTTTCAGCACTGCCAGCAGCTCCAAAAACGGACGGTGGCGTTGCAAAATGGCGCAGTTCCGATTGAACAAATTTTCGGCCTGAATTTGGGGGCTGCATCGGCGGATTTATACCGATCAATTGACCGCCTGGCAGGTGTTCTGTTGCAAGTACCGCAAGTGCCGGCCGGTTTGGCCCGTCGCGGCAATGATAATACGGCGCTGACCCAGCTCCAGTTAATACGCAGACATGGCGAACAACGTCAGTTGCATTGGGATAAACTATCTTCGTTATTCAATCCAGGCATAGCTAAGGCCGACGGCGAACGGCTGGCCGAAGATTGGCAGTCGGCTTTACTTGCCTGGTGGCCAAAGCGCTGGTTCGCCAAGCGTTCCGTTCGCAGCCGTTTGCGTTTTTATTCACTGAATCGTAAACGGCCGAAAGAAACGAATGTAGCCTTTATTTTGGAGGCACTGAGAAGATTAAATAAGGAAGATAAGGCGCTAGAAAAACTCGAGCCTATCGCAACCGAATTGCTGGACGTCGAGTATAAGGCGCACGAGACAAATTGGGAGGATGTTCGTAAGCATGAATCTTGGTGCGATAGCGCCAATCAGGCACTGGTATCGTTTTCCGGTATGCTCGATGCGGCAAAATATGAGGGGGTGAGGGAACGATTTTGTAAGCTTGGCGGTGAGCAGCGGGGGCTGCTCGGCTCAGCCAGTCTATTGGCTGCTCAGTTGAGCGCATTTAGAGATGCGTGGAGAGATTTTCAACAGCAACTTGAATCCGTTATCGAACTTGCCGACTCAAACGAGCAGTTGGCCGGCGGTGACAGCCGCGCTGCTGGATTGACGAGTCGGATTTTGGCCACGCTCTTCGATTGGAGTTCACATCGTCATCGCTTACAAGGTTGGTGTCGCTGGCGTTCACTACGTAACCAAGCTATTGCATCGGGTTTGGCAGGCGTTATTGAAGCTTTGGAAAGCGGCGACATCGAAGCGGCCGACTTGGAAGATTTTAGCGAATACTCCTACCGGAATTGGTGGCTAAAAGGCGTTATTGATCGAGAGCCATTGCTCCGCAACTTTTCAAGCGCCGATCACGAACGGAAAATCAAGGAGTTCCAACAGCTTGACGAGCGCTTCCAGAATCTTACCGAACAATATATTACCGCTGTCCTGGCGGGGAAAATTCCACGTAACCAAGACGGGCGGAAACCCGATGCCGAAATGGCCTTATTGCTCAGGGAACTGGCCAAACAAAAAGCCCACCTTCCGGTGCGGAAGCTCGTACAAGGCGTGCCAACGCTGCTTCCTAAACTGAAGCCTTGCCTGTTAATGTCGCCGCTCTCCGTGGCGCAATACCTGGATGCATCTCACGCAAACTTCGATATTGTGGTTTTCGACGAGGCCTCGCAGATTCCGACATGGGATGCGGTAGGTGCTATAGCGCGCGGTCGTCAATTAATCGTGGTTGGCGATCCGAAACAATTACCGCCCACTAACTTCTTCGGGCGCTCCGATCACGATAGTGAGATAGACGGCGACAGCGAAAATCAGCCGGTAAAAGATTTGGAAAGTATTCTTGACGAATGTTTAGGGGCAGGAATGCCGACGCTTCGCTTGGAATGGCACTACCGCAGCCGCCACGAGAGTCTCATTAATTTTTCGAATCACCGGTATTATGATTCCAGGCTGATCACATTTCCTTCGCCGGTTACCGATGATGTCGCGGTGAAGCTTGAAGTTGTGCAAGGAATTTACGACCGTGGCGCGACCCGGACCAACCGGACCGAAGCCGAGGCGATAGTCGGCGCTATCGTATCTCACTTTAGCGATGACGCATTGTGCCGATTCACCTTGGGCGTGGTCACATTTAATCAAACCCAGCAGCGCCTGATCGAAAAACTGCTGGATGAAGAGCTGCGTAAAGCACCGCTGCTTGAAAGCCGTATTCAGGAACATGGCTCCGAACGTCTTTTCATTAAAAATTTGGAAAATGTGCAAGGCGACGAGCGGGACTTCATCATGTTCTCTGTGACTTATGGAAAGGACGCCGCAGGCAGGATGCCGATGAATTTTGGGCCGCTCAATCAGGAAGGGGGAGAACGGCGGCTAAACGTTGCGATTACTCGCGCCCGGATGGGCGTTACTATTTACAGTTCGATCCGGCCTGATGAAATTGATCTGTCCAGGTCTCGCTCTGCCGGCGTTACCGATTTGAAACATTACCTGGAGTTTGCAGAAAGAGGGCCGCGTGCTCTGGCTGAGCAGTCGGTATCCACCGGACGAGAGCCGGACAGCCCGTTCGAGGTTGAGGTGATCCGTAGTTTACGCAATAAAGGCTGGATCGTTCATCCTCAGGTGGGATGCTCCGGGTATCGAATCGATATGGCTGTCGTCGACCCGAAAAATTCCGGCAAATATATTCTTGGCATTGAATGCGATGGTGCTACTTATCATTCGTTGCCCACGGCGAGGGATAGAGACAGGTTGAGAGAGATGGTTCTGAATGGCTTGGGCTGGAAGTTGCATCGTATTTGGTCGTCAGACTGGTGGACTGATCCACAGCGAGAAATTGAAAAGCTGGAGGCAGCCTTAAATGGATGCGTAGCGAATCAAGCAGAGATTGGATGATCTTTATTGTATAGCTATTCGGAGAAGATTTTGCCGCTTGGCTTTGTATTTACTTTAGGTATGGCGCGTCGAGCGCCATACCTTGAACTAGCCGTTGGAGGGCTTGGCTGGTAGCTAGCGCTAATCAGTTATTCCTGATTTAACCAATTCTTCAATTGCATCACCACCCAAGCCCCATCGTCCAATGTCAGGTCGTGGCCGGCCCAGAGATGCTTCCGAAGTTCCAAGTCCCATTTTTTATGTATCGCCTCGGAGCAGGCCGGAGCTACCAAGCGGTCGCCTAAGCCGTTCAATAATAAAACCGGTTGCTCGGGTTTTATGTTGCCGGGGCGATAAGTTGCCGCCGCTATAATCTGGCGGAAGCTGTTTTTAAGGCTTATCGGGTGTTTATTTTGTATGTTTTCCCAAGCGCGAAGGGTCTGTTTACGCTGACTCCGGCGATTGCTGGTCAATCGCAGAATTCCCGATTCTCGCTCATGCACATCGCGCATCGTCGCCAGTGCGATAAAATCTATATAACTTTGCCAACGTAGCCGCCGGTAAAACGGGCTGACGTCGGCAAAGCTGGTGTTCATCAGCACTGCGCCGCAAATGTCTCCGGGATAGCTGCGCATCCATTCCCAGGCAACCATCGCTCCCAGCGAAAGCGCCAGTATCGTTGCCGGCCGTTGTAAGGCGCCTTGGTCCATTGCGCAGTCGCGTACGCTGCCGGTTATCGCGTTGATCGTGGTTGGAGTGGTTTCCCGATGAAAACAACCGGTGCCCGGCAAATCCAGCAGCGTTATTTGCGCATCCGGGAATGCCGCTTGCAACAGCGGCACGAAAGCGCCCCAATGGCCCGATTCGCGCGCCAAGCCGCGAAGCAGAATCCAGTTTTTTCCCAGTGCTTTATTCATACCAAAAACCTAAAGCCTTTTTTTCATAAGCGGCTCTTTGCTTGGGCTTAAGCTGCGTCCATTTTTGCGGATACAACAGGCTGCGGTGTAAAAAATCGAACAGCATGAAATGCCGCCGGAAAATCCGTTGTTGGCGGTGGGGCAACAGCGGGTGAAACAAGCCGTGCCGCGAGAATAAATGCATGGGACTTTTACGCAGCCAAAGCCATGAGCCCATCTCCAACGTCAGCGGCAGGAATAAATGTTCGGCCTCAAAGCGTTGCACAAAATCGTCGAGCAGATAATCCCACAGGTCGCCGTTAATCATATATTCCTGACAGGTCGGTTCAATCCGGTAAATATGGTGTCGATAGCAGCGATCGAATAGTTCTTTTAAAGCCAAGGTTTCCGGAAGAAAAGCAAACGGGGTAAGGCGCGACGCATACGGAAACCATAAGCGGTCCTGAATGCCGAATCCCGAATGCAAATCCAGAGCGATCGACAACGGCGCATTAAATAGATGTTGTTGCACAATGCTGCATAAAGCTTGCGCTTCTTTTTCCATTCTGGATTCGTCGCCGCGATACCAGGGCAGGCGAGGAGTGATGCGGTGGCCGCTGAAAATGCGGGTTGCGCCAACGCCTTCGACCGGCGAATTGCGCATCAGGTCGACGCCGTTGCCGTTACAGCGTGTACCGATGTAAACGCCGACCGGGTTGACGATAGGCATGAAGACCAGTTTGGATTTTTCCAGCCGGGCCAGGAATTCCCGATCCCAATCCAACAACTGGCTGATGGTTTCCATATAAGACAGGATGACTTCGGAACCGATCTTTTCCAGCCCATGTACGCCGCCGAAAAAAGCCAATACGGGGACGTCGGTGCGATCAGAGCCCAGCGTGATGCAATGAATCGGGAATTCATGGTCCTGGTATTGAATCCGTTCCACGACCTCGATTTGGGCCCGGTCTCCTAATTGTTCAATAATGCGTTCAAGCTGTTCGAGTTCAGGGAATTTTATACCAGTCATAAAAGAGAAGAGGCTGTAGCCGGAGTTTCGTCAGTGTGCGGACGAGGCTGTGAAAGTATTCGATTTAGAACAAAATGAAAGATTTCACCACGAAGGACACGAAGTTTTTCAATGCATTGAATTTATTTTCTCTGTGCTCTTCGTGGTGCATAGGTTTTTAAGTCGATTGGAATAATACTTTCACAGTCTCGGACGTGCGTGAAGCTGGCTTATAGCCAAGGGCATAAGTAGGGTTTGAGCAGGCAAGCTGCTTAACTCAGCTTTATCCATCGGCAAATTTTCCGACAATTTTTTCCATATCATATCCCTGGTTTCGACACTGATTGCATGACGGCTTTTTCCTGCACTATTAATGGCCGGAAGAAAATTAAGCCGTACCTCGATTTTATCCATCGCCAGTATTTTGATTAAATGCGTAACGAAAGCGTCGTCGCCGACAAAAGGCGCAGTTTCTTTGGCCGCACCTCGATATTGAAGGACGATAGGCTGAATGGCCGATTTGGTTAACAGGGCCGGCTGGAATAATGAGGAATGGAAGTGTAAAACTTCGTCGCCTTTAGTCGTGGTTCCTTCAGGAAAAGCGACAATGTTGCCGTTCTGTTTTAACAACCATGCCATTTTTTCGGCCGTAGCGCGGATATGCTGTTTATCGCCGCGACGGATAAAAACAGTGCCGCCTTGTCTGGCTAGATAACCGATCACAGGCCAGCTTGAAATATCGCTCTTGGCGACAAAATAAGCCGGTAAATATTGGCCGATGACGATGATGTCGAGCCAGGAGATATGGTTGCTGATCAGCATCGCCCGGCGCTCCGGCAACTCACCGTCTTTGATGACATGCAGGTTAACAATAGCGCCGAATCTTTGCAGCCAGCGCGTTTTGATCGCGTCCTTTTTGATTTTGGCATCGCGGGCCGAATATAAAAAACTCAGTGCCGGAAAAACACCTGCCGCGAGTATCAGTCCATGAATAAACAGGATAACGATTTGCAGGAGTTTATAGTACAGGCGTATTTTCGATTTCATCGCCGGTCTTACAGGGCTGCGACGGTTGATAACGGGGCTTTTTGATCCTTGCAATAGTCTCTCATATAGTGTTTGCTGTAGCGCTCCTGCAATTGGTCGAGCGGTAACAGCATGAATAAATCCATGCAGTTAAAGTCTTCATCCCAGTAAGGTTCGCCGCACACCATCGCGCCGAAACGAAAATAAGCTTTAAGCAAAGGAGGAATACCCGATTCGTCCCGTTCGCATCTTAGTTCAGCGGGCACTTGAATGCTGGGATTGACTTGAATGGAGGAGGGCGCAATATTTTTGGCATCGATATTCCGGTAAACCGCATCGATCGCAAAACCGCTGGGGCCGGGAGTGATACTGGCGCAACCGAGTAAATAGTTAAACTGTCCTTCGAGCGCGTATTGAACCAGTGCCGACCAAAGCGTTGTCAGTACCGCGCTGCCGCGATAATCGGGGTCAACGCAAGTCCGGCCTATTTCCAGGAAGCGGCCGGGTAATGTCAACACCTGGTCCAGGTTGAATTCGCTTTGAGAATAAAAGCGGCCGAGACGTTCAGCCTGATCCTGATTCAGCAAGCGCGTGTAACCGACTATTTTCTTATTGACGTTGTCATAGACAATCAAGTGGTCGCAATAGCTGTCCACCTCGTCATAATCCAGGCCTTCCGATTCGGTTTTAAGCTTGGCGCCCATCTCTTTCGCAAATACGCGGAAACGCAAGGCTTGGGCTTCCTTTATCAGGGCTTCCGCTTCTGCTGCTGTACCAGTTACCCGCTGGCCTGCGGCATACACATCATCCCTGGCGATTGCTGCCGAACCTGTTCCCGACAGGTTCCCGGCATACACACCATCCCTGGCGATAACAAAGCTTTCCAAACGTTTGGCGGGTTTAAGCTGTATTGCTGCGTCTGATTTTTTCATCGTTATCCACATCGGTAAATAGAACTGCGGATAACTTAAAGAATTCAGGTGTCAGTTTCGTGTCGAGTTGATGAACATCGAATGACAGAATCGTTAAGTTTTGATGACAGACGGATTATGACCGGGTCTTGCCTTTGCGTTGCAGGGATAAATGGCTTGAAGATCGAGGCAAATCGTCGTTATTTTACCGAGTGCAGTCAGGGGGCAGGGCATGGACATCGTTAAACGCGGATTGGCTGTCGTTAATGACGGTTGCCGGCTGAAGGCTATGCCACTTTCAGCATCTCCGATGCGGCTTTGTTTTATGTTGGGTTTTGGGCCTGCAAGACCGGAATTATGCTGCCGGAAAATTGTTTAAGATATTACCGGTTGATGCTTGAGCGTGCTATGGTAAGGCGAGTCTTGATAGAGGAAGGCTATAAACTCAGCGAAGATTAATCGTAAACTTCACTAAACAATTTCAATTGATGTACTTTATTGATCAATTCGACCAGATTATTAACGTGAAGTTTACGCATGATATTTTCCCGGTGTTTATCGACGGTTTTAGGCGACAGAGCGAGTTTATCGGCGATTTCTCTATTTACCAAACCTGAGAAAATCAGTTTCAGTACTTGTAATTCGCGCGCGCTTAATTCGAAATTTACATCGGCAATATAATTTTTAACCGTCTCGGAAAAGTAGCTTTTGCCTATCATGACTTGTTGAATGGCAAGTAATAATTCAGCCGAGGCGCCATCTTTTAATAGTACCGCATCCGCTTTTGCTGCAACCAGCTGTTTTAGTATTCGACCGGATTGAGCCCCGGTCAGAGCGATGATTTTGAGTTCGGGATAACGTTTTTTACAATAGCTGAGCACAGCTACCGCGTCGCCGCCCGGCATGTGATAGTCTAATATCAGCAGATCTGCCTGTTGTTTATGTATTTCGGCTTTGAGATTCTCTAAATTTTCAACTTCAGCAATAACGTTTTTATCGTGTTGGCTCTGTAACAACAGTTTTAAACCTTCACGAAAAATAGCATGGTCGTCTGCCAAAATAATACGCATTGAGCTTACTTAAAATCAGGAATAGTTTGAAAAATAATGCATTTAACTGCCTAGCGGGAGCAGTGTTCAGAGTTGCGGTTAATGTGTTGTTGATAGGATTCTTGCTTATCAGCCGGCCTATTATGGCTCATGACGACGGCGTCTGTCAGCTGCAAGCTGAACAATTGGCTCTACGCGGCTGCATGCAAGAACTGGTTCAGCCTCCAGCGGATTCCATAGTCAACATCGCTACGCTGACTGATAATGCGGGGCAGTGGGTAAAAATTTCAATCAATAATGCCGGCGAAACTACTGTTAGCCGCTTATTGGCCTTGGGTATTCCGGATGCCTTTTTTCTGTATTTGTTTAAAGCCCAGGATAAGCGCTTGGAAACGTTGTTGAGCTTGGACCGGCAGACGTCGTTCACGCAACGCCCTGTGCCTAACCGTTTCATATGTGCCGACGTTCAGCTAGCCGCAAAAAGTACGACGACTTTTTATATTTACTACCGCACACACGGCAAAACGCCGCTACAACCCAGGCTGTTAACCGCAAAAGAACTGGCGCAACTGGATACTCAAAACGATGTGCTTAACGGCGCTATTTTTGGCATGTTAATGATTTTAGCCGTGATTGTATTCTTTAATCCGCAAGGAATACGTCATGCCGACAACCGCAATTACGCGCTGTTAATCATTTTTTGCTTATTATTTCTCTGTCAAACGCAGGGCTACAATTTCCAGTTTTTATGGCCTGAACAAGCGGTTTGGAATATGCACGCCCCCAACATAATCAGCATCGGTTTGTTGATTACTCATGGACTGTTCAGCATCAGCCTTTTACAAATGCGGCAGCGGTTTCGGCGGTTTTTTTATATTTTCGTCATCATCATATGGCTGGCTGTTCTTAGCTTGCCGTTTGTCGCTTATTCTTATTTTACCGAATGGAACTTTATACTTGCCGCCATCTATGCGGTGTTTGCGCTAATTGCAGGCGTTTTTGCGTTGCGCCAACAAGTACCTGCGGCATTGTTGTATTTACTGGGCGGCGTTTCCTTGATCGTTTTTAATATCGTTTTAATGTCGCTGAGTATTTTCTGGCGCAATCCTTTCCCTGAACTGTCGATTTTTACTTATCCAAAGATTGCTTATATTTTGGAATCTATCTTCTTCATTATCGCGGTCGTCAATCAACTGAAGCGCTTGAACGAACAAAAAGCCGAACTCCGCGTTAAACGGCAAGCCGAAACCGAGTTGTTGATAAAAGCCGAGCAAGACCGTTTGGCGGCGATAGAAGAAGCCAAAAACCAGCAACTGTTATTAGCTTCGGCAAGCCATGATTTATCGCAACCGTTGGCTTCTATCCGTCTCGCAATCGAAGCGTTAAAAGCTATGGAAGAGCACAATCCCGTCTCGCAACATATCAATACCACACTGGATTATGCGCAAAGTTTAATTAAAGGTTTAATTCGTCAGGCTCGCCAGCAAGGAGGCAATCAATCCGACAGCATTATATTGTTTGAGCTGTTTGACCAACTCCAAAGCGAGTTTGAAGCGGCTGCTGCCAAAAAAGGCTTAAGGCTCAGCCATATCGACAGCAACATTGAATTAAAAGGTTCTGCTTTAATGTTGCACCGGGTACTCAGCAACTTACTAACCAATGCAATTCGTTACACTCATAAAGGCCGCGTCGTATTCGGCGTACGACGCCGTTCGCAGTATATCGAAATACAAGTGCTCGATACCGGCGCCGGTTTATTTGAAGACGATTGCCGACTGTTAACAATCCCTTTCCAGCAAGGCCGGCACGGCGACAGCACCGGCTACGGCCTGGGGCTTTTTATTGTGAGAACCTTATGCGATCAATGCGGGTATCAGTTGCAAGTTGCTTCGACATTGGGCAAAGGCAGTGTGTTTGGGATTAGAATCCCAGTAAAACTTACCCGGCAAGGCTAATCGCTAAATTACGGAGATCACCTTATTGTTGCACGCTGTACCGGCTTTTACACTGAAACCCTGATGATTCTGAATAATATGGGGGTTAAGGATGGTAGCAAGCTGGTTAGCAACTTTATGGCGTATAGCAATGGTGCTGTGTGATTATCGCGGCTGGTATCGCTGGTTATCGGGCCGACCGCGAATTGATGTGGCGATTATTACCAACATTCGCGATGAAGCAGAAGGCAACGTATTTTGGGGCAACAAACGGCCGAAATCGGGGCATTCCAATGGTGCGCGCATTTATCTGAACGGCGTATCGGGCCAAGTTCGGGGTATTTGTATTACCGCCGAAGAACTGATGACGAAAAGCGGCCGAGTGCGCGCCAAAAAACACTTTATCGACGCAGTTCATTGGGCGCAAAAGCGCGGTGCTAAAGTCGTACTGCTGGCAGCATCAACCAAGCGTTTATTCGGCCGCGACGGACACGAATTAAAACAATTATTCCCGGACCTGTTGTTTACTATCGGCGATAACGGCACGGCGGCGCTGCTATGCGAAGACATCGACAGAGCCTTGGCGAACACCCGCTTGAGTCTTGGCAATCCCAGAATTTTAGTATTGGGTCCTTACGGTATTTTAGGCACTGCGGTAACAGAACATTTATTAGCCAAGCAGTTTGAGTTAGTAGGCTTTGGCGCGAATCAAAAAGCACTCGCGCAAATGGCGGAAAATTACAAAATGACAATTGCGACCGATATTGACGATATTGGCAAAGTCGATGTGGCGATTACCTGCACTCATAACGCCAATGCCCGCTTAAATAGCGACAGCATTGAACGTTTAAGAAAACACAATCGCAAATTGTTGGTTATCGATGTCGCCGAGCCGGCCAATCTGGATGAACAATCCTATCGGCTTTGCCGGGATCGGGTTATTCGCCAGGATGCCGGTAATGCTTACTCGCCGTTCCTGAGTTATGTGTTGGGCGGCATTTCCTCGGGCATGTTGAATTTATTGCCGAATGTGGCGTTCGGTTGTTTCGCCGAATCGTTGGCTTTGTATCACGCCATTTATCATGAACATAACCATGTATTGCTGAATCAGGATTGGTTTCAGGTAAATCCGGCTAATCGCGCGTTAATCGCCGATGCTTTTGCGTCGGTTTCAATCACCAGCCCCAAGCCGGTCTGTTTTAACAAAGCGGTTAGTTCATTCACGCTGGAATATTGCGAACAAGCAAAGCTTACGAAATCGCCAAGGTTGGTTAGAGTCAACACTTGAATCATTCCAAATCGAGGGGAACTGACTCTGCAAATTTATCGCGTCCTATTGAAAGGAAATTGTACTTTTCTTAATGTTTCGTAAGGTTATTCCTGCATCGAGTTATCTGAAATCAAACGGCATCATGCCGCCAAAGAGCAAATCATCCAAATCATCGCGAGCGGTTCTTTTCGGGATTTTGTAGTTTTTCAGCCAAGCTTTAAATTCTGCCGGGTTTTCAAATACTTCCAGCTCGCTTTGAACGGCCTTTATATTCTCCTGCAATGCCCGAATATCGTTTTTCAGCATCAGCATTAATTGCTTGGGCGATAAAGGAATATAAAAGGGCATGTTCAAATCCATCTTGAACACACTCGCGATTTGATCATTTTCTTGTTCCAATTCAGCGAGTTGTTCTTTGAGTATCTTGTTGAAATATTTCAGTCGGCTGTCGGCAATTTGGCTTAAATGCGTCGGGTCGATCTGCTCAATTTCCAACTGCAATTCCAGAAGCTGCAATAAGTCCTTTTTGCCGTAAGCGGTATTGACGCGTTGCATTAACTCCGTTTTGCGTTCGCGCTGTTGTTCGTCCGGTTCGCGGTCGGGATGTAGTACGGCGACTAATTTACGGTAAACCTCTTGAACGGATTTGCTCGCCAATGCCTCTTCTTCTTGCTGGCGGGCCTCTTTTTCCAGTTGCTTCTTGGTTTTTTTACGCTCTTTGACAGGCGCTTTCGCTTGAGTTTCATGCTGCTCACTCAGTTTTTGCTGTAAATGAGCATGGAGTTTCTCGGGAGAACTTAAATCAACGTCATCATCCAAATCCACATTAAACATATTTTCCGCGATCATTTTCATCATATCGCCGGCGGCGGCGTTAGTTTCCTGGTCAATAGTGTCGTAGTCTTCATCGCTATATTTATTGAACAAGGGTTTCAGTTCTTCCTTGTTGAACTCGGCAATTAAATCGCCGGATATTTCGCAAATAAGATGCTTGATCTTCTGCTTATCGGTTTTTTTGAACAGCGGCATGCCGTAGAACCGGTCCAATAACTGCGTCCATTGCGATTTATGCTCGGTTAAAGCGTCTTGCAACGGTTCGTATTCTTGCTCGACTTGTTGATGATACAAAGGAATCGTTTCTTTCCACTCGACCAGCAGCTTTTTTTGCAGATCGATTTTTTTAGTCAGGCTATTGAATTGTTTTTGGGCAGTCGATAAAGGTTTTTTTTCGGCCGTTTTCGGAGTAATGCGAACTGTTTTGCTGTTGGATTGAGCCATAGCGTTAACCTCATAATTAAGCAGGCAAATAAAGGAATGCTTTGTGAAAAAGCTTCGGATGCTCGTCTGTACTTAGGAAAACTGCAAAGCAGAGGAGTGGCGAAAGAGGGGGATTCACAAATAATATTCTACCAAAATTGTGCCGGAGATTGGTAAGTCTATGGGCAGGTTCGGTTGAAAAAACAAGTCGTAATGACAATTTCAATCAGGACTGCCGCCATAAATTGATTTAAACGCAGGTCTCTCTATGAATTGTTTGTCAACGAGCAAGCGTGCTGCAGTATTGCTGACAAATTGTTCCAAAAATATCAAGCCGGGAATCTTAAAAGCATAAATTAGTATTAATAATCAACTTATTGGCTATCAAAGCAGCGTGGCATTTTATTTGCTTGCTAGTGCAATTGAGAGTACGGCATCGATCCGGCCTGTACTTGTTGTTTTCATTAATAGTGAGGTATTGATATGTTTGAAGTTACTTTATTGTTACTAACCATGCTTTTAATTGCAGCGTTTGCTTTTTTGCCAACGGTTTTCAGCAAACTGTTTTCCGGAAAGTCTTCCCAACAAACCGATGTAGCTTGCGTTCCGGGATTGGAAGTCCAAGAGGATGCGACGTCTAAGCAGACTTTTCTGGCCCATCTTCAAAGCGAAATCGAAGCCGCTCTTTTTCCGCGTCCTACCGATTCTATTCTGCAGCGCCATTACGATGCTTTGGTGAATGCCGAATTGGAGAATCGTCTGGCCGCAATGCCTGATTCTTAACAGGTTAATCGCCAATGTCGGCTTTCCTGCAATATCCCCCTCATTTTGTTGCATTTGTTGTTTAACAGACATTGGCGATCTCCTTTTGTAATTATTTCTCCCACAATTATAAAGGTTTCTTGGCCGACGCTAATCCGGCATAGATGTTGCTCAAAACATGCGGAGCAGCGTCGGCATGAAGAACAGTGCGGGGCACTGCGTTAGAGATAATAACAATATGCGCTTCCAAGCCTATAAGCGGTAGCAAGGAAACGCGGCACTGAAGTTTGCCGATGCATTCTTCAAGTAGCCAATAACGCCAGGAGTTCCTGAATGATTGAGACCTTTTACGATGTCATGCGCAGGCAAGGCATCACCCGCCGCAGTTTTCTGAAATTTTGCAGCCTGACCGCTGCCTCGTTAGGGCTTTCTCCCGCTTTCGTTCCGAAAATCGCTCATGCGATGGAAACCAAGCCGCGTATTCCGGTGCTGTGGTTGCATGGCCTGGAATGCACGTGTTGTTCCGAGTCTTTTATCCGCTCAGGCCATCCTTTAGCCAAGGACGTGATCTTGTCGATGCTGTCGCTGGATTACGACGACACCATCATGGCAGCAGCAGGCCACAACGCCGAAGCCATCGTCGATGAAATCGTCGAAAAATACAAAGGCAATTACATCCTGGCCGTCGAAGGCAACGCGCCGTTGGCCGAAGACGGCATGTATTGCATCATCGGCGGCAAGCCGTTCGTTGAGCAGCTTAAATACGCGGCCGAAAGCTGCAAGGCGATTATTTCCTGGGGTTCCTGCGCATCCTGGGGCTGCGTTCAGGCCGCCAAACCGAATCCGACCCGCGCCACGCCGACGCATAAAATCCCAGGATTAGCCGACAAGCCGATCATCAAAGTGCCCGGTTGCCCGCCGATTGCCGAAGTGATGACGGCCGTGGTCGCTTATTTGCTGACCTTTGAAAAACTGCCGGCCTTGGATAAGCAAGGCCGCCCGCAAATGTTTTACAGCCAACGCATTCACGATAAATGTTACCGGCGTCCGCATTTCGATGCCGGGCAATTCGTCGAGCATTGGGACGACGAGGCCGCGCGCCAGGGCCATTGTTTGTACAAAATGGGTTGCAAGGGACCTACCACTTATAACGCTTGCTCGACAGTACGTTGGAATGAAGGCGTATCGTTCCCGATCCAGGCCGGTCACGGCTGTATCGGCTGCTCCGAGGACGGTTTCTGGGATAAAGGCGGCTTTTACGAACGCCTGAGCGATATTAACGATTTTAGTATCGAAGCCAACGCCGACGCGGTCGGCGGCACGGCCGCTGCTGTCGTTGGCGCCGGTATTGCCGTGCATGCCGGATTGACCGCGCTGAACCGTTCCAGAAAAACCGGCGCTAATCAAACAGGAGCAGAGCAACAATGACAGTCACCCACACCCCCAACGGTTTTAACTTGAACGATGCCGGACGCCGCGTGATCGTCGACCCGGTCACCCGTATCGAAGGCCACATGCGTTGCGAAGTCAACATCGACGACGACAATATCATCCGCAACGCGGTTTCCAGCGGCACGATGTGGCGCGGCCTGGAAGTGATTCTGAAAGGCCGCGACCCGCGCGACGCCTGGGCCTTTGTACAGCGCATCTGCGGCGTCTGCACCGGTACTCATGCGTTGACTTCGGTACGCGCGGTTGAGGATGCGTTAAAAATCAAGATTCCCGAAAACGCCAATTCGATACGTAACCTGATGCAACTCAGCTTGCAGGTGCAGGATCATCTGGTGCATTTTTATCATCTGCATGCGTTGGACTGGGTTAATCCGGTCAATGCGCTGAAAGCCGATCCGGCAGCGACTTCGGCCTTGCAGCAAAAGATTTCGCCGCATAATCCCAAATCGTCGCCCGGCTATTTTCGCGACACGCAAAACCGTCTGTTGAAGTTTGTCGAATCCGGCCAATTAGGCCCGTTCAAGAACGGCTACTGGACTAATCCGGCTTATTTACTGCCGCCGGAAGCCGATTTAATGGCCGTGACGCATTATCTGGAAGCGCTGGATTTTCAAAAGGACATCATGAAAATCCGTACCGTTTTCGGCGGCAAAGACCCTCATCCGAACTGGCTGGTCGGCGGCGTACCGTGCGCGATCAATATCGACGGCGTCGGCGCTAACGGCGCGATCAACATGGAGCGGCTGAATCTGGTGTCGTCGATTATCGACCGCACGATTGATTTTATCGACCAAGTCTACATCCCCGATTTACTGGCTATCGCCGGATTTTACAAAGGTTGGATGTACGGCGGCGGCATTTCCGGGCAAAGCCTGTTGTCATACGGCGATATTCCGGACAAAGCCAACGACTATTCGGCGGCCAACCTGTTGATGCCGCGCGGCGCAATCATCAACGGCGATTTGAGCAAAGTTCATGAAGTCGATCTGACCGATCCCGAGCAAATCAAGGAGTTCATTCCGCACTCCTGGTACAAATACCCGGACGACTCATTGGGCTTGCATCCTTGGGACGGCGTTACCGAACCTAACTATAAGTTGGGGCCGAACACTAAAGGCGACCGCACGCATATCAAAGAGCTGGACGAAGCGGCCAAATATTCATGGATCAAGGCCCCGCGTTGGCGCGGCCATGCGATGGAAGTCGGCCCGTTGGCGCGTTACGTGATCGGCTACGCGCAAGGTAACAAGGAAATCACCGAGCAAATCAATTTCGTGTTGAAGACGCTGGATGTACCGGTTACCGCGTTGTTCTCGACCCTGGGCAGGACGGCTGCTCGCGGCCTCGAAGCGCAATGGGCGGCAGGCAAAATGCGCTATTTCATGGACAAAATGGTCGCCAATATCAAGTCCGGCGACTTGGCAACCGCGAACGTTGCCCTTTGGGACCCGGAAACCTGGCCGAGCAGCGTCAAAGGCGTTGGCTTTACCGAAGCGCCGCGCGGCGCATTGGGCCATTGGCTGAAAATAGAAAATACCAAAATTGCCAACTATCAATGCGTGGTGCCGACCACCTGGAACGGCTCGCCGCGCGACGAGCAAGGCAATATCGGCGCGTTCGAGGCCGCCTTGATGAATACCAAAGTGGAACGCCCGGATGAACCGGTCGAAATACTGCGCACGTTGCACAGTTTCGACCCTTGTTTGGCTTGTTCGACGCATATCATCAGCCCGGACGGCACCGAATTAACCCAAGTCAAAGTTCGCTGAGGAGCATGGTTATGAAAAAAATTATAGCAGCGGCCGGTCTTATCGCGTTTTCCGACGCGGCATTGGCGCATACCGGCTTATTGCCTAGCGGTGGCGGTTTTAGCCAGGGTTTCCAGCATCCGTTTTTGGGTCTGGATCATTTTTTGGCGATGCTGGGCTTGGGCCTATGGGCGAGTAGTCAAAGCCGATTGCTTGCCCGGCAGGCGATTGGCGCGTTTTTGTCGTTCATGATGGTCGGCGCGCTGTTCGGCTTGGCCGGATTTGGTTTTGCTTATGTTGAAACGGCTATATTGATTTCGTTGTTGTTGGTCGGCGTAGCGCTTAGTTTCGGCACGACTCTAATAGTTCCCACGCGCTGCGTCCCGAATTCGCAGCAAGACGTTGGTCGTGACTCGCGGCGCAGCGCGCCGATACTGCATTCCCACGCAGCGCGTGGGAACGAGGTGAGTTTTTACGACAAGGCGATTATTTTGACATCGATTGCTGCCTTTGCATCAATGCACGGACTGGCGCACGGCAGTGAAATGCCGGTTAACGCTTCGGCATACGCGTATATCGGTGGATTTGTATCGGCTACGGCGGTTTTGCATGTTTCCGGACTGGTTTTGGGTTGGACTGCGCAACGCATCAACGCAGCCGGTTTGATTCATATTTACGGAACCCTGACCGGCTTGACCGGTGCTTGGTTGTTGCTTGCATAAGGAACGGCCATGACTGATTCAACCTCCCAATCTGTTTACGTCTACGAAAAACCAGTACGGCTATGGCACAGCTTGAATGCCTTGATTATTGTCGCGTTGACAGTAACCGGTTATTTAATCGCCTCGCCGCTTGCAACGGTCGACGGTGAAGCGTCGGACCATTTTGTGATGGGCACTATCCGGTTCCTGCATTTCGCCGCCGGTTATTTGTTGGCGATAGGTCTGATTTTTCGCGCCTATTGGGCTTATGCCGGCAATGAACACGCCCGGCAAATCTTCATGCCGCCGCTGTTGTCGCGCGATTTTTGGCAGGGCGTCTTCCATGAAATATTGTGGTATGCCTTCCTGGTCAAAGAGCCGAAAAAATACGTCGGCCATAATCCCCTGGCGATACTGTTCATGCATTTTGTGTTCGTCTGGGGCACGCTGTTTATGATTGTCACCGGTTTTGCGCTATACGGAGAAGGCACAGGGCAGGGCAGTTGGCAGCATCTATTGTTCAGCTCCTGGGTGTTGCCGATTTTCGGCGACAGCCAAAACCTGCACAGCTGGCATCATCTGGTCATGTGGCTGATCGTTTGCTTTGTGCTGATCCATGTTTATGTCGCAGTGCGGGAGGATAAATTATCGCGGCAGAGCATGTTGTCGACGATAGTAACCGGTTGGCGCACGTTTAAAGACGATAAACCGGTGGATGACATGCATTGATTTTATCCACGAAAAGCACGAAAGACACGAAAAAATAGAAAACGAATGGCACGGATTAGACGGATTTAAACGGATATTCGCAGAAGTCGAATGGGGCATGTTGCCCGGTCTGAAACGTCCGCTCGTTTCGCTCATTCCCAAGCTCCAGCTTGGGAACCAGCATAAAATTACTGATAGCCGGAGTGCAGGCTTCGCCTGCAAGCGCAAGCCTGCACTCCCGTTGAAGCAAGCCTATTTAAACGGGGCGATACTGCCGGTCCACTATTTTTCGTGCTTTTCGTGTCTTTCGTGGACAAATAACTTATCCAGGATTAACGATGAATATTTTACTGCTGGGCATAGGCAACGTACTTTGGGCCGACGAAGGTTTCGGCGTTCGCGTGATTGAACGCCTGCAAAAAAGCTACCGTTTTCCGGATAACGTTAAGGTTATGGACGGCGGCACCCAAGGCGTTTATCTGGTCGAACATGTCCAAACGGCTGATGTATTGCTCGTATTCGATGCGGTCGATTACGGCCTAAGGCCCGGCACACTAAAACGGATCGAAAACGATGACGTGCCGAATTTTCTCGGCGCAAAAAAAATGAGCCTGCATCAAACCGGGTTCCAGGAAGTGTTGGCGATGGCGCAAATGCTGGGCTGTTATCCGCAACATTTGTTGTTGATCGGCGTACAACCCGAGGAGCTGGACGACTACGGCGGTAGCTTGCGGCCAATAGTCAGGGCGCAGATCCAACCGGCGATAGACATGGCCTTAACTCATCTGCAAGCTTTCGGCATTGAAGCGGAAACAGTCAGTAGCGATGGCGATTTGGCCGATCCGGTGTTGAACATACAGCGCTATGAACAGGAACGGCCAACGGCTTCCGAAGCTTGCCGAACCGGGGATGACCGGGTCTTGATGCTTGAAGGTTTTCAGTTGCGCCCGCCGCAACCTGCCGGCGAAAACACAATGCAAGTCGATGTCGATTACCGGGGTAAATACTGATGTGCATCGGCATCCCGATGCAAGTTGTCGAACAGCACGGCGAGTCGGCGCGTTGCATCTACCGGGGCCGGGAAAGCGTAGTCGATATGATGCTGGTCGGCCCGCAGCCGGCCGGTACTTGGCTGCTGGTTTTTCTGGATACGGCCCGCGAAGTGCTCAGCGAGCAAAAAGCCCTGCAAATTACCGATGCGCTGGAAGCCATGCGCTTGGCGATGCAAGGCGATAATCGAATCGATCATTTATTTCCCGACCTTGTCGGCAGGGAACCGCAATTGCCGGAGTTTTTAAAATCATGAGCTCGCCGCTGCTAGAACAACTGCAAACCCGATACGCTTATCCATTGCTGGATGCGGACAGTTACGACCATTTCGTTTACGGCAATGAAAATGCCGTGCTGTTTTTCTGCAACGATCCGGTCCTGTTTCCTGAAAGCAGTGATGTTGCGGTGATCTTGCCGGAATTGGTCAAAGCGTTTAACGGCCGGCTGCAAGCGGCGGTTATCGCAAAGTCTGTCGAGCGCGAATTGCAGGCCAGGTTTCGCTTCACTGGCTGGCCGTCGCTGGTGTTTTTGCGTAACGGCGAGTATTTAGGCGTTATCACCGGCATTCGCAATTGGCAGGAGTATAAACAGGAAACAGCCGCAATCTTGGCTGCTGTCCCTAGCCAACCGCCCGGCTTCGATTTGGATAAAGTATGCGGCGGTGCGCATTGAATAAAGTAGGGCGCGCCGTGCGCGGAAACCTTTAACCTTCGCAAAAGGCGCGCACGGCGCGCCCTAGCGGATAATCCACGATTATTATGACCTCTATCTCACTCCCCATTTTCGGACAAGGCAGTCAACCGGCTGAACAAGACGGCGCCGTATTGGAATACCTGCAAATGCCGCAGGAAATGACGACCTATTCCATGCCGAGGGTTTCTGCGGATTTAAACACGCAACAGTTGACGCAAGTAAAAAGCGTCTTGCAGCAATTGCAGCAAAATCTGGCTGCGTTTCCGGCGATTTCAGCGCCGATCGAATTGACGCAATTGGATGCAGGCAACCGGCGATTTATCGACGAACTGCTCGGCGAAGGCGAAGTCAGCGCGATCTGTTCCGGCAAGCAAAATATCCGCATCCAGGAGTCGGTGCTGGCCGGCGTTTGGCGCTTACAATCATTGAACGCCCAGCGCCAAATCATCAACGATACGCTGGAAGTCGGCATTATTCCTCAGCGGCTATTTGAATGGGCTTTTAACGGCGCATCCGAACAAATCGCTACTTACTGGACGACTGTACCGCCGGGAGTCATGAATGCACCGCCGCTGCTGACCGAATTGAACGCCAAAATCGCCGAATACCGGCCGGGTGCGGAAGCCCACACGATCAATTTGAGCCTGTTGCCGCAGACAGAGAAGGATCTGGAGTTTTTGGCGCAACGTTTGGGCGGCGGTTCGGTGACGATATTGTCGCGTGGTTACGGCAACTGCCGGATTACGGCCACAGGTACTAATTTTGTCTGGTGGGTACAGTATTTCAATTCGGAGGACAGTTTGATCCTCAATACGCTGGAAGTCAGCGACGTGCCCAGCGTAGCCTGCGCCTCGCCGGAAGACATTGTCGACAGTTGCGAGCGTTTGCAGGAGATACTTAAGGTGTATCTATGAACGGCTCTTTTTTTGCCGGAGTCTTCGGCGGCGATATGTCGAAGCTGCCGCCGCAAACCCGCTTGGAATGCAAGATTTGTTGGTATGTATACGATCCGGCGGTGGGTGATGAAGTTTGGCAAATGCCGCCTGGTACGGCTTTTTCCGATTTGCCGGATCACTGGAGTTGCCCCGAGTGCGACGGCAGAAAGCAGGATTTTTTGGTGTTGGACGATTGATTATGAATGCTTTTGTTCTAAAACTAAGACCTTCCGGGTTTTACGACTGCCAGGGATGGCGGGAGTGTCGCAATCGGTAGGGAACCGATGCGACCGACTGCCAGGGATGGCGGCCGAAACTGCTCCCGGCAGTCCTCGGCATTTCCTCTGTTCATGGAGGTCAGAAGTGCAGGAGCCGCCGGGAGCGGCTCCAGTAAAAACCTGGAAAGTCTCTACACTCTACACGAGTAATGATCTGGAAAAATAGCGAGCAAATCAGCGATACGCTGGAAACAACATTCAATGACATATCGGCTAAACGCATGCGCGGGTTGCCGATAATTAACGCAGCGCTTTCGGTGCAGGCAGTCGGATTTAACCGTTTCGACGAAGACTGGCTCGGCGCGCTGATTACTCCCTGGTTCATGAACCTGCTGTTGTTGCCGGGACCTGACAGCATTTGGCGCGACCAACAACCCGGCACGAAAATAGACAAGCACTTTCCGTACGGCGTATTCGAATTCACATTGGCCAGTGAAGCCCGAATAGGCGTTTACGCGCTTTGTTCGCTATTCTCGCCGATGTTGCAGTTCGAGAATCAAGCAGCCGCGCTTGCCGCTGCTGAAGCCGCGCTACAAGGCTTGTTGGCCGAAGTTCAGCCGCGCGGCGTCAGCCGTCGCGACTTATTGCTCGGCATTATCGGAAAACGTTAAATGACGCCGGCCGGTTTCATCACTATCGATCTGTATCACTGTTCCGGCAATGCAACTGGGGTAAATATCGCTTCCAGCCGCCCGGATACGATAGCGCAAGTATTGACCGGCAAAACCCCGGAACAGGTACTCGATACCGTTCCTCTGTTGTTTTCTCTGTGCGGCAATGCCCAGGCTTATGCCGCTTTGCAGGCCTGCCGCGTGGCGTTGGGCATGACAGCCGAGCCGGAACTTGATTCGGCCCGCGACATGCTGGTGCAACTGGAAACCTTGCGCGAACATGCCTGGCGTATTTTGCTGGATTGGCCGGTTTTTATAGGTCTTGCGCAGCATAAAAAAAGCCTGGCCGAGCTGCTGAAATTCGATGGCTTGTTCAAGCGGAATTTATTCCGCCACGGCGAGGCGTTCAAATTCGACAGTTGCCTCGACATCGACGTCGCACAGCTATTAAAACTAATCGACGACTTGGAAACGCTAATCGACGTCTCGATTTTTAACGGACGGCTTGCCGCTTTCCGGTTATTAAACGATGAAGCGCAATTGAAGGATTGGCTAACGCAGAATAATGCGTTGGCCGCCAATATGTTGAAGCATTTATATCATTTGAATTGGATTGCAATCGGGCAGAACGATATTGCCTGTCTGCCCGGTCTTGACGGCGACACGTTGGACCGGCAACTGCGACAAGATTTAGCCGCTTTCAGCCGTATGCCGCAGTGGCAAGGCCGCTGCTTTGAAGCAACGCTGTTAAATCGCCAGCTATCGCAGCCGTTAATCGCCGCTTTGCAGGGTTGTTACGGCAACGGCCTGATTGTCCGAATGCTGGCGCGTTTGCTGGAAGTCGCCTTAATCCCATCCCGGCTAAGACAGCTTTTGACGCAGACGAAATTGCCGGAAATGAATACAGCTAGCGACGGCATCGGCTTGGCTCAAGTCCAAGCGGCAAGAGGGCTGTTGATTCATCGTCTGGAACTGCGCCAGGGACGCGTATGCGATTACTGCATCGTCGCGCCGACCGAATGGAATTTCCATCCCGAAGGCGTCGTCGTTCAAGGCTTGAAACAATTGCAAGCCGGGAACCCAAACGACCTGCAACGGCAAGCGGAATTGTTAATCAACGCGGTGGACCCTTGCGTGCAATACGCGTTACACTTAAGGCCACAGCCATAACGGGATAGAAATCCATGCATAACAAATCTGTTTGGAACAAATTTGCTCTCGTCGAAAGATGCATGTCAGGGATAGCCATGCACGACAAATCCGTCGGGAGCGGATTTGCACTTGCCCGCAGGGTGCATGGCAGGGATTGCCATCATGACAAATCCGTCGGGAGCGGATTTGCAC
>NZ_RYFG02000001.1:0-189 GCF_003994235.2 Candidatus Methylobacter oryzae
TACCCAAAGCCGCAATAGCTGCGGTGGACAGGGCTGCTGCTTGTTTCGTGGCCAACGCCACAACCTGCGAAGTGGTCAATGCCGCCACCTGCGACGTGCCCAAGACCGCGATGGTTCCCGTACTGATCGCCGCCACCTGCGAAGTGCCTAGAGCCGCGACATTGGAAGTTCCCAACGCCACAATCTGGC
>NZ_RYFG02000001.1:208-1434 GCF_003994235.2 Candidatus Methylobacter oryzae
GCGCCGCCACGTCGGAGGTCTCCAGCGCAATGGTTTGCGAAGTTCCCAAAGCCGCGATAGCTGAAGTGGACAGGGCTGCTGCTTGTTTCGTGGCCAACGCCACAACCTGTGAAGTGGTCAATGCCGCTACCTGCGACGTGCCCAAGACCGCGATGGCTCCCGTACTAATCGCCGCCACCTGCGAAGTGCCCAGAGCCGCGACATTGGAAGTCCCCAACGCCACAATCTGGCCGCTCCTCAGTGCAGCTACATCGGAGGTCTCCAGGACAATGGCTTGCGAGGTGCCCAAAGCCGCGATAGCTGAAGTGGACAGGGCTGCAGCTTGCGCGCTAGCCAACGCCACAACCTGTGAAGTGCTCAATGCCGCCACCTGTGACGTCCCCAAGACCGCAATGGCTCCCGTACTAATCGCCGCCACTTGCGAAGTACCTAGAGCCGCGACATTGGAAGTCCCCAACGCCACAATCTGGACGCTCCTCAACGCCGCCACGTCGGAGGTCTCCAGGACAATGGCTTGCGAGGTACCCAAAACCGCGATAGCTGCGGTAGACAAGGCTGCTGCTTGCTTCGTGGCCAACGCCACAACCTGCGAAGTGGTCAATGCCGCCACCTGCGACGTGCCCAAGACCGCGATGGTTCCCGTACTGATCGCCGCCACCTGTGAAGTGCCTAGAGCCGCGACATTGGAAGTCCCCAACGCCACAATCTGGCCGCTCTTCAACGCCGCCACGTCGGAGGTCTCCAGGGCAATGGCTTGCGAGGTGCCTAAAACCGCTATATCTGAAGTGGACAGGGCTGCTGCTTGCGCCGTGGTCAACGCCACAACCTGCGAAGTGGTNGCAATGGTTTGCGAGGTACCCAAAGCCGCAATAGCTGCGGTGGACAGGGCTGCTGCTTGTTTCGTGGCCAACGCCACAACCTGCGAAGTGGTCAATGCCNGCCCAAGACCGCGATAGCTGAGGTACTGATCGCCGCCACCTGCGAAGTGCCTAGAGCCGCTACATTGGAAGTTCCCAACGCCACGATCTGGCTGCTCCTCAGCGCCGCCACGTCGGAGGTCTCCAGGACAATGGCTTGCGAGGTNTGAAGTGCCTAGAGCCGCAACATTGGAAGTTCCCAACGCCACAATCTGGCCGCTCCTCAGCGCCGCCACGTCGGAGGTCTCCAGGACAATGGCTTGCGAGGTACCCAAAGCCGCAATAGCTGCGGTGGACAGGGCTGCTGCT
>NZ_RYFG02000008.1:0-54176 GCF_003994235.2 Candidatus Methylobacter oryzae
AAAGCATTCGTTCATATCGCCATGATTAATTTGATGCTGACCAGGCTGTCCTCGGGGAAGGTATCAAACTTTTAAAACACGCACTTAGAATATTTTTTGAAAGTTTCAAATGACCATAAAAGAAAACCAGATCGAACAAAGCTTAATCGGCAAGTTGACCGATCTTAAATACACCTATTGCTCCGATATTCGCGACCGCGAGGCACTAGAGCAAAACTTCCGTAAAAAATTCGAGGCTTTAAATCGTGTCCATCTAACCGATTCGGAATTCGCCCGCCTGCGCGACGAAATCGTCACCGCCGACGTCTTCACTGCCGCCAAGACCCTGCGCGAGCGCAATACCTTCATGCGGGAAGACGGAACGCCGCTGCAATACACCCTGGTCAATATCAAAGATTGGTGCAAAAACGACTTTGAAGTCGTCAATCAACTGTGCATCAACACCGAGAACAGCCACCACCGTTATGACGTGATTCTGCTGATTAACGGCGTCCCTGTCGTGCAGATTGAGCTGAAAACACTCCAGGTCAGCCCGCGCCGCGCCATGGAGCAAATCGTTGAGTACAAAAACGACCCCGGCAATGGCTATACAAACACGCTGCTGTGTTTCATGCAGCTGTTTATCGTCAGCAATGAAAGCAATACCTACTACTTCGCCAACAACCACAACCAGCACTTCAGCTTTAACGCCGACGAGCGCTTTTTGCCGATCTACCAACTGGCAGACGAAGGAAACAGCAAAATCGCCCACTTGCACGACTTTGCCGACAACTTCCTGGCTAAATGCACGTTGGGCCAAATGATCAGCCGCTACATGGTGTTGGTCGCCAGTGAGCACAAGCTGATGATCATGCGCCCATACCAAATCTATGCAGTCAAGGCCATTACCGATTGCATCCATCAAAATCGGGGCAACGGCTACATCTGGCATACCACCGGCAGCGGCAAAACCCTCACCTCGTTTAAAGCTTCCACATTGCTTAAAGACAATCCTGACATTGAAAAATGCCTGTTCGTGGTGGACCGTAAAGACCTCGACCGCCAAACCCGCGAGTAATTCAATCGCTTCCAGGAAGGTTGCGTGGAGGAAAACACCAACACCGAAACCCTGGTACGGCGCATGCTGTCGGAAGACTACGCCGACAAAGTCATCGTCACCACCATCCAAAAGCTCGGCCTGGCGCTGGACGAAAACAGCAAGCGCAACCAAAGCAACAAACAAAAGGGTAAGCTTACCTACAAACAACGCTTGGAACCGCTACGCGATAAGCGCATTGTGTTTATTTTCGACGAATGCCACCGTTCGCAATTCGGCGAAAACCACAAAGCCATTAAAGAATTCTTTCCCAAAGCGCAACTGTTTGGCTTTACCGGCACGCCGATTTTTGACGACAACGCCAGCTACAAGCAAATCGACGGTACTTTCGGCTCTTTTAAAACCACCAAGGATATATTCGAAAAAGAACTGCACGCCTACACCATCACCCATGCCATTGAAGACAAAAATGTGTTGAGCTTTCACATTGACTATTACGGCAAAGACGATAAAACCGAGGGCGAGAGCAAGCCCAAAGCATCCGTCATTCCGCCGCCGGAAGCCGTCGTAAAAGCCATATTGGAAAAACACGATGCCGCGACCAATTCGCGCCGCTTCAACGCCATTCTGGCGACGGCTTCCATCAATAACGCCATTGAATACTACGAGTTATTCAAAACTATGCAGGCGCAAAAGCTAACGAAAGGCGACAGTTTTCAGCCGCTAAACATTGCCTGCGTGTTCTCTCCGCCAACTCAGATGCTGGCGAAAGACAACGACAATCAGAGCGCTAAAAACCTCGCCGACGTAAAACAACTGCAAGACGAATTACAACAAGAAAAGGCCGACAATCAGGAAGCGCCGGAACAGAAAAAAGCCGCGTTAACGACCATCATTGCCGACTACAACAGCCGGTACGACACCAACCACAGCATTAACGAGTTCGACCTGTATTATCAGGATGTGCAGCAGCGCATTAAAGACCACAAGTATTCCAACCGGGATTATTCGCGCGAAAACAAAATCGACATTGTCATTGTCGTGGATATGCTGCTCACCGGGTTTGATTCCAAATACCTCAACACGCTGTACGTCGATAAAAACCTCAAACACCACGGTTTGATTCAGGCCTTCTCGCGCACCAACCGGGTGCTGAATGACAGCAAGCCTTGGGGTAACGTATTGGATTTTCGCGGCCAGGAAAAAGAAGTCGACGCCGCCATTACCCTATTTTCCGGCAAATCAGCGGAACAAGCCAAAGAAATTTGGCTGGTCGATCCGGCGCCTGTCGTGATCGAAAAACTGCAAGACGCCGTCAGCAAGCTCGACGCCTTTATGCAATCCCAAGGCCTGGATTGCGCGCCGGAACAAGTAGCCAACCTGAAAGGCGATGATGCCCGAGCCGGATTTATCAACCACTTTAAAGAAGTGCAGCGCCTAAAAACCCAGCTGGATCAATACACCGACTTAAGCGAAGACAGTAAAAACCATGTCGAACAACTGCTGCCCGAAGACACTCTGCGCGGCTTTAAAGGCATGTATCTGGAAACCGCCCAAGACCTTAAGCGCGCGCAAAACAAAGGCGGCGACGTCAGCGCCGAGGTGCAACAACTGGATTTTGAATTTGTGCTGTTCGCCTCGGCGGTGATCGATTACGACTACATCATGGCTTTAATCGCCAAATCGACGCAAAAAACCGGCAAACAAAAAATGACCCGCCAGCAACTGATCGAACTGATCGGCTCCAGCGCCAATTTGATGGGCGAGCGCGACGATATCATTGCCTACATCAATAGTTTGCCGGCGGGCCAAAGCCTGAACGAACAGGCGATCCGCGACGGCTACCAGGCCTTTAAAGCGGCCAAGGCAGCAAACGATTTGTCAATTATCGCAGAAAAACACGGCCTGGAACCGCAAGCCCTGCAAGCCTTTGTGGATATCATCATGAGCCGGATGATTTTTGATGGCGAACAATTGACGGATTTGCTCGAACCACTGGAGTTGGGGTGGAAAGAGCGAAGAGTAAAAGAGCTGGCCCTGATGGAAGACCTGCTGCCGGTATTACACAAATTGGCCCAAGGCCGCGAAATTTCAGGATTAGCGGCGTATGAATAAACCGGCCACAGCCAACCCGGTGTTCAGCGAGGTGCTACAACACATCCAGCAAGCGCGGCAGAAAATCTTTAGCCAAGCCAACACCGCCCTGATTGACCTGTATTGGCAAATCGGCCTTACCATCAGCCACAAAGTGCAAAGCGAAGCCTGGGGTAAAGGCGTCGTCACCGAATTGGCGCACTACATTGCGCACAACGCCCCGGACGTCAAAGGCTTCAGTGATAAGAACCTGTGGCGCATGAAGCAGTTTTACGAAACCTATCAGGCTGATGAAAAACTCTCAGCGCTGGCGAGAGAATTGCCCTGGTCGCATAACCTGGCTATTTTTTCGCGCTGTAAAACCCAACAAGAAAGAGCGTTTTATTTAAAGCTGACTATTGATGAGAAATACAGCGTTCGCGAGCTTGATCGGCAAATCAGCGCGTGTTTATTTGAGCGTGCCAGGCTGGATCAGCCAAAACTCTCAACGCCGTTGAGAGAATTTCATCCCCAAATTAGCGCAGCCTTCAAAGACAACTACGTGCTGGAGTTTCTCGGCCTGCCGGAAACTCACAGCGAAAACGACCTGCAAACCGCCCTGATCCAGCACATGAAGACTTTTATTCTGGAGTTGGGCAGCGACTTTATCTTCATGGGCGAACAATTCCGTTTGCAAGTCGGCAACCAGGATTTTTATATCGACCTGCTGTTTTATCATCGCGGCCTGTCGGCGCTGGTGGCCTTTGAACTGAAAATCGGCAAATTCTCACCGGAACACATGGGACAACTGAGTTTTTACCTGGAAGCACTGGATCGCGATGTGAAAAAGCCGCATGAAAACCCCAGTATCGGCGTCTTGCTGTGCCGCGACAAAGACGACGAAGTCGTGGAATACGCGCTATCGCGCAACCTCTCGCCAACCTTAATTGCGCAATACCAGTTGCAATTGCCCGATAAAAAATTGATACAGGCTAAATTGCATGAGCTGCTGGCGCAGGAATTTGAGGGAGACAGATGAGTGAAGCAATGGAAAAGGGTTTGGTGCCGGGGTTGCGGTTTCCTGAGTTTCGGGATGCGGGGGAGTGGGAGAAGAAGAGGTTGGCCGATATAGCCGAATTTTATAAAGGCAAAGGCATCTCCAAAGCAGACATACAACCAAACGGCAATCAGCCATGTATACGCTATGGTGAGCTATATACAATTTACGGAGAGCTGATTGATAACGTTATTTCAAAAACAGACATGTCGCCAAATGAGTTATTTTTAAGTCATACGGGTGATGTGGTAATACCCTCTTCCGGCGAGACCAAGATTGATATTGCAACGGCTGCTTGCGTTATGCGTAAAAATGTTGCTTTAGGTAGTGATCTAAACGTGATTCGCTCTAAGCAAAATGGAGTTTTTCTTAGCTATTACCTCAACGGAGCACTTAAGTTTGAAATTGCCAAGGTCGCTCAAGGTGATACGGTGGCTCACCTATACAAAAGTAATTTAGAAAAGCTGGATTTGGCAATTCCTCCACAGATCGAACAACAAAAAATCGCCGATTGCTTGTCTTCCATCGACGAACTGATTACCGCGCAAGCCCAAAAAGTCGAAGCTGTCAAAGCCCATAAAAAAGGCCTAATGCAGCAGCTATTCCCCGCCGAAGGCGAAACCGTCCCCAAACTGCGCTTTCCTGAGTTTCGGAATGCAGGGGATTGGAATGCTATTCCGCTCGGTCAATTGGCAAAACGCTGTAAGCAGAAAAACGGCCAAGGGAAGTTGAACCGTGTGCTTACCAACTCCGCCGAATTCGGTGTGATTGACCAGCGGGATTTTTTTGATAAGTACATAGCCAATCAAAGCAATTTGGAAGGCTATTTTGTCGTCGAAAAAGGGGATTACGTTTATAACCCACGCATTTCAACAACAGCTCCGGTCGGCCCGATTTCAAGGAACAATGTCGCAGCAGGGGTTATGTCGCCATTGTATATCGTATTCCGATTCAACAACAACCAGAACGATTTTTACTCTAACTATTTCAAGACAACGGGCTGGCATCAATACATGCGACAGGCATCTAGCACCGGCGCCAGACATGACAGAATGGCTATCGCAAATGGCGATTTCATGGCCATGCCTCTTCCCGTTACCCGCCCAGAGGAACAACAAAAAATCGCCGATTGCCTGTCTTCCATCGACGACCTGATCACCGCCCAAACCCAAAAATTAACCGCTCTCAAAGCCCATAAAAAAGGCCTGATGCAGCAGCTATTCCCCGCCGTTGATGAGATAGTTGGATGAGCGGCAAGCCAAAAATCTATCAGTACAAGAACATAAGAGGCTTAGTTAATCGACTGCGCGATGATCTGCGAGACTCCAATAACGGCGGTTCCGATTTTGTTTTGCTTTACGCCTATAACGGCACCGGTAAAACCCGCCTTTCCATGGAATTTAAAGCGGCCGGTAAACGCAAGAGAGGCGTTGCCAGGGATACGCTGTATTTCAATGCCTACACCGAAGACCTGTTTCATTGGGACAACGATTTAAGCAACGATACCGAGCGCGTTTTAAAAATCAACTCGGGTTCCGGTTTCTTTAAGGGCTTTAAAGAGCTGGCGCTGGAAGAAAAAATTTTTTCTTATCTGGAGCGTTACGCCGAGTTTGATTTCAAAATCGATTACGAAAAATGGACTATTACCTTTTTCAAAGGTGACGCCAGCCACATTAAAGTTTCGCGCGGCGAAGAGAATATTTTTATCTGGTGTATTTTTTTGGCGATTTGTGAATTAACCCTCGACGGAGCGGAAGCCTATGACTGGGTTAAATACTTTTATATTGACGACCCGATTTCGTCCCTGGACGACAACAATGCGATTGCCGTCGCCAGTGATTTGGCGCAACTGCTTAAGCGCCGAACGAATAGGGTGAAGACGGTGATTTCATCGCACCACAGCCTGTTTTTCAATGTGATGTGTAACGAATTGAAGAAAACTTCGCACAAGACTTATTTTTTGCATCGCGGTAATGGTTCGGGCACCTACACCTTGCGAGCGACCGATGACACACCTTTCTTCCACCATGTCGCCATGCTGGCCGAACTACAGAAAGCATCGGAGTCGGGCAAACTGTACACCCATCACTTCAATATGCTGCGCAGTATTTTAGAAAAAACGGCTACCTTTTTTGGTTCTGATGATTTTTCTAGCTGCATTCACGGCATCGATGACGAAGTATTGTTTGCCCGCGCGTTAAATTTGCTCAGCCACGGTAAATACTCGGCCTACGAACCTAAAGAAATGGGCGAGGATACCAAGCAACTTTTTCAGAATATTCTACGGGTCTTCCTGGATCGATATAAATTTGATCTGCCGGAGATGATTACAGAAACTACGGCAGCATCAAGGGGCCGACCATAACCACTAAGAGGCATGCACCAATGGAAGCAATTCGTAGCATTCAGATAGTAAAAAACGGCGAAGTCCATCTCCAACTGCCGACGCAATTTTGGGGACAAGAAGTTGAAATTATTGTACTCGCCATACAGCAATCCGCCACGCCGCCGGTGGGCAAAAAAAGCTTGCGCGGTGCCTTGAAACGTTATGCCAATCCGGCACTAATGGAAAAGGAGCAAGCGGCATGGCTGGATTCAGTAGGGGAACACGATGAGCTTGGTTGATGCCAATATCGTCTTACGTTATTTGCTTGACGATCATGCCGAATTATCGGCGAAAGCAGCGGCAATTCTGGAGCAGCAAACTGGTACCTTGCCCATCGAAGCGGCTTGCGAAGTGGTGTACGTACTGCAAAAAGTCTATGCCGTGGATCGAGAAGAGATTCGACAACTGCTAACCGGTTTGTTGAACGAAGCACTGGTGACCATGGAAAAGCCGCAAGTATTCGTTAAAGCGCTTGAATATTTCGGCAGCAGTTCGCTCGATTTTGTGGATACCTTGCTTTGCGCTTATCGCACGGTAGAGGGGCAGGAAGTGTTTACATTCGACTAGAAGCTCAATCAATTTATGCAACGGACCAATCAATCATCAGACTCTCTATGACCGAACAAGAACTCAATAAACTAGGCAACACACTCTGGGACATCGCCAATCAACTTCGCGGCGCGATGAACGCCGACGATTTTCGCGACTATATGTTGTCGTTTCTGTTTTTACGTTATCTGTCGGACAATTATGAGGCGGCTGCCAAAAAAGAACTGGGGCCGGATTACCCCAAGCTTGCAGACGATGATAAGCGTGCGCCGCTGTCGCTGTGGTATGCAGCGAATACTGATGATGTGCCTGAATTTGAAAAACAAATGCGCCGCAAGGTGCATTATGTGATTGAACCGCAATACCTGTGGAGCAGCATTGCCGAGCTGGCTAGAACGCAAGACGGCGAATTGCTGCACACCTTGGAAAAAGGCTTCAAGTACATAGAAAATCAAAGTTTCGAGAGCACTTTTCAAGGATTGTTCTCGGAAATTAATCTCAACTCCGAGAAGCTCGGCAAAAAATATGAAGACCGTAACGCCAAGCTCTGTACCGTCATCGGCAAAATCGCCGAAGGCATCGCCAAGTTTTCTACCGACAGCGATATTCTGGGCGACGCCTACGAATACCTGATCGGACAGTTTGCCGCTGGTTCGGGCAAAAAAGCCGGTGAGTTTTATACGCCGCAGCAGATTTCTACGATTCTTTCCGAAATCGTTACCCTCGACAGCCAGGAACCGGCCACCGGCAAAAAGCTTAAGCTCGATAAAGTGCTGGATTTTGCCTGTGGCTCCGGTTCTCTATTGTTGAATGTGCGCAAGCAACTTGGCCCTCACGGTATTGGCAAAATCTACGGTCAGGAAAAAAACATTACTACCTACAACCTGGCGCGGATGAACATGCTGCTGCACGGTGTGAAAGATTCCGAATTCGAAATCCACCACGGCGATTCCTTGCTGAACGATTGGGATAAGCTAAACGAAATGAACCCCGCCAAAAAGCTGGTATGCGACGCCGTGGTCGCTAATCCGCCGTTTAGCTATCGCTGGGAACCGAACGAAGCCTTGGGCGAAGACTTCCGGTTTAAAAGCTATGGTCTTGCTCCCAAATCCGCTGCGGACTTTGCCTTCCTACTGCACGGTTTTCACTTTTTAAGCGATCAAGGCACTATGGCTATCATTCTGCCGCACGGGGTTTTGTTTCGTGGCGGCGCAGAGGATCGTATCCGCACCAAGCTGTTAAAAGACGGCCATATCGACACCGTAATTGGTTTGCCTGCAAATCTGTTTTTCTCCACGGGCATACCGGTTTGTATTTTGGTATTGAAAAAATGTAAGAAGCCGGACGATGTATTGTTTATCAACGCCGGCGAACACTTCGAAAAAGGTAAACGCCAGAATCGCTTGCTACCTGAACATATCTACAAAATTATAGATACTTACCAATATCGCAAGGAAGAAGCGCGCTATTCCCGTCGCGTTCCAATGGAAGAAATTGAGAAAAACGATTTCAACCTGAATATCTCGCGTTATGTCAGTACCGCCAAAGCGGAAATCCAAATTGACTTGCAGGTGGTTAATGCCGAGCTGGTTGATTTAGAGAAAAATATTGCCACAAGCACTAACAGGCATAACCAATTTCTGATGGAGCTGGGGCTGCCGCCTTTGCCTTGAGCCAAACGGCTCTATTTTCATATGTCAAGAAACGCAGGCGCTGTATCAGGGCAATCGCGCTATCTCGGCTATTGACAGAGCATGGCGTATAAAATAGAAAATTTGCCGAGATAACAAGGATGCTACTTAATCCGCTGCCCTATTTTCAAACGATTAAAGACCCGCGCCGTGAAACGAAAAACAAGTTGCATAAGCTGAGCGATATTTTACTGATTGTCTTGTGTGCGGTGTTAAGCGGCATCGAAGACTGGGTGGGTATGGAAGAGTTCGCAGAAGAGAAAGAGCCTTGGTTGCGTCGTTTTCTGGAATTGCCGAACGGCATGCCGTCGCACGATACCTTAAGCGATGTGTTGGGCCGAATTGATCCCAACGCCTTTCAGGAGGCGTTTTTGCAGTGGGTTGAAGCGGCGCTGCCGAGCCTGTTAGGCGAACAAATCTATCTGGATGATAAAACGTTGCGGGGCAGCCGCGTTGGCGACAGCACCGTGCCTTTACTGAGCGCCTATGCCGCAAAGGCTCGTTGGGTGTTGGGGCGGCAGGCCGTCGGCGAGAAAACCAACGAGATTACGGCGATTCCCAATCTGTTGTCGATGCTGGACATTGCCGGTTCGACAGTATCTATAGACGCGATGGGTTGCCAGAAAAACATCGCCCAAAGCATTAGGCGATGCCAAGGCCGATTACCTTAGCGTTGAAAGACAATCACAAAAGTTTGTGCGAGGACGTCCGTCTCTGGCTTGATACCGAAACGGCGGCAGGGCGGCTGCCGGTGCATGAAACGCTGGATAAAGGTCATGGTCGCATCGAAATTCGCCGTTGCAGTTTAAGTACGGGGATCGGCTGGCTCGAACAGAAGCTCGAATGGAAAGGCTTGGCCGCCGTTGGCCGGGTGGAATCGACGCGGATCGTCGGCGATAAAACGTCCGTGGAGAGCCGCTATTCTCTGTGCTCATTCACCGGTTTGGAACGCTTTGCCGAGAGTGTACGGCAACATTGAGGTATCGAAAACCAGCAACATTGGGTACTGGATGTACAGTTCGGAGAAGACGACAACCGGGCCAGGAAAGATCATTCGCCGGAAAATCTGGCTTTAATCCGGCGTGCGGCTTTAAACCTATTGAACAACAATGGCCCCAGTAAAGACAGTCTGCGCCGGCGAAAGCTCCGTGCTTGTTTGAGTGACCGTTACCGCGAGGAACTGATCTTTGGTAAAAGAAAGGCATAGCGCGATTGCCCTGGGCGCTGTATAGCTACGCAGCATTATCTCTGACTCATTTCCGACAAATCCAGACGCGCATAAATATATGCCGGCCAAGATTATGTTATCATAAGCAATTATATTAAAAAGTTTATATGTTTCAGTTGCTTGTGATTATGTCCTTGGTTTTAAAAGACTTCATGGCGGAAGATGTTACGCATATTCACTACATATAAACAACCGTGTCTGCGGCAGTTATAGAGTCATAAGATAATTAGGAATCATGCATGGAAAAATTAATTACCGCCAACAGCCCGTTTTCCATGGGTTCGGTCAGCGGTCTTACTTCCCTTTCTGCGAATAGCCTGTTCCCAATCGTCGGTATCGGGGCATCGGCAGGAGGGCTTGAAGCGCTCGAACAATTCTTTAGTCATGTACCTGACAATATCGGTGTCGCTTTTATCGTTATTCAACATCTGGACCCTAATTACAAAGGCATGATGGCGGAATTGCTGCAACGGATGACGTCGATGACGGTGCTGGAAGCCCAAAATCGTATGAAAATAAAGCGGGATTGCGTTTACATAAATCCTCCCGGTAAAGAATTGTCTATCCTTCACGGTACGCTGTTCTTACTCGATTTAGCCGCATCGCGAGGACTTCGGCTGCCGATTGACGCTTTTTTTTGCAGTTTGGCCGAAGACCGCCGTAATCAAAGCATCGGCATCCTGCTTTCGGGGATGGGCGCCGACGGTACGCTGGGCCTGCGAGCCATTAAGGAAAAATCGGGCTTGGTGATGGTCCAGGATCCCAGCGAAGCCAAATTGGGCAGTATGCCGCGAAGCGTCATTGATGCCGGATTGGCCGATATTGTCAGTACGGCCGCAGAGTTGCCTGCACATCTGGTCAGTTATCTTCAGCAAGCTCCCAAAAACACTTTTGCCGCTTCAGGACAACTATTGGAAGACAGTTCCTTGAGCTCTCTGGATAAAATTGCCGTTTTGCTCCGCGTTCAAACCGGCAACGATTTTTCGCTGTACAAAAGAAGTACTTTATATCGCCGTATCGAACGGCGCATGGCACTGCACCAGCTCGACCATATCGCCACTTACATCCGTTATTTGCGCGAGAACCCTCAAGAGCAGGCGTTATTATTCAAGGAACTGTTAATCGGCGTTACCAGTTTTTTTCGCAATCCGTCAACATGGGACATATTAAGAGATGAGGCGATACCGGCGCTGATAGCCAATTATCCGGACGGCAAAACCATAAGAGTGTGGGTGCCCGCCTGCTCTACTGGGGAAGAAGCTTATACGTTGGCAATTGTTTTCATGGAAGCGATTGAGCAATTAAAGCCGAGCGCGCATTATTCGCTGCAGGTTTTTGCTACCGATCTGGATGCGGATGCGATAGCGCAGGCACGCCAAGGATTTTACGCCACCCATAGGTTGACCGATGTTTCGCCGGAGCGGCTGAGCCGCTACTTTAACGAAGAAATCAACGGTTACCGAATTAAAGATGAAATCTGCGAAATGATCATTTTTGCCCAGCAGAACGTCATCAACGACCCACCGTTTACCCGGTTGGACATAATAAGCTGCCGTAATCTGCTTATTTATTTCTCCGCCGATTTACAGAAAAAAGTGTTGCCGTTATTTCACTATGCACTAAACCCGCACGGTTTACTGTTACTGGGTTCTGCCGAAAGCATCGGCAATTTTGTCTCCCTGTTTACACCGGTGAGCACTAAGGTGCGGCTGTTCCGCTGTATCGACAATCCGTTGCCAAAGCCTGAGGTGAGTTTTCCCAACAGGCATTTTATTTCCGCGCCTGCGATCAGGCAGCCGGTTAACGATTCCAGCCTGCCGGTCAATCTGCAACAACTGATGGAGCAATTGCTGCTTGCGTATTATACCCCGGCAGCGGTACTGGTTAATGCCGAGGGCGACATTCTGTATTTTAGCGGTCACACGGGTAAGTACCTGGAACCTTCCGTCGGCAAAGCCAACCTGAATATTCATGCGATGGCGCGCGACGGCTTGCGCCAGGCGCTGATCGGATCGATTCGCCTGGCATTGCAGCATAATACGGCGGTACACCTGGATAATGTTCAGATAACCGGCGAAAGCGGCGTGCATAGCGTTAATGTAACGGTGCAGGCTATCGAACAGCTACAGGCATTGCGCGGTAATGTCATTATCGCGTTTGCCGACATCGCCACAACGAGACCCCGTAAACGCAACGCCAAGCTTCCGCTTCCCGAGGCGCTGCAACAAGCCCAGCTGGAAATACAAACTTTACGCGATGAAATACAGTTTTTGCAGGGAGAATTGAAGGCCAGCCGCGAGGAAGGCCAGTTTGCAAATCAGGAAATGCTGATTGCCAAAGAAGAAATGCAGTCGGTAAACGAGGAAATATTGACGGTAAATGGAGAACTGCAAGCCAAGCTGGATTCGTTACAGTGGGTCAACAATGACATGCAGAACTTGCTTAACAGCACTGAAATTGCCACGGTGTTTCTGAATAACAAACTGCATTTGCGCCGCTTTACCGCTCATACTACGCAGATTTTCAGATTATTGCCTCAAGACGAAGGACGGCCGTTAAGCGACATTACAACCGATCTGGATTACCCGCTATTGCAGCAGGACGCAACCGAGGTGCTGCATAAGCTGGTGGTTTCGGACAAACAAATCCAAACTCACGACGGGCGCTGGTTTGATGTACGCATCATGCCTTATCGAACCATGGATAACATAATCGACGGGGTGGTGATTACGTTTGTCGATATCAGCCTTGCCAAAAATCTTGAGTTGGCATTGAATGAACACGCGATTGTGGCGATCACGGACCGGAAAGGCATCATTACCTATGTGAATAACAACTTTTGCAGCATTTCCAAGTATTCGCGTGAAGAACTGCTTGGTCAGAGCCATCGCCTGATCAATTCAGGGCACCATGATAAGGAGTTTATGGCCAACTTATGGAGAACCATTGCCGGCGGACACACTTGGAAGGGGGAGATTTGCAATCGTGCCAAAGACGGTTCTTTATATTGGGTCGATACCACTATCGTGCCTTTCCTCAATGCGAGAGGCGAACCGTATCAGTATATTTCTATCCGTACAGTGATTACCCATTATAAGAAAGAGTGTAAAGCGTCAGGAATGGATGCGAGCCATAATGGAAATCCGGAGATCTATTTGTAAAGCCTATTTATACCCAAAGGGCATAAGTTTCGTTTGAGCAGACAAGCTGCTCAACTCAGCTTTATCAGGACGGCAGCCTTAATCATTTCAAAATAGCTTCCGGAATCAGTTTATAATATCTCTTTAACGGATACCGGGATATTCATAATGCACAAAGAGAGGTTGCGTGGCAAAGGAAATCAAGCAGTTTGACAATGGCAGCCTGCGTCAGCGGGCCGAGCAGCAGCTTACTCAACAGTATCCAATGCCATCGAGTCTTGAAGCCGACGTAAAAAAATTGCTTCATGAACTACAGGTTCACCAGATCGAATTGGAAATGCAGAATGAGGAATTGTTGATAGCGCAGGCGGAAGCGGAAGCTAACCTTGAACGTTACGCCGAACTCTATGACATGGCGCCGGTCGGTTATCTTACATTGGGTCGGGACGGCGTTATCCACCGGATCAATCTCAAAGCCGCCAGGCAGCTAGGCATTTTCCGGGCGCAATTAAATCAGCAACGCTTTCCGGCTTTTATCGGCGCTGATTCTCTGCCGGTATTTAATGATTTCCTGGCCGGCGTATTTGCAGGACAGACTGTCAAACACTGTGAGCTGACCCTGTTGCCGGGCTCTCCAAGCGCACCGCTTATTGTTCATGTCGAAGCCATCGCCAATGGTGACGACCAGCTTTGCCACCTGGTACTGATCGATATTACCGACCGTAAAGTTTATGAAGAGAAATTGAAACTCGCCGATCTGGTTTACCAGGCGATAGGCGAGGCCATCTTCGTGGCCGATGCCGACAACAGGATTGTTAGCGTTAATCCGGCTTTTGCCGAATTCACCGGTTATTCGTTGCAGGAGGCCATTGGTCAATCCACTTCATTGCTTAAATCCGGGCTGCAAAGCGAAGAGTTTTACCGATCCATGTGGAAGGCGCTGGAAACAACGGGTCATTGGCAAGGCGAAATATGGAATCGTCGCAAGAACGGCAACTCTTATCTTGAACGGCTGACGATCAATACCGTCTATGACGAGCAACATGGGGTACGTTACCGGGTGGCGATGTTTTCGGACATCACCGATCAAAAGCATGCGGAACAGACGATCTGGCAACAGGCCAACTTCGACTCATTGACCGGACTGCCGAATCGCCACATGTTTTACGAGCGTTTGGCGCAGGAAATAAAGAAATCGCGGCGAATGGACCTACCTTTGGCGCTGCTGTTTCTCGATCTCGACCATTTTAAGGATGTCAACGATACGCTGGGGCACAGCAAAGGCGATTTGTTACTTAAGGAAATGGGAAAACGGCTGCTCAATTGCGTCCGCAGTACCGATACCGTTGCGCGTCTGGGCGGAGACGAGTTCACGATTATTCTTCCTGAATTGCAAGAGCGCGACAGTATTGAGCGTCTTGCCCAGGACATCCTGTGTCAGCTTACCAAGCCGTTCGAGTTAGCGGGTGAGATTGCTTATGTATCCGTCAGTATCGGCATCACCTTGTTTCCTGAAGATACCGATGACATCGACACGCTGATCAAAAATGCCGACCAGGCGATGTATGCGGCGAAAGACCAAGGCCGCAACTGCCGCCACTATTTCACGATCTCGATGCAGGAAGCCGCAATGGCTAAAATGCGGCTGATTAACGATCTGCGCGTCGCACTGCCCGAATCCCAGTTCTGGCTTGCTTACCAGCCGGTTGTAGAGTTAAGTACCGGCCTTATCCATAAAGCCGAGGCACTGCTGCGCTGGCAGCATCCGGCCCGCGGTTTGATTAATCCGGCTGAATTTATCCCGGTCGCCGAAGCGAGCGGCATGATCATCGATATTGGCGAATGGGTATTTCGCGAAGCCTCGAAGCAAGCGTTGCAATGGCGGACGGAGTACCATGCCGATTTCCAGATCAGTATTAATAAATCGCCGGTGCAATTCCAAAAAGCGGGAGGAGGGCATTTGGCCTGGTTTGACTACTTGGAGGAACTCGGCTTGCCTGGGCAAGGCATCGTTATAGAAATCACCGAAGGACTGCTGATGGATGCGGGAGCCATCATTACCGGCCAACTGTTGGCTTTTCGCGATGCCGGTATTCAAGTTTCCCTGGATGACTTCGGGACGGGCTATTCTTCATTATCGTATTTAAAAAAATTCGACATCGACTATATCAAGATTGACCAGTCGTTCACCCGTAACCTCTGTCCGAATAACAATGATCTGGCGCTGTGCGAAGCGATCATTGTGATGGCGCATAAATTGGGCATCAAGGTTATTGCGGAAGGCATAGAAACGCAGCAACAATACGATTTGTTGATGGCCGCCGGTTGCGATTACGGGCAAGGTTACTTGTTCTCAAAGCCGGTGCCCGCTGAGGAGTTTGAGAAGCTGTTGGTTGCAGTTCCGGCCTGAACGTTTTAAGCGACCGTTGTTTGCAGTCGGGAAGAAGGAAGTAACCATGCCTTAGAGCAATTAAAAACTTGTTGCTACAATCAGGAACAGACCATGAAATCGCAAAAAACAAACTGGCACCATTTGCCGCCTGAAACACTGACGACGAACTTGCAGGTTGATATTAAGCAAGGTTTGACTGAAAACGAAGCCAAGCAACGGCTGCAAAAATACGGCCTTAACCGCCTGACGCCACAGCGAGGCAAAAGTCCGTTGCGTTTGCTGCTTGAGCAGTTTAACCAGCCCTTGGTTTATATTCTGCTGGTTGCGGCCGGTGTTACAGGATTTTTAGAAGAATGGGTGGACAGCAGCGTAATTTTTGGCGTGGTGCTGATTAACGCTGTTATCGGTTTTATCCAGGAATCCAATGCCCTGAAAGCCATTGACGCACTTAGCCGTGTTTTGACCGTCAATTCCACGGTATTGCGCAATGGCCAACGCCGTTCTATTCCTGCCAACGAGCTGACGGTGGGTGATGTGATATTGCTGCAATCGGGCGATAAAGTACCGGCCGACTTACGTTTGCTGCAAACCCGCGAACTGCAAATCGATGAGTCGGCGCTCACCGGCGAATCCGTTCCGGTGGAAAAGCGTCTTGCGACCTTGAGCGAGGAAACCGTATTGGCGGATCGTCATAATATGGCGTATTGCTCAACGCTGATCACCTATGGCAGCGGTTTGGGCATCGTCGTGGAAGTCGGCGACCGTACCGAAATCGGACGCATCAACAGCATGATCAGCAGCGCCATTGAACTGGAAACGCCGTTGACCAAAAAAATAAGCCAATTCAGTAAATTGTTGCTATGGGTCATCATTGGGTTGGCGGCACTGACTTTTGCCGTGGGCGTTTGGCGGGGAAAACCGATGTTGGATATGTTTATGGCGTCGGTAGCTTTAGCGGTAGGGGCGATTCCCGAAGGTTTGCCGGCTGCATTGACCATCACGCTGGCGATTGGCGTATCGCGGATGGCAAAACGCAATGCCATTATCCGCAAACTGCCGGCGGTGGAAACGTTGGGCAGCACCACCGTCATTTGCTCGGACAAGACCGGTACGCTGACGCAAAATCAAATGACCGTTCAGGCGTTGTACGCGGGCGGCGAATTGTTCGACATCACCGGTAGCGGTTACACCCCGGACGGCGATTTCCAGCTTAACGGCAAAGCCGTTGCCTACTCTGATTACCCGGCTTTAATGGAATGTTTAAAAGCAGGACTTTTATGTAACGACGCCCGGTTGCTTGCAGAAGCGGACAATTGGCGCATCGAAGGCGATCCTACCGAAGGGGCGTTGCTGGTCGCCGCCCACAAAGCCGGCCTGCACCATACTCCGGTCAGCGTCGCCCATCCTCGTCTGGATGCGATTCCTTTTGAATCGAAACATCAGTTCATGGCGACTTTGCATCATAATCAAGCCATCGATGCACGCCATGTCTATGTGAAAGGTTCGGCGGAAAGTCTGTTAACCCGTTGCAGTAAAGCTTTCGACCGGCAAATGCAACCGACAGCATTGGATAAAGCCCGGTTGCAGCAACAGGTTGAAAGCATGGCGGCGCAAGGTTTGCGAGTGCTGGCATTTGCGCGCGCCGATCACGACGATGATGCCGTTCAACATGAACATCTGCATGACGGCTTAACTTTTCTAGGCTTGCAAGCCATGATCGATCCGCCGCGTCCTGAAGCCGTTACCTCAATCGCCGCCTGTTACCGGGCGGGGATTCAGGTAAAAATGATTACCGGCGACCATCCCATCACGGCATTGGCGATTGCCAAACAATTGGGCATGCAGCAAACCGGGCTCGTCATTAGCGGTGCGGAATTGCAAGCGCTTGATGAAAAGCAATATCCGCAACTGATAGAAAACTGCGCCGTGTACGCCCGTATTGCGCCGGAGCAAAAACTACAATTGGTGCAAGCCTTGCAGGCTAACGGCCATATCGTCGCAATGACGGGGGACGGCGTCAACGATGCGCCCGCGTTGCGGCAAGCCAATATCGGCGTGGCGATGGGGCAGGGCGGTACTGAGGTGGCTAAGGAAGCGGCGGCAATGGTGTTGACCGACGACCATTTCTCCACGATTGCCGCGGCGGTCGAAGAAGGCCGCGGCGTATTTGACAATCTGGTTAAATTTATCGTCTGGACGCTGCCGACCAATTGCGGCGAAGGTTTTGTGATCAGTGCGGCGATTTTTGCCGACGTTGCCCTGCCTATCACCCCCGTGCAAATTTTGTGGATTAATATGAGCACCGCGATCTTGCTTGGCTTGATGCTGGCGTTTGAACCGAAAGAGCCAGGTTTAATGCAGCGTAAACCGCGCGATCCCCGGCAGCCCATCCTGACCGGACAGCTGGTCTTCCGGATTCTTTTGGTTGGCGTTTTGCTGCTAATAGGCGCTTTCGGCCTGTTTGAATGGGAGTTGGCACAGGGTGAATCGTTAGCCTCGGCACGGACGATAGCCGTCAATGTGTTTGTGTTCAGTGAAATGTTTTACCTGTTCAACTGCCGCTCCCTGAAATATTCAATGTTTCACGTTGGGGTATTTTCCAATTTATGGGTGATTTTTGGCACGGTGTGCATGACGCTACTGCAATTACTGTTTACTTATTGGCCGCCCATGCAAAAACTGTTTGGCAGTGCGGCATTTAAAACGGATCAATGGCTGTTGATTTTGGGCGTTGCGTTGATCACCTCTATTGCCGTGGGATTGGAAAAATTCGTGCGTCGGCATTTTTTTAAGTTATACCCCAAGGGCATAAGTAGGGTTTGAGCAGACAGGCTGCTCAACTCAGCTTTATAGCCAAAGGCCATAAGTTTCGTTTGAGCGGACAAGCCGCTCAACTCAGCTTTAACCGTGAGTTTCTTTAATGAGCGGCTTAATGAAAGTCAGTTAGGGTATAAACACGGATAAAACAGGATATTGCTCATCCGTTCTTCCGTGGCTCAACTGCTTTTGTCGAGGATAAAGCAGCGCAATTATCGGGAGTTGAATCCGCCGCGGGCCTTGTAAGCAAAAGCCGGCAGCACCAGTATCGTACACACGACCACCAGGGCTAGGCCGATAGACAACAGCAAACCCATGCTCGCCAAACCCAAATGCGGCGTGAACGCCATGCTGACTAGACTGCATAACGTCGCCAGGCTGCTGAAAATGACGCCTCGCGTGGTACTGGTCTGCAAGACGTTGTGTTCCGAGCCGGGCATGCTGCGCAAGCGGTTCATGATATAAATGCCGTTGTCGACGCCAAGGCCGAACAGCAGCGGTATCACAATAATATTGGCGAAATTGAACGGATTATTCAGCAATACCGTTGACGCGCCGGTCAAGACCGCGGTCATCAGCAAAGGCAACAAAATAAGCACGGTATCCTTGATGCTGCGGCGCACGATCAACAATACCAGGGCGGTCATGGCCAGCGCCGTAACCAGCGCTTGTTGAAAAGCACGGACCACCGCGTTTCCCGACTCCAGGTAAATGACCGGCAAATCGGTGGCGTCAGGCGCAATTTGTTTGACATCGGCGATGAACGCTTTCAGGTTGGCATGGTCGTTGAGGTTTTCCGCCGGAAACACCTGGATTCTATAAATGCCGTCTTTGCTGAGCCAGCGTTCGGACAAATCTTCCGGCAGCTGCTCCAGCGTGATCGATTCCGCAGCGAATACTTTGCCCAGCTTGTTCATCATGTCCGGCAAAGTGCCCAACAGGTTCTGTTGCAATCGGTCGAGCATCGCTTCCTGTTCCGGCAAGGGTTTCGAGTCCAGCTCGAGCAAAAGCCGATCCAGGACTTTTTGCAGTGGCTGTAAGTTTGCCGATAATTCGCCGCCGGGATTCTTCGCCAAGCTTTGTTCGACGTTTTTTTTAAACGTTGCCAACGCTTCCCGATGATTGGCGGCGCTGTCTTTACGCAACGGAGGAAACGCATCCGGACGAACACCCATGACCAAAGCCAGTTCCTGGATAATGTCCAGTTTTTGCTGCTGATCTGCCGGGATAAAGTCGAAAATCGTCAATGCATCTTTAACTGACTTTAGTTTTTCCAGTTGCCGCGCCTTGGCTTGCGCCTGCTCAGGACTTTCGGCCAGCACGGTCAGCGTCATCGGCGAACCGGTCTTGGTTTTCAGCAATTCCTTGAACGTCGCGACCGATTCGCTACGGGGCGCGCGCAAGTTCAGGGGGTTAAAATCGAACCTGACCTGGGTCAGCAGCGCGATGCCTGCCAGCGTCAATCCGATTGCGATCCATTTGAAATAAGTCCTGTAGCGGATCGGCACATCGTAGACCCAAGCGGGAAGAGCGCTTGGCGGATCTTTCGCCTCGGGTTTTAGCGGAAATAGCCGCAACAATGCCGGTAGAACCGTCATTGAAACCATTAGCGCGATTAATATGCCTCCGCCGGCAATGATGCCGAGTTCCGAAACCCCGACATAGGCGGTGGGAATGAACGAAAAAAATCCTACCGAGGTCGCGGCCGCGCATAATGCCATTGACGGCACGACTTTGCGCACCGCCTGGGACAGCGCCTCTTTTTGCGGAAGATTTTGCTGCAATAGTTCTCGATAGCGCAGATTGAGCTGTATTGCGTAATCGTCGCCAATGCCGATATAAAGCAACGCAAACGCTATCGAAATCAGGTTGAGATGGCCGACGGCCAGGGTTGCAAAGCCTGCTGTCAGCGCCAAGCCCATCAGCAGCACGGTCGAAGTTATCAGCACCAGCTTCAACGAGCGGAAACCTATCAACAATGCCAGGAAAACCAAAATCATCGAAAAAAACGACGCAAGTTCCGTGCTATATACGACGCTTTCCAGCTCGTCATGTTCCAGCACGACTTCGCCGGTCAGCCGGACCTTAACGTCAGGCAGCGCTTTTTTGGCTATTTCGACAATGCCGCGAATTTTCTGTAGCGATTTTTCGGCCGGTACCACTTCATTGAAATTCAGCACGGGCTTGAGCAGGATAAAGCGTTGTTTGGCCAGTAAGTCCTGGTCCTCGCCGAGCATCAGCTGTTGCCACGACAGTTGAAGGTTTTTTCCGTTCAATAATGCCTCCATCACCGCCCGGATATTATTCAACAACGGATTCAGGTCGACCGGCAACTCGCGGTCATCGGTGGTTATCGCAAGCGACACAATCGACAGCAGGCTTTTGAGACTGTTGTCGCCGGACAGCGTACCGATAAACGGTTGCGCCTCCGCCAATTTACCGGTCAATTCATTTAGGTCGTCAAGATCGAGATAAAGCAGGCTGTGGCGGTCGAAAAACTCGCCTTCGCCCGGAATATAGACGGATTTTATCTGCTGTTTTTCAGTCTTGAATTGGGCGCCAAGATAATCGAGCGCCTCTGTTGCCCGTTCCGGCGTTTTTGCATCGACGACGACCAATACCGCTTGATCGTCCTGGGGAAAAGCTTTAAGAAAGCGGGCCCGATCCTGTAAAAACGGTAAGTCCTGGGACAGTATTTTTGTGGTATCGGTATTAATGCCAAGATTCCGCGCGGTGTAATACAGGCTGATTGCGCAGGCAAGGGTTACCAGGAAAATCAACGTCTTCGGGAAACGCATAAAACCTATTTCCAGGGCGCTGAGAAAAGAAACGTAGAGATCGGACATTTTTTTCATGCTTCACCTCGGTGTTTGCTTTTTGCTAATTTGCGATAGTTTCCTGATCTTTGTATAACACGTTATAGAATTTATAAACCCAAGGGCAAGGAAGTTTAAGATTGTTTTGCCGTTTTATACCCAGTTTCGTTTGAGCAGGCCGGCTACTCAACTCAACTTCAAAATTAAGTTATCTTAGGCTTTGCCTAAGATAACTTAATTGCCATGCGGAATGATGAATTAATTTCCCGCTCCCAAAACGTTCGGCCTAGGCAATTCGCTATTGACCGCTTGCAGCAGTAGATCTTCAAAAGTGTAAAAGCCTATGGCGCAATTTTCGAGCTGGGCTAATGCAAAGGCCGCGCCGGTGCCGAATGCTTCGCGCCTGATCGATGAATGAACTAAACGGACTGTTTGGTGTGGAAAGCCGAAAATGACTTCATGCTCGCCGATAATGCCGCCGAGCCGTAGCGAGGTGATTTGGTCGTCCGCCAAGCCTAATTTTTCTGCAATTTTTAGTGCCGTGCCTGAAACTTCGGGCTTTTCCTTAAAGTGTTGCTCAAGGATTTCCACGTCGGCGAACGGAGCGATTTTGCGCAGCAGATTGGCTGCCGTCATCAGGAAATTGATGCCCAAGGTGATATTGGGGGAACACATGACGCGCGTATTATTGCCAAGGCTGCGGACGTAAGCCATATCGTTTTTCGAATAAGCGGAAATCGCGCTGACCAACATGATTTTGCGTTTTCGCACTATTTCCCCATAAGCATGTACGGCTTCCGGCGAAGAAAAATCCACTACGGCATCGACCGGATGCCGGGCAAACAACATTTCAAACGATTGCCGATCGACGCCGAAAATAGGAATGGCGGTATCGGGATGAGTTTTGACGGAACCGCCGGCGGTGCGGCGGGCAATCCAGCAGAGTTCGAAACGCGGATCTGCGTTGAGTACGTTGGCTACGGCTTTGCCGGTTTTACCATAACCGATAAGACCGATACGTGTTTTAAAAGACACGATAAACCTCCTTCGATGTGTATTAGGGAATAAAGATAGGCAATCGAATGCATACGTTTAAATGTCGGTATTGAATAAAGCAAAGAGCGGTGATCGGGATTGCAGTCGGCGAAAATTTAACAAATACACAAGAAAATGTAATCGTAGAAATATTTTGCATACTACAAAAATGATAGCCGTTTAATGCTTAAATTTTGATTAAACTTTGCTTAAAAGTTGCTTTAGTATGTATTTGTTTGTCGTATCTATTATGTGCAATATTCGCCCAAACTTATTTTTTGCGGTTATTTGCAACTCCTTGGGCGTGCCGATTGCTGCCGGTGTTTATTCGGCTTGCCGCTGTCGCCGAGTATCGCGGCGGCACAGGCTCAGGCCTCATTGCCCTTCGATTTATAAGTTTCACATAGCGCGCTGTACAGCGGAACCGGGTTTATTAATTTGGAAGTGCCGAGCGCAAAAAATGCGGTAGCCATCAACGGAATCAGGAGTCCATGGCTGTTGGTCATTTCCATTACTATCACAAAAGAAGTGAGCGGCGATTGCAGCAGCCCGGAAAAATAAGCGGTTATGGTCAGCAAAATCATGATTGGCGCGGGCGCTATCGGAAACCAGCTTGCCAGATCGACGCCTAGGCCCGCGCCTGCCGCAATCGACGGCACAAAGATTCCGCTGGGTATGCCGCTAAAGAAAGTTGCGCAGGTGGCAAGCATTTTAAGGAACGGATAGAAAGGATCCATAGGCCGTATGCCTTGTAAAATGTCCTTGGTTTGTTGATAACCGGTACCTACGGTTGCTCCGTCGGAAAAATAATTCACCATGGCGATCACGCCGCCGCAAATAATGGCAATGACAACAATGGGAAAGCGGCAGCGGCTCAACAGGCGGCCTCCTGAGATGATTATTTTGCTGAACAAACCGCCGAAAAAACCGCCAACAATTCCACATAGCGGTATGGCCTGCCAATTTTTGCCCCAAGGCATAATCAACGATTCGTCAGCAAAATAAATATAGCTGTTTAATAAAGCATAAGCCGTCACACCGGAAAAAATGATGGCTGTTAATACCAGAGTGCTGATTCTCTCTTCCAGCGCCCGGCCCATTTCTTCGACGGCAAAAATAATACCTGCTACAGGAGCGCTGAACATGGCCGCAAAACCGGCAGCGCTGCCGGCCATAATCAATCCTCTTTCTATAAAATACGGAGGAAATTTCACCGCATTGCCTAACGATAGCATGATCGATGCGCCAACATGAACGGCAGGCCCTCCGAATCCAATTGAGGCGCCTGAAAACAGTCCTATGATAGGCAAAAACAGTTTTGCCAACGCTATTTTCAACGAAAGCAGTTTATTTCTTTCCTCCGGATTGGCGGCGATTTCCAGTGCCGCTTTAACTTGGGGGATACCGCTACGTTCGCTGCCGGGAAAGAAGCGAAAGGTAATCCATGCCGTTATCCCCAGTCCGATAGGCGGGATAACGAAGTGAAACCAAGCATAATCAATGGAAAAATAGCGGTAGAGGTTTACGGCGCGTTCGCTGAGCAAGGTCATTGCCACTATAACCAAACCGACGATTATTGCGCCTATCCAGAATACCAAACGTTGTTTCCAGGCGATCAAGGAGAAAAAAGGTAAAGACTGTTTTGGCATTGAACTGAATAGATGACATTGATAGTGCCGGGATTATAGCTGATGTTAAGTATCATGTTTTATAAGGACGCCTCTTTACTTTGAATTCGGTTATTCCGGCTCGGATATCCGTCAAATACAGATATAACTTATTAACTGGTGTTACGCACCGTCCACGAAAGGCACGAAAAATATCAGCCGTAGATTAGATTGGCCGCTTGCAGCCGGTTAGACCTTCCGGGGTTTTTACTGGAGCCGCTCCCGGCAGCTCCAGTAAAACCCCGGAAGGTCTGCCTATCGGACTGTTCTCCGCATAACGCCAGTTCCGGTTGCCGGAAACGTCCGCACTTGCCGTCGTCGGGCGGCCTTACTTGTGCCCTGTGGGTATTCCGGCCCATATCTGGGAACGAGCGGAAGATGAGCGCCGGCGGATGGATTAAATCCCGTTTGCCGCGCCGGAGCACAAATTCGCCTGGACCGAATTTGAACAGCCGATAAGGCTGGCATTGGGTATCCGGTTCAGCGATACACGCATGGCCTGCATTTCTGAAGACTTTGAATTTGTCGTAGTGAATGCTGAGCGACACTTCCTTTTTGACGAAGCGCCGCGTGGGAGCCAATCTTTTACCGGAATAAATCCGCCCGGAATGGATTGCCCTGAATAAAATCGTGGCGTAGACTCGGACTATCTATCAAGTTTGGAAGAGTCAGGACTATGCTTATGACAACACCAATTGATCGCTACATTCTTCTGCTGTTACTCGCCGTTCTCCCCGCGTTATCGATGTCCGCCCAGGCCGTGGACGACGCTACTTCCTCCACGCCGCACGCAACCATCGTGCAATTGACGATTCAGGACGCGATCGGCCCCGCCACCGGCGATTATATCGAACGAAGCATGGACAAAGCCGTCGACTCGGGCGCCAAGGCAATCCTGATTGCGATGGATACGCCGGGCGGGCTCGACACTTCAATGCGCCAGATTATCAAGAAGATCATTGCCTCGCCGATTCCGGTCATTGTCTATGTCACGCCCGGAGGCGCGAGAGCGGCCAGCGCCGGGACTTACATCATGTACGCCGGCCATATTGCCGCGATGACGCCCGGCACCAACTTGGGCGCGGCGACGCCGGTGCAATTGTTCGATCCCGGCAAAGTGGATGAAAAACCCGATAAATCCGAGCCTTCGGATAAAAAATCGCCGGGTTCGCCGATGAAAAATCCGATAACGCAAAAAGCCGTCAACGATGCCGTGGCCTATATCAGAAGCTTGGCCGAGATGCGCGGCAGAAACGCCGAGTGGGCCGAGCGGGCGGTTCGCGATGCAGTTAGTTTGTCTGCCGAACAAGCCTTGAAGCTGAACGTGATCGATATATTGGCGGCTGACCGGGACGATTTACTGAAGAAGCTCGATAAACGGACGGTCCGCGTTTTGGGGCAAGACCTTACTCTTGAAACGAAAAACATAACGGTCAATCTAATCGAACCGGACTGGCGCAGTGAATTGCTGGCCGTGATCACGAATCCGAATATCGCCTATATCCTGCTGCTGGCCGGCATTTACGGCATTATTTTTGAATTTTCCAGCCCCGGCAGCATCGTGCCCGGCACCATCGGCGGCATTTGCCTGTTGCTGGCGTTGTTCGCGTTTCAGGTGCTGCCGATCAATTATGCCGGCATAGCGCTGATTTTATTAGGCATAGCGCTGATGGTGGCCGAGGCTTTCGTGCCCAGTATCGGCATACTCGGTTTCGGCGGGCTGACCGCATTTGTGATCGGCTCCATCATCCTGATCGATACCGATGCGCCGGGTTTCGGCATCAATATCGCGTTGATCTGGGCGTTCGCGCTCAGCAGCGCGTTATTTTTAATCATGGCTTTGGGGCTGGTGTTCAAGGCGAGACGCAAGCCGGTCGTCAGCGGCCAGGAGGAATTGCTTGGAAAAACCGGCATCGCTCTGGAGGATTTTACCGGCACCGGACTGGCCCGCATCCATAGCGAAATCTGGCGAGTCCGTACCGATGAAACATTGCGTAAAAACCAGCCCATACAGGTAACCGGCAGGGACGGCCTGATCCTGAGGGTATCGTCCATTCCCAACCAGGAGAATCCCCATGTTTGAATATTTCAGTCTTGTCTTTGGCGGTTTTGCGATTCTGTTGTTGCTCAGCGCGTTCAGGATTTTGCGGGAATATGAGCGCGGCGTGATTTTTATGCTCGGGCGTTTTTACAAGATCAAAGGCCCCGGCTTGATCCTGGTAATCCCGCTGGTTCAACAGATTGAAAAAGTCGACCTGCGCACCGTCGTAATGGACGTGCCGACCCAGGATGTCATTTCCAGGGATAACGTGTCGGTCAAAGTTAATGCGGTGATTTATTTCCGGGTCATCGATCCCGACAAAGCCATTATCCAGGTGGAAAAATTTTACGACGCCACCAGCCAGCTTGCCCAGACGACGTTGCGTTCGGTATTGGGCCAGCATGAACTGGATGAAATGCTGGCGGAACGGGACAAATTGAATTTCGATATTCAAACGATACTCGATCAACAGACCGATGCCTGGGGCATCAAAGTTACCAATGTCGAAATCAAGCACGTCGACCTGGACGAAAGCATGGTCAGGGCGATTGCCAAACAGGCCGAAGCGGAACGGACCCGCCGCGCGAAAATCATCCATGCGGAAGGCGAAATGCAGGCCTCGGAAAAATTATTGCAGGCAGCCGGCATTCTGGCGCGGCAACCCGAAGCCATTCAGCTTCGTTACCTGCAAACATTAACCGAAATCGCCGGCGAAAAATCCTCAACCATTGTGTTTCCGTTACCGGTCAATATCGTCGGCAGTTTATTGAAACAGCAAACGCCCGGTTCGGATGAATAGTCCGGAGATCGCAACTTATTCCGGACTCCCTGCTTTTAAGCCGTATTTATTAAGCTTATACCAAAGCGTGCGTTCGCTGATTTTCAGCAGGCGCGCCGCTTTGGCTTTATTGCCGGCAGATTGGGCAAGCGCTTTGTTCAATAATCTTTTTTCCAGCTTTTCGACGCCGGCCTCCAAATCCAGGTCTTCTTCAGCTTCGTCGACAAGAGCTAAGCTCACTGGAGGCTCTTTTAACAGTATTTCCTGCGGCAAATGACTGAGGCCAATTCCGCCGCCCTGACTCAACACCACGGCTCTTTCCATCATGTTTTCCAGTTCGCGGACATTGCCCGGCCAGGCATAGGCCATTAATGCCCGGGCGACTTCATCCGGCAGGTTAAAATCGCCGCCGCCCAGCGCTTTCCGGTATTGCTTGATGAAATGACGCGCGAGCAACGGTATATCTTCTTGCCGCTCCCGCAACGGAGGCAGCTGAATGCCTAAGACGTTGATGCGATAGTAAAGGTCTTCGCGCAAGCGCTGCTCTCGAACCGCGCCGAGCGGGTCGCGGTTGGTCGCGGCGATAATGCGGATATCGATTTCAATGCTGTGATTGCTGCCCAAACGGTCGATACGGCTTTCCTGGAGCACCCGCAGCAGTTTGGCTTGAAGGGCAAGAGGCATTTCGGTAATTTCATCCAGGAACAACGTACCTTGATGCGCCAATTCAAATTTGCCGACCCTGTCTTTGTGAGCGCCGGTAAAAGCGCCGCGCACATAACCGAATAACTCGCTTTCCAGAATTTCGGCAGGAATCGCGGCGCAATTGATCGGCACGAATAAACCGCTACGGCCCGAGTTGCTGTGAATCGCGCGCGCAACCAATTCTTTTCCGGTTCCGGTTTCGCCGATGATAAAAATGCTGGCTTTGCTAGGTCCGGCCTGCCGGATCAGTTCATAGGTTTTCTGCATGGCCGGGCATTGGCCGATGAATTCGCCCCAGCCTTTATTCATCTCGTCGCGCAGGAATTCGTTTTCCTGGTGTACTCTACGGACATCGAGCGCGCGGCGAATCACCATTTCCACTTGTTCGACATCCAGCGGCCGGATAATGAAATCGAACGCGCCGAGTTTCATGGCTGCGACCGCGTTCTCGACAGTGCCGTAGGCGGTCACGACAATGATCGGAAAAGTATGGCCGTTGTCGCGTATCGCGGTTAACAGCTCCAGTCCGCTCATGCCCGGCATATTCAGGTCGGTGATCAATAAATCCATCGGTCCTTGATGCAACAAGTCCAGCGCCGATTGTCCATCGGGTGCGGAAAACACTTCGCAACCGAGTTTACGCAATAAAATTTCCAGTACGCGCCGGGCGTTGGGTTCATCGTCGGCTACCAGGACTCGCGATCCGTTCAGCATATTTTTTGTTCCTGAGAAAAAGGTAAAAACAGTGTAAAACAGGCTCCGCCCAGTCCGCTTTTATCCGCGGAGATATGGCCTTTGTGGACGGAGACGATTTGTTGGGTGACGGTTAAACCCAGGCCGATGCCGCCTTCCCTGGTGGTAAAAAACGGATCGAACAAGCGCGCGCAATTGTCCGCCGGGATGCCGGGGCCATTGTCTTCTATCGCGATTTTTACCGACTCGCTACCCGAACAATCGGTATGAACCCGTATCCGGCCGTTTGCCGGAATGATTTGAATCGCGTTCAGTATCAGGTTCAGGAAGACCTGGACTAATAGTTCCTGGTCGCATTCGATTATCGCGGCATGTTCGGGCATTGACCAGTCAACCTGTATCGATTTTTTTTGCGCCTGCGTGGCCAGCAGGTCGATAACCCGAGCGATGATTTTGTGCAGGTCTTGCGACTGCATATTGGGCTGGCGCGGACGGGCGCAGTCCAGCAGCGTGCTGATCAAACGGTTCAGGCGGGTGCTTTCATCGGCAATCATTTGCGTCATTTCCCGTCCTTCCGGGCTTAGCGCCGTTTCCCATTGCAACATTTGCGCGGTGGTTTGCAAAATGCCGAGCGGGGTGCGCACTTCATGGGCCATGATCGCGGCCATCTCGCCGACAACGGCCAATTTAGCAGCATGGACGACTTGTTGCCGGGAGCGCTCCAAATCCTCGATCAGCTGCCCAAAGGCCGAACTCAGCTCGCGAACTTCCCGCGCGCCGGATACAGCGGGACTGATGCAGTCCGACGACTTTTGGAAACAGCGAACCCAGGCAGTTAAATCCAGCAACGGTTTCGCGACGCGTCCCGCCACCCATTGCGCGACGCCGCTGGCGATCAATCCTGTCGTGATAAAAGCGGCGAAAAACAGCCACCATAACGCCCAGATCGGCTGGAATGCCTGTTGGGTAGACTGGATAACCAGCAATGACCAACCCATATTCGCGTAGTCCTGATAACCTTTCGATACCGCATAACCGACCAGTACCGATGAATCGGTCAGCGGCTTGCCGGTATGGACCGCGATACCGTTGGCTTCTGCAAGCCTCCAGCCGGCAAAGGTATCGGTCAACAGCAGCTTTTGTTCGCGGGCTGTCGCGGAAGAGGCGATTGTCCGGCCATCCGCATCCAGCAAAATGACAAAGCGTTCGCCTGAGTCGGAATGGCTGGCCTGGTCGAACAACCTGAAAATTTGCCGAAGGTCGAACACGCCGTAAAGCTGGCCGATGTCGCCGGACGCGTAGCTGTCGTGCACCGGGGCGCGGATCAACAGGTCCGCCTGTTCATAAGGCGGTTGTAATTGCAAGGTTTCCAGGAAGACTTCACCGTGCGGTACCTGTGCATGTATCCAGTCCCCCGGCGGCTGGAAGACTTGCTTGATCAATGCCGGATCTCCGGCCGCGACAATCCTGTTGTCTTTATCCAAGTAAAACAGGTTTCGATAGACGCCGGGATAACCGCGTTCCAGCTCCCCTAGAAATTGCGCCAGCCGTTTATCTATATCGCCGATGCGGCCTTCCTGGATAATATCCAGGTGGCTCCATGAATGAACATTCTGCAAGCGTTCAAAGATCAACATGTCGATTTGTTCCATCAACATGGCCGCGTCGTTTTTAAGGTTGCGTCCGATTTCCGCTTCCAGCGCCACCCGCGACGCATAAAAGGACAGCCCGACTATCGGCACTGTGGCTAACAGCAACAGTAAAAGAAAAGAGATTAACAATATTCGGTGAATAGGCATAAATCATTATAAATGCCGTTAGCCGTCTCGCAAAATTCAACTGGCCGGATATTAAAAAGCGTAGTCCACGAAAAACACGAAAAGCACGAAAAAGAGCGTACATAGAGAACACGGATGACACGGATAGGGCGGATTTACACGGATTTTTAATCCAAGCCAAGTTCGATGACGCTTTTAAAATCAGTGATGATCCGTTTAATCCGTGTCATCCGTGTTCCATTGCTCTATATGCTGAATAGTTACATTTTTTCGTGGCTTTCGTGCTTTTCGCGGACAGTCTGCAACTGACTAGAAGCTTGCCAGCACACTCACCATTTTTTCCGTTGCCTGGTAATCCGTGCTCGACCAAATCAATTTGCCGTTCGGCGATAGAATCGAAAAATACGGCAGGCCGATTTTTAATTGCCGGTGTTCCGGGTGATTACGGAACTTTTCAAACTCGGGTTCTTTGTCGACCAGCTTTACCGCCACGGCTTTTTCTCTTAGCGCTTGATTCAGTTGAACGTTATTAGCCGCTTCGGCCTTGAACGCGATGCAGTTGGCGCACCAACTGGCATAGAAGTCGATGAAAATCGGTTTGCCGGTTTGTAGCGCCACTTTTTGGGCGGCATCGAAATTTCGGTACCATGAAATGCCGGCTTCTTCCTGTATTGCCGAGCTTGCTGTGTTTTCGCAGCTTTCAGCGGCAATGGTATTGGCGCGAGCCGTATTGATAATCGGTGTTTGTCCCAAACTTGCTACGATCAACCAGGCGCCGGTGATCAATAACATGACGCCGCAAAAATGATGCATTTTCCGGTTCGGCTGGGCATCGGCGGGCACTAGCGATAATACGTTGAAATAGACCACCGCAATCCATACCGCGACTATGCCGAAGGTCAACGATAGCGTGACGGCGGGCTCCACGCCCAACACGCCCATGCCTTTGGCAAAATACACATAAGCGAAATATAAAATCATCAGGCCGAACGCATACTTGACTTTATTCATCCAGTAGCCGGATTTCGGCAGTTTCTTGAATTTGACGACGCTGATCGTGAAAAAAGGCAGGCCGACGCCCAGGCCGAAACCGCCCATCATCAGGCTGCCTTGGCTTGAGATGCGCAACTTATCCCAAACAGTCAGGCTTTGGCCGGTTAACGCCAGCGCGTTGGCCTCATCGGCGATCAGGTCGGCGACTTGCAGCAGCAGCGCAAATACGATTGGGCCGACGCAGGGCGAAATAACCAGGCCGGCCACCGTACCCATCAACCAGGTTCCGGCTAAACCCTTCACGTGATAAGTGCGTTGTTCCAGTGTATGCACCTCATTTTGCATGAACCCCAGTTCGTAAAAACCGAGCAAAGCGATGGCGAAGAAGCTGAAAAACAACGCGAAGCCGATATTCACCCAAGCCGATTGCATGAAGGCGTTAAACGCGCCTCCGGTCATTCCTGCAATCAGTCCCAACAGCATATAAGTGCCGATAATGCCGACCATATAGGCCAGCGCATGCAGCTTGACCTTCTCGGTCACACCGTTGGCGCGGTTGGCGACGAACATCGAGGTAATCGGCAACATCGGATAAACGCAAGGCGTCGCCACGGATAACATGCCGGCAATGAACATCAGCCCGAAGATGATGAATGTGTTGTCCTGGTTATCTTTAAACAGCGACAGCAAGCGCTCGGTAATGCCGAATGTGTCTGACGATTCATCAGTGCTCACCGCAGGCAACGTCAGCTCGATTTGTGCTGTTTGCGGACGAAAACACACATGCGTGATGTCGTTGCAGAGCTGGTAAGTCACATCCAATGCGGCTTTATTGACGGTCAACGGTTCGTTGCCCGAAGGGCTAAGCGTAAACCTGAAATCGCCTTGATTTCTTAAGACGACTGCTTTGGCTACCTCATCGCGCTCCCCGGCAGGTTTTTGCAGATCGCTAAGAGTTAAGCCGGACGAAGCCAGTTTTCCTTTCGCATCGATTTCAACCGGGATATAAGCATTTTCATCGCCTTTATCGAGATAGGCATGATGATCTTTAGGCACGGTCAACGAGAGTTTATACTCGGCAGGCCATTTTTCCTGGCTTACTAATGTCGCGCTCAGCGCGGCTTTAGGAATCTCGGCGTGTGCGATGACAATGCCGAACAGCCACAGTAGTGTTATTGAAGCAATTTTTCCGATCATTTTTCTATAACCTGTCATTTTAAAACTTCAAATTAAACGAGGCGGTCACCATCGTATAGCTAAAGCTGTCGAAATTGCCGCGGTTATTGCCGCCGAGCTCATAGCCGGCTTTATGGTTGTAATATTCAAAACCGGTCTGGAATTTTAATTGGCTGAAAGGCTTGATTTGGGTGATTTCCTTGCTCAATTTTAGCCCTCCTGAAAACGCGCCGAATCCGGCCAAGCGATAATCGCTGGAATAGGCCGCGTAATTTGCCGAGTTGCCGTCAAAGACCGGCTGATAAAAGTCGGCTTTGTCCTGCGAATAATATCTAAAGCGCGGAATGATTTGCCAGTTATCGACGATCGGTTGATGCCAGCTGGCCTCGAAGGTGTGCGAGTTCACGCCCCAATCGTCGGTGGTGAAGCGGTAATCGAGATGCAAGGCCGCGTTGTTCAATGCGCCGAAATGGCGAACATATTGATTCAGCCAGGCCCACTGGAACTTTTGTTGCGGACGCTTGTCCTGCTGGAAATCCGAGAAGTTGTTGCCGTCGTAAAACGCCACCCATTTATAAGGATCGGACAAGAAGCCGCTTTGGTAGCCGAAGGTCATATTGCTTTGTACCAGAGAATCCTTGTCGATCACTTGCGCGACGCCGAGTAAATATTGCTGGCTGGTTTTATGACTCTTAAAGTTCATGTCCCGGCTATTCCAGGCCGAAGGCGACGGTGCGATTTCATCAAAGGCGACCGAAGCGCCGAAATTCAGCGTGGTCAGTTTTTTATTCAAATCCAGGCTCATATTGGTATTGAAATAACGCGACGTGTAATCGTGTTCCCTGGAAAAACCGCCGCCGGCGTTGATCGCTGCGGAATCGAGAAAATAAGTTAAGCCGGAGCTGACGGCGTCGCGTTGTTCGCAGATCGATTCGCCGCATGAGCTGGACGGCGACGCGCCGCTGATGACTTGCTGAATGCGGCCTTGTTCATCTTTGTAGTTATAGATCGGCGAGGCGCCGGACACCATATCGCGAACCAGGTTCACAGAAGCGGTCATCGACTTGCCGATAGGGGCGGATAGCGCGCCTTCGAAAATATCGACCTGCATGCGCTGGTTGCTTTCGGCGTAATGGCCATACTGAAAATCGGCGTTGTAGGTTTCTTCGACGCGTCCGGCCGTTGCAGTCGGCATCAGTCCCGGCAGCGCCAGGGCTGCACAGCTTAAGCGTGCGAGGGTATGACTTATTTTTCGTTGTTTCATGGGAATTTGTTATTCACTTAAAAAATATAACTACTCTGCTTATATTCAATAGAACACGGATGATACGGATAGGACGGATTGACACGGATTTCTAACCCAAGCCAAGTCCGATTACGCTTTTAAAATCAGTGTTTATACCCAAAGGGCATAAGTTTAGTTTGCGCAGACAAGCTGCTCAACTCAGCTTTAAATCCGTGTTTATCCGTCTTATCCGCGTCATCCGTGTTCCATTTCAGTTACAAAAAAATCAAAATATAAAAATCGGCGCCGTAATTGCTCACGATTGATCAATTGCAGCCGCAACCGCCGCCACCGCCGCCATAGCCGCCGCTTGCGGATTCTTTACTGAAAGCCGTGTGTTGGCGCAAGCCGAATTCCAGCGCATCGGGCGTAAAAGACATGTGCGGCAGCGCCAGATTGCCGCGCTGCCTGGGCAATACTTCCGTGCAGGCTATGCAGTTTGCAAGCAAACCCAGCAGCAACAATAAATTGATCTGTCTCATCACTTTGCCGCCAGCAATTGCATAATTTTTTGTTCAAGCACTTTAATGTCGTCGCTGACAAAACCGTGATGAATGTTACGAATGATGCCTTGTTTATCGACGATGAACGACGTCGGCATCGATTCAACGACAAATTTATCGGCCCATTCGCCCTTGGCATCGTGCAAAACGGTAAAGGTGACGGGGATGTCTTTCAGGAATTTTTCGGCGTTGGCTTTATCTTCGTCGAGATTAATCGCCACGACTTCAAAGTTTTGATCCTTCAGTTTTTGATGCAGCTTGTTTAGCAGCGGGAACGAAGTCCGGCAAGGCTGGCACCAGGACGCCCAAAAGTCGACATAAACCACTTTGCCGCTGAATTGATTCAGGCTGGCGGCTTGATTTTGCAGTAAAGACGGCAACGTAAACTGCGGCGCCGCTTGTCCGACTTCTGCGGCATTAGCTTTAAAAATGCCGATTAACAGGAGCAGGGCAATTATAAAAACTCTGTTTTGCATATTTAGGATTTCCTCTAATTTGAAGAGTCGCCGGCTCAGCGGGGCGGCGACTCCGGTGTTGTAAAAGTAGTTTTATGCTGAATTGAATTAGAAACCTGCCGCAACGGCTTTGGCAAGCCAATCGGCCTGTGCGCCCAAGGAAATAATCTGATTCTGTGAGGCCGAACCTAAATAATAAACCGTTCCGTTGGCGGTGGCGATATAAGCGTTAGTAGACGGATAATAACGGTAATAGTAGCCGGAGAAGTTAGAGGATGCCGGTCCTGCCGGTGCTAAATATCCGGGATAGATCGATTCCAGATAAGCGAAAATACGGTCGGAGTCGCTGATTGTAGGTGCCGGCGTTACACAGACGTTGCCCTGCAATACTTGCGGCGCGCTGCAAGTAGGCGTTTTTGCAGCCAGATAGGCGCTCAGACCGGCTTTTCCCGTCCTGCTGTTGAGGATGCCGCTGGTATGGCAAGAGGTGCATGCCGGTGCTTGGTAATAATCCATGTATTGCTGAGTGGCTTGAGCATTAGCCATGATGCCGGCTAACGTTAAGGTAAAAATAAAAACTCGGATAAAAAGTTTCATAGTCATTGTCGCTCTTATAAATTAATTGTTTAGTCGCGTTGGTCTAAAATTCGACAGAGGGCCGGCATACGGATCGATTAGCCGGAGCATTGCGTTTATGAATTTAAGACACTGTTTCGCATGGGTTAATCATCGTGATCATGACCGCTGCCGTTATGATCGTCGTCGTGATCATCGTGACCATTGCCGTGATCGTCGTCATTTATGTTGCCTGAGCCATAACCTGTATTCGTACCAGAGGCATAATTGGTAGGATTAGTTTTAATTGCTGCGGCGAGCCAATCGGCCATAGCGCCCAAGGAAACGATTTGGTTCTGCGAGGCCGGACCCAGGTAGTACACTGTCCCGCTGACCGTGGCAAGATAAGCGTTAGTGGCCGAATAATAACGATAGTAAAAGCCGGAGGCGGTGGAGGAAGCCGCGCCTTTCGGTGCGAAGTATCCCGGATAAGACGTTTCCATATAAGCAAATATACGGTCGGAATCGCTTGTGACAGACTCCGGCGATACGCAAACGTTGCCCTGCAGCACTTGCGGCGCAGTGCAACTTGAAACGGGAGTGACGCAAACATTGCCTTGCAACACTTGGGGCGAGGTGCAAGTAGGCGTTTTCGATGCCAAATAGGCGCTCAGCCCGGCTTTTCCTGTACTGCTGTTAAAGACGCCGCTGGTATGGCAAGAGGTACAGGCCGGTGCGTTGTAATAATCCATATATTGTTGCGTAGCCTGAACGCCAGGCGTCACGCCGGCCAGCGTCAGCAAAATTAAAACAGCATTAGGCTTGCTGATAACAGCTGCCCGGGAAAGTAGTTTCTTAGCCATATTATTTCTCTCTGTTAAAGTTTCTTTTAACTAACAATTGTTTTATATAAAAATCGCAGGCTCCGATTATTTCGACGCTACAACCGCCAATCGAAATAACATCAGTAAGATCAAGCCTGGCTGTTAAAAACAGGGCAGGGCATAAATGACAGTAACGGCCGCAACATCTTTATGCTCCGGGCAGGACTACACAAAAGCTACATTATTTGCAGACAATCCCGAGACATCGACGCCTACCAGCGTTATTGAGTTGCCGCCGCCAAGGTCAATGCTTAAATCGTTTCCGGAGATGTGTATATGGGTAAGAAGGCTATTTATATCGCGAATGTCGGAGCCGTTAAGCCCGCTATCCAGTTGAACTTTGTCGGTTGCGGCATGAAAGTTAAAAATTTGATCATGGCCGCTGCCGCTATGAACATCAAAAATGTTATGAGCCCCGTTACCTGTGTTATTGGTAACGCTATTTATAATTGCAGCTACATCGGTCAATTTTTGATCCGACTTTACGGAGTTGACGATGTCTTGATGGTTTGCAAGAAATTGGTCTAACTGGCTGGTTTTGCTGCCGCCCGCAACGAGAATGTCATCGCCGTTGCCGCCGTTAAGATGATTTTCGCCTGTGTCAGTGTTGCCGCCACCTATCAAGGTATCGTTTCCGTTTCCTCCGTCCAGGTAATCATTACCGTTGCTACCATCAAGCACATCATTAACGCTTCCGCCATACAGTGAGTCGTTGTTGTCGCTACCTTTGATCACATTCCCGACTGTGTTATTGCCGTGAACTTCGGGATTTGTTGCCGATGAGTAATGGTATTCGTAACCTTCGGAGTCTTTTTGGCCTTCTTGTATCTGCTGTTCGGAAGGTGCGTTGCTATCGTGATTTTCAAGTTCATTTGAACTCATTGCGTTAATTCCACTGGGATTTTGAAGAGCAGCCGCAATTATTTTTTCAAGTGAACCGTCGCCTTGAATGCCAGTGGCGGCTGCCGATGAACTTCCGGCGGGATTTGGAAGGGAGTTACCGTTAACCGGATTGTTACTCTGAGTGCCGGAGCCGTTTTCCTCTGCATGCTGTTCGGAAGAACTGTCACTGTGATTTTCAAGCCCGCTTGTGTTGACTGTGCTGTTTCCCGTGGCGTTGCTCAAAGAACCGGAGTTTAGATTTCCAAGCAAGCCGTCGCTGCCTTGAACGCCAGGATCTGTTGCCGACAAATTGTGGTTTTCGTTCTCCTGTGTATCGTGCTCGGAAGATGTGTGGTTGTCGTTTTCTAACTGATGTGAACTCATTTTGTTATCTCCAACGGGATTTATATCGTTTCAGTAAAGCGGGACGCCGCTTGTTTGTAATGATATAAAGCACTATCCGTGCCAACTTGTAATTGGCTGAATAGTATGGAGTTTTTTGGAGATGCGCAGAAAGAATTAACTACTTATTTTGCATTTCACGCAAATAATGTCTGCAATTTTGGTATGAAAAGCAGCCGGCCGGTGGCCGGCGCGCTTATTTTTCAGCAGTTGGCGTGATTAATAGCAGGGTTTTTACCCGGCTATCCACTTTTTGCTTGCGGATATAACCGATCGACCCTGTTGTAGAGGTCACAAAACGTAGTATGGCTTCTTCGGACGCCATGACTTTAGGGGGAGTGATGCCGTTGAAATATTGGACATTCCAATAGTCTTCCTGTTCTTCCGGCAACATTGAGAAAAGCGTCAGCGAGAAACTGCGGCGCAACGGATCGGAGATCGGTAGGTTAAGAGGAACCCAGCGATTTCCCTCCGGGTCGATTTGACTTTTGCGTTGGTAAATAAGCTTTAAGTTATCAAGCGACAACGTGTCCAGCGGGCTGGTTGCGGCAGTTACGACCGCTAAGGGCTCGACAGCGCGCACAGGAAAACAGGCTAGTAACAGGACGACAAGCAGAGGGTAAACTATACGCATCGTCTTAAAACAGTATCGCAAAAGAGGCGGATAGACCGTCCGGGGCCAACAGTTCGTTATGCGTCCCGGTGCGATATTCCAATTTCCAGACCACAGGCGGCAAAGGCCTGTAGGCGAGTCCTAATACGCCAGCTTGTCCGGTTTTATCCAGCGGTTGGTCAAAGAACTCGTAGCGGCCGACAGCGAACCAATGCTGGCTAAAAAGAGGAATTACGCTTTGCGCAAAACCTTGCCAAATGTCTTTCGTATTGGCATGGCCGCTGGTGCGGTAAATGACCTCGCTGCTAAGTTCGAATTTTTGATAGGACCACTTTACATCAAGCCCGGCCAAATGATAACGGGCAGGGTGCAGGTCATTCAGGGCAAAGTTTGCAAAAGAAGCGCCTATTTGCAGCGTATCGTCCAGGTAGTAACGTAAACGGGCGCCCACGGCATCGTCAAAAGGCTCTCTTGATTGGTGCGGGTCTAAGGCATCGGTGGCGTCGCCGTACACGCTATATTCGAGTTGGCGGCTAGCCACTAGTATGGAACCGTGCAGCATCAGCCCTGAAGCATGGGTCGAGAATGATTTTTCAGTCGCGACAGGGCGTGAGGTCGTCCAAACCAGCGGAGCGGCATGGATGACGTTCCATTGGCCGATAGGCGTCAGGAATTTACCGAGCCGTACCGTTAAATTGTTATTGATCAGCGTGTCGAGATAAAAGCGTTCAAACTCGAAATGGGCATACTGCGTTCCCAATGCCTCGCCCTCGCCGCCACGCAGCACATCGCCGCCTTCCAATTCCGAAAAAAAACGCAGCCGCGAGCCATTATCCCAAGTAATGAACATACTGAGATCGGTGGCTTCGAAATACCATGGAGCTGAACGCGGCACGTCTATTTTTGCATTGGCATAGCCGCCGATACGGAGCCCTGTTTCGCCGACAGCATAGCCGCTGCCCAGTCGATAAGCGCTATCGGAGTCATCGGCCGCTACGGGCATCGATGCTATCGATACGGCAATCGCAAGAAGCTTAAAAAGACTGAAGAGGCGCATGGATTAAAGGTAAAGGCGTTAACGAAGGGTTTTCAAGCTGAGTTGAGCAGCTTGTCCGCTCAATCGAAACTTATGCCCTTTAGGGTATAAGAGGACTTAAAAATGTATTCATACCGGTTTAGACGATTCTTCAAAATACAATCAAAAATAGAAGAGTCGCCTACGTAAAAATACTAGAGTTTGAGTCATCTGAACAGGAATTGCAAATTATAAGGAAAGGAAGAGCGGAGTTTTAACGGCAGTACCGTTTGTTGAGAACGTTGTGAGTTAGACCTTCCAGGTCTTCAAAACCTGGAAGGTCTGTCTCGTCGATATATGTGGTAAAGAAAGAGGATGGAACTAAAATTATCCCATAACCACCAGCACTTGATGATGTTGGCCATCCTGAACCAGCGTAATGCCGTCCAGCGCGGATTGCGGCACGCCGTCCAATTCAACGGATTGCACGCCTTTCGAAACGCCGCCGGGATTATCGACGGTAATTTCATAACAAGTCGCTTCATGTTGGTAAGTGATGCTGTAGCTGCGCCATTCGCGAGCAATACAAGGATTGAAATACATTTTGCCGGCGCGGATGGTCAGGCCCAGCAGCCATTCCAGACCGGCCCGGTAAAACCATCCCGCCGCGCCGGTGTACCAGGTCCAGCCGCCGCGGCGTACATGCGGCGGCACCGCATAAATATCGGCCGCTATCGCATACGGCTCGACTTTGTAAGCATGGACGCCGGTCCGGTTGGCGGTGCGGTTGATCGGATTCAGCATGTGCAGCAGTTCAGCCGCTTGATCGCCGTCGCCGAGCATCGCGTAAGCAATAACGCACCAGACCGCGGCATGGGTATATTGGCCGCCGTTTTCCCGCACGCCCGGCAGATAGCCTTTGATATAGCCGGGGTCCAACGGGGTTTTATCGAAAGGCGGCGTAAACAACAACACCAGGTCGTCGCCGTATTGAATCAGGTATTCTCGGACCGAATTCATCGCCAAACGCGCCCGCTCCGGATCGGCCGCGCCGGAAATAACGCCCCAACTTTGGGCCAGTGAATCGATACGGCATTCGCTGTTCGACGCGGAACCGAGCGGCGTGCCGTCGTCGAAATACGCGCGCCGGTACCAGGATACATCCCAGCCTTCCGCTTCGACCGCCGCTTGCAGCTTGGCGGCATGTTCGCGCCAACGCAAAGCGCGCCCGGCGTCGCCGCGCGCTTCGGCCAGAGCGGCAAATTCGGACAATGTCGCAATCAGGAACCAGGCCAGCCAGACGCTCTCTCCGTGGCCTTGATGGCCGACCCGGTTCATGCCGTCGTTCCAGTCGCCGCAACCGATCAGCGGCAGGCCGTGAGCGCCGGTTTTCAAACTCGAATCGAGCGTTCGCGCGCAGTGTTCAAACAGGCTGGCTTGCTGCCCGGATAGTGCCGGCTCGAAGTAGGCGTCTTCCTGTTCCTGGGCCAGGAGCTGGCCTTCGATGAACGGCAGTAGCTCGTCGAGCACGGCGTTATCGCCGCTGGCCTTGACATAGTGAGCCGCCGCATACGGCAGCCAGACCAGGTCGTCCGAAAAATGCGTGCGCACGCCGCGATTCGAAGGCGGATGCCACCAATGCTGCACGTCGCCTTCGACAAATTGATGCGCGGCTGCGCGGAGTAGGTGAGCGCGGACCAGGTCGGGCCGCGCTACCGCAAGCGCCATGCTGTCCTGCAATTGATCGCGAAAACCGAAAGCGCCTCCGGCCTGGTAAAAAGCCGCGCGCGCCCACATCCGGCAGCTCAGGGTCTGATACAGCAGCCAACCGTTCAACAGTAAGTCCAGCGCCCTGTCCGGCGTTTTGACCTGGGTTTTGCCGAGCGTTGCCGCCCAGGATTGCTTTATGGTGGAAAAAACGTGTTGCATATCCGCGGCCCGGTAACGTTTGACCAATTCGGCCGCATGATCGCGGTCGCTGCCTTGCCCCAGCAGTAAAATAATTTCAATGCTTTCATTGGCGGCCAGTTCTATCGGCGTCGTCAACACAGCGCAAGGGTCAAGCCCTGCACCGACACGGTTTTTAAGCGTCCTGGATTGACGCAAGGCCAGCGGCGCATCCAGCGTGCCGTTACGGCCGATAAATTCAGTCCTGTTGCAGGTCCAGGCCGTTTGCCGGCCGGCCATGTCGACAAAAGCAATGCGTTCGCCAAAATCGGCGTCCATCCGGTTATAGGCAAGCAGCGCGCCGGTTTCCTGATCCGGTTCGCTGACGATATAAGGCGCGGTGGCCGTGCGCGACGCGCCGAGCACCCATTCGACATAGCCGGTCACCGTTAATTTACGGCGGCGGCCGGACGTGTTTGTTAACGTTAACGATGAAATTTTGACCGGATCGTCGGGGCTGACAAACTGCAACAGTTCGCTGCGGATGCCGTGGGAAACATGCTCGAAACGGCTGTAACCGTGGCCGTGGCGAATAACGTAAACGGCCTTGTCCACGCGGATCGGCAGCGCGGTCGGCGTCCACAAAGCGCCGGTTTCGGCATCCTGCAAATAAAATATTTCGCCGGCAGGATCGCGGACCGGGTCGTTCGACCACGGCGTCAGTTGGTTCAAGCGGCTGTTCAGGCTCCAGGTATAACCGCTGCCGAGCTCCGATACGGTAAAACCGAATTCGGCATTGGCGATTACATTGATCCAGGGGGCGGGCGTAGATTGCCCCTTGTCCAGCACGATTACATATTCGCGGCCGTCGTCGGCAAATCCGCCCAAGCCGTTGAAGTATTCGAGACCGGTCGGCAGGATTGACGGCTCGTTGCCGTCAATCGCCGGCGCGGGCAGGGCTTTAGGCGGAATAAACTTCGGTATCGGCTTCGGATGCCTCATCAATTGCTCGGCCAACGTGCCGCGGTTGCTCAACAGAACCACGCGCGCCGTGGCTTGCAGTAACACGCACTCCTGTTCGCTAAGCTGGTCGGCACGTAGCGCAAAAACTTCGCCCTGTTCGCCGTACTCATGCAGCGTCGAAAAGGTTTTATTTTCGCGAACCATGTTATCTACCAGGGTCTGTAATTCATTGGCATAGGTGATTTCTTTTTCATTCAGGATCACCAAATCGACCGATAGGCGCTTCATCCGCCAATATTCATGGGCGCGCAATAATTGGTCGACAATGGCCCGGTCTTCGGTCGATGCAACGCGCAGCAACACGATCGGGCGGTCTCCGGAAATGCTGAACCGCCATAAACCGGTAACGTTGAGTTGGTTCATCTGCACCAGCCTGGAATTGGCCCGCAGTGAAGCATCCGCATACAGCAAGTGGTTTGCCAAAGCTTGAAATAATTGGGCTTCATCGGATTTGATGCGCAAATGCCGTAGTTGGATATGCGCATGCGTCCAGGCCAGATCGGAAACCCGCTCGAAAGTCCCCGGATTGCGATACTTGTCGGCCAGATCTTCAACGGCTTGCCGCGATGGCGCGATCAAAGTCGTAAAAGTCAGGTGAACGGTCGCGCCCGGTTCGACGCTGACCTGCGTTCTCAGGCTGAAAATCGGGTCAAGCACCGCGCCGACCGTATTGCTGAGCGGGCGGCCGTCGATTATCGCGGCCGGAGCCCGTAACGTTTGCCCCCGGCCTATAAACCGAACCCGGTCGGTTTCGTACTGAAGCCCGGCGCAAGCCGTACTGCACGCCAGTACATGAGCCGCCCAAATTGGCGGTTCTTTTTCCGACCGGGGCCGCCGTTGCGCGATTAACGCATTGGCCTGCGGCAGGAATTCGGTTTGTATGAACAAATTCGAGAACGCCGGATGCGCAAGGTCGGCCATCGGCGCGGCCAGTACAATTTCAGCGTAGGAAGTCAGTTCGATTTCCTGGCTATGCGCGCCGTTGTTGATTAAGCTCAAATGCCTGATTTCGGCATTATCCTCGGGCGAGACGATGATCTCCAGGCGGCTGGTTATCGCGTTGTCTTCGCGCGAGATACGCACCCTGTCCTCGAGAAAAGCCACATCGTATTTATCAGGCACCGCCGCGGTCGGCTGGTAGCCGGCAGACCAGATTTTTCCGCTCGTCAAGCTGCGCAAATAAACATAACTGCCCCAGCAATCGCAGGTCGCATCTTCACGCCAGCGGGTGACGGCCAGTTTTTCGCAAACGCTGTAACCCGATCCGGCCGCGGTAACCATCACGCCGTAACGGCCGTTGGACAGCAAATGCGCGGACGGCGCCAACGACATCGGCGAAAGCGTGCGGCGCATCGGCGGCTGGACGATTTCTTTAACTTCGGCTTCCGCTTCGGCTTGCGTGAAGTCGGGAATGCCGCGGTCAAGGCCGTGCGGAACCCGTTCCTGCAACAGCAATTCGGCGCCTTGGATCATCGGCACGCGATGGAAACGGCGGCGCATCACTTCGTTCAGTACGACATTGGTCAACGATACCAACGACATGCCTTGATGATGGGCCATATAGCAGCGCACAAACGCGACTTTCTGGTTTTCCGCGAGCCGCGACGGCGTGAAATCGAGCGCTTCGAAAAAACCGTACTGCCCTAAAGCGCCCAGTTGTTCCAGATGCTTGAAGTTTTCGACTGCGGCATGGGTGTGATACATCGCCGCCAGCGCCGTCGCATACGGCGCAACGACCAGGTCGTAGCCGAGCCCGCGCTTCATGCCCAAACCGGGCACGCCGAACGCGGAATATTGATAAGTGAACCAGCGGTCGCGGCCGTTAAACGCCGATTCGGAAACGCCCCACGGTACGTTGCGTTGTTGGCCGTATTCGATCTGGTTTTGCACGATCAGGCGGCAGGTTTGATCCAGCAGGCTGTAGCGCGGCGTATAGGTCACCAATGACGGCATCAGGTATTCGAACATCGAACCGGACCAGGACAATAACACGGTGCCGCTCGCCGTGCGCGTGACCCGGCGGCCCAAATGAAACCAGTGCGAGCTCGGCACTTCGCGCTTGGCGATTGCAATCAAGCTGGTCAGCCGGGCTTCCGAAGCCAGCAGGTCGTAATAACTGTCGTCGATCACGCCTTTTTCAACGCGGTATCCGAGCGAAAACAGGTGCCGCTTGTCGTCGTACAGAAAGCGAAAATCCATCTCGAAGAACAGTTGTTCCGACAGATCGGCCAACGCATTGATCCGTTGCGTCAATACATTCCAGCGCTGGGCTTCCGTTTGCTGGTGGTTAGCGAATGAAAATCCGAAATGTACCGATGTGCTGAAATTTTCCAGGTCGCGCTGGTGAGAGTAGATGTCGTCGTGCAGCAGCGTAGCCCATGCCGCCATTTCGCAGCTATCGGCCGGGTCGCCCCGTTCGGCCGCGTAAGCGCGCGCCAGGTCGAACAGGTTGTCGGCGCAAGGCTTTATCAGCCGCCACAGCCGCGCGCATTCTTCGGAACTGGCGGGCGTGCAGGCCAGCAACGCCCCCAGTTTATCGCTTTTCTTTTGCAGCTCGTCCAGCGTCACCATCTGCATGCGCCGATCGTCCTTGATATTGGCAAGTTCGGATACGAACAGCCTGTGACTATCGGCAAGCCCTTCCAACAGCGTTGAAAACGCCTGCGGACGTTGTATTAAATCGCGGCAGCCTTGGGCGACGACCAGTAAATGGGCGGCCAAATTGCCGCTATCGACGGTCGATACATATTTGGGTTCCAGCGCATGCAGCGTAAGGGTGTCGTACCAGTTATAAAAGTGCCCGTGCAATCTTTGCATTTTGTTCAGCGTATGCAAGGTGGCTTCCAAACGGTCAACGGTGTCTGTGATCCCGATCCAGCCAAGATCGTGCGCGGCAAGCGTCGATAATAAATACAGCCCGAAATTGGTCGGCGAACTGCGATGGGCAATTTCGGGATTAGGATCTTCCTGGAAATTATCCGGAGGCAGGTAATTTTCCTGCTCGGTCACAAAGCGGGTAAAGAACCGCCAAGTGCGCCTGGCGACTTGCCGTAGCGCCAGGGCATCTTCGGTAGATAGTAATTCGCCCGGATCCGGTCTCGGCGGCAAACTCAGGATATGGCCGATGACCGGCGACAGCAGCCATAACAGCAGGAACGGCGCGGCAACTTCAAGCGCAGCCGGATTGAACAACAGCACGACCGTGCCGGCGCCTATCACGACTATCATGACCTTGCCGAGCGGCCGGAGCAGGCCTTTCATCGTATGTTCCGCGTTTGTCTTGGCCTGCAATGCGGTGACCCAATTAAGCAATTTCCGCCGGGTGATGTACAGCCGCACCAGCGTGCTGACTATCGCATCCGCCATCAGTAAAGCCTGTTGCACCAGCAGCGTCAGCGTAACCAGGCTATTGCTGAAAGCCAACATGATATTTTCGGCGGTGGCGCGCAATTGCTTACCTAATGAGACATCGGTACGTATCCGCATACCGCCGATCATTGCCTCGAAGATCGGGAAAGACAGCGCGATCAATACCATCGCCATCATCGTCGCAAGCGGTGCGCCCGGAATAGCCCAAGCCGCCAACAGCGTAAGCAAGGCGCCAGGCGCGGACAGCGTCCGGCGTAAATTATCCAGCATTTTCCAGCGTCCGATCAGCGGCATGTCCTTACCGCGCGGGCCGAAAATCCACGGCAACAATTGCCAATCGCCGCGCGCCCAGCGGTGCGCGCGGGAGGCGGCAACTTCGGTGTGGGAGGGGAACTCTTCAAATAATTCGATATCGCTGACAAACGCACAGCGGGCGAATACGCTTTCGAACAAGTCGTGGCTGAGCATCGCGTTTTCAGGCGTGCGTCCGGCCAGCGCGGTTTCGAACGCATCGACGTCGTACAAGCCCTTGCCGCTGTACGTGCCAAGTCCGAACAAGTCTTGATACACTTCGGACACGGAGGTCGAATAAGCGTCGACGCCGCAGGCGCCGGAGAAAATCCGGTGAAACAATGAGTTTTCCCGGCGTTGCGGCAGCGTCGGCGTCACTCTCGGCTGGAGAATGCTGTAGCCGCTGACGACGTAGTTCTTGACCGGGTCCAAAACAGGCCAATTCAAAGGGTGCGCGGCCGTACCGACCAACTGGCGTAATGCGCCGATAGGCAGCTTGGTGTCGGCATCCAGCGTAATCACATAACGGACGCCGGGCGGAGCCGTCGCAGGCTGCCCGTTAACCGGCATAAATGAAGTGTCGCTTGCTCCGCGCAACAGCCGGTTAAACTCATGCAGCTTGCCGCGTTTACGCTCCCAGCCCATCCACTGGTTTTCGCCGGGATTCCAGCAGCGCTTGCGGTGAAACAGGAAAAAACGCTGTTTCCCGTATTTTGCATTAAGCGCCGCTATGCCGTTAACGGCGATATTCAACAATAAATCGTCCTCGGGCAGCGTTTCACGGTCGGCGTCAACCCAGTCGGACAACAGCGCAAAATGCACGTCGTTGACCGGATTGGACAAATATTGAACTTCCAGTTCATCGATTTGCCTCTTTACCTCGTATTCGCCGATAAATATCGTCGGCACCACAACAAAGGTACTCAGTGAATCGGGAATGCCGTCCTTCAATTCAAGCCTTGGCAAATGGCGCGGCGGCACGGCGGCAATGATGAAGCGGTTGACCAGTGCGGTGGTAATATCGGAAGCCGGAAATAACGCGAACAGCGCAATCAGTGCAGTCTGCAAGCCGCCCAGACCAGCCTGGAAGGCCGCATCCACCGGCAACGACAGCAGCAACAACGTACCGATGCCGATACTGGCCAAATAAGCAAACGCGGCATGGGCGACGTAAGCGCGCAATAGCGTTTGGGCGAAGGTGGGCTTAAAGCCGGCTTCCCGCTCGAATTCGCTTCGGCCGGCGCCGATCAGGTAATAACCGGGCTCTTGTTGCTGGAGGCTGGTATCGGGATTTTTAGCGACGCGGTCGATCTTGTCGATGACTTTATGGGCGATTTCCACTTCGGAATACGGCGAACGTTTGGCAAGATCTTCAATCGCATGGCGGTAGCGGTCGCGGGTCAAAAAATCCATTGCGCAGTAAGTCGGATGACTGCGCAGGTATTTATCGACCAGGCTCGATTCCTCGACAAACTGCGGCCAGTCGAATGCCGATATGGCGCGCATGCTGGTAATGATATTGCGAACGGTCAGGTTGGCGGCAATTTGGGCGGCATGTTCGCGATGGACGATTTCATCCAGCGTGATGTCCTGTTCGGCCAGCCAATCGTTAAGAAAATCAAGAGCAGGCGCCGGGCCCGGATGCGGTTCGTGCAAACGCTGTACGAGTTGAACCGCGAACGCCTGGCGGAAAGGCGGGGCGGGCAGGGCGGTTTGGGCCGAAAGATCGAGCTTGTCGGATTGATCGATAAATTCATCGGCCAGCCGCCGGCCGACTTGCGAACGCATAACTTTTAACGCCAAGCGGCGTAAATTCTCTATCAATACGATGCGCAACGTAATCGGTATCGCCCAAAGTTCGCCGATAGTCAGCGGCTGGACTTCTTGATAAGCGCGCATGAAAATAGCCAGTTGCTCAGCGGAAAAGCGGCTGTCGGTATGGGCGACCAAGGCCCAGGCAATGCCGTAAACGCGCGGATAGCCGGCAAGAAAGCCGCTGATTAATTTGGGCAGTTGCCGGTAAAACTTTTCCGGCAGGTAGACGTTGACGTCATTGATCTGTTCTTCAATGACGTGAAAATTGTCCAGCATCCATTCGGCGGCCGGGGTAATGGCCCGATGCTCGCGGGCGGCCTTGCCGATGGCTTTATAGGCTTCAAACAACAGCCTGGAGTTTTCGCGAACCCGCGGCATCAATTTGAGCCCTTCGGGAATAATGCGGGTTTTTTGTTCCTTAGCCAGGCTGGTTGCATGCTGCGCCAGTCTTTCATCGCTAAACAATTCAAAACGAATAGGTTCGTCTTCGCCGCCCGGATCGGCCAGCCTGACTTTTCGCCTGTGCTCCTTTAATCTCATTATCATCTGTATGCCTCCGTTGTGGTTACCGCTAGGCAAAGAACGTATTTACAGGTCATGTTGACAACCCGCTTTTACAAAGATAATTCGGTTCTGTGAAACACAGCGGGTAATTAATACCTCCGTAGTAAATATGTTCGCACCAAGGATGTAGCTTTCTGAATATCAACAGACTAGAGAAGTCAACATATTGAATCAATAGGTGATATTACCCATTAGATTTGGATCTGCGGGATTGCGGGGGCTTTAAAGGGCTAAAAAACAGCCGTGAGGAAAAGATTGCAGTTAGTCGTCCGCTTTGTATTGGAACGGGACTGTCCGGTTTTCGAACGGACGGTCTTATTATTCAACTCAAGTTATTTCATGCGCATTCCTAAGCTGAAAGCCGCAATTTTCAAAAACAGAAAACAAGGGTACGGATGATTTCAGATATGACTACACAACTACCGGTCTCAACTAACGTCGTTTGGCATCATGCGACCGTTACCCGCGTTCAGCGTGAAGCCCAAAACGGCCATCGCGGCGCAATCTTATGGTTCACCGGCTTATCCGGGTCCGGCAAATCCACGCTGGCTCATGCCGTCGAAGCAATGCTGCACCACCGGGGCTGCCGCACCTTTGTGCTGGATGGCGACAATGTCCGTCACGGGTTGTGCAAAGACCTGGGATTTTCGGCTCAAGATCGCCAGGAAAATATCCGCCGTATCGGGGAAACGGCCAAGATTTTTATGGAAGCGGGCATCATTGTGCTCACCGCGTTTATCTCGCCTTATTGCGCAGACCGCCAACGTGTGCGCGGCATAGTGCAGCCCGGAGACTTTATCGAAATCTATTGCAATACGCCTATTGAAATTTGCGAGTCGCGCGACGTAAAAGGCTTCTACAAAAAAGCCAGGGCAGGGCAGTTGGCGGAATTCACAGGTATTACTTCGCCTTACGAAGCGCCCGAAAATTGCGAACTTACCGTACATACAGGCACAACAAACCTGGATGTCTGCGTGCAACAGGTTATCGATAAAATGACGCAGCACGGCATTATCGCCAGTGAAGATTCAATAAGAAAACGCAGCAAAAGAGCATGAAGCCGAACCTCTTATGGTTCCCACGCGGAGCGCTCGTCGTTATACACAAATATTCCGCGAGATGCTGTTCCTTATCTGCGTTAGGCTGGAAACATGCGGATAGCAGACCTTCCAGGTTTTTAAAACCTGGAAGGTCTAACTCGCGCAATGCTCAACGGAGCAACCAGGTTTCAGGCTTACATCGAGATGTGTTAACGACGAGCGCGGAGCGGGGAACGATAAAATTATGAGGCAAAAGTTATCACCAATCGTCTACTTTGCGTTGGGACGATTTAATTCCGGTTTGGCATTAGGAGACGATTTATGAATGAGGCACAGCTGATCGAAGCCGCAACGCTGCTGCAACAGGCGGAGCAAGACAAAGGCATCGCGCCGGCGGATGACGCTGTGGTCTATCTGCATCAGGATTTTAGCGTTACCGCGTCGATGTGGCACGGGGAGAACGTGGTGTTCGACCGGGTTTCGGACGATTGGCGAAATTATTGCCGGGAACAATTGGCGTTTCATGTGCCGACCGATTTGGAATTGGCTGCCGATTATAGGCAACGTAGGACGGGATAAGGCTAAACAAGCCTGTCCTGAGCCCTTTCGACAAGAGAGTTTGCCGGACACCCGTTTTCGCCCCACATAGCTTCACTGCAATTCAACAGACGACTCATTCAACGAGAGTAAGGCAGATATGTTAAACAAACAACACGGTTTTGGCGGCGCAAATGAGGATGCTCCGTTCAATAACGCCGAATCCCTGATTGCATTATTACGCTTGCGGGCCGAACGGCAAGCGCATCGTACGGCTTATACCTTCCTGGAAAACGGCGAGCAGCCGATTAAGTCGATAACTTACGGAGAGCTGGATAGGCAAGCCAGACAACTGGCCGTGCAGTTACAAGCGCTTGCGCTGCCGGGCGAGCGCGCTATTTTGCTGTATCCGCCGGACCTGGATTATATCGCCGCGTTTTTTGCCTGCCTTTATGCCGGGATCATTGCGGTACCGGCCTATCCGCCGAGCAACGGCCGGCACATGCCGAGGTTGCAGGCGATCATCGATGACAGCCAAGCGGCGGTTATACTCAGCACTCGGCAAGTCGCCGATACGGTACGCCAATTGACAGGCGGCTGCTCTAGCCTGTTAGACAAAAACTGGCTGACGACCAACAATCTTGCCGACGCCGATATAAACGCCTGGCGGATGCCGGCATTCGCCAGTCATGATCCGGCTTTCCTGCAATACACTTCGGGTTCCACCGGCAACGCCAAAGGCGTAATGATCAGCCACGGCAACTTGATAGCGAACCAGCAATTGATCAAGCGGCGTTTCGGCCACAACGCCGATACGACCGTGGTCGGCTGGCTGCCGTTGTACCACGACATGGGCTTGATCGGTAACGTGATGCAGCCTTTGTACTGCGGGGCCAGCGCTATTTTAATGTCGCCGATGGCCTTCCTGGAAAAGCCGGTGCGCTGGCTGCAAGCCATCAGCGATTATCGCGCCCATACCAGCGGCGGGCCGAATTTTGCTTACGAACTATGTGCCCGGAAAATAAGCGGCGAAGAAAAAGCGGGGCTTGATCTTAGCGGCTGGCGGCTGGCCTTCAACGGCGCGGAGCCGGTTAATCCCGATACTTTGGACCGTTTTGTCGCGGCTTTTGCGGAATGCGGTTTTAGCCGTAAAGCTTTTTATCCGTGTTACGGTTTGGCCGAAGCGACTTTGCTGGCTACCGGCGGCGATAAAGATACCGAACCGGCGATCGCCGCTTTCGATAAGGCAGGCCTGGAACAGGGCAAGATACATCCGGCATTGCATGCCGATGCATCGAGCCGCCGCCTGGTAGGCTGCGGACAGATTGCGGCTGATGCCGGACAACGGATTCGCATTGTTGACCCGGAATCCGGCGCGCTGTGCGGAGGCGGCCGGATCGGCGAGATCCAGCTCGGCGGCCCCAGTATCAGCCAAGGCTATTGGCAAAATGCGCCGGCCACCGGACAGGCTTTTATCAACGCTATGAACGACCAAAACCGCTGGTTGCGCACAGGCGACCTCGGCTTTATCCGGAACGGCGAACTATTCGTTTCCGGACGGTTAAAGGACCTGATCATCATCCGCGGCCGGAATTATTATCCGCACGACCTGGAATATGCCGTCGAAGCCGCGACCGATGCGCTAAACCCCGGCTGTGCGGCGGCATTTGCCGTAAGCGAAGACGGCATCGAAAAACTGGTTGTGCTGGCCGAGCTGAAACGCAACCGCTTAAGACAGTCCGGCTACCAGGCGGAGTTTGCCGCGATACGCAGCCGCCTGGCCGAGGAATGCGGCATACAGGCCGATACGGTGGCTCTGCTGAAACCGGGTTCGATCTTGAAAACCAGCAGCGGCAAAACCAGGCGCTCGGATTGCCGGCAAGCTTTCGAACTACAGCAACTTAAGGTTGTTGCGGCCGATGGCTTGGCCGGAGAAAGCGCAACTGCTATATCCGGTTCCATACTTTCCTGGGTTGAGCAGCCGGAGCTCCACGATTCCGGAAACCGATCCGGAACTTGGGATGCCGGGCAAAACCCGGAACGGGATTTATTGCGCCAGACTTTGTTGTCGCTGGGACATGAGCAGGGCGCGGCTTTCCTGATGCCGTATTTGGCCGGGAAAGTGTCCGCGCTGTCGGGGCTGGCGGCCGGAACCGTGGACATGACGCAACCCTTGACCGGCTTGGGCGTGGATTCGTTGAAAGCGGTCGAACTGAAATACGTTATCGACGAACTGCTGGCTATCGATTTTCCGGTGGCGCAACTGCTGAGCAACCAGCCGTTGCGGGCATGCGCGGAACAAGCGTTGCAACTGGCGAAAGCCGGACAAGCCACCATTGCCCATGCAGCAACGAGTAATGAAGCCGGCGAGCAGCCGTTATCCCACTGCCAACAGGCGATGTGGACCGTCAGCCGGATTGAGGTCGACAGTCCGTTATACAATATGCCGGTTGCGATGCGGATTGGCGCCAAGCTCGACAACAGCGCATTAAATGGCGCACTGGCCGCGTTGTTCCGGCGCCATCAACAGTTACGCAGCGGTTTTTGCCTTAACCGGCACGGCCGGCCGGCGAGCATTCCGTTGGCGGAGACAGAAGTCCGGCTTGAGGAAGCGGTATGTGCCGACGAGCGTCAACGCCGCGAAAATATCGCCGCTTTTGCGTGCAGACCGTTCGATTTGGAACATGGGCCGTTACTGAGAGCCGCCTTGTTCAGCTGCGCGGACGACGACCATGTCTTGGTATTTTGCGCCCACCATATCGTCGTCGATTACCGCTCGTTGTCGATACTGCTCGAGGAATTTAGAACGCTTTATCCGGGCCGGGCTCCGGACTTGCCGGAGCCTGCGGCAAATTATGCCGGTTATATAGCCTGGCAATCGGCCTACCTGGCCGATCAACGGGCCGAACAGGATTGGCAATACTGGAAACAGCAATTATCCGGCGAGCTGCCGAAATTGATATTGCCGGCCGAACGGCAAACGGCCGCTTCGCCGTCGTGCCGGGGCCGCGCGCAAACGCTGAACATCGCGCCGGACACGCTGCAAAAACTTAAACAACTGGCCGCGCAACGTCACACAACGCTGTACACGCTGTTGCTGACAGCGTTCAAAACCCTGCTTTACCGCTACAGCGGCCAGCAGGACCTCATCGTCGGTTCGCCGACGCTGGGCAGGCCGAAACGAGAATTTGCCGATACCGTCGGTTACTTCGTCAACCCGGTGGCTTTGCGTTCGCATCCTAAAGCGGAACAGCGCTTTAGCGATTACCTGGCCGAGGTCAACACGACGGTATCGGGGGCGTTGGCTCATCAGCATTATCCGTTTTCGCTGTTGGTGGAAAAATTGCAGCCCGGGCGCGATGAAGGGCCATCCGCGTTTTACCGGGTTTGGTTCGGTTTGCAAAGCGGTGCCGATCCGGTATCGGGCGCTGCCGGGCTGGCCTTGGGCATGCCGGACATTGCCCTGGATTGGCCGGGGCTAAAGGCCGAAAGCTATGCGCTGGAGGACGTCGCCGTGCAATTCGATCTCACCTTGTTGATGGCGGAGACCGAGCAAGGCTTGTCTGCTTCGTTCCAATACCGTAGCGATTTGTTGTCGCGGACTACGGTATTAAGGCTGATCGGTCATTTTCAATGCCTGCTGCACGGCATACTGGCTAATCCTGATAGCCGGCTGTCGGAGCTGCCGTTGCTGACCGTGCCGGAGCGCAAGCAACTATCGGCCTGGAATGAAACCGGTTCCGATTACCCGCGTAACAGCACGGTGCACAGCATTTTCGAAGCCGTCGCCAGGCAACAACCGCAAGCGCCGGCACTGGTTTATCGGGAACGGCGGCTGAGTTATGCCGAACTGAACGCACAGGCCAACCGCCTGGCGCATCGTTTGCGGGCGCAAGGCGCGGGACCGGAGCATCGTGTCGCCTTGTGTATCCGGCGGAGTCCGGAGATGGTGCTTGGGATATTAGCCATCCTTAAGGCCGGCGCGGTTTATGTGCCGGTCGATCCTGCTTATCCAAAAGAGAGAGTCGCTTATTTGTTTCAGGATTCCGGTTGCGAGTGGCTGCTGACCAGTTCTGCACTACTGCCCAGCCTGGATTGCGGCGGCATGGCGACGATTTGTATCGATGATGACGGCGCTTATGCAGACTACAGCAGCGACAACCCGGAAATACCGCTGCATGCCGATCATGCGGCCTATGTCATTTATACCTCGGGTTCGACCGGACAGCCTAAAGGCGTAGTCGTCGGTCACGGCAACCTAATGCATTCGACCTGGGCCAGGAGCTCCTATTATCGAGAGCCTGTCGGCTGTTATCTATTGCTGTCGTCGTTCGCATTCGACAGTTCCGTGGCAGGATTGTTCTGGACACTGGGGCAGGGCGGCTGTCTGTGCTTGCCGGAAGACGACCAGGTCAAGGACCCGGCCGTGCTGGGGACCTTGATCGAACGTCACCGGGTTACGCATTTGTTGGCGCTGCCGTCCTTTTACGGTTTATTGTTAAATCAACTGGGAACGCAGTTGCAAACCCTGAAAACGGCCATTGTCGCCGGCGAAACCTGTCCCACCGAAGTCGTCAAACGACACTACGCGCTATTGCCGGAGGTGGCCTTATACAACGAATACGGCCCAACCGAAGGCACGGTCTGGAGCAGCGTTTACCGGGCAACTCCGGACGATTTGGAGCGGCCGTTACCGATAGGCAGGCCCATCGACAACGTTCGGCTTTACATTCTGGATCAAAGCGGCAACCCCGTGCCTATCGGTGTGCAAGGCGAACTCCATATCGGCGGCGAAGGCATCGTACGCGGCTATTGGCGGCGTCCCGAGCTAACCGCGGAAAAGTTCGTCCCCGACCCGTTTCAAAACGGCGGCGGCAGGCTGTATAAAACCGGCGATTTGGTCCGCTACCGCGCGGACGGCAACATCGAGTTTTTAGGCCGTATCGACCACCAAGTGAAAATCCGCGGCTTCCGTATCGAGTTGGGCGAAATCGAGGCCGGATTG
>NZ_RYFG02000008.1:54221-54605 GCF_003994235.2 Candidatus Methylobacter oryzae
TAAACTCGATCGCAAGCGCTTGCCGCAACCGGATATGAGCGCGATGCCGGCACGGGACTATCAGGAAGCCCAGACACCGGTTGAACGGATTCTGGCCGATATTTGGCGGGACTTGCTGGGCGTCAAGCGCGTAGGACGNCCGGAATCAAACGCTAATTGCGCTGGCGCTAGCCGCCGAACAGATACAGCAGTTGTCCGCCGAACAAGGGCCGATATCCGGCGACGTGCCGCTAACGCCGATTCAACACTGGTTTTTTGAACAAAACCTGCACAACCCCCATCACTGGAACCAAGCCTTGCTGCTTGAAGCCAGGGCCGGCCTGACCCCGGATATTGTCGAGGCCGCGATGAATCAACTGCTGATTCACCACGATGCATTGCGGA
>NZ_RYFG02000009.1:0-251 GCF_003994235.2 Candidatus Methylobacter oryzae
TAACGAGATTCTGATACGCGACGGCAAGGGCGGAAAAGATAGGGTAACGATGTTGCCGTCTTCGGTGGTGACCGGGTTACAGGCGCATTTGGTACAGCGGCGGCTATTATTTGACGATGACAATCGCGTCGGCAAGGCCAATGTGTTCCTACCCGATGCTCTGGCGCAAAAATACCCGAATGCGGCAACGGAATGGGGCTGGCAGTATATTTTTCCTTCCGGCAGTTATTCGCTTGATCCGCGTAGCGGCG